>NZ_JBEZYN010000002.1:0-525973 GCF_040638605.1 Streptomyces sp. NPDC026092
CCACCCCGAAGGGCTTCATCGTTCGACTTGCATGTGTTAAGCACGCCGCCAGCGTTCGTCCTGAGCCAGGATCAAACTCTCCGTGAATGTTTACCGGTAATCCGGTCTACACACACGAGAGCGGAACGATCGGTCGGAATAGGACCGGTCGTTCACAGCGTCCTCGCTGTGTGCCACCCCAAGGGGTGGACTTTTTCAAAGGAACCTCGACCATCCGAAGATGGACGGGGTATCAACTAATCTGGCGTTGATTTTTGGCACGCTGTTGAGTTCTCAAGGAACGGACGCTTCCTTTGTACTCACCCTCTCGGGCTTTCCTCCGGGCTTTTCCCTTCGGTCTTGCGTTTCCGACTCTATCAGATCTTTCCGATCCGATTTCCTCGGTGCTTTCCAGCTTCTCGGTTTTCTCGATCCGCTTTCCGGCGTTGATCCGACTTTATCAGAAGTTCTGAGTCGAATTCCCCGCCCCATCCGGTCAGCCGCTCGGGCACACGAAGGTGCCGGGCTTCCCTTGTTGGCGGAGACGTAAACGTACTGGAGCGGGGCGCCTCGATGCAAATCGAGGCGCCCCGCTCTCAGTTGGCGCTGGTCAGGCCCTTGGGCCTGCCGGTGCTCAGACCTCCACGACGACCGGGAGGATCATCGGGCGCCGGCGGTAGGTGTCGGAGACCCACTTGCCGATCGAGCGCCGGATCAGCTGCTGGAGCTGGTGCGGTTCGACCACGCCGTCCTGGAACGACTTGTTCAGGGCCTGCTCGACCTTCGGGATCACGGCGTCGAACGCCGAGTCCTCGATGCCGGAGCCGCGGGCGTGGACGTTCGGGCCGCCCACGATCTTGCCGGTCGAGGAGTCCACGACCACGAAGACCGAGATGATGCCCTCCTCGCCGAGGATCCGGCGGTCCTTCAGGTGGGACTCGGTGACGTCGCCGACCGAGAGGCCGTCCACGTACACGTACCCCGCCTGGACCTTGCCGGTGATGCGGGCCTTGCCGTCGATCAGGTCGACGACGACGCCGTCCTCGGCGATGACGATGTGGTCCTTGGGGATACCCGTCATCGCGCCGAGCTCGGCGTTGGCGCGCAGGTGGCGCCATTCGCCGTGGACCGGCATCAGGTTCTTCGGGCGGCAGATGTTGTAGAAGTACAGCAGCTCGCCGGCCGAGGCGTGGCCCGAGACGTGGACCTTGGCGTTGCCCTTGTGGACGACGTCGGCGCCCCAGCGGGTCAGGCCGTTGATCACGCGGTAGACCGCGTTCTCGTTGCCCGGGATGAGGGACGACGCCAGGATCACGGTGTCGCCCTGGACGATCCGGATCTGGTGGTCGCGGTTGGCCATCCGGGACAGGGCGGCCATCGGCTCGCCCTGGGAGCCCGTACAGACCAGCACGACCTCGTCGTCCGGGAGGTCGTCGAGGGTCTTCACGTCGACGACCAGGCCGGCCGGGACGCGGAGGTAGCCCAGATCACGGGCGATGCCCATGTTGCGGACCATCGAGCGGCCGACGAAGGCCACGCGGCGTCCGTACTCGTGCGCCGCGTCGAGGATCTGCTGGATGCGGTGCACGTGGCTGGCGAAGCTGGCCACGATGATGCGCTTCTGGGCGTTCGCGAACACGTTCCGCAGGACGTTGGAGATGTCCTTCTCCGGCGGGACGAACCCCGGGACCTCGGCGTTCGTCGAGTCGGACAGCAGAAGGTCGATGCCCTCCTCGCTGAGCCGCGCGAAGGCGTGCAGGTCGGTGAGCCGACCGTCGAGCGGCAGCTGGTCCATCTTGAAGTCGCCGGTCGCGACGGCCATGCCCGCAGGGGTGCGGATGGCCACCGCGAGGGCGTCCGGGATGGAGTGGTTGACCGCGACGAACTCGCAGTCGAAGGGGCCCAGCGCCTCCCGGTCGCCTTCCTTCACCTCGAGGGTGTAGGGGCGGATCCGGTGCTCCTGGAGCTTCGCCTCGATGAGGGCGAGGGTCAGCTTGGAGCCGATGAGCGGGATGTCCGGCTTCAGCCGGAGCAGGTACGGGACGGCGCCGATGTGGTCCTCGTGGCCGTGCGTGAGCACGATGCCTTCGACCTGGTCGAGCCGGTCCTTGATGATGGTGAAGTCGGGCAGGATCAGGTCGACGCCGGGCTGCTCCTCCTCGGGGAAGAGGACGCCGCAGTCGACGATCAGCAGACGGCCGTCGAACTCGAAGACCGTCATGTTGCGGCCGATCTCACCGAGCCCGCCGAGCGGGATGACGCGCAGGCCGCCCTTGGGCAGCTTCGGCGGGGCGCCGAGTTCAGGATGCGGATGACTCAAAAGACTCTCCTCACCACACACGCCACGTACCGCTTGGGCACGTGGCGCGCATGACATTCGTGCACTTGCTGTTGTCAGTCGATCGTTTGTCGATCGGATATTCAGTTGTGAAGTCTGTAGTTACAGCTCTACCCCGCCGGCGGCGAGATCGATCTTGAGCTGGGCGGTCTCCTCCGGGGAGAGCTCCACGAGGGGCAGGCGCAGGGGGCCGGCCGGGAGGCCCTGGAGGGCGAGGGCGGCCTTGGTGGTCATGACGCCCTGGGTGCGGAACATGCCGGTGTAGATCGGCAGGAGCCGCTGGTGGATCTCGGTGGCCTTCTGGACCTCGCCGTTCAGGTGGGCGTCCAGGAGAGCGCGGAGCTCCGGGGTGACGACGTGGCCGACGACGGAGACGAAGCCGCAGGCGCCCACGGAGAGCAGCGGCAGGTTGAGCATGTCGTCGCCGGAGTACCAGGCGAGGCCCGAGCGGGCGATGGCCCAGCTGGCGCGGCCGAGGTCGCCCTTGGCGTCCTTGTTGGCGACGATCCGGGGGTGCTCGGCGAGCCGGACGAGCGTCTCGGTGTCGATCGGGACGCCGCTGCGGCCGGGGATGTCGTAGAGCATCACCGGGAGCTCGGTGGCGTCGGCGATGGCCGAGAAGTGCCGGTACAGGCCCTCCTGCGAGGGCTTGTTGTAGTACGGCGTGACGGCGAGGAGGCCGTGCGCGCCGTCGCGTTCGGCCGTGCGGGCGAGTTCGACGGAGTGGTGGGTGTCGTTGGTGCCGATGCCGGCGACGACGTGGGCGCGGTCGCCGACCGCATCCAGTACCGCCCGTACCAGCTCCGATTTCTCCGCGTCGCTGGTGGTCGGGGACTCGCCGGTGGTGCCGTTGATGACGAGGCCGTCGTTGCCGGCGTCCACCAGATGGGAGGCGAGTCGCTGGGCACCGTCGAGGTCGAGTGCGCCGTCAGCCGTCAGGGGCGTGACCATGGCGGTGAGGACCCTCCCGAAGGGGGTCTGCGGAGTGGAGATCGGAGCCATGGGTAACACGCTACTCGCTGCTCATCGCCCGGTGTCCCCTCGGGGGACGTGTGAAAGGAGCCCGGCACTGCCTGCTCGGGGGTTCAAGCAGTGCCGGGTCCGTTTGATCAGCCTAGATGAACTTCGTGAAACGTCGCAATACGGACACTTCGCGTGACTGGTCGTACATCTGTGCTTTATGGGGCCACACGGCCGTTCTTGTTGAACGCGGCATGAGTCAGCGGCATGAGCTCGGCCCAGTGCTGCTCCATCTTCTCGCCGACCATCTCGATCTCCCGCTGCGGGAACGAGGGCACCTTGGCCAGCTCGTGCTGGGTGCGCAGGCCCAGGAAGTGCATCAGCGAGCGCGCGTTGCACGTGGCGTACATCGAGGAGAAGAGACCGACCGGCAGGACCGAGCGGGCGACCTCGCGGGCCACGCCGGCGGCGAGCATCTCCTGGTACGCCGCGTACGCCTGAGCGTACGAGTCCTCCATGACGCGGCCGGTCAGCTCCTGCTGGGCCTCGGTGCCCTCGACGAAGACGTACTTGCCGGGGCGGCCCTCCTGGACGAGCTTGCGGGAGGCGTCGGGGACGTAGAAGACCGGCTCCAGCTCCCTGTAGCGACCCGATTCCTCGTTGTACGACCAGCCGACGCGGTGGCGCATGAACTCGCGGAACACGAAGATCGGGGCGCTGATGAAGAAGGTCATCGAGTTGTGCTCGAAGGGGCTGCCGTGGCGGTCCCGCATCAGGTAGTTGATGAGCCCCTTGGACCGCTCGGGGTCCTTCTGCAGCTCTTCGAGCGACTGCTCCCCCGCGGTGGAGACGCGGGCCGCCCACAGCACGTCCTGGTCGGCGGCGCTGTGCTTCACCAGCTCGACGGTCACGTCGCTGCGGAAGCTGGGCTTGAGGTCTGCTGCGGGGGTGTCGCTCACCGGCGGGGTCCTTCCAAAGTGCGTCGCTCGGGCGGCGCCCACTCTACGGGGAGCCACTGACAGCGGAGCCCCTCACCTGCTCCCACACCCACCCGGACCACTTTCTTTGGCCAATTCGGGGAAATCGGGCACCGAATGGTGACTTTGCTCGTCTCTCACTGTGACACCGCACACCACAACCCAAGGAGCGTGGCCCCCATGTTTGGCCGGCGAGAGGCTGTCCCGTTCGCGTTCGTCGCAGAGGCCGACCGCTTCCGCAGTAACGTCACTCCGCCGCCGAGGGAGCGCCTCAGTGTCTCCGAGGTCGTGGGCCGTACGCTGGTCGGGCTGACCGTCGTGGCCGGTCTCGTCGGCTCGTTGCTCTTCGGGATGCCGTCCATGCAGTCCGGTGGGGCCGACGGGCACCGGCAGCAGTCCGAGGCCTCCGACGGCCGCTGAGCGGTTCGGCCCCCCTGAAGTGGCCCGGTCGAGGCCACCTGGGTAGCCTCACCGGGCACAGCCCCTTCGAGCGTGCTTGTGAGTGAGGATCAGTCGTGCCCCTGCCCTTTCTGACGGCCGACCGCGCTTTTGACGCGACCGACGACGTCGCGCTGCCGTTCGACGACCACGACCAGTGGCGTCGGCCCTACCGTCCCGGCCCCTGGCGCGTGGGCGCCGCGGCGCTCGCGCTGCTGGTCGCCTCGTTCGTCCTGCTGGCCGCCGTCGTCATCGCCGCGGCCGGGGCGGTGAGCGGCGCCGGCGTCACGTTCGGCCTGGCCGCCCTCGTCATCGCCTCCGCGCTGCGCATGCTGCGGGTGGGCACGTGGGTGAGCCGGCACGGCGTGCGCCGGGTCGGCTTCTTCGCCACCTCGACGGTGGCCTGGGCGCAGGTGGCGCACGCGCGCACGGCGCAGCAGCCGGTGCGCTGGCTGGGGTTGCCCCGCACGGTGCAGGGCCAGGCGCTGGTTCTCGTACGGCGGGACGGTGAGCAGATCGCTCTGCTCACCGACCACAACGCCGACTTCCTCTCCCGCATCGAGGCGTTCGACCGCGCGGCCGACACGATCGAGGCGTGGAACGCCGAGTACGGCGTCGCCCCGGTGGCCGCTACGCGCTGACCGGGCGGCCGGCGTGCAGCGCGATCGCGCGCTGCATCGCCTTGCGGGCGCGCGGGGTGTCGCGGGCGTCGTGATACGCGACCGCGAGCCGGAACCAGCAGCGCCAGTCCTCGGGTGAGTCCTCGGTCTCGGCGCGCCGCTTCGCGAACACCTCGTCGGCCGAGTCGCGGTCGATCCGGCCGCCGGCCGTGCGCTTCAACTCGTCCACCGGCAGGCCGCCTTCGGCCTCCAGCTCACGGGCGAGCCGCTGCGCGTTCCGCGCGAAGGCGGTGTTCTTCCAGAGGAACCAGCCGCCGACACAGGGCAGCAGGAACGCCACCGCGCCCATGCCCATCGCGGCCGGTTCGCCCGTCAGGAGAAGCAGGACGCCCTCCATCGCCACCACGCCGAAGACCAGGACGAGGACGGTGGCGAGGAAGACGTACGTGATCTTTCCGCCCATGACCGTCAGCCCAGGTCCAGGAAGTGTTCCAGGCCGAAGGTGAGGCCCGGGGTGGTGACGACGCGGCGGGCGCCGAGGAGGATGCCCGGCATGAAGCTGGAGTGGTGCAGCGAGTCGTGACGGACGGTCAGGGTCTCGCCCTCGCCGCCGAGCAGCACCTCCTGGTGGGCCAGCAGACCCGCGAGCCGCACCGCGTGGACCCGGACGCCGTCGACGTCCGCGCCGCGGGCGCCGTCCAGGGCCGTCTCCGTCGCGTCCGGCTGGGCGCCGAGGCCGGCGTCGCGGCGGGCGGCGGCGATCAGCTGGGCGGTCCGGGTGGCGGTGCCGCTGGGGGCGTCGACCTTGTGCGGGTGGTGCAGCTCCACGACCTCGACGGACTCGAAGTACGGGGCCGCGATCTGGGCGAACTTCATGGTCAGCACGGCGCCGATGGAGAAGTTCGGGGCGATCAGGACGCCGGTCTCCGGGGAGGCGGCGAGCCAGGTGTTCAGCTGCGCGAGGCGCTCCTCGTTCCAGCCTGTGGTGCCGACGACCGCGTGCATGCCGTGGCGCACGCAGTAGTCGAGGTTCTCCATCACCGAGGCCGGGGTGGTCAGCTCGACGACGACCTGGGCGCCCGCGTCGGCGAGCGTCTCCAGCTTGTCGCCGCGGCCGAGCGCCGCCACCAGTTCCATGTCCTCGGCGGCCTCGACGGCCCGCACGGCCTCCGAGCCGATGCGGCCCTTGGCTCCGAGGACCGCCACGCGCAGCTTGCTCATGCTCTTGTGAACTCTCTCTAGGAGACGGATTCGTGCAGGCGTGCCGCCTGCTTGTCCTTCAGCGGCCCTATGACGGACAGCGAGGGACGCTGTCCGAGCACATCACGAGCGACCTCGCGGACCTCGTCCGGGGTGACGGACGCGATCCGGGCGAGCATGTCGTCCACCGACATCTGCGTACCCCAGCACAGCTCGCTCTTGCCGATGCGGTTCATCAGCGCGCCGGTGTCCTCGAGGCCGAGCACGGTCGAGCCCGAGAGCTGCCCGACGGCGCGGGCGATCTCGTCGTCGGTGAGCCCGTCGGAGGCCACCTTGTCGAGCTCGTCGCGGCAGAGCTTCAGCACGTCGTGGACCTGGTTGGGACGGCAGCCCGCGTACACCCCGAAGAGGCCGCAGTCGGCGAAGCCCGAGGTGTACGAGTACACGCTGTAGGCCAGGCCGCGCTTCTCGCGGACCTCCTGGAAGAGGCGGGAGGACATGCCGCCGCCGAGGGCCGTGTTGAGCACGCCGAGCGCCCAGCGGCGGTCGTCGGTGCGAGCGAGGCCCGACATGCCGAGAACGACGTGGGCCTGCTCCGTCTTGCGGCCGAGGACCTCGACGGCGCCCGCCGTCCGGATCGTGCGCCGGCCGTCGCGGGGGGCGACGGGGACGGCGTCCGTACGGGAGAGGGCGCCGGCCTTCTCGAAGGCGCGGCGGACCTGGCGTACGACGGTCGCGTGGTCGATGTTGCCCGCGGCGGCGACGACCAGATGGGTCGGGTCGTAGTGCTTCTTGTAGAAGCGGGCGATCCGGCCGCGGTCGAGGGCGTTGATGGTGTCGACGGTGCCGAGGACCGGGCGGCCCAGCGGGGTGTCGCCGAACATGGTGTGCGCGAACAGGTCGTGCACGACGTCGCCCGGGTCGTCCTCGGTCATCGCGATCTCTTCGAGGATGACACCGCGCTCGGCGTCGACGTCCTCGTCGAGGATCAGCGAGCCGGTCAGCATGTCGCAGACCACGTCGATGGCCAGCGGCAGGTCGGTGTCGAGGACCCGCGCGTAGTAGCAGGTGAACTCCTTCGCCGTGAAGGCGTTCATCTCGCCGCCGACCGCGTCGAGCGCGGAGGAGATGTCGAGGGCGCTGCGCTTCTTGGTGCCCTTGAAGAGGAGGTGCTCCAGGTAGTGCGTGGCGCCGTTGAGCGTGGGCGTCTCGTCGCGGGAGCCGACGTGCGCCCAGATCCCGAAGGTGGCGGAGCGCACGGACGGCAGGGTCTCGGTGACGATCCGCAGGCCGCCGGGGAGGGTGGTGCGGCGGACCGTGCCGATGCCGTCCCGGCCCGGGAGAAGCGTTTGGGTACGGGCGACGGCCCGCCCCTCCGAAGAGGGGCGGGCCGTCGTCACGGAACTACGGGACGTCACTGGTCGGTGTCGTCCTTCGCGTCCTCGGCAGCGGCGTCCTCGTCCGCGATCACGGGGATCAGGGAGAGCTTGCCGCGCTGGTCGATCTCGGCGATCTCGACCTGGACCTTGGAGCCGACCGCGAGCACGTCCTCGACGTTCTCCACGCGCTTGCCACCGGCGAGCTTGCGGATCTGCGAGATGTGCAGCAGGCCGTCCTTGCCCGGGAGCAGGGACACGAACGCACCGAAGGTGGTGGTCTTGACGACCGTACCCAGGTAGCGCTCGCCGACCTCCGGCATGGTCGGGTTGGCGATGCCGTTGATCGTGGCGCGGGCGGCCTCGGCGGCCGGGCCGTCGGCGGCACCGATGTAGATGGTGCCGTCGTCCTCGATCGTGATGTCGGCGCCGGTGTCCTCCTGGATCTGGTTGATCATCTTGCCCTTGGGGCCGATGACCTCACCGATCTTGTCCACCGGGATCTTGACGGTGATGATGCGCGGCGCGTTCGGGGACATCTCGTCCGGAACGTCGATCGCCTCGTTCATGACGTCGAGGATGTGCAGACGCGCGTCACGGGCCTGCTTCAGCGCGGCGGCCAGGACCGAGGCGGGGATGCCGTCGAGCTTGGTGTCGAGCTGGAGCGCGGTGACGAAGGTCTTCGTACCGGCGACCTTGAAGTCCATGTCGCCGAAGGCGTCCTCCGCACCGAGGATGTCGGTGAGGGCGACGTAGTGGGTCTTGCCGTCGATCTCCTCGGAGATCAGACCCATGGCGATACCGGCGACGGGGGCCTTCAGCGGCACACCGGCGTTCAGCAGCGACATGGTGGAGGCGCAGACCGAGCCCATGGACGTCGAGCCGTTGGAGCCGAGAGCCTCGGACACCTGGCGGATCGCGTACGGGAACTCCTCGCGCGTCGGCAGCACCGGCACGATGGCGCGCTCGGCGAGCGCGCCGTGGCCGATCTCGCGGCGCTTGGGCGAGCCCACGCGGCCGGTCTCACCGACGGAGTACGGCGGGAAGTTGTAGTTGTGCATGTAGCGCTTGCGGGTCACCGGGGAGAGGGTGTCCAGCTGCTGCTCCATGCGGAGCATGTTGAGGGTGGTGACGCCCAGGATCTGGGTCTCGCCACGCTCGAAGAGCGCCGAGCCGTGCACGCGCGGGATGGCCTCGACCTCGGCGGCGAGCGTACGGATGTCCGTGATGCCGCGGCCGTCGATGCGGACCTTGTCCTTGATGATCCGCTCGCGGACCAGCTTCTTGGTCAGCGCACGGTACGCGCCCGAGATCTCCTTCTCGCGGCCCTCGAAGGCCGGGAGGAGCTTCTCGGCGGCGAGCTCCTTGACGCGGTCGAGCTCGGTCTCGCGCTCCTGCTTGCCGGCGATGGTGAGCGCCTGCGCGAGGTCGTTCTTGACGGCGGCGGTGAGCGCCTCCAGGACGTCGTCCTGGTAGTCGAGGTAGACCGGGAACTCGCCGGTGGGCTTGGCGGCCTTGGCGGCGAGGTCCGACTGGGCCTTGCAGAGGACCTTGATGAAGGGCTTCGCGGCCTCGAGACCGGCGGCGACGACCTCCTCGGTCGGCGCCTCGGCGCCGCCCTTGACGAGCTCGATCGTGCGCTCGGTGGCCTCGGCCTCGACCATCATGATCGCGACGTCGCCGTCCTCCAGGACGCGACCGGCGACGACCATGTCGAAGACGGCGTCCTCGAGCTCGGTGTGCGTCGGGAACGCGACCCACTGGCCGTTGATCAGGGCGACACGGGTGCCGCCGATCGGGCCGGAGAAGGGCAGGCCGGCCAGCTGCGTGGAGCAGGAGGCGGCGTTGATGGCGACCACGTCGTAGAGGTGGTCGGGGTTGAGCGCCATGATCGTCTCGACGATCTGGATCTCGTTGCGCAGGCCCTTCTTGAAGGAGGGGCGCAGCGGGCGGTCGATCAGGCGACAGGTGAGGACGGCGTCCTCGGAGGGGCGGCCTTCCCGGCGGAAGAAGGAGCCGGGGATCTTGCCGGCCGCGTACATCCGCTCCTCGACGTCCACCGTGAGGGGGAAGAAGTCGAGCTGGTCCTTGGGCTTCTTCGACGCGGTGGTCGCGGAAAGGACCATCGTGTCGTCGTCCAGGTACGCGACGGCGGAGCCGGCGGCCTGCTTGGCCAGGCGGCCCGTCTCGAAGCGGATGGTGCGGGTGCCGAAGGAGCCGTTGTCGATGACGGCCTCGGCGTAGTGGGTCTCGTTCTCCACTAGCGGTTTCTCCTACGTGTTCGTCTTTTCGTCCGTCGGCCCGTGTGGCCGGGGACGGTGGAGGAGGAGAAGCGCGCCTTCGGATGCGGGCCGGTCTTCGATCGAAGCACCCGGGGATTCATGGGGTCCGGGGGCCACTACCGAGGACCGGCGGCGTGCCGGCGGCTCCTCGCTCGTTATGTGTCGTTGTGCGACCAGACTAAGTGCCGGTCGGTACATCGCGCACGTACAGCAAAGGGAGCGGCCCCCTAAAAGTGGGAACCGCTCCCTTCACGACGTACTTACTTCGCACCGCCGGCCGCACCGCGGCGGATGCCGAGGCGGTCGACCAGGGCGCGGAAGCGCTGGATGTCCTTCTTGGCCAGGTACTGCAGCAGGCGGCGACGCTGGCCGACCAGGATCAGCAGACCACGACGGGAGTGGTGGTCGTGCTTGTGCTGCTTGAGGTGCTCGGTCAGGTCCGAGATGCGGCGGGAGAGCATCGCGACCTGCACCTCGGGGGAGCCGGTGTCGCCCTCCTTCTGGCCGAACTCGGCGAAAATCTGCTTCTTCGTAGCGGCGTCGAGAGACACTCGGTACTCCTCTTGGTGTTCGCGCGCCCACGAGTGCCCCTGGTCTTGGTCTCAGGGGAGCTTCCGTGACTCGGAGGCGAAGGTCCGATGAGCGCAGCTCCCAGAGAATCCGGGAGCGCGTACACAAACGGCCGTCACACAGCGTACCAGGTGAGCGGAGGGGGCCCTCCGGGGGCCCGCCCGCTCGGGGCCCGGCTACTTGCTGGTCAGGGAGCGGGCCGCCATGAAGACGTCCAGGACCGCGAGGCAGAGCGGGACGAGGGAGAGCAGGACGAAGCCCTCGGTCAGGTCGAGGAGGCGGCCCCAGAAGGGCGAGAGGCCCTTCCTCGGGATGATCAGGCCGATGGCGGTGACGAGGGCGGCGCCGGCGGCGACGGCCGCGGTGAGCCAGATCGTACGGATGTCCAGGCCGCCGCGGTCGCCGTGGATCAGCAGGTCCTTGACCAGGTCGGCCGGAGGGTTCAGGGAGAGGCCCAGGATCAGCAGCGCGATCGCGGCGAGGCCTGCCACCAGGACGCAGGCGACCTGCGAGGTGTAGCGGAAGAGCCGGGCCCGCAGCAGCATCGCGAGGCCTGCGGCGAGGGCGAGGAGCTGGCCCCAGACGTTGCCGGCGAAGCCGAGGACCGCGGCGGAGCCGACGACGACGGCCGCGCAGCCGCCGACGAGGCCGAGGAGCATCTCGTGGCCGCGGCGGGCCTGGAGCGCGATCCGCTCGCCGTCGACGGCCTGGGCCTCGTCGGCGCCGCGGCCGGTCTCGGCGTGGAAGTCGTCGTCGGCGGCGCTGCGCGGGGAGGCGTAGCCGATGGGCAGCCGGGCGAAGCGGGCCGAGAGGCCGGGCAGGAAGGCGACCAGGCCGATGGCGACGGGGGCGCAGACGGCGGCGGTCCCGGTGGCGGAGGCCTCGGTGACGATCGCCAGGAAGGTGGCGATCGTGCCGACGGTGGCCAGGAAGGTGGCCGCCACGAAGGGGGCGTCGCCGCTGGGGGTGAGGGCGACGAGGGCGACGGAGGCGACCAGGACGGTCACGCAGCCGAGCAGGAACTGGAGCCGCCCGGGGCCCTGGCCCGCGTCGGGGGCGACGATGCCGGAGCCGGCGATGAGCAGCAGGGGCAGGGCGCCGAGGCCGAGGGCGATGGCGGTGGCCCGGTCGGAGTAGACCCGGGCCCGTACGCCCGCGAAGGCGGTGAGCAGGACGCCCACGGCGCCGGCGACGACGCCGGGGAGGCTGTGCATGTCGTGGCGGACCGGGTCGGCGAACCAGAGCACGAAGCCCATCAGGACGAGCA
Source organism: Streptomyces sp. NPDC026092 (assembly GCF_040638605.1). Lineage (NCBI taxonomy): Bacteria > Bacillati > Actinomycetota > Actinomycetes > Kitasatosporales > Streptomycetaceae > Streptomyces > Streptomyces sp. NPDC026092. The sequence goes on from NZ_JBEZYN010000002.1 coordinate 12,008, forward strand.
GGAGCACGCCGCCGACGAGTCCGGCGCCGCGCAGCAGGTCGTCGCTCCACAGGTGGCGGTCGCGGGTGACGGCCGAGGCGACGGCGTCGGAGACGTCGTCGAAGACGGCGGGCGGCAGCGACTGGGCGAACGGGCGGAGCGAGAGGACCTCGCCGTCGAGGACGCGCTGGGCGACGAGGGTGCGGGCGCCGTCGAGGACGGTGCCGTCGCGGCGGACCAGGTGGTAGCCGGTGGGGGTGCCGGGCGCCTGGGTCTGGCCGGTGAGCCGCAGGATCTCCGGATAGACGTCGGCGACGGCGATGTCCTCGGGGAGTGCGACGTCGATACGGCTGTCCGGCGCCACGACGGTGACGCGGCAGAAGCCGGTCGCTGCGGTCGTACTCACGTCTCTGAACCCCCTGATTCGCGGTTGCGCACGGTGCGCGCGCCACCCTACCGGGGACGGGCGGGAGTGCCTGCAAGTAGGATCGCGGTCTCGTGGGGGAGGCCGTCGCTACGGGGGCGCCGGTGCGAACTCCCGCGGGAAGTCCGCCCGTAACGAGGGATTGATGCGCCGGTGAGCCAGATCGTCGTCAAACGCCCGCCGAGGTCCCTTCCTCCTGAAGTACCCAGTGAGGAACTGGTCCTGGAGGCTCCTCCGGAGCTTCCCCGGGGGCAGCAGGAGGGCATGCTGATGCAGCTCCTGCCGATGCTCGGCATGGGTTCGTCGGTGGTCTTCTTCTTCATGCCTGGCGCCCATCCGTTCATGCGCATCATGGGCATTCTGATGCTCGTCTCGACGGTCGGCATGGTCATCGCGCAGCTCGTGCGGTTCCGCAAGGGTACGCAGGGGCAAATGGCGGATGTCCGGCGCGACTACCTCAAATACCTCGCGCAGACCCGGCGTACGGTCCGGCGCACGGCGCGCAAGCAGCGGGACGCGCAGCTCTATCTGCACCCCTCCCCCGAGCAGCTGTGGTCCGTGGTGGCCGAGGGTTCGCGGGTGTGGGAACGCCGGGTGGGCGACAGCGACTTCGCGCAGGTACGGATCGGGCTCGGCGCCCAGCAGCTGGCGACGCCGCTCGCGGCGCCCGACACGGCGCCGGTGGACGAGCTGGAGCCGCTGTGCGCGGGCGCGATGCAGCAGTTCCTGGCCGTGCACGGCTCGTTGGACGGGCTGCCGATGGCGGTCTCGATGCGGGCCTTCTACCACGTGACGGTCTCCGGTGAGCCGGAGGCGGCCCAGGCCGCGGCGCGCGCCCTGGTCTCCCAGCTGGTGACGCTGCACTCCCCCGACGACCTGATGCTCGCGGTGGTGGCGGCCCGGCCCGCGCAGGAGCGCTGGGACTGGACGAAGTGGCTGCCGCACACGCAGGTCCCGGGCCAGGTCGACGGGGCGGGCACGCGGCGGCTGTTCGGCGACGACCTCGGTGAGCTGGAGTCGCTGGTCCGCTCGCGGCTCGACGGGCGGCCCCGGTTCGGCCGGGACAGCCAGCCGGTCCTGGACCAGCCGCACGTGGTCGTGGTCCTCGACGGCGGGATGGTGCCGCCGGACTCGCTCTTCGCGGCGCCGGAGGGCCTGCAGGGCGTGACCATCGTCGAGGTCGTCCACGGTGAGCTGGACGAGCCGCGCGGCGGCCTGTCGGTGATCGTGCGGCCCGGGCGGCTGCGCCTGGAGTCGGGTGGCGGCTTCGCGTACGAGGGGGTGCCGGACGGGATCTCGCTGCCGGCCGCCGAGGCGCTGGCGCGACAGCTGGCCCCGCTGCGGATGGGCGGCGGCGACAACGACGAACCGCTCCTCGCGAACCTGGACTTCACGGACCTGCTGAACCTGGGCGACGCGGCGTCGGTGGACGTGGCGCGGACCTGGCGGCCCCGGTCGGTGGCCGAGCGGCTGCGGGTGCCGATCGGTGTGGGCGAGGACGGCGGGCCGATCATGCTCGACCTGAAGGAGGCGGCGCAGGAGGGCATGGGCCCGCACGGCCTGTGCGTGGGCGCGACCGGCTCCGGAAAGTCGGAGCTGCTGCGCACCCTCGTGCTCGGTCTGGCGGTGACGCACTCCTCGGAGACCCTGAACTTCGTCCTCGCGGACTTCAAGGGCGGCGCGACGTTCGCGGGCATGTCCCAGATGCCGCACGTGGCGGCCGTCATCACCAACCTGTCCGACGACCTGACGCTCGTCGACCGCATGGGCGACGCGATCCGCGGCGAGCTGCAGCGCCGCCAGGAGCTGCTGCGTTCGGCGGGCAACTACGCCAACATCCACGACTACGAGAAGGCGCGGGCGGCCGGCGCCCCGCTGGAGCCGCTGGCCTCGCTGGTCCTGGTCATCGACGAGTTCTCCGAGCTGCTGACGGCGAAGCCGGACTTCATCGACATGTTCATCCAGATCGGCCGGATCGGCCGTTCGCTGGGTGTGCATCTGCTGCTGGCCTCTCAGCGCCTGGAGGAAGGCAAGCTCCGGGGCCTCGACACGTACCTCTCGTACCGGATCGGTCTGCGGACGTTCTCGGCGGCCGAGTCGCGTACGGCGATCGGTGTGCCGGACGCGTACCACCTGCCGTCGGTGCCGGGCTCGGGCTATCTGAAGTTCGGTACGGACGAGATGACCCGGTTCAAGGCCGCCTACGTCTCGGGGACGTACCGGACGGGCGGGCCCCGTCTGGAGGCCGGGCAGCTGCCGATCGAGCGGCGGCCCGCGGTCTTCACCGCGACGCCGGTGCCCGTGGTCTACGCGGCGCCCGACCCGGCGTATCTGGCGGCGCGGCGCGAGGAGGAGGACGACGCGCTCGCGGACACCGTCCTCGACGTGATCGTGCGCCGGCTCGAGGGGCAGGGCGTGCCCGCGCACCAGGTGTGGCTGCCGCCGCTGGACCAGGCGCCCTCGCTGGACCAGCTGCTTCCGGGGCTCGCGCCGACCGCGCACCGCGGTCTGACGGCGACGGAGTACACCCGTCCCGGCGGTCTGACGGTGCCGCTCGGCCTGATCGACAAGCCGTTCGAGCAGCGGCGCGAGGTGCTGTACCGGGACTTCTCCGGCGCGGCGGGCCACATGATGGTGGTCGGCGGCCCGCAGTCCGGCAAGTCGACGCTGATGCGCACGCTGATCTCGTCGTTCGCCCTCACGCACACCCCGGCCGAGGTGCAGTTCTACGCCCTCGACTTCGGTGGTGGCGGTCTGGCGTCGCTGGCCGAACTGCCGCACGTCGGCGGGGTCGCGTCCCGGCTCGACCCCGAACGGGTCCGCCGTACGGTCGCGGAGGTGCTCGGCATCCTGAACCGGCGCGAGGAGTTCTTCCGCGCGCACTCGATCGACTCCATCGCCACCTACCGGCGCAGGCGGGCCGCGGGTGAACTGCCCGGCGAGCCCTGGGGCGACGTGTTCCTGGTCATCGACGGCTGGGGCGGTTTCCGCAACGAGTACGACATGCTGGAGGGGATCGTCTCCGACCTCGCCGCGCGCGGTCTCGGGTACGGCATCCACGTCGTCATCACGGCCGCCCGGTACATGGAGGTCCGCGCGGCGGTGAAGGACCAGATGCTGAGCCGTCTGGAGCTGCGTCTGGGTGACGTGATGGACTCCGAGTTCGACCGAAAGGTGGCGGCGAACGTCCCCACCGGCGTGCCCGGTCGCGGTCAGGTGCCGGAGAAGCTCCACTTCATGGCCGCGCTGCCGCGGATCGACGGCTCCGGCTCGTCGAGCGACCTCTCGCTGGGCACGGAGAACTTCGTCGCGGCCGTGCGGGGCTCCTGGACGGGCCCGGTGGCCCCGGCGGTCCGGCTGCTGCCGCACAAGATGCCGGCCGACCAGCTGCCGAAGGGCTTCGAGTTCCCGCAGCACGGCATCGCGTTCGGCATCGACGAGACGCGCCTGGAGCCGGTCTTCGTCAACTTCGACACCGACCCGTTCTTCCTGATCTTCGGCGAGAGCGAGTCCGGCAAGACGAACCTGCTGCGGCTGTTGGCCAAGCAGATCGCGGAGCGGTACTCCCCCGACGAGGCGAAGCTCGTCGTGGGCGACTACCGGCGGGCGCTGCTCGGCAGCCTGCCGGAGGAGCACCTGCTCGAGTACGCGCCGATGGCGAGCTCGATGCAGATGCACATGGAGGCGCTGGCCGGCGTCTTCGCGCGGCGCCAGCCGCCGCAGGACGTGACCCCGCAGCAGCTGCGGGACCGCAGCTGGTGGTCGGGGCCCCAGGTCTTCATCATCGTCGACGACTACGACCTGGTGGCGACGAGCGCCGGCAACCCGCTGGCCGCGCTCGCGGAGTACCTGCCGTTCGCCCGCGACACGGGCGTCCGCTTCATCATCGCCCGCAACAGCGCCGGTGCCTCGCGCTCGATGTACGAGCCGTTCATGCAGCGCATCAAGGAGCTGGGCGCGCAGGGCGTGGTCCTGTCGGGCGACCCGCAGGAGGGCGACCTGCTCGGCACCGCCCGACCGCGGCCGATGCCGCCGGGGCGCGGCTACTTCGTGGGGCGGCGGGGCGGCTCGTCGCTGGTGCAGACGGGGCGGATGCCGGAGCGATGAGAGCGGCGCCCGGCTTCGCGCGGAGAACCGCGAGGGGGCCCGAGGCGTCGTCGCCGATGGACGCGATCAGTTCAGTCATGAACACTTCAGCACTGCAAACAACACCCTGATCCAGCGAGGGGGAATCAATGTCGTTCAACGACGAGTGGGCCCAGGCCAAGAACACCGCGGCGGAGAACCAGTCGGCGATGCGCCTCAACCAGCTCCCCGCGGACGGGGGCGGCGGAGGCACCGGTCCCGATCTGGCGACGACGCCCGCGAAGAAGAAGCAGGCCGCCAACAGCATCGAGACCCACATCCAGCCGGACCTGAAGACGGCCGCCGACGCGGCCGACGAGTCCACCAGCAGCGCCATCGCGGGGTTCAAGGGCTGGGAGACGGCCGCAGGCCTGAAGAAGGCGCACGAGCACTGGGACAGCCAGGTGAAGCGGCTGAACGCGCGCCTGGAATCGGAGAAGGGCGCGCTCCGGGGCGCGTCGACGCTGTTCCAGAGCAACGACATCGTCACGGGGAACGGCCTCGTGACGCAGTCGAAGATCTCGGGACTGTAGGGGGATCGGGATGCCGACGTACGAAGAGATCATGCAGACCGACCTCGGCAAGCTGAGCACCGCCGCCGACGGCTGGAAGACCATGGCGGAGAATTTCAAGAAGGTCGAGGACCTCTACGAGAAGGACGTCCAGAAGGTCGCGTCGGGCGGTCCGCTGTGGACCGGTCAGGCCCAGCAGATAGGCGCGACCAACTTCGGCATCACCCGGGGTGAGCTCGACGCCGCGCAGAAGGAAGCCAAGGCGATGGAGTCGCTGCTGCGGGACGCCCACAGCACGCTCACGGAGCTCAAGAGCCGGGTGACGACCGCCGTGAAGGAGGCGGTCGACGCGGGCATGAAGGTCTCCGAGTCCGGCGTGGCGAGTTACGACTTCAGCAAGGTCACCGAGAAGGAGGCCTACACGATCCGGCACGACCCGGATCTGCGGTCGGTCGAGCAGTCGTACACGAAGAAGATCAACGACGCGGTCAACGCGGTCACGGAGTTCGACAAGGACGTCAAGACCGCGCTGCTCAACGCCTCGGGCGCGGACGGCACGGCGCCGCTCGGCTTCAACTCCAAGCCCGTGGGCGACGTGGAGGCCGTGGAGGCGCTGGCTCTCTCGGAGAAGGTGCGCAGCGGCGACGCCTCGAAGAAGGAGCTGGAGCAGTACCGCGAGATTCTGGAGAAGAACTCCAAGGACAAGCACTTCAGCGAGGCGTACCTGCATGCGCTCGGCGCTGACGCCGCTCTGACGATCGCCGACAGAATGAATCTGGCGGCGAACGAGCGGGGTGTCTCGGACGCGGACAAGAAGTTCTACAACTCCATCAGCACCGGCCTCGCCGACACGATCGCGTCGGGGACGAAGGATCCGAACAGCTACGCGTACCGACCGTTCGTGGACGGTCTGAAGCGCCTTGGCGGCACTGTCGTCACCGACGACACCGGTCCTATGGGCGACAATGTCCCGACACAGGGGTACCAGGTTCTCGTCACCCTCATGAACCAGGGGAACGCGGACGGGTTCGGCAAGGAGTTCCTCAACGAGCTCGGTCACGACATGATCGAGCTCGAGAAGAAGAACCCCAACGAATGGCAGCACTTCAGGGACGTCCTGCGTCCCAACATCGCTGCCGACCCGCTGGACGGCCTGCTCAACATCATGAGCAAGGACCCTGCGGACGCCGAGTACTTCCTCGACCCCAAGGCTCCGGGGAACGAGAACGAGCACCTGAAGTTCCTCCTTACGGATCGCGAGTGGCCGAAGGAGGGCTTGAACAACATCTATGGGCCTCCCCAGTTCATGGACGACCCCTCCAAGGCCATGGGCCTCGGCAACGCCATTCAGGCGGCGGCGACGGGCCACGAGCCGGGCGAGAAGCTCGGTCCTGTCGGCGCGCACACCGAGGGACAGGCCCGGGTCATGCACGACGCCATCAGGATCCTCGACGAGGACAAGGGCGGCGCCGAGTGGGCCAAGGATGACCTCAAGAACCTGCAGCAGCCGATGGCCCGAGCCCTCGCGGACTACGTGGGGGACACGCACATCATCCTCAACGGCAAGGAATCGGAGTACGGCGGCGCGGGCGGCAAGGACGAGATCTTCGGCTCGAAGGACAACGCGCACATCGCGGTGGGGCAGGAGAGCCTGGTGAGGGTCATGCGAGGAATCGCGGACGACGGCCCGTCCTACGCCCTGCTGTACGAAGCGGAGCGCGCCTACTCCGCACACCTGCTTGGGGAGGCTCCGCCCCACAAGACGGACCCCGTTCATGGACAGAGCGCCGAATGGAATCACCGCTCACAGAACATCGGGTTTGCGATGGGCGCCCTCAACGAAATCGGCGCCGACGTGTACATCGACAAGGGCAAGGACAAGGCGGACTGGGCGGAGGAGACCGGAGAATACTCGGCCATCGCCGGCAACGCTCTGATCGGCGAGATTCCCATCGTGGGCACCGCGGGTGGCGCGATCATCGACGCCGTGAAGTTCGACTGGGTCAAGGACGTGCAGGATGTGGCAGAGGAACAGGCGAGGAAGGAGTCGAGCGACGCCTACTCGTCCGGGACAGACGGCCTGAATCTCATGTTCGACGAATGGGGCAAACGCGAGAAGGTGGACGAGGGTCCGTTCAATTCCGCGAAGGACGAGGCGAACACGGGCCACTCCCAGGGAGTCGGCGCAGCAAAGAAGTACTTGGGATGATCATGAGAAAGCACCGTTCGTGGCCTTTGCTGGCCGTTGCTGCCCTCTTCACCGTGACGTCCTGCGCCGGCGAGGCACCGTCGCAGGCAGGACACCCTGACAACTACGTGTGCCACATCTCTGCCGAATCCACCGAAGCAGAGCTGCTGCTCCAGGTGATCCGGGGGGAAACCTTCACGGACCGGATCGGCAACCGGGCCCCTGACTTCGTCGAGAAGATGCAGATCAATCTGCGCGGGTACCCGGAGAACCGGATCACCCAGCCCCTCAGGCAGTGCGAGTACTTCCCGAACGGCCAGCACGGAAACGGCCAGGCGAGCATCGAGTACAGCTGGGTGCCCCTCGCTGACGCGGAATCGGACAAGGACCCAGACACCCGCCGCTACCGCTGGGCCGGCGCCACTGGGAAGTCCCATGACGTCAGTACGGACATCTATGTCCAGTGCGACATGCCCGGCGACCTGAACGCACGGTCGAAGAAGTTCCTCCTCCGTGCCGAAGCCTCGTTCACCGTGAACCTGGGCACGGTGAAGGACCACGGCACCCAGGATCAGCAGATGGAATTCCTCTACTACATGACACGCAAGGCCACGGATGTCCTCGGCTGCGAGAACAAGCCGTTGGCGAAGGAGCCGGTCGTGAAGCCCCGTACCGAAAGCACCTCCTGATGATGCGAGCGAAGCACGTAACCATGGGCGCCGTGAGCGCCGCCGCACTCGTCGCCGCGTTGGCCGGCTGCGGGAGCGGCGGTGGGGCGGATGCCGGGGCCTCCCTGAGCGTGGACCGGGTGATCGAGCTCGCCGAGGGGGTCGGGAAGGACGGGGCCGACGCCTGCCCGATCGCGTACGACGCGGGGAAGGCGGCCGAGGCGGCGGAGGTCGGCCAGGGGATCGGGGCCGGCGCGGCGGGCGCCAAGGCGGGCGAGCCGATGGCGACCGCCGAGAGCGAGAGAAGGACGACGGATCCGCAGGCGGGGTGGGCCGGGAAGCCGGGTGGGCTCATCTCCTGCTCGTACCACGTGGGCGGTGAGGGCCTGACGCTCCACACCGTCGGTACGGAGGCGGGGAGCGCGACCAACTACCTCCTGCCCACCGCCCAGCTGGCCGGCGACATGTCCGTCGAGGACGTGAAGGCGTTCGGCACGAAGGCCGCCGACGCGAAGCCCGGCGAGCCCGTGGCCAGCAAGGGCGGGAACGTGGTGACCGTCCGGTTCGACTCCGGTGGCAAGGGTGACGTGGCCCTGCTGGTGACCGTCGGCGAGAACGACAAGAGCGCGCTGAAGCCCGAGCAGGTCCTGGAGCTGGCCCGGACCTTCGCCTCACAGGCGAAGTGAATCTCACGGTTCCGTCTGACAGAGAGCTGTCCGGCCCCCGATCATGGAGCTGCGACGACGTTCCACCCGCACTAAGGAGCAGAGACTGATGGGCACTCAGCAGGAGAAGGACGCGCTGTACGCGCTCGACATCAGCGACGTCGAGTGGCAGGGCGCCCCCGGCACGAGCCCCGACGAGGAGCGCGTGGAGATCGCCCACCTGCCGGGCGGAGCCGTGGCGATGCGGTCCTCCCTCGACCCCGACACCGTCCTGCGCTACACGGAGGCGGAGTGGACGGCGTTCGTCCTGGGCGCGAAGGACGGCGAGTTCGACCTGACGTAGGTCGCGTACGCGTGCATGCGAAGGGCCCGTTCCGGGAGGAACGGGCCCTTCTGCTGTGCGCGGAGGGGGGCTGACTGGTGTCAGTACCCCTCGGTGAACAGGCGCGACGCCTTGATGTCCGTGCCGCGGTAGCTGTCCTTGCCCTGCTCGATCTGCTTGGCGACGAGCTCGAGCCGTTCCTTCATGTCCGTGGCGCGCTTCTTGTACTTGCCCTGGAGGATCACGTACTCCGCGTGGGCCTCACCGTCCCAGGTGTCGGTGACGACCCGGAGGGCTGCGTTCATCTCTTCGAGGTCCTTGATGATGTTCGAGGAGACGACCCGGAGACGGTTCGCCATCTCCTGGACGCTCTCGTACCGGACCTTGGTGTTCTGGTCGATGCCGGACATCGTGCTCTCCTCGGGCTCAGATGTTGTTCAGCGCGGAGTTGTTGGCCTTGAGGGTCTGGAACACCTCGAAGTCGTTCGCCGCGCTCAGGTTCTTGGTCTCGTTGACCGCCGTGAGCAGCACGTTGAGCAGGCGACGGATGGTGTCGTGGTCCTCGTTGAGGAGCGACTGCGCCGTCTTGAAGCCGGCCGCACCGGCACCCGTCCAGCCCGCGTGGACCGTTTCGAGGATGTTCGCCATCTCTCGGGCCTGCTTGGAGACCTCTTCACCGGTCTGCATGATCTTGTTCTTGGCCTGGGTTACCGGATCCTCGGCAAGCCCGAACCCACCTGCGGGGCTGGTCATCTGACGCTCCTCGTTGTCGGGAAGGTGTCTCGTGCTCGTGCGTAGCCCTTGGCTACGCTCTCCTGTTGCGCCTGCCTGCCGCCACGACGACGCCGACGATGACGGCGACGACCGCGACGGCACTCACGGCGATGCCCCAGAGCGGGAACCCGCTCTCTTCGGGCCGGGCCGCCGACTCAGGCTTCTTCTCTTCCTGGGTCGGCCCGTTGGTGCCGCTTGCCCCCGTGCTGTCAGGAGAGGGGGAAGTCTCGGGTGTGGGCGACTTGCTCGCCTGCTGCTGTGCGGCGAGCAGCGGGTTGACGTTCGGGTCGCCGGGGTTGCCCTTGCCCTCCAGGAGGACCTGGGCGGGACGGACGGAGCCGTAGCCGATGTACTTGCTGGGTACCTCGCCGACATGGCCGGCGGTCTCCATCATGACCCGGAGGACCTGGTTGGCGGTCCAGTCGGGGTGCGCGGACCAGATGAGGGCGGCGGTGCCGGAGGCGATGGCGGTGGCTTGGCTGGTGCCCCAGCCCGCGCAGTACCGCGACTTGTCGGCGACGCAACGGCCCGGAATCTCGACGCCGGGGGCTGCGAGGGCGATGTGGGAGCCGTAGTTCGAGAAGTCGGCGACCTTGCCCTTGGTGTCGAGAGCGCCGACGGCGACGACTCCGGGAATCGCTGCCGGGTACTCCAGACTCTCGCGCCCGTCGTTGCCGGCTCCCGCAAAGATCAGGGCGTCCTTCTTGTGAGCGTAGTCCACAGCCGCCTGCCACTGCGCGACATCGGTCTCGTCAGCTACGCTCGCCATCGAGATGTTGATCACGCGTGCACCGTTGTCAACGGCATAGCGAATGGCCTTCGTAGCGTGCGTCACCAGGCCGAACGTGGCCTTCTCGCCAACCTTCACCGGCAGGACCTTGGCATCGGGCGCGATTCCCTTCACGCCGCCGTTGGACCCGCTGCCCGCAATGGCGATGGCCATGTTCGTGCCGTGGCGTTCGGTGTCCGTACGCCCATCGCCCTTACCGGCGTCGTAGAAGTTCGTACCGGGCAGGACCTTTCCACGAAGTTCCGACACGGTCGAATCCACTCCGGTGTCGAGCACCGCGACAGTCATTCCCTTGCCGGTGGCCACCTTCCACAGTTCGTCCGCCTTCATGGCGTCCAGGTACCACTGCCGCCCGCGCATGTCTTCCGCCTGTGCCGCCGGCGCAGCGACGGTCCACGTCGCGACGACGGCGGCCATGGCGCCAAGCAGGCCGAGAGCGCGGCGGCGAAGGACCGGGGCAAGCGGGGACATGCGCGAGAGTCTCCTAGTCGATGACGGGCGGGACGATCTGACGCTGACCGGAAGCCCACGTCTCCTCGTCCTCGGTCAGATAGTCAGGGCGAGAACGGTTGGTACGACGCTCGTCCTCGCCACGCTCGGTCGAGGTCGGTCGGACCAGTCCAGTACCGCCGGGAGTGAACGCCCGTCCACCGGACCCCGTGGGGTTCCCGACGGTTCCACCCGGCTGCATGGCCAGCCGCCGGCCCGCCGCGCCGCCCGTATTACCACCCGGCGTACCGTGCATCCCGGCGCCAGGACCGTACATGCCACCTGCGCCGCGACCGTGCTGGCCGGCGCGTTCCTCGCCCACCACGGGGCCCACAGGAAGCCGAGGCCCTTGACCGGGCAGACCCGTCCGACCGGGTACCTGACGGCCGCCAGTGATGCCCTCCGCGCGGGGCGGGAGGCCAAGGGGGCCGGGTCCCTTCAGGCCTCCGTTCGCGGGGCCCGGGAGTCCCGGGTTCGCGCGAGGCGGGCCAGCCGTCGGTTGAGGGCCGACCGGCGGAGCGAGCGGCGGCAACGGCGGAGTCGGCGGACCGACCGTCGTGACCGGCGGCGTAGTGGGCGGCTGCGCAGGGGTACGGGGCGGAGCCTCCGGCGTGATGGTCACGGAGTCGAGGTTCGTGTTGACCTCGTCCTCCGGGCGCTTCGTCGCTGCCGGAGGCAGCGTCACGTCAGGGATCGGGCGGTCCGTGGTCGCCACATCGGGCGTACGGGTCGACGACCGATCTGAGTGGCCGGGACCGACTCCGGAGGACGACGTGTAGGTCGTCCCGTTACCAGAGTTCCCTGTCCCGTAAGCGCGTTCGCCTGCTCCAACGTCCGTACCGTTCAGAGGCTTGAAGTCCGGCTCCCGCTCCGCCCCCATCCGCTCCCGCGTCGAGTCGTAGTACGACGACAGCCGCTCCAGCTGGTGGATCGCCTCCTGGAGCTTCGGGCCCGTTTCCGACTCGATGCGGGCCTTCTCCTTCTCCGGGTCCGCGAAGCACATGCCCGCCGGCTTCGGGACGGCGGCCTTCGCCTCGGAGAGGGCCTGGCCCGCGCGCTGCATCTCGTCCGCCACGACCTTGGTGAAGTCGCCCAGGACGAGCGTTTCGGTGGCCACGCCCCCGGCCCAGGTGCGGAACGCGTTGCCGCCTTCGCCCTCCCACTGGACACGGCTGACGTACAGCCGCAGGTCTGCGGCGATGTCCAGGATCTTCGGGACCGCCGCCGCCAGCGCCGAGCCGGTGGTGGTGATCTCCTCCGGCTTGGCGGACGCGATCATCGCGTAGAGGGCGTCCAGGGACTTCCCCTCGAACTCTCCTGCCATCTCTTCCAACCCCCGTTAGCTGAATCCGCCGGAATCGCCGGTGTCGCCCGTGCCCTTGGCGGGCTGCTGCGGTTCGGTCTTGCCGTCGCCGCCGGTCTGCCCGCCTTCGCCGTGGCGCTCTTCGTACTCTTCCTTGGTGCGCTTCCGGATCTGCGCGTACCGCTCGCGCTCCTCCTCGTCCACGCCCGCGTAGCCCTTGTCGGCGATCGTCGCCGCGAGGCCCATGCCCTCGATCGTCTCGCCGAAGGTTCGGGTCAGTTCTTCTAGGCGGGTTCGCACCTTTTCGTACGCACTGTGCAGTTCCGTAGCCGCCGCGAAGCCCGTGCCGTACGAAGCGGCCGTGACCTTCTGTTCGCCGATCTTCGTGTGCTCGGCGGGCGAGCCCTTCAGTTCCTCGAGGAGCTTCTGCATCCGTGAGTAGAAGCTCTGGAGAGTGACTTCTCCGACTTCCAGACCCTGCTTGCCGCCCCCGGCCGGCTCTCCCACCTCAGTGCCCCCTCGTCAGGCTCTTGAACTCGTCCACCACTCTAGCCATTTGGTACGACAGTTCCAATTGCAAAGTCGTATCGTTGACGCGGCTCATCCGGCCGCCCTCCTACGCCGTCGTCGGCTGTCCCGGATCACCGTCGCCGTGCCCGCGACCACCGCCACCAGGACGACGCCCACACCCAGGGCGTACGTGCCGATGCGCTCCGCGCGTTCCTGGGACGTCTCCGTCAGCGCCAGGTGCGCCGGTTCCGGTGCCGGGGGCTTCGGTGGGGCCGGGTCGGGGACCGGGGCCGTCGGGGCCGGTTCGGGGGCGTCGGCGAGGGCCCGTACCGGGTCGACCACGCCCCAGCCCACGTGGTTGTCGCGGCCGTTGACGGACCGTACCGCCGTCTGTTCGATACGGGCCACGATCTGGGCCGGGCTCCACTTGGGGTGTTTCGCGCGCAGGAGCGCCGCCACTCCCGAGACGTACGGGGCCGAGAAGCTCGTGCCGTTGTCGACGCACTGGCCGCCGCCCGGGACCGTGGAGACCATGTCGACGCCCGGCGCCGCGACGCCCACGAACGTGCCCGACTGCGAGAACTCCGCCCGCTCGTTGTTGCGGTCCGAGGACGCCACCGCGAGGACCCCCGGGAAGGCCGCCGGGTACGTGTTCTTGAGCTTGCCGTCCATGCCGTCGTTGCCCGCCGAGGCGACCACCACGACGTCCTGCGCCAGGGCGCGGGCCACGGCCTTGCCCATGGCCGAGTCGGGGCTCAGGGCCTGTGTGGTGTCCTGCGAGATGTTGATGACGTCGGCGCCCTTGTCGACGGCGTGGTCGATCGCCAGGGCCATCGTGTCGGACTTGCCGCTGTTCTTCTCGTCGTTCTGGCGGATCGGGATGATCGTGGCCTCGGGGGCCAGCCCGACGAAGCCCGTGCCGGCCCGGGGGCGGGCGGCGATGATGCCCGCCACCTTCGTGCCGTGGCCGACCTCGTCGACCGTGCCGTCCGTCTTGCCGCGCTTGTCGTCGCCCCCGCCGGGGTTGTCCTTGTCCGGCTTGAGGTAGTCCTTGCCCGCCTTGGCGTCCACCGCCGACTTCAGCTGCGGGTTGACGTCGTCGACGCCCGTGTCGATGACCGCGACCCGGACCCCCTTGCCCTTCGTGTCCTGCCAGAGCTCGTCGAGGAGCACCCGCTGGAGCGACCAGGGGATGCCCTCGATCTGCTTCTTCATCGGGAACGTGCACTCACCGCTGCCGTCCAGGACCAGGGCGGGCTGGGCAACCGCCTGAGGTGTCGCCAGAAGCGCCGTCGTCAGCGTTGCCGCCGCCAGGACTGCCGCCGTCTTCCCGTACCGCTCCGTCTGCGTCGACATCGTCATCCGCCCTACGAACCCTGCGGCTGGCGCGCGCTGTTGGTGTCCAGCCTCGGGCCCTTCGACAGGAACTCCGACCACGCGATCGGTACGAGGACCGGGGTCACCTTCTCGTAGCCGAGACGAGTCTGCGCCTCGCTCGGTTCCGGGCGGCCGTCCGTCGGCTGCTTGGTCCCGTCGCCGCTGCCGATGTCGGAGCGGGCCGCGTCGCTGTCCCCGTTCGCCTGAACCGCGTACCGCAGTCCGGTGTCCGTGACGAGGAAGAGCGAGCCGTCGGGCTTGGTCTGGTTGCCCTGGACCTGGGTGTAGAGCAGGCCGCTGCCGGGCGTGACGTACGTGCTCGTGCCGCCGGCCGTGATTTCCGCCGGGTACTTCGTACCCGCCCAGGTGGTGAGGGTGGTGGCGCCCTTGTCGTCGACGCTGTTGAGGACGCTGCAGATGGTGTCCCTGGCACCGTCGCCCGTCGCGGCGTTGACCTGCTGCGACTTGCGGGTCGGCCAGCGGTACTGGGTGCCGAAGGTGGTGGCGTCCGGGGTGAAGGAGGCCGCGTCGACGGTGGTGACCCGGCCGTCCATGTCGAGGGGGTCGGTCTGCGGGGAGTTGATGAGCAGCCAGGCCGTGAACTCGGAGACCGGCTGGACCTTGCCCGGCAGGACGACGTAGTGCTGCGGCCCCGAACCGGTCTGGGCGAGCAGGACCATGCCGACCCGGTCCTCGGTCTGGCTGAGGCCGCCGCCGACGCCGGCGGCCGTGCCGACCTGGCCCGGGATCTGCGGGAACGCGATGGGGCTGCCGGTGTGCAGGGTGGCCAGCCAGTCGTCGGTGACCTGCTGCGGCTCCTTGCTGAGGCCGACGAGGGCGGTGGTGAGTCCTGCGGACTCGTCGGGCGCGCCAGGGATCAGGTACTTCGTACCCCGGTGGTCGACGAGGTAGCGGGCGCTGCCCTTCTGCCCCTTGACGTACATGACCTGTCCGTCCTTGAGCTGCCCCGTGCCCTCCGTGCGGTGGAAGTCCCGCTGCGCGAAGACGAACGTGGCCTTCTGGACGCTGCTTCCCTTGCCTCCGCCCGGCTGTTCGCACACCGCCCACCGCTTCGCGGTGCCGGCGTCGCCCGGCGAGGGGAGCCGGTCCGGCGCGTACGGGATGCCGAGGATCGGGCCGCGGGGCGGGTTGCCGCCGTCCAGGACCTCGTCGGCGACCTGGATGACCGAGAAGGACTGGGGGGTGAGGAGAAGGCGCGCGGAGGCGAGGTTCAGGACCGGGTGGAGGAGAGTCTTGCTGTCCTTTCCCTTGCCCGTGGTAAGTACGACGTACCTGGTTGTCGACTGCTTGCCGACGATCACCTTGGTGCCCGGCTTGTCCCAGCCCTTGGGGGCCTTGGGGCTGAACATGCCCCAGGCGCCGAAACCGGCCAGGACGAGCGCGCCGACGATGAGCCCGGGCACGACCGCGCGCAACGGCCTCGGCGCCCCTTCCTCCGTACCGGAGGGAGAAGGTTGGAGGAATGCGGCCACCGTGCGCTTCTTCGCGAAGGTGTACGCGTTGAGCTCATCCCGCCGTGATGCCATGAGTCCCCATATTTTCGTCCCCCGATTTCGTCAGGCGCAGTCCTCGCCGGCGCCTTCGGGGGGCTTCACACCCGGGCTCCGGCTGTCGGACCGGCCCCCTACTATGCCTGCTGTCCCCCGGCGTCCGGGGGGCGGGTAGGGTGATCCGGCCGCCAAAGCACTGGCGCGCCAGGGTGATCGGGACGAATTTGGGGGGATTCTCCATGATGGCATCCGCGACGCGGACGCGACCGCGGTCCGCGGCGCCCGCGCCCTCCTCCCGTTCCGCCACACCTCCCGCCGCCGGTGCGCCGTCCGCCGTGTCGCCCCGCCTTCAGGCGCGCCCGGGACACTTCGGATCATTCCGATTGCAACAACTCGTATTGATCGAGGGCGCGGCCGCTCTGCTGCTCGTGGCGTGGGTCGTCGAACCGATGCTCCTGGTCCCGGCCGGACTTCTCGCCGCGGTGCTGGTCCTGCTCGCGGTGGTGCGCCGGCACCGGCGCTCGATGCCGGAGTGGCTCGGTACGTTCCTGACGCTGCGCGCGCGGACGCGCCGGGCGGCCTCCTTCGTCGTCCCGGAGGGTACGGAGCCGGGGCTCGCCCCGGTCGTGGAGTGCGATCCGGCGCTGCGCACGTACGCGTACAGCGACCGCGACCGCCGTCCGGTCGGGATGATCGGCGACGGTACGTTCCTCACGGTCGTCGTACGGGTCGATGCGGAGGCCACGGCGCTGCGCCCGGACCGTTCGGCGCGGCCACTGCCGGTCGCGCTCGTCCGTGACGTCCTCGACGTGGACGGGATCCGCCTCGAGTCCGCGCAGATCGTCCAGCACACCCAGCCGGCGCCCGCCCCGCATCTGCCCCCGCAGTCGATGGCCGCGCGCAACTACGGCCCGCTGCAGGCGCAGACGGGTTCTCCGGCGGTACGCGTGACTTGGGTCGCCCTCAAGCTGGACCCGGAGCTGTGCCCGGAGGCCGTCGCCGCGCGCGGTGGCGGCCTGGAGGGCGCGCAGAAGTGCGTGGTCCGGTCGGCGGACCAGCTGGCGAGCCGCCTCGCGGGCGCCGGGTTCCGGGCGACCGTGCTGACCGAGCAGGAGCTGACCGCCGCGCTGGCCACCTCGACCTGCGCGAGCCCCGCGGCCATAACGCAGGCGGGGCGCGGCCAGGCGCAGGCGCGACGGAGCCAGGAGACCGCGCGGACCTGGCGGGTCGACGACCGCCGGCACACGACGTACTGGGTGGGGCGCTGGCCGCACCTCGGCGGCGCGGGCGGTCCCGGCGCGTCGATGCCGCAGCTGATCGCGCTGCTGACCTCGCTGCCCGCGCTCGCGACGACGTTCAGCCTGACGCTGAGCGGCGGCGACCGCCAGGAGGCGACGGTGACCGGGCACGTACGGATCACCGGGCGCAGCGACGAGGAGCTGGTGGCGGCGCGGCACGAACTGGAGCGTGCGGCGCGCGGGGTGAAGACGGGTCTGGTGCGGCTCGACCGCGAACAGGTGCCGGGCATGCTGGCCTCGCTGCCGCTCGGGGGTGCGCGCTGATGTCCTCTTCCCAGGTGCCTGTCGGTGGTGTCGGTGGTGTCGGTGGTGTCGGTAATGGCGGTGACGCTGGCGGGGCGCGTGAGCGGTCCGCCGGGAGGTCCCGTAGGGGTACGGGGCGGGGTGGACGGCCCCGGTTCGGTTTCGGGCTCATCGGGCCGCGCCGCGACCGGCACTCCGTACCGCTGGAGCAGCTCGGCGCGTTGAGCGTGCCCGTCGGCGACGACGGCATGGTCATCGGCGTGGACGCCGAGGGCCGGCCCGCCGTCCTGGGCATCAACCGGCCCACCCCGTACGACGTGACGCTCATCGGCGGTCTGTGGACGGCCCAGGTGATCGCGCTGCGGGCGGCCGCGACGGGTGCGCGGGTCGCCGTGGAGACCGGGCGGGCCCAGGTCTGGACGACGCTCGCGCAGGCCGCGGGCGGGGGTCAGCCCTGCATCACGCTGCACGACGTCGGCCGGGTCCCGCCGCAGGGCGCGTCGGCCGGCAGCC
This sequence comes from Streptomyces sp. NPDC026092, assembly GCF_040638605.1. Classification (NCBI taxonomy): domain Bacteria; kingdom Bacillati; phylum Actinomycetota; class Actinomycetes; order Kitasatosporales; family Streptomycetaceae; genus Streptomyces; species Streptomyces sp. NPDC026092. Next base: position 29,699 of record NZ_JBEZYN010000002.1, read on the forward strand.
CGGTGGTCGTGGTGCGGGACTGCGGTATGCGTCCGCCGCGCGGCCGGGTCGTGTCGGGACCCTGGCAGTCGGTGGTGACCCTGCTGCCGTACCTGAGCCCGGTGGCGCCCCGGCTGCTGGAGAAGTCCGCCCTCGTGGGGATCCAGCGGGTCTCGCCGGACGAGGCCACGCAGATCGGCCGGATCATGGGCCTGCCGGGCGCGGCGGCGGAGGCGTTGTCGACGCTCGCCGACGGGGTGACGTTGTGGTGTACGCCGGGTGACCGCCAGTTCGTCATGACTCAGGCCACAGAGGCCGAGACCGGATTGTTGGGCAGCGCGCGCCGGATGGACTGACCGGTCGGAGTCATCAATTCCGTCCGTTTTTGTACGTTTTTGGAGCGCCCCGTGGCGCTGTGGAGTTCACTCTGCGGTGCACGCAGGTCACTTGGGGGCGATACGTGACCTACGGGACAGGCGGGTACGGGCGATCGGGCCTGCCCGCCGCACACGGTTGGCGATTAGGGTGGGAGGGCCCGCCCACGACAGCACAAGGGTGCGCGACCACACCAGGAGGCAATAGTGAACGGCGATCGGGACGAGATCCACGGGGGTTGGAATCCACCCGCCGATGATCAGTCCGACGCGGATCCCGCCGAGATGACGGGTGAGTTCACCATCGACTACACCCCGCCTGCCTGGTACACGCAGAACGCGGGGGGAAGCGGTGGTGCGGGTGGCGCGACGCCGCCGCCACCGCCGAGTGGTGAGCCCGTTGCCGTCCCGGGGCTCCCGGCGGGCAGCGGTTTCGAGCCCAACGTGCCCCCGCCCGCCCCGGTTCCGCCGCTTCCGGTGCCGCTGCCGGCGCCGGTTCCCCCGCTGCCGGTGCCGCTGCCTGCGCCGGTTCCGCCCGCGCCGGGGGCGGTTCAGCCGACGCCGCCCGGCCAGCCGGCGGCTCCGGGTCAGCCCGTGGCCCCTGGCCAGCCCGTGGCTCCTGGTCAGCCTGGGCCGGTGCAGCCGGGCGCGGTGCAGCCCGGGCCGGTTCAGCCCGGTGCCGTGCAGCCGGGTGCCGTTCAGCCCGGTCCTGTGCAGCCGGCTCCGCCCGGTCCTGTGCAGCCGAGCGCCGGCGCCACCCCGGCTCCCGCCGCTCCGGTCGCTTCCCACGAACCTGTCGAGGCCGAGTCGTTCGGCGGCGGTGACGTGGAGAGCGGCGCGACGATGCGTTTCTCGTCCGCCGCGCTCAAGCGCGAGATGGCGGAGATCGCCGAGCGCGCCGCGGCCGCCGACGCGTCGACGCCCGGCACGGAGCCGTCCGGGACGCCCGCTCCCGAGGACGCCGCGCCTGCCGCGCCGTCGCCCGCCGACGAGACCCCGCAGGCGGACAGCGGCTACGCGCTCGCGCTGCCCACCCCCGTTCCGGCCCCGGCCCCCGCGGACGAGGCTCCGCAGTCGGGCGAGCCGTCGGACGAGGACGTCCGGCCGAGCGCGCCCGCGTCCGAGGCCCAGGAGCCCGAACCGGCCGACGCGGCCGTCGTCGCGGCGCCCGCCGACGCCGAGCCGCAGGACGCTCCCCCGGCGGCCGTGCCGCCGGCCGCGGTGCCGCCCGCGGTGCCGGCGGACCCCGTCGCCCCGCAGGGCGCCGACGGACTGCCCCCGCTGCCGCCGTCGTTCCAGCCGGCGGCTCCCCCGGCCGTACCGAACTGGCCCGCCCAGGCGCCGTCGGGCGAGCAGCCGCCGCCCCCGGCCATGCCGCAGCCCCCCGGCTGGCCGGCGGAGCCGACTCCCGTACCGCCGCAGGCACAGGGCGGGTACGGATTCCCGCAGCCCGGTCAGCAGCCCCTGCCGCAGCCCATCCCGCCGCAGGCGGCCGACGCCTCTGCTCCGCAGGGCGGTTACGGCTTCCCGCAGCCCGGCCAGCCTCAGTCCCAGCCCCAGCCCGGCCTGCCCCAGCCGCTTCCCACCCCCGTACCGCCGCAGGCACAGGGTGGTTACGGCTTCCCGCAGCCGGGCCAGCAGCCCCTGCCGCAGCCGATCCCGCCGCAGGCGGCCGACGCGCCTGCGCCGCAGGGCGGTTACGGCTTCCCCCAGCCCAGTCAGCCCGGTCAGCCCCTGCCCACCCCCGTGCCCCCGCAGGCACAGGCGCCGGCACAGGGCGGGTACGGATTCCCGCAGCCCGGACAGCAGCCCCTGCCGCAGCCCATCCCGCCGCAGGCCGCCGAAGCCCCTGCCCCGCAGGGCGGCTACGGCTTCCCCCAGCCCGGCCAGCCCCAGCCGCAGCCCACACCCCCGCAGGCAGCACAGCCCCAGCCCCAGGGCGGCTACGGCTTCCCGCAGCAGGGCGAGGCGCCCGCGCAGCAGGCTCCGTACGACCCGCAGGCCGGGGCGCCCGCCGATCCGCGGAGTGGTGCGGGGTGGCCCACGCCCGTCGCGCACGACCAGCGTGAGCGGTCCGTGCCGGGTGCTCCGCTCGGCTACACCGCCGCCGTCGAGCTGTCCTCCGACCGGCTGCTGCGCAACAACAAGCAGAAGGCCAAGTCGAGCCGGAACCCCAGCCCCTCCGCCCGTTTCAAGCTCGGCGGCAAGCGCGAGGAGGCCGAGCGGCAGCGGAAGCTCGACCTGATCCGTACGCCCGTCCTGTCCTGCTACCGGATCGCGGTCATCTCCCTCAAGGGCGGTGTCGGCAAGACCACGACGACCACCGCGCTCGGCGCGACCCTGGCCACCGAGCGGCAGGACAAGATCCTCGCCATCGACGCCAACCCCGACGCCGGAACGCTCGGCCGCCGGGTGCGGCGCGAGACCGGGGCGACCATCCGTGACCTCGTGCAGGCGATCCCGTACCTGCACTCGTACATGGACATCCGCCGCTTCACCTCGCAGGCGCCGTCCGGTCTGGAGATCCTCGCCAACGACGTGGACCCGGCCGTCTCGACGACGTTCAACGACGAGGACTACCGGCGGGCGATCGACGTCCTGGGCAAGCAGTACCCGATCATCCTGACCGACTCCGGTACGGGTCTGCTCTACAGCGCCATGCGCGGTGTGCTCGACCTCGCCGACCAGCTGATCATCATCTCGACGCCCTCCGTCGACGGTGCCTCCAGCGCCTCGACCACGCTGGACTGGCTCTCGGCGCACGGGTACGCGGAGCTGGTGCAGCGGTCGATCACGGTCATCTCGGGGGTCCGCGAGACCGGCAAGATGATCAAGGTCGACGACATCGTGCAGCACTTCCAGACGCGCTGCCGCGGCGTCGTCGTCGTACCGTTCGACGAGCACCTGTCGGCCGGTGCCGAGGTCGACCTCGACATGATGCGGCCGAAGACCCGCGAGGCGTACTTCCACCTCTCCGCGATGGTGGCCGAGGACTTCGCGCGTGCGCAGCACGTCCAGGGGCTGTGGACCGGTGACGGCGGCCAGGGCGGCGGCGTACCGCCGCAGATGGCCCCGCCGGTCCCGGGCCAGCAGATGCCCGGTCAGCCGATGCCGGGCCAGCCCGTGCCCGGTCAGCCGATGCCCGGTCAGCAGCAGCCGTACGCCCCGCAGCCCATGCCCGGTCAGCCCGCACCCGGTCAGCCCATGCCGGGCCAGCCGATGCCGGGTCAGGCCGCGCCCGGTCAGCCGATGCCCGGTCAGCAGCCGTACCCGCAGCAGCAGGGGCAGCCGTACGCCCCCCAGCCGTACCCGCAGCCCCAGCAGCCGCAGCCGTATCCGCAGGCGCCGGGTCACCCCCAGCCCTACCCGCCGCAGCAGCACGAGCAGCCCGGCGCGCCCCAGGGCTGGCAGCAGCCCCCCGCGCAGCCGCAACCGCAGCCGCCCGTGGATCCGAACGCTCCGGTACCGCCCCCGGGTTGGCCGCAGCAGGCTCAGCAGACGCCTCCGCAGCCTCCGCCAGCCCCTCAGCAGTAAGGCGTCACAGGAGTAGACCAATGAGGCCCCGCACCGGCTCCCCGGTGCGGGGCCTCATCGCATTCCCGCAGCCCACAAGGGGTTTGAGTCATCGTTGACGATGCTTGTCCACCGCTGATAAACCTTCGCTTCACCAGTTGGCGCCCAAGATCCACGACGCGAGGTACGTCCTATGGTCATGGTCACGAAGGTCCCGCCCCGCCCCGCAGCCCCCCGCAGACGCGCTCCCCGACGACTCCCCCGGCTGCTTCTCGCCGCAGGTGTCGCCGCCACCGCCCTCGTGGCCGTACCCCAGGTCGGCGCCCAGTCCGCGCGCGCCGCCGACGGTGACGGGAAGAGCGGCGGCTCCACCCTCACGGTCGCCGTCTCGCAGAGCGTCGACTCCCTGAGCCCGTTCCTCGCCCAGAAGCTCGTGTCGACGAGCATCCACCGGTTGGCGTACGAGTACCTGACGAACTACGACGCGCAGGACGCCAAGCCGATCCCGGGGCTCGCGACCGAGTGGTCGTCCTCGGCCGACAAGCTGACGTGGACGTACACGATCCGCAAGGACTCGAAGTGGTCCGACGGGAAGCAGGCCACCGCCGAGGACGCCGCCTGGACCTTCAACAAGATGATGACGGACGAGAACGCCGCCACGGCGAACGGCAGCTTCACGTCCAACTTCAAGAAGGTCACCGCGCCCGACCCGCAGACGCTGGTCATCGAGCTGAAGAAGCCGCAGGCGACGATGACGGCGCTCGACGTGCCGATCGTGCCCAAGCACGTCTGGGAGAAGGTCGGCGACTTCTCGAAGTTCAACAACGACCAGCAGTTCCCGATCGTCGGCAACGGCCCGTTCGTCATCACGGACTTCAAGGTCGACCAGTACATCAAGATGAAGCCGAACAAGAACTTCTGGCGCGGCGCACCCAAGTTCGACGAGCTGGTGTTCAAGTACTACAAGGACGGTGACGCGGCCGTCGCCGCGCTGCAGAAGGGCGAGGTGTCCTTCGTACCGAACCTGACGCCCGCTCAGGCCGCCGCCCTGAAGTCCATGAAGAACATCAAGGTCAACGACGCCCCCGGCCGGCGCTTCTTCGCCCTGGCCACCAACCCGGGCGCGCGTTCGAAGGACGGCAAGACCTTCGGCAACGGCCATCCGGCGCTGCTCGACCCGGCCGTCCGCAAGGCGCTCTTCCTCGCCGTCGACCGGACCACGATCGTCGACAAGGTCTTCCAGGGTCATGCGGTCGAGGGCGAGGGCTACATCCCGCCCCGCTTCGGCTCGTACTTCTGGAAGCCGAGCGCGCAGCAGAAGCTCGGTTACGACCCCGCCAAGGCGGCCCAGCTCCTCGACCAGGCCGGATACAAGAAGAACGGCGACGGGAAGCGGGTCGGCAAGGACGGCAGGGCGCTGGACTTCCGGATCCTCTGCCACGCCACCGACCCGAACGACAAGGCGATCGGGAAGTACCTCCAGGAGTGGTGGGGCGAGCTCGGCATCGGGCTGAAGGTCGAGTGCCTCGACAACGTCAGCGACCCGTGGACCAAGGGCGACTACGACCTCGCGTTCGACGGCTGGTCGGTCAACCCCGACCCCGACTACGTCCTGTCGATCCACACCTGCGGCACGCTCCCGGCGACCCCGAAGGACACCGGCGCCACCGACAACTTCATCTGCGACCAGCGCTTCGACACGCTCTACGCGCAGCAGGCGGTGGAGTACGACGCCGCCAAGCGGGCGGATCTGGTCAAGCAGATGCAGTCCAGGCTGTACGACACGGGGTACATGAACATCATGGCCTACCCGAACGCCCTGGAGGCGTACCGCACGGACCAGATCAAGTCCATCACGACCATGCCGGCGGCCGCCGGCAACCTCTGGGGCCAGGACGGCTACTGGAGCTGGTGGTCGGCCGCGCCGACCACCGCGGCCGCCGGGTCCGAGTCCGGCTCCGGCGGTGGCGGTTCGTCCACCGGGGTGATCGTCGGCATCGGCGCGGCCGTGGTCGCCGTGGTCGGGATCGGGATCTTCCTCGGCCTGCGGCGCCGCTCGACCGCCGACGACCGCGAGTAGACGAGCCGAGCCGTGACGACAGCGAGCACCCCCGCCGACGTGGTGCGGACCGAACCGGTCCGCGCCACGGACGGCGCCTCCCGTACCGGTACGACCCTCCAGTACCTCCGTTACGTGGCCGGCAAGCTGGGCGGCGCGGCCGTCTCGCTCTTCGCCGTGCTGGTCACCAGCTTCTTCCTGTTCCGGATCATCCCCGGCGACCCGGTCAAGGCGATGACCCACGGGATCCCCACCTCGGCCGAGCAGCTGGCGACCCTGCGGCGGCAGTTCGGCCTCGACCTGCCGCTGTGGCAGCAGTTCACCGACTACTGCGCGAAGGCGCTGAGCGGTGATCTCGGCACCTCGTACCAGTTCCACGCCCCGGTCGGCGATCTCATCGCGACGAAGCTGCCGGCGACGCTGCTGCTGACCGGGGTCGCCGTGGTGCTCTACTCGGCGCTCGGGCTCTGGCTCGGCACCCGCTCCGCCTGGAACCACGGCCGCCTCGGCGACAGGATCAACACCGGCGTCGCGCTGACGCTGTGGTCCGTGCCCTCGTTCTGGCTCGGACTGCTCCTGATCATCGTCTTCTCGGTCGGCATCGGTCCGATCCCGGGGCTCTTCCCGACCGGCGGCATGGAGTCGGGGACGGGCGAGACCGGCTTCGCGTACGTCCTGGACGTGGCCCACCACATGGTGCTGCCGGTGGTGACCCTGGTGGCGGTCGGGTACGCGCAGACCCTCCTGGTCATGCGCTCCTCGCTGCTCGACGAGATGGGCAGCGACTATCTGACGACCGCGCGGGCGAAGGGGCTGCGCGACGACGTCGTACGGCGCCGGCACGCCGTACCGAACGCGCTGCTGCCGACCGTGACCATGATCTTCATCAACCTGGGCCATGTGGCGGCCGGTTCGATCCTGGTGGAGACGGTGTTCTCCTGGCCGGGGCTCGGCGGGCTCTTCTACCAGGCGCTCAGCGTGCCCGATCTGCCGCTGGTCCAGGGCCTGTTCGTGGTCTTCGCCGGCGCGATGATCGTGATGAACCTGATCGCCGACCTGCTCTATCCGCTGCTCGACCCCCGGGTGGGCCGATGACGTCTCTTGTCTGGGAGCGCCGACGCGGTTCGGTCTCCCGCTTCTGGAAGCAGTACCGCACCCACCGCGCCGGTCTCTACGGTCTGGCCGGGCTCGCCCTGATCGCGCTGCTCGCCCTCGCCGCCCCGCTGATCGTCGGCGCGGACGTGCAGTCGGTGACGAACGCACCGGGTACGGCCCTGGAGCCGCCGAGCGCCGAATTCCCGCTCGGGACGGACCAGTTCGGGCGCTCGCTGCTCGGCCTGCTGATCTGGGGCGCGCGGATCTCGCTGCTCGTCGGGCTGCTCGCGGCGGTGCTCTCGGTCGCGATCGGCACCCTCGTCGGGATCATCGCCGGGCACTACGGCGGCTGGTTCTCGACGGTCGTCATGCGGGTCACCGACTGGTTCCTCGTCATGCCGACGCTCGTCCTCGCGATCGTGCTCGCGACGGTGATGTCCCGTTCGATGTGGACGGTGATCCTGGCGATCGGCGTGACCAGCTGGCCGACCACGGCCCGCCTGGTGCGCGCGCAGACGATCGCGGTGGAGTCCCGCCCGTACATCGAGCGGGCCACCGCGCTCGGCGGCGGCCACGGGCACATCATGAGCCGGCACGTGCTGCCGAACGTGATGCCGCTGGTGCTCGCGCAGACCACGCTCGGCATCTCGACGGCGATCCTCACCGAGGCGACCCTCGCCTTCCTCGGCCTCGGCGACCCGACGGTGGTCTCCTGGGGCGGCATGCTCCAGGACGCCCGGGAGGCGGGCGCCGTGTCGTCCGGCCACTGGTGGTACCTCGCGCCGCCCGGGATCGCGATCGCGCTGGTCGCGCTCGCCTTCACGCTGTGCGGGCGCGCGGTCGAGTCCGTGCTCAACCCGAAGCTGGGGGTGGGGCGATGAGCCTCCTGGAGGTACGGAACCTGAGCGTGACGTACGGGTCGGGGGCGGCCGCCGTCCCCGCCGTACGGGGCGTCGACCTGACCCTGGCCGCCGGGCAGAAGCTCGGGGTCGCGGGCGAGTCGGGGTGCGGGAAGTCGACGATGGCGCTGGCGCTGCTGCGGCTGCTGCCTGCCTCCGCCCGGCTGACCGGGCAGATCCTGCTCGACGGCGAGGACGTCCTCGCCATGAAGTGGGGGCGGCTGCGGGCGGTGCGCTGGGCCGGGGCGTCGATCGTCTTCCAGGGCGCGATGCACTCGCTGAACGCGGTGCGGCGGATCGGCGACCAGATCGCGGAGCCGCTGCTCGTGCACGGGCGGCCGACCCCGGCGGAGGCGCGCAAGCGGGTCGGGGAGCTCCTGGAGCACGTCGGGCTTCCGGTGGCACGCGCGGCGGCCTATCCGCACGAGCTGTCCGGCGGTCAGCGGCAGCGCGTGATGATCGCGATGGCGCTCGCCTGCGATCCGCGGCTGATCGTGGCGGACGAGCCGACGACGGCGCTCGACGTGATGATCCAGGCGCAGATCCTGCGGCTGATCGAGCGTCTGGTCGCGGACGACGACATCAGCCTGCTGATGATCAGCCACGACCTGGCGGTCCTCGCGGACACCTGCGACCGGCTCGCGGTGATGTACGCGGGGCGGGTGGTGGAGGAGGGCCCGGCGCGGGCGGTGTACGACGCGGCGGAGCATCCGTACGGGCGGGCGCTGTCCTCGGCGTTCCCGAGGATCGGCGACCCGGCGTCCCGGCGGGCGCCGCGCGGCCTGCCCGGCGATCCGCCGGACCCGGCCGATCTGCCGGGCGGGTGCGCGTTCCATCCGCGCTGCCCGGTCGCGGTGGAGGACGTCTGCGGGACGCGGGACCAGGAACTGCGGGACGCGGGCGCGGGGCGCCGGGCGGCCTGCGTACATGTGGGGAGCGGCTCATGAACCCGTTGACACCGGACGGCGCGCCGTCGGGGGCGGGCGCCTCGGCGGCGGGTGCCTCCGTCGCGACCGAGGCTCCGCCGGCGACCGGTCCGCTGCTCTCGGCGCGCGGACTGCGGGTCACCTTCCCCGGGCGGCGGGGCGCGCCGCCCGCGCGCGCGGTGGACGGGGTGGACCTGGACATCGCGCCCGGGGAGATCGTGGCCCTGGTCGGCGAGTCGGGGTGCGGCAAGACGACGCTGGCGCGCTCGCTGCTCGGGCTCGTGCCGCCGACCGGCGGCGCGGTCACTTTCGCGGGCGAGCCGCTCTCGTACACCTCGCGCGCCCTCAAGGCCTACCGCAGGCGGGCCCAGCTGGTCCTGCAGGACCCCAGCGGCTCGCTGAACCCGCGGCACACCGTGTACGACGCGGTGGCGGAGGGGCTGCGGATCCACGGGTACGACGGGGACGAGCGGGCGGCGGTCGCGGAGGCGTTGTCGCGGGCCGGTCTGCGGCCGCCGGAGCGCTTCTTCCTGCGGTACCCGCACGAGCTGTCGGGCGGTCAGCGGCAGCGCGTCGTCATCGCGGGCGCGCTGGTCCTCCAGCCGGAGCTGATCGTCGCGGACGAGCCGGTGGCCTCGCTGGACGCATCGGTACGGGGCGAGATCCTGGCGCTGTTGCTACGGCTCCGGGACGAACTGGGGCTCTCGGCGCTCGTCGTGACGCACGATCTGGGTCTCGCGTGGAACATCGCGGACCGGGTGGCGGTGATGTACCTGGGCCGGATCGTGGAGACCGGCACGGTGGAGTCCGTACTGACGGCTCCTCAGCACCCGTACACCCGGGCCCTGTTGTCGGTCCTGCCGGAGTCCGAGGTCGCTCCGGTGGTCCTGACGGGCGAGCCACCTGACCCGGCCCGCATCCCGTCCGGCTGCCGCTTCCACGCCCGCTGCCAGGTCCTCGCCTCGGGCGAGGCGGCCGCGGTCGCGGACCGCTGCCGCACCGAGGACCTGCCGGTCCTCCCGGGCGGCGGAGCCCGGGACGTGGCCTGCCACTGGGTGCGGGAGGGGCAGAAGCAGTAGGCGGGGGCGCCTCGGCTCTTCGAGCGGGGCGCCTCAGCGCTTCGTGTCGTACGCCTCGGTGAGTTCGCGGGCGCGCTTCACGTCCCCGGCCATCGCCGCGAGCAGATCGTCCAGGGTGTCGAACTTCAGCATGCCGCGGACGTACGCCAGGAAGTCCACGGCCACGTGCAGGCCGTACAGGTCGAGGCCCTCGCGGTCGATGGCGTACGCCTCGACGGTCCGCTCGGTGCCGTCGAACTGGGGGTTCGTGCCGACCGAGATCGCGGCGGGCATCCGCTCCCCGGCGGCGGTCAGCCAGCCCGCGTACACGCCGTCGGCCGGGATCGCGGTGTGCGGGAGGGTCTCGACGTTGGCCGTCGGGAAGCCGAGCTCGCGGCCGCGCTGCGCGCCCCGGACGACGATGCCCTCGACGCGGTGCGGGCGGCCGAGGATCTCGGCGGCGCCCTCCACGTCGCCCTCGGCGACGAGGCGGCGGGTGAGCGTGGAGGAGAACGGGTCGCCGCCGCCCGCCGTACCGCTCACGAAGAGGTCGATGACCTCGACCTCGTAGTCGTAGGTGGCGCCCAGCTCGGTGAGGAAGCCGACGTTGCCGGCGGCGCGGTGGCCGAAGCGGAAGTTCGGGCCCTCGATGACGGCCTTCGCGTGCAGCTTGTCGACGAGGACCTTCACGATGAAGTCCGCCGGGGACAGCTGCGAGAACTCGGCCGTGAACGGCAGGACGAGGACCGCGTCCACGCCCAGCTCCGCGATCAGCTCGGCGCGGCGCGGGTGCGGGGCGAGCAGCGGCGGGTGGCTGCCGGGCCGCACGACCTCGGAGGGGTGCGGTTCGAAGGTGACGACGACCGACGGAACGCCCAGTTCACGGGCGCGTTCGACGGCCCGGCCGATGATCAGCTGGTGTCCGCGGTGCACCCCGTCGTAGGAGCCGATGGTGACGACGCTGCGCCCCCAGTCCTGGGGGATGTCCTCCAAGCCACGCCAGCGCTGCACTGTGACCGCTCCTCGTCCGCCTGTTCGCCGATTACGCAGGTCTAAGACTGCCATGCCCACGGCCATCGCCCCGCATCGGCATGGAACTGCCGAGCCGCTCGACCGTACGGCGGGTGCTGGGGCCGACGACGACGGCCCAGTCGCCGGGGGCGCCGGCCAGCCAGCCGGTCAGTTGGGCGGCGAACGCGGGGACCTCGCGGGCGAGCTCGACGAGCCGTCGGTCGAGGCACGTCGCGCCCTCGGGCGTGCGGACGAGGAGCAGTCCGGTGCGGTGGACGAGCTCGCGGGTGCGGACCTCGGGGCGCCGTTCGCAGCCGTGGGCGGCGGCCCTCAGCAGGGCGTCGAGGACGGCGAGGTCCCGTGCGTCGTACCGCTCGTGGTCGAGGAGTACGTCGAGGAGTTCGGTACGCAGAAGGCGCGAGGCGCCGGTGCCGGGGGCGGCGAGCACCGGGGCGAGGGCGCTGCGGACCTGGGCGGGACGGCCCCGGATCAGGCTGGAGACCAGGGGGAAGAGGACCGCCCGGGCGGCGGGCCCGTCCTCGAGGCGACGGTCGACGAAGGCGGCGGCGTGGCGGGCGCCTTCGGGGTGGCGGTCGACGTACTCGTGGACGAGGGCGGCGACGCGCCGGGCGAGGGCGGGGGTGGTGACCTCGGCGAGCGCCCGCAGGGTGGCTCCGGCGGCCTCGCCGGGGCCGTTCAGCCGGGTCCGGAGGGCGGCGAGGACGGGTTCGGGGTGGGCGGCGAGCGCGGTGGTGAGCGCCTCGGCGGGGACGCGGGGGTCGGTCAGGGCGCGGGGCAGATGGCGGGAGCGGGTGTGCGGGTCGCGGACGAGGAGTCCGAGGGCGGCGCCGTGCAGGGCGGCGTCGGCGGGGCGGGCGAGCAGGGCGAAGGCGGCGTACCGGAGGAGCTCGCGGTCGGGGCCTGTGGTGGCGTGCGCGGCGACGAGGGCGCCGTACGTGGCGGCGGCGGCGCGGCGCGCGGGCCTGCCGTCGTCATGGGCCCAGCGGTCGACGGCCCGGCAGAGGGCGGTCGGCTCGTCCTCGGCGAGCGCGGCGAGCAGCCCGTCGGCCAGCGGATGGGCGGTGGCGACGAGCGCCTCGCACAGGTCGTCGACGGCGAGGTGGCGGTGCGTGTGCAGCAGGGCCTGCGCGGCGGTGGCGACGGTGGCGTGCGGCGCGGCCCCGAGGGCCCGGCCGTCGCCGAACCAGCGGCAGAGCAGCGGCTGTACGCCCCGGGGCTCGGCGACGAGCCGTTCGGCGACGACGTCGAGGAACCGGGGCCCGGCGTGGGTGCCGGGCGGCGGATCGGCGGGCACGATCCGCCGCAGCAGATCGATCCGCTCGCCCTCCCCGACCCGCAGAGCGGCCCAGAACGGGGGCCCGAAGAGCGCGGGAGGGGCGGGGGCGGCGGACGGAGCGTCCGGGGCGTGGCGCTGCGCGGGGACCTCGGGCTCCGGTCCGGGCGTCCGTGGCGCGGTCGGCATGGTGCCCAGGTGGTCGGCCAGGTGGCGGAGGCTCGGGAGGTACGGTTTGGGGTCCGGGAGGCGCAGGAGGGTCCGGTGGAGGAGCCGGGTGGCCCACCAGGCGGCCTCGGTGGTCGCCCGGCCGTCCGCGCGGAGCCGGGCAAGCGCCTCGACCAGGCCGGTCAGCCGCCGCCCGAGCGCGTCGGCGCCGTACTCGCGGTCCATCAGCAGGAGCGCCTGGACGACCGGGCCGATCCGGTGGCGCGGTACGGGGAGGGGGTCCGGCGCGACGGCCGTGTGCGGGGCGCCGGGGCGGGCCGGGAGGCGGACCGGGGCGGCGCCCTCGCCCCGGCGGTGGACCAGCGCGAGGAGGGCCTCGTCGACGTCCAGATGGGCACCCTGGATCCAGTCGGCGAGCTCCTCGTGGCCGAAGCGGTAGCCGGAGCCGGCCGGAACGACGAGCCCCTCGGTCAGAACGGCGGAGGCCCAGCCGGTCCGCCACGGGAAGACCTCCTCGAAGGAGCCCCGGTCCAGCTCCCCCTGCCCGGGCCCCAGGCACCGCCGGGCCGCCTCGTGGACCTGCCCCGCGACCCGCGCGGCGAGCCGGCGCACGGCGGTACCGCGCGGGACCGGGCGCGTCCCGGCCGCGATCCGTACGGCGACCCGCAGACACATCAGGTCCAGGTAGGCGCCGAAGACCTCCTCCCGCCCGGGCCTGCCGGGCGCGCCCCCGGGCACGGCCTCGCGCACCTCGGCGAGCAGCCGCAGCACGAGCGGGTGCCGGGCGTCGTCGGCTGCGAGATCGCCCGCGCCGAGCCCGTACCGCGCCCGGGCGAGCGCCGCCTCGTCGTCCGTGAGGTCGCCGAGCGGCACCGTGCGGTGCAGGGACTCCGGAGCATGGAGGCGGGCGGCCCGCTCCCAGAACTCCGGGCGGCAGCCGAGCATGAGGCGGGTGGCGTGGGCGCCGAGCCAGGACTCGGTGCCCTCCGTCCAGGCCGGGAGGCGGTGGGCGAGGGCGGGGGGCATCTCCTCGGGGCCGTCGAGGACGACGAGGAGGGGCCGGCCCGCCGCATGGGCGAGCCGGGCGGCCCGTTCGGGGGTGGTGGTCGACATGTCGGCATGGACACCCGAGGCGGTGACGATCCGGCCCGCCTGGCGCAGGGCGCGGCCCACGGCGTCGGCGACCGAGGTGTCGTCGGCGCGCAGGTCCGCCCCGCGCAGCCAGATCGTGGGGGCGGGTTCGGGGCTCCGGGCCCGCTCGGCGCAGTGCGCGGCGAGGGCGGTGGTGCGTCCGGTGCCGGGGTCGCCGACGAGGGCGAGGACGAGGGCGTCGGAGCTGCCGGTGAAGGCCTCGAACTCCCGGGCGCACGCGGCCCGTTCGACCGGCGGGGACTCGGACCGGCTTCCCGTACCGGTGGCGGCCCCGGTGGACGCGGCGGTGGCGGTCGCGGTCAGCTCCAGGACGCCCGCCAGGTTGAGCTCGCGCCCGTAGCAGGGCGCGGTCGCGGCGTTGCGCCGCAGCAGCTCGGCGAGCGGGCCCACGGGCGGCAGGGGCAGCGCGTATCCGGCGGCCCGGTGGTCGCCGTGCAGCGCGGTGCCGAGGACCCCGAGGACGGCTCCGGTCTCCGGGTCCACGACGGGCCCGCCCGTGGCCTGCCCGCCGAGCCGCAGGGCATCGGCGCCCTCGGTGCCGATGGCCAGCTCCCAGGCCGCCCGGCCCAGCGCGTGCCGCCTGCCACCGGTGGCGTACGTGACGGGCGCCGTGCCGAGCACCCGCGCCTCGCGCCAGCCGTGCGCCGCGATCCGTACGTACGTCCCGGGCTCGATCTCGGTCCGCGCCGACACCGGCAGCGGACGGACGCCGATCCCCTCGGCCCGCAGGAGGGCGAGGCCGGACTCGGGCAGCAGGGTGAGGGCGTCGGGCTCGATGACGCGGTCGCGCTCGCCGGGGGCGCGCAGCAGGATCCGTACGAGTCCGGCGACGGCTTCGTGGCTGGTGACGACCGTCCCCCGGTCGTCGGCGACGAAGCCCGTTCCGCGGGGGCGGCCCGCCGGATCGCAGATCCGAACCAGCGTGCCGAGGTCCCCACGTCCCATGGTGTCGACGTTAGGTCGGCGGTGATCACCGCGAGAACCACACCGGCCGAACGCGCCCCCCAGCGCTCCCCCGTTTCACTCCGAGCGCCTGCCCGAAGGGGTGAAAATGACGATCGAAATGGATAACACTCGTCTGGGGGAGGGGAACGTGGGGCGGCACGCATGCGTGCCGCCCCACGAAATACCCGTCACAAAACAACGCGTCAGCCGAAGACGGCCAGGCTCTTCGCCTTGCCCTTCTGGTCCTCCACGAGGGCCAGCAGACGCCCGTCGGGCGCGAAGACGGCCACCGGACCCGGCGGATACGACGGCATCTCGAGCCGCACGCCGTTGAGCAGCAGCCGGGCCCGCTTCTCGTCGACGTCCCAGCGGGGGAACGCCGCCGAGGCCGCGTCCGCGACCGGCATGACCGTCAGCTCCTCCTGGAGCTGGTCCAGGGTCTTGGCCGAGTCCAGCTTGTACGGGCCGACCCGGGTGCGTCGCAGCGCGGTCAGATGACCGCCCACGCCGAGCCCGGCGCCCAGGTCACGGGCGAGCGCCCGGATGTACGTACCGGAGGAGCAGACCACCGAGACGACCAGGTCCACGACCTGTGTGCCGTCCTCGGCGACGGCCTCCCGGACGTCGTACACCTGGAAGGACGAGACGGTGACCGGCCGCGCCGGGATCTCGAACTCCTCGCCGCCGCGCACCCGCGCGTACGACCGCTTGCCGTCGATCTTGATGGCGGAGACCTTCGACGGCACCTGCATGATGGCGCCGGTCAGCTCAGCCACGCCCGCGTCGATCCCCTCACGGGTCACCTTGGAGGCATCCACGGAGGCCGTGATCTCGCCCTCGGCGTCGTCGGTGATCGTCGTCTGGCCGAGGCGGATGGTGCCGAGGTACTCCTTCTCGGTCAGCGCGAGGTGACCGAGCAGCTTGGTCGCCCGCTCCACGCCGAGGACGAGGACGCCGGTGGCCATGGGGTCGAGCGTGCCGGCGTGGCCGACCCGGCGGGTCTTGGCGATCCCGCGCATCTTGGCCACGACGTCGTGCGAAGTGAAGCCCGACGGCTTGTCGACGATGACAAGTCCGTCGGGCGTCTTCCCTGCGTTGCTCATCAGGCGGTGGTGCCCTCTTCGTCCTCGTCCTCGGGCTTGCGGTACGGGTCGGCCTCGCCGGCGTACTTGGCGCCGGAGGACGCCTCGCGCACGGCCGCGTCGGAGGCCCGCGCCTTGTCGAGGAGGTCCTCGATCGTCTTCGCGGTCTCCGGGAGGGCGTCCGCGACGAACGTCAGCGTCGGCGTGAACTTCGTCCCGGCGGCGGCGCCCACGGCCGAGCGGAGGATGCCCTTGGCACTCTCCAGGCCCGCGGCCGCGCTGGCCCGCTCCTCGTCGTCGCCGTAGACCGTGTAGAAGACCGTGGCCTCCCGCAGGTCACCGGTGACGCGGGTGTCCGTGATGGTCACGTGCGTACCCAGGCGCGGGTCCTTGATGCCGCGCTGCAGCTTCTCGGCGACCACCTCCCGGATGAGGTCCGCCAGCTTCTTCGCCCGCGCGTTGTCGGCCACTGGTCCTTCTCCTTCTTTGCCTTGCTCATTCAGTCTTCATCAGTGTGGAGCCTGCGTCGCACCGACAGCAGCTCCACCTCGGGCCTGGCCGCGACCAGCCGCTCGCACCGGTCGAGCACGTCCGACACGAACCCCGCGTCCCCGGACACCAGAGCGACCCCCAGTCGGGCCCTGCGATGGAGGTCCTGTTCGCCCACCTCGGCCGCGCTCACGGAGAACTTGCGCTGGAGCTCGGCGACGATGGGCCGGACGACGGAGCGTTTCTCCTTCAGCGAATGAACGTCGCCGAGGAGCAGATCGAAGGACAGAGTCCCCACGTACATGTAGTGCCGGATGTCCCGCCGGTTCGGGTTCGGTGGCCTGCCACGCCTTCGCTTGGCAGGAACACCAGAACCGTACACGCAACGGCCGGGGCCGATCGACGGAATACTTTCCGCCGACCGGCCCCGGTCCCCACCCGCCGCCCGGCCACCACCCCTGGTGGACCGCGCTACGCGCGGGCTTGTACCTATTGCCGTCAGGCGCGCGGCTTCTCGCGCATCTCGTACGTGGCGATGACGTCGTCGATCTTGATGTCGTTGAAGTTTCCGAGGTTGATACCGCCCTCGAAGCCTTCGCGGATCTCGGTGACGTCGTCCTTGAAGCGGCGCAGACCGTGGATCGTGAGGTCCTCGGCGATGACCTTGCCGTCGCGGACGAGGCGCGCCTTGGTGTTGCGCTTGACCTCGCCGGAGCGGATGAGGACACCGGCGATGTTGCCCAGCTTGGACGAGCGGAAGACCTCGCGGATCTCCGCCGTACCGAGCTCGACCTCTTCGTACTCCGGCTTGAGGAGGCCCTTCAGAGCCGCCTCGATCTCCTCGATGGCCTGGTAGATCACCGAGTAGTACCGGACGTCGACGCCTTCGCGCTCCGCCATCTGCGCCGCACGGCCGGCAGCCCGGACGTTGTAGCCGATGACGATGGCGTCGGAGCCCATGGCCAGGTCGATGTCGGACTCGGTGACCGCACCCACACCGCGGTGCAGGACACGGATGTCGACCTCTTCGCCGACGTCGAGCTGGAGCAGCGAGGCCTCGAGAGCCTCGACCGCACCGGACGCGTCGCCCTTGATGATGAGGTTGAGTTCCTGGACCAGACCGGCCTTGAGCACCTTGTCGAGGTCCTCGAGGGACACCCGGCGGACGCGCTTGGCGAAGGCGGCGTTGCGCTCACGCGCAGCACGCTTCTCGGCGATCTGACGGGCCGTACGGTCCTCGTCGACGACCAGGAGGTTGTCGCCGGCACCCGGCACGTTGGTGAGACCGAGCACCAGGACGGGAGTCGACGGGGTCGCCTCCTCGACGTTGTTGCCCTTGTCGTCGAGCATCGCCCGGACGCGGCCGTACGCGTCGCCGACTACCACGGTGTCGCCGATGCGCAGCGTTCCGCGCTGGACCAGGACGGTCGAGACGGCACCACGACCACGGTCGAGGTGGGACTCGATCGCGATGCCCTGCGCGTCCTGGTTCGGGTTGGCCCGCAGGTCGAGCGAGGCGTCGGCGGTGAGGACGACGGCCTCGAGCAGGGAGTCGATGTGCAGACCCTGCTTGGCGGAGATGTCGACGAACATCGTGTCGCCGCCGTACTCCTCGGCCACCAGACCGAACTCGGTCAGCTGACCGCGGACCTTGGTCGGGTCCGCACCCTCGACGTCGATCTTGTTGACCGCGACGACGATCGGGACGCCGGCGGCCTTGGCGTGGTTGAGCGCCTCGATCGTCTGCGGCATGACGCCGTCGTTGGCCGCGACCACGAGGATCGCGATGTCGGTCGACTTCGCACCACGGGCACGCATGGCGGTGAACGCCTCGTGACCCGGGGTGTCGATGAAGGTGATGCGACGCTCTTCGCCGTTGACCTCGGTGCCGACCTGGTAGGCACCGATGTGCTGGGTGATGCCACCGGCCTCGCCCGCGACGACGTTCGTCTTGCGGATCGCGTCGAGCAGTCGGGTCTTGCCGTGGTCGACGTGACCCATGACGGTGACGACCGGCGGACGGGAGACCAGAGCCTCTTCGCCGCCCTCGTCCTCGCCGAACTCGATGTCGAAGGACTCGAGGAGCTCGCGGTCCTCCTCCTCCGGCGAGACGATCTGAACGGTGTAGTTCATCTCTTCGCCGAGCATCGTCAGCGTGTCGTCGGAGACGGACTGCGTGGCCGTGACCATCTCACCGAGGTTCATCATCACCGCGACGAGCGACGCCGGGTTGGCGCCGATCTTCTCGGCGAAGTCGGTGAGGGAGGCACCGCGCGACAGGCGAATGGCTTCGCCGTTGCCGCGAGGCAGCATCACGCCGCCGACCGACGGGGCCTGCATGGCCTCGTACTCCTGGCGCCTCTGACGCTTCGACTTGCGACCACGACGCGCGGGACCGCCGGGGCGACCGAAGGCGCCCTGCGTGCCACCACGGCCACCGGGGCCACCGGGACGTCCGCCGAAGCCGCCGGGACGACCGCCGAAGCCGCCGCCACCGCCGCCGGGACCACCCGGACGACCGCCGCCACCACCGGGACCGCCGGGGCGACCGGCGAAGCCGCCGCCGCCACCACCGGGACCGGCCGGACGGCCGGCGAAGCCGCCGCCACCGGGACGACCGCCGCCGCCACCCGGACGACCACCGGGGCCACCGGGACCACGGCCGCCGCCACCGGGGCCACCACCGGGACGCGGGCCGGCAGCGGGACGCTGCGGCATCATGCCCGGGTTCGGACGGTTACCGCCGGGCGCGCCGCCCGGACGGGGAGCCTGCGGACGAGGCATGCCACCGGGGGTCGGACGGGCGCCGCCCTGACCCTGGGGACGCGGGGCGCCACCGGGGCCGCCCTGCGGACGCGGGGCACCCGGAACGGCACGATCGCCACCAGGACGGGGGGCACCGCCACCCGGACGGGGCGCCTGCGGGCGCGCCATTCCGGTGGAGCCACCCGAGGTGAAGGGGTTGTTGCCCGGACGCGGACCGGCCGGACGGGCACCGCCCGGACGCGGAGCGCCCTGGCCCTGCGGACGCGGGGCACCCTGGCCCTGCGGACGCGGCGCGCCCTGACCCGGACGGGCGGGACGCTCGCCGGCGGGACGGGGTCCCTGGGCGCCGCCACCGGGACGCTGACCGGCGGCGGGAGCCGCCGGAGGCGCGGTGAACTCGGGCGCGGCCGGAGCCGGCGTGACCGGCTTGGGCGCGGGCTTCGGGCCCGGGCGGGGGCCCGAGGCGGCCGGAGCCGGAGAGGGGGTGCTGCTCGCGGGGGCCGCCGGGGTGACCGGGGCCGGTGCCGCGGGCGCGGCGGGGGCCGGCTTGGGGGCCGGGGCGCCGGGCTTGGGGGCAGCGGGACGTGCCGCGGCGGCCGGAGACGGCGCCGCGGGCTTCGAGGGGGCGGCCTTACGAGGCGCGCCAGGCTTGGCAGCGGTCTTGCCGGCGGAACCGCCGGGACCCTGCAGCGCATCAGTCAACTTGCGCACGACCGGCGCCTCGATCGTCGAGGACGCCGAACGGACGAATTCACCGAGTTCTTGGAGCTTGGCCATGACGACCTTGCTCTCCACGCCGAACTCCTTGGCGAGTTCGTATACCCGGACCTTAGCCACTTCGCTCCTTTTAGGTCCGGTTACCGCCGGACCGTCGCTACTTCATGGGCGTACTCATCGCGTACTCATCGAGTGCTCATCGCAATCTCGACCTACTTCCAACTCGCGAGGTACCTGACCGCACGGTTATCCGTGCCGTACTTCTTCTTACGGTGCTGCCTGCTCGACGTGAAAGCGGATTTCCGCCGTTTCGAGCGGACCCTGGACCTTGAAGGCCCTCGGGAACGCCCGGCGGCGGACCGCCAGGTCGAGACAGACCGAGGCGGGGTGCAGATACGCACCCCGGCCGGGCAGCGTACCGCGATGATCGGGGACGCACGCGCCCTCGACCTCCACGATGCGCAGCAGATCGCTCTTGGCCGCTCGCTCCCGGCATCCCACACAGGTTCGCTCAGGGCACGCTCGGTCTTGCGTCCGGCCAGACACGCTAAGTCTACCTCCCCGTAGCGACCTCACCCGTTTGGGGCAAAAATCGAACGGTCGTCTGTCGTGATCTCGCCGTCGCACAACGTGACGACGGCGAGATTCATTCCTCGGGACCCTCGCGGATCCCCTCCGCGCTCAGTCCCGGGCGCGCGCGTCTTCCGACGGCTGCTCGGTGTCCGGGCGGATGTCGATGCGCCAGCCGGTGAGGCGGGCGGCGAGGCGGGCGTTCTGGCCCTCCTTGCCGATCGCGAGCGACAGCTGGTAGTCCGGCACGGTCACCCGGGCGGAACGGGCGGCCAGGTCGACGATCTCGACCTTGGAGACCCGGGCCGGGGAGAGCGCGCTCGCCACCATCTCGGCCGGGTCGTCCGACCAGTCGACGATGTCGATCTTCTCGCCGAGCAGCTCCGCCATGACATTGCGCACCCGGCTGCCCATGGGGCCGATGCAGGCGCCCTTGGCGTTCAGGCCCGAACGGGTGGACCGTACGGCGATCTTGGTGCGGTGGCCGGCCTCACGGGCGATCGCCGCGATCTCGACGGAACCGTCGGCGATCTCGGGGACCTCCAGAGCGAACAGCTTCTTCACCAGATTGGGATGCGTACGCGAAAGGGTGACGGACGGACCGCGGACACCCTTGGCGACCCGGACGACGTACGTGCGCAGCCGCAGACCGTGCGTGTAGTCCTCGCCCGGCACCTGCTCCTGCACCGGAAGGATGGCTTCCAGCTTGTCGTCGAGGCGGACGAGGACGTTCTTCGGGTCCTTGCCCTGCTGCACCTGTCCGGCGACGATGTCGCCCTCGCGGCGGGCGTACTCGCCGAAGGTGACGTCGTTCTCGGCGTCCCGCAGCCGCTGCTGGATGACCTGGCGGGCGGTGCTGGCCGCGATCCGGCCGAAGTCCGACGGGGTGTCGTCGAAGTCCTTGGGCTCCTGGCCCTCCTCCAGCTCGGAGGGGTCCTCCTTCGCCCACACCGTCACGTGACCGGTCTGCCGGTTCAGCTCCACGCGCGCGTGGCGGCGGGCCGAGGGGGTGCGGTGGTACGCGATGAGGAGGGCCGACTCGATCGCCTCGACCAACAGATCGAAGGAGATCTCCTTCTCTTGTGCCAAGCCCTTCAGGAGCTTCACGTCGATGTCCACGGCTACGCCTCCTCTTCCTTCTTGTCCTTGCGGTTGAACTCGATCTCGACACGCGCCTTGGCGATGTCCGCGAACTCGGCCCGGCGGGCGGTGGGCTTGCGCCCCTTCACGCCCGGCACTTCGAGGTCGACGCCGGTCTCGTCCACGGCGAGGATGCGCGCGACGAGCTCCGCGCCGTCGTTCAGCTGCAGCTTGGCGAGGCGGCCGGTGGCGCGCACGTAGTGGCGGGGCTCGGTGAGCGGGCGCTCCGCGCCCGGGGTGCCGACCTCGAGGGTGTACTCCCCCTCGCCCATCGCGTCGGTCTCGTCCAGCGTCTCCGAGAGCGCGCGGCTCACATCGGCGACCTGGTCCAGATCGGCACCTTCGTCGGAGTCGACGACCACACGCAGCACCCGCTTGCGTCCCACGGAGGCCACCTCGATCTCTTCGAGGTCGAGTCCCTGCGCGGCGATGAGCGGCTCAAGGAGTGCTCGCAGCCTGTCGCTCTGGGTGGTGCTCATCCGGGTGACTCCTCGGCCGCGTGTGCTGTTGTGGGTTTCGTCGCGTGTCAGACCAAAGGGTATCCGGTCGCGGGGGGTGTTGCCGTCCACGGCCCCGGGGGCCGCGGGTACGCTCGCCTGCGGTGATCTTCGACCTGGCCGAGGGAGTGAATGTGGGGCGCACGGGGACCTTGGGCAGGCGCGCGCTCCTGGCCGCGGGGGCGGTGACGCTGGTCGGCTGCACCGCCGAGAGCGGCCCCGAGCGGCCGAGGAAGCCGAGCGCGGCCGAGCTCGCGGCGCGGGCCGAGGCGGCGCTGCGGCGCCGTTCGGCGGCGACGAGCCGGACCCTGCTGGAACGTTACGACGAGGTGCTCGCCGCCCATCCGGCGCTGACCGCGCGGCTGACCCCGCTGCGGACGGCGGTGGCGGCGCACGCGGCCGCGCTCGCGGAGGGCGCGGAGGCGGGCGGCACTCCCGGTGCCGCCGGTGCGGCCGGGGACGCCGGAAAGACCGGAAAGGCCGCTCCTTCGGCGGACACCCGGTCGGCGGATCCCGGCGACGGACCGGCCGCGACGCCGTCGGCCCCGGGGACCCCCGCCTCCCTTCCCGTACCGGCCGATCCGGCCCTCGCGCTGAAGGAACTGGCGGCGCTCGCGCGCAGGACCGCCGACGCGCACGCGGCGGCGCTGCTCGACGCGGAGCCCGAGTACGCCCGGCTGCTCGCCTCGGTGGCGGCCTCCGGCGCCGCGCACGCGTACCTGCTGACCGAAGGAGGCCGGGCATGAGCGCCCTCGAAGCGGCGCGAGCCGCGCTCGCCGCCGAGCACGCGGCGGTGTACGGGTACGGGGTCGTCGGCGGCCGGATCGGCGCCGAGCGGCGGGCCGAGGCCACGGCCGCGTACGAGGCGCACCGGGCCCGGCGCGACAGCCTGCGCAGGACCGTGCGGGACCTGGGCGGCGAACCGGTCGCGGCGGCGGCCGGCTACGAGCTGCCGTTCGCGGTGCCGGACCGGGCCGCCGCCGTACGGCTCGCCGCCGTCCTGGAGGACCGGGTGGCCGGGGTGTACTCCGACCTCGTCCGGGCGGCCGAGGGGCCGCTGCGGCGGGAGGCGGCCGCCGCGTTGCGCGAGGCGGCCGTACGGGCCGTCCGCTGGCGCGGCACCGACGTAACCTTTCCTGGGCTCGCCGAGCGGGCGTAGCGCGGACCCGAAACGGCCCTGACCAGGCTTCGTACTGCAGAAGGAACAACGCACGCATGGCTTTCGAACCGCCGCAGCGACTGGTGCGGACGCTCGCCGAGACGTACGGCGACGCTGTCGCGGCCGAGTGGCTCGAAAAGCTGCCCGAACTCGCGCGGACCACGGTGGAGCACGCCTCCCTGGACGTCGAGCGGGTGATGGCGCCCGGCGGGCGCAGCAGCCTGGTGGTGCTCGTACGGCGCCCCGACGGATCCCCCGCCGCGCTGAAGATCGCCCCCGAGGCCGCACGCCCCGATCTGGAGCGGGACGCCCTTGCGCACTGGGACGGCTGGGGCGCGGCGCGGCTGCTCGACGCGCCCGAGGACGGTTCGCTGCTTCTGGAGCGGCTGCATCCGGAGGTGTCGCTGCGGTCCCTGCCGGAGGCGAAGGCCCTCCTTGAGGCGGCGGGCACGGTACGGAGGCTGTGGGTCGAGCCGCCCGCGGGGCACGGCTTCGAGACGGTCGCCGAGCGCACCGCACGGCAGGCGGCGGCGATGGACTCCTACCGGGGCGAGGTCGAGACCGGGGCGCTGACCGCCGCCGCCCTCGAGGTGCGCGAGGAGCTGGTCGCGTCTCCCCCGGAGACGCTGCTGCTGCACGGGAACTTCCGGCAGGGCAAGGTGCTCGGCGGTGACCGTACGCCGTGGCTGGCCGTCGGCCCCGAGCCGCTGGTCGGCGAGCGCGCCTACGACCTGGCGCGGCTCGTACGGGACCGGGTCGAGGATCTGGTGGCGGCCTCGGCCGGGGCGTCGTCGGCCCGGCGGCGGGTCAACCGGCTCGCGGATTCGCTGGAGGTGGACCGGGAACGGCTGCGCGGCTGGACCCTGTTCCGCGCGGTCGAATCGGGGACCCGGGCGCTGACGGCGGGCCGTCGGCAGGACGCGGAGCTGCTCCTGGAGTTCGCGGGCTGGCTGTAGGGGAATACCTTTGCTGTAGGACTCGGCTCGGACCTTTGGGGGCCGTGATGGTCGAGGAGATTCTCGCAGCGGCGGCGGCGACCGGAGTGGCCGCCTTGGTGTACGTGGGCGCGGCGGCACGCGTGGTGAAGCAGTACGAACGGGGCGTGGTCTTCCGCTTCGGCCGGCTCCTGGGCGATGTCCGCCAGCCGGGGTTCACGATGATCCGTCCGGTCGTGGACCGGCTCCACAAAGTGAACATGCAGATCGTGACGATGCCCGTGCCCGCGCAGGAGGGCATCACGCGGGACAACGTGACGGTGCGGGTGGACGCGGTCGTCTACTTCAAGGTGGTGGACGCGGCCGAGGCGCTGGTGCGGGTGGAGGACTACAAGTTCGCCGTCTCGCAGATGGCGCAGACCTCGCTGCGGTCGATCATCGGCAAGAGCGATCTGGACGATCTGCTCTCCAACCGGGAGAAGCTCAACCAGGGCCTCGAGCTGATGCTGGACTCGCCGGCCATCGGGTGGGGTGTGCAGATCGACCGGGTGGAGATCAAGGACGTGTCGCTGCCGGAGACCATGAAGCGGTCGATGGCGCGGCAGGCGGAGGCGGACCGGGAGCGGCGCGCGCGGGTGATCAACGCGGACGCGGAGCTCCAGGCGTCGAAGAAGCTGGCGGAGGCGGCGGGCGTGATGTCGGCGCAGCCGGCGGCGCTGCAGCTGAGGCTGTTGCAGACGGTGATGGCCGTGTCGGCGGAGAAGAACTCGACGCTGGTGCTGCCGATCCCGGTGGAGCTGCTCAGGTTCCTGGAGCGGGCGGCTCCGGCGCCGGACCAGCCCGCGACGCCCCGGCAGGAACCTCTCCCGGGCGTCCCGGCCGTCGAGGACCTGGCTCTGCCGGAGCCGCCGCTGGCCTCGGACGAGACGCTGACGGGCGCGCCGGTGGAACCGTTCCCGCAGGACAAGGCGGCGTGACGCGGGTGGGGGCGCCCGAAGGCACCCCCACCCCTGCGTCTACGGCCGTCAGGCGCTGAGGCGGGCGATCGCCTCGTCGACCGTCAGCTCCTCGCGCTCGCCCGTGCGGCGGTCCTTCAGCTCCAGGACGCCCTCGGCCGAGCGGCGGCCGGCGACGAGGATCTTCGGGACGCCGATCAGCTCCGCGTCGGTGAACTTGACGCCCGGGGAGACGCCCGCGCGGTCGTCGACCAGGACGCGGAGGCCCGCGGCGCGCAGCTTCTCGGAGACCTCCAGGGCCAGTTCGGTCTGGAGCGCCTTGCCGGCGGCGACCACGTGGACGGCGGCCGGGGCGACCTCGGCGGGCCAGCACAGGCCCTTGTCGTCGGCGGACTGCTCGGCGAGGGCGGCGACGGCACGCGAGACGCCGATGCCGTACGAGCCCATGGTGACGCGGACGGGCTTGCCGTTCTGGCCGAGGACGTCGAGCTTGAGGGCGTCGGCGTACTTGCGGCCCAGCTGGAAGATGTGGCCGATCTCGATGGCGCGGTCGAGCTTCAGGCCGGTGCCGCACTTGGGGCACGGGTCGCCGTCCAGGACGACCACGACGTCGACGTACTCGTCGACCTCGAAGTCACGGCCCGCGACGACGTCCTTCGCGTGCGTGCCCTCCTTGTTGGCGCCCGTGATCCAGGCCGTGCCGGGCGCGACGCGCGGGTCGGCGAGGTACTTCACCTTCTCCAGGCCCTGCGGGCCGACGTAGCCACGGACGAGGTCCTCGCGGCCGGCGAAATCCGTCTCGGTGACCATCTCGACCGTGGCCGGCGCGAAGTGCGCCTCGACCTTGCTCAGGTCGACCTCGCGGTCGCCGGGCACGCCGACGGCGACGATCTCGCCGTCGACCTTGACCAGCAGGTTCTTCAGCGTGGCCGAGGCCGCCACGCCGAGGGAGGCGGCGAGGGTCTCGATGGTGGGGGTGTCGGGGGTGGGGATCTCCTCGGCGGCGGGGACGGCCGAGCCGTCGACCGGCTTCAGCTCGTAGGTGATCGCCTCGGTGTTCGCCGCGAAGTCGCAGTTCGGGCAGTCCGCGAAGGTGTCCTCGCCGGCCTCGGCGGGGGCGAGGAACTCCTCGGACTTCGAGCCGCCCATCGCGCCCGCGGTCGCGGCGCAGATACGGTAGTCGAGGCCGAGGCGCTCGAAGATCCGCTGGTAGGCGGCGCGGTGCAGGGCGTAGGACTGGGCGAGGCCCTCGTCCTCCGTGTCGAAGGAGTACGAGTCCTTCATCAGGAACTCGCGGCCGCGCAGGATGCCGGCGCGGGGGCGGGCCTCGTCGCGGTACTTCGCCGCGATCTGGTACAGGATGACGGGCAGGTCCTTGTAGGACGAGCACTGGTCCTTGACCAGGAGCGTGAAGATCTCCTCGTGCGTCGGGCCGAGGAGGTAGTCGCCGCCCTTGCGGTCCTGGAGGCGGAAGAGCTCGGCGCCGTACTCGTCCCAGCGGCCGGTGGCCTCGTAGGGCTCACGGGGCAGCAGGGAGGGCAGCGAGACCTCCTGGGCGCCGATGCCGTCCATCTCCTCGCGGACGATCCGCTCGACGTTGGCGAGGACCTTCTTGCCCAGGGGCAGCCAGCTCCAGATGCCGGCGGCGGTACGGCGGACATAGCCGGCCCGGACGAGGAGCTTGTGGCTGAGGACCTCGGCGTCCGCCGGGTCGTCGCGCAGCGTCTTCGCCATCAACTGGGACATGCGCTGGACCGGTGCGTTGGCCATGGTTCTCGTACTCCTGCCGGAAATCTGGGTGATGGCTAGGGGGTGTCCGGCGGACCAGGGTCGGACAGGACGCGGCGTCTGGTGCGGTGCCTCGCAAGGCGCCGGAGCGCCTTGATAGCGGAGCTATTCAGGCGTTTCGGCAACGCGGCGTGGGGGTCCCCCCTGCTCGAAGAGCTTGGGGGAGTGCCGTGCCAGACGTCGTGGCCCCGGCCATGGTCCGCCGGACACCCCCTAGGAGGTTAGCCGGGCGGCGCCTGCGGGCGGAAATCAGTTCCCGGTCGCGGCCCGTCGGGGCAGCGGGAGCGGGGCGCCCATCACGGCGTACGGGCGGGGGGCGCTCGGGAAGTGGACCTGCCGGGCGAGGTCGACGTAGCCGAGGGAGCGGTACAGGCCGCGGGCGGGGCTCTCGGTGTCGATGGCGGAGAGGATCGAGCGGGGCAGCTTCGACTGGTCGGTGATGGTGGTGATCAGCTCGCGGCCGACGCCCCGCCCCTGGTGGCCGGGGTGGACGTGGAGCTCGGTGATGACGAAGGAGTCGTCGAGCCAGTCGGCGGTGCCGTTGGAGCGGAGGTACGGCTCGACGATGGAGGACCACCAGTGGGCGCGGTCGTTGGGCATCCCGTACACGAAGCCGACGAGCCGGCCGGAGGCGGTGGTCGCGCCGTACGCGCGGGCGCCGGGGTTCTGGAGATGGCGCAGCACGATGTGGCGGCGGACGACGACCTCGTCCGCGCTCAAGCCGAAGGCGATCGCCTGAACGGCGAGGGCGTCGTCGACCCGTGCGGCGAGGTCGACGGGTCCGATCCTGACGTGGCTCTCGGCGTCATCCATGCGCCGCACCTTACAAGCGCCTCGGAGCGCGTGCTTCGGAACCGGACGCGGGCTCAGAACAGGACGCTCATGAAGGCCCCGACCTCGCGGAACCCGACGCGGCGGTACGCGGCCCTGGCGGGGGTGTTGTAGTCGTTGACGTACAGGCTGACGACGGGGGCGACGTCGGCGAGGGCGTAGCGGAGCACGGCGGCCATGCCGGTCTCGGAGAGGCCGCGGCCGCGGTGCTCGGGGGCGACCCAGACGCCCTGGATCTGGCAGGCCTGGCGGGTGGCGGCGCCGATCTCCGCCTTGAAGACGACCTTGCCGTCCTCGACGCGGGCGAAGGAGCGGCCGGTGCCGACGAGTTCGGCGACGCGGGCCTGGTAGAGCAGGCCGCCGTCGGCGGCCATCGGGGAGATGCCGACCTCCTCGGTGAACATGGCCACGCACGCGGGCATGATCAGCTCCATCTCGTCCTTGCGGATGCGGCGGACGAGCGGGTCGGCCTCGACGGTGGCGGAGGGCGCTTCGGTGACCATCAGCGGCTGGTGGGCGCGGACGTCGCGGGCGGGGCCCCAGCTGGGCTCCAGGAGGCTCCAGAGCTGGGAGGTGGGCTCGGAGGGGCCGACGATGGAGGAACAGCGGCGGCCGGTCCTGCGGGCGCGGTCGGCGAAGGCGCGGACGGCGTCGGGGGTGGCGCAGAGGGGGACGAGGTTGGCGCCGGAGTAGCACAGGGAGCGCAGCCGCCCGTCGGTGTACCAGCCCCACATCTCGCCGCCGAGGCGCCAGGGGTCGAGCCCGGCGGCCTGGACGCGGGCGGTCACGAAGGCGTTCTCGACGGGGGCGCTCTCCAGGACGGCGAGCGCGGCGCCGAGGTCGGCGGGTTCGAGGACCCGGGTGGTGGTCTGCGTCAACACGAGGGGGCCTCACCATGCGGTCTGCTGATTCTCCGCACTGTACCTAACGCGCCGAGGAGGTGACGGGTGAGTGCGCGGGGCCCACGCGGGGTGCCCTTTCGGGCACGGTCCGGCGCCCGTGGGTGCTCGCCCGGCCGATCCTCGGGGGTCCTGGCCGCGCCCCGCCGGGGACGCGCGAGGCCCCGGCGCGGGGGCGCCGGGGCCTTGTGGTGTGCGTACGGGACGGGGTCAGACGCCGATGGCGACCGTGGGCTCGCCCGAGGCGACGCCGTCCTTCTCCATCTGCTCGGCGATCTTCAGCGCCTCTTCGATGAGGGTCTCGACGATCTTCGACTCGGGGACGGTCTTGATGACCTCGCCCTTGACGAAGATCTGGCCCTTGCCGTTGCCGGAGGCGACGCCGAGGTCGGCCTCGCGGGCCTCTCCGGGGCCGTTGACGACGCAGCCCATGACGGCGACGCGCAGCGGGACCTCCATGCCGTCGAGGCCGGCGGTGACCTCTTCGGCGAGCTTGTAGACGTCGACCTGGGCGCGGCCGCACGACGGGCAGGAGACGATCTCCAGGCGGCGCGGCTTGAGGTTCAGCGACTCCAGGATCTGGTTGCCGACCTTGACCTCCTCGACCGGCGGCGCGGAGAGCGAGACGCGGATCGTGTCGCCGATGCCCTCGGACAGCAGCGCGCCGAAGGCGACGGCCGACTTGATGGTGCCCTGGAAGGCGGGACCGGCCTCGGTGACGCCGAGGTGGAGCGGGTAGTCGCACTGGGCGGCGAGCTGGCGGTAGGCGTTGACCATCACGACCGGGTCGTTGTGCTTGACCGAGATCTTGATGTCGCCGAAGCCGTGCTCCTCGAAGAGGGACGCCTCCCACAGCGCGGACTCGACGAGCGCCTCGGGGGTGGCCTTGCCGTACTTCTTCAGCAGCCGGGCGTCGAGGGAGCCCGCGTTGACGCCGATCCGGATCGGCGTGCCCGCGTCCTTGGCGGCGTGCGCGATCTCCTTGACCTTGTCGTCGAACTGCTTGATGTTGCCGGGGTTGACGCGGACGGCCGCGCAGCCGGCGTCGATGGCGGCGAAGACGTACTTCGGCTGGAAGTGGATGTCGGCGATCACCGGGATCTGCGACTTCTTCGCGATCGTCGCGAGCGCGTCGGCGTCGTCCTGCGTCGGGCAGGCGACGCGCACGATCTGGCAGCCGGAGGCGGTCAGCTCGGCGATCTGCTGAAGGGTGGCGCCGATGTCGGACGTCCGGGTCGTCGTCATGGACTGGACCGAGACGGGTGCGTCGCCGCCGACGGCCACGGTACCGACCTGGATCTGGCGGCTCTTGCGCCGCTCGGCGAGCCGGGTCGGAACGGACGGGATACCGAGAGAGATCGCGGTCATCAGCTGTACAACCCCAAGGAGGTGTGGTTCATCGGGCTCAGGTCTTCGAGGTTACCGCCCCGGCGGTGGGCGGCCGGACACCCCGGGGGTCCGGCCACCCGGGCGTCACGTCAGCTTCACCGGGTTGACGATGTCCGCGGCGAGGACGAGCAGCGTGAAGCAGACGAACACGCCCGCCACCACGTAGGCGGCCGGCATCAGCTTGGCCACGTCGAACGGGCCCGGGTCGGGGCGCCGGAAGATCCGCGCGGTGTGGCGGCGTACGGACTCCCACAGGGCGCCGGCGATGTGACCGCCGTCGAGCGGGAGCAGCGGCAGCATGTTGAACAGGAACAGCGAGACGTTGAACATGACGAGCAGCTGGAGGAAGAAGACCAGGCGGGTCTCCGCCGGTGCCTCGATGCTCATCAGCTCGCCGCTGATCCGGGCCGCGCCGACGACGCCCACGGGCGAGTCCTGCTTGCGCTCGCCGTCGCCGAAGGTGGCGTCCCAGAGGTCGGGGATCTTGCCCGGCAGGGCGAGGACGGACTCGAAGCCGGCCTGGAGCTGGTCGGTCATCCGGGAGGCGGACTCGCCGAAGGTGAGCGGGACGACCTCGCGGCCGGACTCGAAGCCGAGGTAGCCGGCGGAGACGTACTGCACGGGCTGCACGACCTGGCCGTCCGCGTCCTTCTTGAGGACCTTGTTCTCCAGGAGGGTGGCCTTGAGGTCCAGCTCCTTGCCGTCCCGCTGGACGGTGACGGTGGCCGTGCCGGTGGTGGCGCGGATGCGGTCGGAGAGGGTGTTCCAGTCGGTGACGCGCTCACCGTTGAAGGCGACGATCCGGTCGCCCGCGAGCAGGCCGGCGGCCTTGGCGGGCGAGGGCCGGTCGGTCGACTTGCAGGTGTCGCGCTTCTCGCTCTGGTCGATGACGCAGTTGGTGACACCCGCGACCTTGGTCGTCTGCGTCTCGAAGCCGACGGCCATCGCGCTGCCGAAGAAGAGCAGCACGGCGAGAATCAGGTTCATGAACGGGCCGGCGAACATCACGATGACGCGCTTCCACGGCTTGCGCGTGTAGAAGAGCCGCTTGTCGTCGCCGGGCTGGAGCTCCTCGAAGGAGGCCTCGCGGGCGTCCTCGATCATGGCGCGCCAGGGCGAGGTGGAGCGGGCCTCGATCCGGCCGTCCTTACCGGGCGGGAACATGCCGATCATCCGGATGTAGCCGCCGGCCGGGATGGCCTTGATGCCGTACTCCGTCTCACCCTTCTTCCGCGACCAGATCGTCGGGCCGAAGCCGACCATGTACTGGGGCACGCGGATGCCGAAGAGCTTGGCCGTGGAGAGGTGGCCGAGCTCGTGCCAGGCGATGGAGACGAGCAGCCCGAACGCGAACAGCGCGATGCCGAGGAGCGTCAGAAGTACGGTCATGCGCGCGCCTCCGCGGTCGCCTTCGCAGCCTGTGCTGCCAGTTCCCGGGCCCGGGCCCTGGCCCAGGTCTCCGCTTCAAGGACGTCCGCCACCGTGAGCCGGGTTCCCCGGTCGGGGGTGCCGTGCTCGGTGACGACTGCCGTGACCGTATCCATGATTCCGTTGAAGGGCAGCCTTCCGGCGAGAAACGCCTCGACGCACTCCTCGTTCGCCGCGTTGAACACGGCGGGCGCGGTGCCGCCCAGCTCGCCGACGTGACGGGCGAGACCGACGGAGGGGAAGGCCTCCGTGTCGAGCGGGAAGAACTCCCAGCTGGAGGCCTTGGTCCAGTCGAAGGCGGGGGCGGCGTCCGGGACGCGCTCGGGCCAGCCGATGCCGAGGGCGATGGGGCCGCGCATGTCCGGCGGGGTGGCCTGGGCGAGGGTGGAGCCGTCGGTGAACTCGACCATCGAGTGGACGTACGACTGGGGGTGGACGACGACCTCGATGCGGTCGAAGGGGATGTCGTAGAGGAGGTGCGCCTCGATGACCTCCAGGCCCTTGTTGACCAGGGTCGCGCTGTTGACCGTGATGACCGGGCCCATGGCCCAGGTCGGGTGGGCGAGCGCGTCCTCGCGGGTGACGTCCGCCAGCTCCGCCCGCGTACGGCCGCGGAAGGGGCCGCCGGAGGCGGTGACGACCAGCTTGCGGACGTCGGCGCGGGTGCCGGCGGCGAGCGCCTGGAAGAGGGCGGCGTGCTCGGAGTCGACCGGGATGATCTGGCCGGGCTTGGCCAGCGCCTTGACCAGCGGGCCGCCGACGATCAGCGACTCCTTGTTGGCGAGGGCGAGGGTGCGGCCCGCTTCGAGGGCGGCGAGCGTGGGCGCCAGGCCGATGGAGCCGGTGATGCCGTTGAGGACCGTGTGGCAGGGCGAGGCGGCGAGCTGGGTGGCGGCGTCGGGACCGGCGAGGATCTCGGGGAGCGCGGCACCGGGGCCGTAGAACGCGGTCAGCGCGTCGCGCAGCTCAGGGGCCTTGTCCTCGCGGGCGACGGCGACGGCCGCGACCTTGAGCCGGTACGCCTGCTCGGCGAGCAGCGCGACCCGGCCGCCGGAGGCGGCGAGGGCGGTGACCCGGAAGCGGTCGGGGTTGCGCAGGACCAGGTCGATGGCCTGGGTGCCGATGGACCCGGTGGAGCCGAGGACGACGATGTCCCGGCGGCCTTCGGTGGGATCGAAGACCAGGTGCGGGTCGGCGAGAGGAGAGGGGCGGTCGCTCATGCCCCCCATTCTTGCCACAAAGAGCGCGCGGCCTTCACTGGGTGCGGGTGAACGCTCCGAAGCCGGTGCCGGAGAGGTGCGGGAATCCCTGGAAGACGTCGTGGAAGACGTCGTGGAAGCCCGGGAAGGTCTTCCGTACGCAGCCGGGGTCGTCGTAGGTGATGCCGAGGGTGCGCAGGGCGGTGACGGCGAAGGACATGACGATCCGGTGGTCGCCGTGGGTGGCGATCTCGGCGGGTCCGGTGGGGGTGCCGGGCTGGATCTCGATCCAGTCGGGCCCGGTGGTGACGGTGACGCCGAGGCGGCGGAGGTTCTCGGCGCAGGCGTCGAGGCGGTCGCACTCCTTGACGCGGGTGTTGGCGACGTCCTCGATCCGGACGGGCCCGTCGGCGAAGGGCGCGAGGGCGGCGAGGGTCGGCATGGTGTCGGAGATGTCGCGCATGTTGACGGTCAGGCCGTGGAGGCGCCCGGTGGAGCGGACGGTGGTGGCGGTGGCGGTCATCTCCACCTCGGCGCCCATCCGGCGCAGGACGTCGACGAAGCCGAGGTCGCCCTGGAGGGCGCCGGTGCCGAGACCGGGGACGGTGACTTCGCGGCCGGGGGTGGGGTCGAGGGCGGCGGCCGCGAAGAAGTACGAGGAGGTGGAGGCGTCGGGCTCGACGGCGTAGGTGGTCGCGCGGTAACCGGTGGGCGCGACGGTGTAGGTGAGGTCCTCCCGGGTGACCTGGGCGCCGAAGGCCCGCATCATCGCGAGGGTGATCTCGACGTACGGCTCCGAGACCAGGTCGGTCACGGTGATGGAGAGGCCCTCGGCGGTGAGCGGGCCGAGCATGAGGAGCGCCGTCAGGTACTGGGAGGACTGGCCGGCGTCGAGCGTGAGCGCACCGCCCTTGATCCCGGCGGCGTGGACGGTGAGCGGGTGGTGGCCCTCGCGCTCCAAGTGGCGGAGGTCGACGCCGAGGGTGCGCAGGGCGGTGGTGAGGGGGCCGAGGGGGCGGCGGCGCATCTGGGGGGAGGCGTCGAAGCGGTACGTGCCGTGGGCGCCGGCGGCGACGAGGGCGGGGAGGAAGCGGGCGGTGGTGGCGCCGTCGCGGCAGTAGACATCGGCGTCGCCGGCGGCGGGGCCCTGGGGCCGCCCCTGGATGTGCCAGGCGTCGGCGTCCTGCCGGACCTCGTACCCGAGGGCCTTGAGCCCTTCGGCGAACCCCTCGGTGTCGTCGGAGACGAGCGGCCGCAGAAGCGTGCTGGTCCCGTCGGCGGCCGCGGCGAGAAAGAGCGCGCGTGCGGTGACGGACTTGGAGCCGGGAATGTCGATGACGGTCACGGGGCCATGGTGCCGTGGGACGGGCGAGGTGGCGGGGGGCGTCCGGGACGTGGACGTTTCCACGGGCGGGTGGGCATCGGCCGGCAGAGGCCGATGCCCACCACCACCCAGGAGGTCCCCGTCAGGGGATCTTGCGGTGGGCGTTCTCCTGGTCGGAGGGGCCCGGGGTGGCGTCGGCGATCCAGGGGCCGTCGTCCGAGGGGTCGACCACGCCCGACTCCAGCCACTCGTAGCGGCCCGCCAGGACGGCGTCGACGACGCGGCGGTCGATGTCGTCCGTGTTGGACCAGAGGCGGCCGAAGAGCTCCTCCACCCGCAGCCGCGCCTGCCGGCAGAACGCGTCCGCCAGCGCCTGCGCCTCGCGCCCGTGCGGGTCGCCCGAAGACCGCAGCCACTCCGCCCGTACGCACGCCGCGCTCATCGCGAAGAGCTCCGCGCCGATGTCCACGATCCGCCCGAGGAACGCCTGCTTGAGCTCCATCCGGC
Organism: Streptomyces sp. NPDC026092; assembly: GCF_040638605.1. Classification (NCBI taxonomy): domain Bacteria; kingdom Bacillati; phylum Actinomycetota; class Actinomycetes; order Kitasatosporales; family Streptomycetaceae; genus Streptomyces; species Streptomyces sp. NPDC026092. Next base: position 63,848 of record NZ_JBEZYN010000002.1, read on the forward strand.
CCTGCCAGCGCGACATCGCGTAGAACGTCGAGCGGGCCAGCTTCCGGGACGTCCGCTCCACGTAGCGCAGGTGCGTCGCCAGCGCGCCGAACTCCGCGTACGCATTCGGGAGTTGACCCGGTCCCGCGACCAGCTTCGGCAGCCAGCGGGCGTAGAAGCCGCCCGCCCGCGCGCCCGCCTTCGCCTTGTCGCCCAGCGACTTGTCCGGGTCGATGATGTCGCCCGCGACCGCGAGGTGCGCGTCGACCGCCTCGCGGGCGATCAGCAGGTGCATGATCTCGGTCGAGCCCTCGAAGATGCGGTTGATCCGGAGGTCCCGCAGGAGCTGCTCCGCGGGCACCGCCCGCTCGCCCCGGGCCGCCAGCGAGTCCGCCGTCTCGTAGCCGCGCCCGCCCCGGATCTGGACCAGCTCGTCGGCGATGAGCCAGCCCATCTCGGAGCCGTAGAGCTTCGCGAGCGCCGCCTCGATGCGGATGTCGTTGCGGTCCTCGTCGGCCATCTGCGAGGAGAGGTCGACGACCGCCTCCAGGGCGAACGTGGTCGCCGCGATGAAGGAGATCTTCGTGCCGACCGCCTCGTGCCGCGCGACCGGCTTGCCCCACTGCTCCCGTACCGCCGACCACTCGCGGGCGATCTTCAGCGCCCACTTCCCCGCGCCGACGCACATCGCGGGAAGCGAGAGCCGGCCGGTGTTCAGGGTGGTCAGGGCGATCTTGAGACCCGCGCCCTCGGGGCCGATACGGTTCGCTGCGGGCACCCGGACGCCGTGGAACCTGGTGACGCCGTTCTCCAGGCCGCGCAGGCCCATGAACGCGTTGCGGTGCTCGACCGTGATGCCGGGCGAGTCCGCCTCCACGACGAAGGCCGTGATGCCGCCCCGATGCCCCTCGGACTTCGGCACCCGCGCCATGACCACGAGCAGGTCCGCGACGACGCCGTTGGTCGTCCAGAGTTTGACGCCGTCGATGACGTAGCTGTCGTCACCATCCGGTACGGCCGTGGTGGCGAGCCGCGCCGGGTCGGAGCCCACGTCCGGCTCGGTCAGGAGGAAGGCAGAGATGTCCGTGGTGGCCAGCCGCGGGAGGTACGCGTCGCGCTGTTCCTGCGTACCGAAGATCTTCAGGGGCTGCGGTACGCCGATCGACTGATGCGCCGAGAGCAGCGCGCCGATCGCGGGGCTCGCGGAGCCCACGAGGGCGAGGGCCCGGTTGTAGTACACCTGGGTGAGGCCGAGGCCCCCGTACTTCGTGTCGATCTTCATCCCGAACGCGCCGATCTCCTTGAGACCGGTGACGACCTCGTCGGGGATGCGGGCCTCGCGTTCGATCGCCCGGCCGTCGATCCGCGTCTCGCAGAAGACGCGCATCTTGGCGAGGAAGGCCTCACCGCGCCGTACGTCCTCCTCGGACGGGAGCGGGTGGGGGTGGATGAGGTCAAGGCGGAAGCGGCCGAGGAACAGCTCCTTGGCGAAGCTGGGTTTCCGCCAGTCCTGCTCGCGCGCTGCCTCGGCGACCTGCCGGGCCTCGCGTTCCGTGACCTTGGGCCGCTGGGTGGGTGCGGACATGAGGAGCTCACCTCGCCGCTCGTCGGGTGCCTTTGTGGCTACTGTCCGTGGTACCCGATTCCGGGCGGTTCGGAAAGACGAACGGCGACCGGTCGCCGTCGGAGGCGGCCGGAAACAACCGGTCACGACCGGGAACAAAGGAGACGGCCGGAGCCCCCGCACAGTGGGCTCCGGCCGTCGGCTCTTTACGGCGTACGGGTTACAGCGCCAGGCCCGTGAGGACCAGGACGCGCTCGTACGTGTAGTCGTCCATCGCGTACTTGACGCCCTCGCGGCCGACGCCGGACTTCTTGGCGCCGCCGTACGGCATCTGGTCGGCGCGGTAGGACGGGACGTCGCCGATGATCACGCCGCCGACCTCGAGCGCGCGGTGGGCACGGAACGCGGTCTGCAGGTCGTGGGTGAAGACGCCGGCCTGGAGGCCGAAGTCCGAGTCGTTGACGGCGGCGAAGGCCTCGGCCTCGCCGTCGACCCTGGCGACCGTGAGGACCGGGCCGAAGACCTCGGCGCGGGCAAGGGTGACGTCGGCCGGGAGGTCGGCGAGGACGGTCGGGGCGTAGGTCGCGCCCTCGCGGCCACCGCCGGTGAGCAGCTTCGCGCCGCCCTTGACGGCCTCGTCCACCCAGGACTCGACGCGCTTGGCGGCGTCCTCGTTGACCAGCGGGCCGACGTCGGTGGCGTCGTCCGCCGGGTCGCCGGTGACCTGGGCCTCGACGGCCGCGACGATCTTCGGGACGAGCCGGTCGTAGACGGCCGCGTCGGCGATGACGCGCTGCACGGAGATGCAGGACTGGCCGCCCTGGTAGTTGGAGAAGGTGGCGATCCGGGTCGCCGCCCAGTCCAGGTCCTGCTCGGACGCCCAGTCGCCGAGGACGACGGCGGCGGCGTTGCCGCCGAGCTCCAGGGTGCAGTGCTTGTGCGGCACGGACTGCTGGATGGCGTAACCGACGGTGTCCGAGCCGGTGAAGGAGATGACCGGGAGGCGCTCGTCCTGCACGAGGGCGGGCATGCGGTCGTTCGGCACGGTCAGGATGGACCAGGAGCCGGCCGGGAGGTCGGTCTCGGCGAGCAGCTCGCCCAGGATCAGGGACGAGATGGGGGTGGCCGGGGCCGGCTTGAGGATGATCGGGGCGCCGACGGCGATGGCCGGGGCGACCTTGTGGGCGCTGAGGTTCAGCGGGAAGTTGAACGGCGCGATGCCGAGGACGACGCCCTTGGGGATACGGCGGGTGATCGCCAGACGGCCGACGCCGCCGGCCTCGGTGTCGAGGCGCTGGGCCTCTCCGCCGTTGAAGCGGCGGGCTTCCTCGGCGGCGAAACGGAAGACGGAGACGGCGCGGCCGACCTCGCCACGCGCCCACTTGATGGGCTTGCCGTTCTCGGCGGAGATCAGCTGGGCGATCTCCTCGGTGCGCTCGGCGAGCCGCTTCGATACGTGGTCGAGGGCGGCGGCGCGGACGTGCGCCGGGCTCGCGGCGAACTCGTCGACGACGGCGTGCGCGGCGGCGACGGCCTCCTCGACCTGGGCCTCGGTGGGCACGCTGACCTTGCCGACCAGTCGTCCGTCATAGGAGTTCGTGACGTCGAAGGTGGCCTCGCCGGTGGCCTCGCGGCCGGCGAGCCAGAAGGCGTGGGTGGCAGTCATTGCGTCCCGGCCCTTTCGTATCGGGGGTGCGAGCGATTGCTCTCGTGACACGTTAGGGCGAAGGGGGTGGGGGGTGGTTTGTGCGGTGTGGAGTGGTGGGGGCGGGCGACTCTGACGGATTGGCATGCGTGCGAGTCTGGGATGGGGGTTGGGCTGGGGGCTGGGACGTGGGCCTGGGCCTTGGGCCTGGGCCTGGGCCGGGTCCTGGGCCTGGGCCCCGGCCCCCGTCGCTGCCCCGGCCCCTGTCAGCGGCGGCGTTCCGTCGTCACGATCAGGCACACCCCCGCCACGACCACCGCGCCGCCGACGGCGATGGGCCAGGTGAGGGCCTCGTCCAGGACGAGGGCGCCGAGGAGGACGGCGACGACCGGGTTGACGTACGCGTAGGTGGCGACCAGCGAGAGCGGTGCGGTCTGGAGCAGCCAGGCGTACGCGGTGAAGGCGATCAGGGACCCGAAGACGACGAGGTAGGCGAGGGCGGTCCAGGACCGGGCGGAGATCGCCGCGAGGTCGAGACCGTACTGCTCGCCCCTGATCAGGCCGACCGCGGCGCAGCCGAGGCCGCCGGCGACCATCTCGTACGCGCTGGCGGTGAAGGGGTTGGCGGGCATCTGGATGCGCGAGGAGGAGAAGGAGCCGACAGACCAGGCCAGGGTGCCGATGACGACGAGGACGACGCCGCCGATGCGGACGTCTCCGCTGACTCCGGGGAGGGTGAGGATCGCGAGGCCGGCCAGGCCCAGAAGGACTCCGGCCACGCCTCCGGCGGTGGGGCGCTCACCGAATCCGGCCTTGAGGACGACGACCCAGGCGGGGACGACGGCGACGAGGAGGGCGGCGAGACCGGAGGGGATCGAGGTCTCGGCGAGGACGACGAGGCCGTTGCCGCCGAGGAGCAGGAGCAGCCCGACGAGGGCGGCGGAGCCGAGCTGCGCACGGGTGACCTTGAGGGCGGAGGGGCCTTGGCGCCAGGCGATCAGGGCGACGAGGAGGAGGCCCGCGACGACGAACCGGAGTGCGGCGGAGAGGAACGGCGGCATTGTCTCGACGGCGACCCGGATCCCGAGGTACGTCGACCCCCAGACGACGTACACGATCCCGAGGGCGGCCCAGACGGCGCCGGATATCCGCCGGGTGGGGGTGGAGGCGGGGTCGGTTCCGGGCTTTTGGGGGTCGGATCGGACCTCGTGAGCCGGTTCGGCGGGGCTTGTCATGCGCAGGAGATTAGGGAGTTCGGGGGCGAATGACCAGGAAAACTGCCCGAGTTCGGGCAGGGGAAGGGGATTTCAGGGCGTGTGGGGGGCGATGAGGGGTGGCTGATGGGGTTCGGCGGGCGGGTGCGGGTGCGGGTTCTGGGGGGCGCCTGCGGCGGGCTCTCCCCCACCCCGCCCCTTCCCGAACCGGGGCTCGGCCCCAGGACCGCTCCGACGCGCTTCAGGCCGCGTCCTCGGCGCTCGGTGCCGTGCCCGCCATCGCCGCCGATCCGGCCGCTCGCGTCCCGCGTGGGTGCGAGCGGCGGGCGGGGGCACCTTCGTCCCAGGGCCAGCGCGGGTTGCCCCGACCCGCCTCAGACCGGGCCCCTGGGCCGCGCGGGTGCGCCCCAAGCCGGGCCCTTGCCGCGCGGGTGCCGCCTCAAAGCCCGGCCCTCGCCGCCCGGGCGCGCCCCAAGCCAAGCCCTCGCCGTGCGGGTGCGCCTCAAGCCAGGCGCTCGGCCCGCCCGTCGCGCATCGCCCTCAGCGGGTGTCCGCGTCCGTGCCTGTGGCCTTGAGGGCCAGCCACAACTCCATGCGGACGTCCGGGTCGTCCAAGGAGCGGCCGAGGATCTCCTCGACTCGGCGCATGCGGTAGCGGAGGGTGTGGCGGTGGACGCCGAGGTCGGCGGCGGCCGCGTCCCATTGGCCGTGGCGGGAGAGCCAGGCGCGGAGGGAGGCGACCAGGTCGCCGCGGCCGGTCGCGTCGTGTTCGTACAGGGCGCGGAGCATGCCGTCCGCGAAGGCGCGGACCGCGTCGTCGGCCAGCAGGGGAAGAACCGAGCCGGCCGCCAGGTCCTCGTGCTCGACCAGCGCCTTGCCGCGTCGGCGCGCGACCGAGAGGGCCTGTTCGGCCTGCTTGTAGGCGGCCGCCGCCGCGATCGGGCCCGCCGGGGCGGAGAGCCCGACGACGACGCCGGTCTCCTCCGCGTCCCGTTCCGCGTACGCCTCGCAGGCCGAGACGACCGCCCCGCCGTCCCCGGCCAGGACCAGCAGGCGCTCCTCGCCCTCCGGGACCGTCAGAACCGTTTCGCCCGCCCGCGCCGCCGCCGACTCCAGGGCCTCCGCCAGCTCCGGCAGCGGCGGTTCGCCCTCCCGCTCCCCCGCCGCCTGCTCGGCGATGAGCAGGCGGAAGGGGGCGTCCAGGAGCCCGCCGTAGAGGTCCCCTGCGACCGCCCGCGCGTGGTCCGGTTGCCCGGACAGCATCATCCGCAGCACCGCCGCCCCGAGCCGCGCCTCCGCCGCCTGCAGCGAGCGCGACCGCTCGGTGGTCAGCGTGAGCAGGGCGATCGCGGAGTGCACGGCGTACCGTTCCGCCGTCCCGAGCGGCGCGCCCGTGCCGACCGCGAGCGCGCCCCTGACCCGCCGCCCCGTGCCCAGGGACTGGAGCTCGACCCGGTCCTCCGTGCCGCCGACGACCGCGCTCGCGGGCGCGGGCCGCTCCCGGAGCCGTTCGACGTCGGGCGTCAGGCGGGCGGCCCGGCGCGCCGCCCACTCGGGCGACGCGGCGAGGACCGTCCCGGACGTGTCGTACAGCGCGGCCCAGCCGTCCACGTGCGCCGCGAGCCGGGCGACGACGGCGTCCGGGCCCTCCGCGAGCGCCGCCCGGGTCATCTCCCGCTGGGCCTCGAAGCCCGCCGTGACCGCCCGGTACTGGTCGGCCGCGATGGCCGCCGACACCGCCTTGCTGATGGCCAGGAACGGGGTCCGGCGCGGTACTTCGAGCAGCGGCAGACCCTCCGCCCCCGCCGCCTCCACGAGCGCCGGCGGGATGTCGTCGTAGTTGACGCCGACGGCGAAGCCGAGCCCGACCACGCCCGCGGCGAGCAGCCGCCGGACGTAGCGGCGCATCGCCTCGGCGTCCTCGGCGTCCAGGGTGAGTCCGGTGGTGAGCAGCAGCTCGCCGCCCTCCATGTAGGGGACGGGGTCGGCGAGCTCGCTGACGTGGGCCCAGCGCACGGGGGTGTCGAGGCGGTCCTCACCCGCGCGCACGGTGAGCTTGAGCGCCGAGTGCTGGGCGAGGGAGGCGAGGGTGGGCGGCATTGGGGACCGTCGGACCTTTGGGGAGGGGTCGCCGCTCAGCCGAGCGGCGCCCTCGATTGTGCCAGGGCCCGCGCGTGCCCGCTTCGGCTCGACTCGGCCACCCCGCGCACCGCCTCGGCCACAATGCGCCCTTGCCGACCTCGGCCCGTCAGCCCCGCAGGTCCACCAGGAGCGGTGGCGTGTGCTCGCCACGGACGTGGGTCAGGGAGAGCACCGCGTGCCCGGCGGGGACGGCGTGCGCGAGGTCCGAGGAAGACCAGCGCTCGCGCTCCACCTCCCGTACGGTCACGGCCTCCGCCGTCGCCGCCCGGCCGGTCACCAGGCGGCGCATGAAGTGCAGGGCCTTGGTCAGCGGCTCGTCGGAGATGATCTGCCGGTTGGTGACGTCCCGGGTCTGCACCCATTCGGTGCCCCAGGTCTCGGCGAACCGCCCGCCGTCCCACGGCGCGATCCCGGCGAACGCCATCCGGCAGCCGACCGCGCCGAGCAGCGGCCCGCGCAGCGCCTCCGGTACGTCCTCCAGGCTGCGGAGCGCGAGCACGACGCCCGCGTTGGCCGAACGCAGCCGCTGCAGCGCCCGTACGGAGTCGCCGGTGACGGTGTACGTCGCGTCGTCGAGGACCAGGCAGGCGAAGAGCGAGCGGTCGCGGCGGGCGAGGGCGGCCTCCGCGAACTGGGCGAGCAACAGCCGGGAGACGATCCGGGAAGCCTCGGCGTGCCCGCGTTCGGGCAGGTCGACGCGGACGCGGAGCGGGTGCTCCACGGCCCGGAGGGAGAACTGCGGACGGTCGTCCCCCTTCGCTCCCTCGCCCTCCGTGCGGAAGAAGCCCGCGAAGGCCGGGCGGTCCAGGAAGGCGATGCGCTCGGCGAGCAGGACACCCGCCTCGTCGCCGCGGTCCGCCTGGCGCTGCCGCGCGTCGAGCTCGCGCAGCTGGGCGGGGTCGTCGGCGACGGCGGCCCGGAGCGCGCCGAGCGTCTCGGGCGTCCCGGCGAGCAGCTCGCGCAGCTCGGGCACGCCGGGGAAGCGGCCGTGCGCGGTCCGGAACGGGCCGATCAGCTGGGCGAGCGCGGTGCCGGCCCGGCGGCTGTCGGTGGTGAGGTCCCCGACGAGGGCCTCGGCCAGGATCCGGGCGGCCTCGTCGGGGTCGTCGGAGCCGCCGTACAGGTCCAGGTCGTGGGTGGACCCGGGCCGCCCGACGGAGACGACCACGTCGAAGGAGTCGTCCGGGCCGATCCCCGCGCCCTGGGCGGTGACGGCGACGACGGCGGCCCGGTTGGCGAGGGCCTGCAGGCAGAGCGCCTCGACGACGGGCCGGACGAGCCGGACGGTCTTCCCGGCGCCCGCGGGCCCGACGGCGAGCAGCGAGGTCCCGAGCACGGCCGGCTCCAGGGCGACGCCGGTGGTGCGCCGGGCGTAGGGGTTGCGCGGGTGGTCGGCGGCGGTGCCGATGAGGACCTGGCCGGTGGCGAGGTCGTGGGTGGCGGTACGGACGGGCAGGTCGCGCAGGCCCGAGGGGTGACCGCAGGCGGCGGCGCCCCGGGTGCGGACGGCCTCGGTGAAGGCGGCGAGGCGCTCGGGCCGGGTCCGTACGCCCTGCCAGGCCCGGCGGATCCGGGCGTAGTCGACGTCCCCGAGCGCACCCTGCCGGGTCGCCTCGGCGAGCCGGTCGGCGGCCTCGGGCAGCCCGGCGTCCCGCAGCTCGGGCCAGGCGGCGGGGTCGGCCTCGGGCCGGGGCGGGGCCGGCGGGGCGGCGGACGCGGAGTCACCGGTTCCGAGGCGTCGCCGCACGGCCGGCCAGGCGCCGACCCGGCCGACAGCGGCGACGAGGGCGGCGATCAGGAGGACGTAGTAGAGGTTCGAGACCCAGGTGAGCCAGGTGACGGTACGGGGCATGTCGCGCCAGACGCCCGGCAGGAGCACGAAGAGCGGCCAGACGGGAACGCCGTAGCGCTGCCAGACCTCGCGCCAGTTGCCGACGCGGCCGAAGCCGACGGCGAAGAGGGCGAGGAGGATCGCGTACCAGAGGTAGGTGGCGCCGACGTAGACCTCGAAGTCGGGGCTCACGGGGTTGCGCCACTCGTCGGGGACGAGCCAGAGCATGGGGAGCAGCCACCAGTCGTTCACGAAGATCCACCACCCCTCCAGATAGCCGTTCCAGAGGAGCGACCAGAGGAGCCAGCCGCAGAGGTACGCGACGAACGCGCCGGTCACCAGCTGGCGGCCGGGCACGAGGTCTGGCTCCTGCGCGGGCCGCTCGCGGTGCCCGAGCCGCCAGACGCCGGGGGCGGCGGAGGGTCGCGGGATCCGGAGCCACTCGGCGACCCCGAGCCGGCTGGGCGCGTGGGACGGCGGCGCCGGTACGCGGGACGGCGCCGCGGCAGCCCTCGCGGAAGCCGCGGAAGCCGCCTGGGGCGGAGGGCCGGAGGGCGCGGGCGGGCCCGACTGCCCGGACGGCGCGGGCGGGCCTGCCGGCACAGGCGGCCCCGCCGGGCGCGGAACCGCGCCTCCCCGGGGCTCACGCGGCTCGCCGCTCCCCCGGGTGTCGCGTGACTCGTACGTGCCTTCGGTCTCCATGAAACCCCTGCCCCCTGACCAGCCAGGTCGCCGCATCTGTGCCACCGTCAATCTAGTGGGCACGGCCCGGCCCGGAGCGGTTTCCCCGCCGCCATGTCCAGACCGGACAACGACATACCCCGCAACACTCCCGATCGGCGCATGCCCGTGTCCCGCCCCCGCGCCTAGCCTGCGGAAGAAACCCACAAGAGCGTCCAGAACACCCCAGGAGCCTCGCATGAACGCTGTCCCGCAGGAGCGGCGCGTCGTCACCGCCATTCCCGGCCCGAAGTCGCAGGAGCTTCAGGCCCGCCGCCTCGACACCGTGGCCGGCGGCGTGGGCTCCGTGCTGCCCGTCTTCACCGCGAAGGCCGGCGGCGGCATCATCGAGGACGTCGACGGCAACCGCCTGATCGACTTCGGTTCCGGCATCGCCGTGACCTCCGTCGGCGCCTCCGCCGAGGCCGTCGTGCGCCGCGCCGCCGCGCAGCTCGCCGACTTCACCCACACCTGTTTCATGGTGACGCCGTACGAGGGTTACGTCGAGGTCTGCGAGGCCCTCGCCGAGCTGACCCCGGGCGACCACGCCAAGAAGTCCGCGCTCTTCAACTCGGGTGCCGAGGCCGTCGAGAACGCGGTCAAGATCGCCCGCTCGTACACCAAGCGCCAGGCCGTCGTCGTCTTCGACCACGGCTACCACGGCCGCACCAACCTCACGATGGCGCTGACGGCGAAGAACATGCCGTACAAGCAGGGCTTCGGCCCGTTCGCCCCCGAGGTCTACCGCGTGCCGGTCGCCTACGGCTACCGCTGGCCCACCGGCGCCGAGAACTGCGGCCCCGAGGCCGCCGCCCAGGCGATCGACCAGATCTCCAAGCAGATCGGCGCCGAGAACGTCGCCGCGATCATCATCGAGCCGGTCCTCGGCGAGGGCGGCTTCATCGAGCCGGCCAAGGGCTTCCTGCCGGCGATCGTGAAGTTCGCCAACGACAACGGCATCGTCTTCGTCGCCGACGAGATCCAGTCCGGCTTCTGCCGCACCGGCCAGTGGTTCGCGTGCGAGGACGAGGGCATCGTCCCGGACCTGATCACGACCGCCAAGGGCATCGCGGGCGGTCTGCCGCTCGCCGCCGTCACCGGCCGCGCCGAGATCATGGACTCCGTGCACGGCGGCGGCCTGGGCGGCACCTACGGCGGCAACCCGGTGGCCTGCGCCGGCGCGCTCGGCTCCATCGAGACGATGAAGGAGCTCGACCTCAACGCCAAGGCGAAGCACATCGAGTCCGTCATGAAGACCCGCCTGTCGGCGATGGCGGAGAAGTTCGACGCCATCGGTGACATCCGCGGCCGCGGCGCCATGATCGCCATCGAGCTGGTCAAGGACCGCGCGACCAAGGAGCCGAACCCGGAGGCCGCGGGCGCGCTCGCGAAGGCCTGCCACGCCGAGGGCGTGCTGGTCCTGACCTGTGGAACCTACGGCAACGTGCTCCGCTTCCTGCCGCCGCTGGTCATCGGCGACGACCTCCTGAACGAGGGTCTCGACGTCATCGAGAACGCGTTCGGCCAGATCTGATCCGATCAGACGCGGTGTGAAGAGAGTGTGGGGGGCCGATGGCGGGATGGAGATCCGGCTGTCGGTCCCCTTGTGTCTGCCGTACGGTTTCTGCAGATGAGAGAAACACCCCGCTCGCAGGAGACTGCGGGCGACAACAGGCCGGAGCCTCCCCAGCCCCGTCCTGGTCGCGCCCTGGCGCACACCACTGGAGCCTCGCGCTCCGGAACTCCTCACCGATCGGACGTCCGCCCGCCCCACACCCCCCGGGGCGCGCGGCAGCCCGATCACCTCGGACGCCCCGGAACCACCCCCCCTGTTCCGGGGCGTCCGGCTGTCTTCTTCTCGGTCGTCCTGCTGGCGGTCGTCACCTGGCAGGTCCTGGTGGAGGGCCCCCTGGCCCGCCTGGACGAGCGCGTCTCGCGCTCCCTCGTGGACCTCGTCCCGCGCCCCGTCTCCGAACTCGGCGCCGACCTCGGCAACATGACGGTCGCCCTCCCGGTCCTGGCCTGCGCGATGGCGTACGCGGTGTGGCGCGGCCGCCGCGCCCAAGCCCTGTTCGCGGGCGTGACCATGGCCGCCGTCCCGCTCCTGGTGATCCCCCTGAAGGAGTGGACGGCCCGCCCGGGCCCCCTGGAACCCTGGGCGGCCGGCTACTACCCCTCGGGCCACACGGCGACGGCGATGGTGGCGTACGTGGGCGCGGCCCTGCTGGTCTCCCGCCGCCTGCTCCCCCTCGCCGCCCTCCTGACGGCCCTGACGGGCGCGGGCCTGATCCTCCGCGGCTACCACTGGCCCCTGGACGTCCTGGCCTCGCTCGCCCTCTGCGTGCCCCTGCTGCGCTGGCCGGTGATCGCCGAGCGGTACGGTCGCCCCTCACGTTCGTGAGCGACGACCCGGAGCAGAGATGACGATCCAACGACCCGGCCTCCCCCAAGACTTGCCGTCCCCCGAGGTGCTGTGGGCGCGGTGGGCCCTGGTGGCCGTCGTGCAGGCGACCACGGAGGCCGAGGAGAGCACGAGGTACCGGACCGGCTGCTGGATCGACGACGAGGGGCTCCACCTCGACGACTCCGGCTGCACCTGGTGGACGTTCTCCCGCGTCGGCGAGGGCCGGTGGGTGCTCTTCGGCGAGGACGAGTCGAGCGACTGCAAGTGGCACACGCCGCCGGTCGACATGCTGGCGGGCGGCCCCGACTGGCTCCCGTACGAGGAGCTCCGCGACCGCCTCGCGGGCAACGAACTGGGCTGCGTCTACTGGTACGAGGACGGCGCCTGGGCCCGCGCACCGTACCCGGACGACCTGAAGGACGACGGCCTCGACTGCGGCATGAGCCGCTTCACCGACCGGACCGACGCCCTGCGCCTGCTGGACGACCACGTCCGCTACGACGGGGCGGCCGCCGAGACCCTCCTGACCCACGCCGAGCGGCACAGCCTGACCCCCGAGCTGCTCGCGACGTTCGCCACCTCCGAGGAGGGGGGCGCCCCGGACCTCCCGGCCATGACCCGGGCTCTGCACCGCGCGGGCCTGCAGGCGCGTACGGCGACGGCGGGCTGAGGCAGCGGGAAGGGCCGGCCGCGCGGCCGGCCCTTCCGTGCGTACCGCGTGCCGTCGGCTTCAGTTGGCAGTGCCTATCCGAAATACGTGTCGAAGTTCCGGCTGAACTCGCCGCCGTTGAAGCGGTCCCAGTTGATCGACCAGGTCATCAGGCCGCGCAGGGCGGGCCAGGTGCCGTGGGTCTGGTAGGTGCCGCAGTTCGTCTTCTTGGTGAGGCAGTCGAGGGCCTTGTTGACCTCGGCCGGGGTGGTGTGGCCGTTGCCCGCGTTCGGGGAGGCCGGGAGGCCGATGGCGACCTGGTCGGGGCGGAGGGCCGGGAAGACGCGGTCGGTGTTGCCGGCGACCGGGAAGCCGGTGAGGAGCATGTCGGTCATCGCGATGTGGAAGTCCGCGCCGCCCATGGAGTGGTACTGGTTGTCGAGGCCCATGATCGGGCCCGAGTTGTAGTCCTGGACGTGGAGCAGGGTGAGGTCGTCGCGCAGGGCGTGGATGACCGGGAGGTAGGCGCCGGCGCGCGGGTCCTGGCCGCCCCACTGGCCGGAGCCGTAGAACTGGTAGCCGAGCTGGACGAAGAAGGTCTCCGGGGCCATCGTCAGGACGAAGTCCGCGCCGTACTTGGCCTTCAGGGACTTGATCGCCGAGATCAGGTTGACGATCACCGGGCTCGTGGGGCTGCGGAAGTCCGTGTCGCCCGTGTTGAGCGACAGGGAGTGGCCCTCGAAGTCGATGTCCAGACCGTCGAGTCCGTACTCGTCGATGATCTTCGAGACGGAGGTGACGAAGGCGTCGCGCGCGGCCGTGGTGGAGAGCTGGACCTGGCCGTTCTGGCCGCCGATGGAGATCAGGACCTTCTTGCCGGCCGCCTGCTTGGCCTTGATCGCCGCCTTGAAGTCGGCGACGGACTCGACCGTCGGGCATTCCGTGGCCGGGCAGAGCGAGAAGCGGATGTCGCCCGAGGTCACCGAGGTCGGCTCGCCGAAGGCGAGGTTGATGACGTCCCAGGAGTCGGGGACGTCGGCCATCCGGGTATAGCCGGAGCCGTTGGCGAAGCTGGCGTGGAGGTAGCCGACGAGCGCGTGGGCGGGCAGGCCCGGGTTCCCGCCGCCGCCGGACGTCGTGGTCGCCGAGACCGCCCCGGACCTGGCCGACTCGCCCGCGCTGTTCACGGCGGAGACCTGGAAGCTGTACGAGGTCGAGGGCGCGAGGCCGGTCGCGGTGTACGAGGTGCCGGTGACCGTCGCCACGAGGACGCCGCCGCGGTAGACCTTGTAGGAGGTGGCTCCGGGCACCGCGGGCCAGGACAGCGGTACGGAGGAGGAGGTCGGGGAGCCCGCCGCGAGGCCGGTGGGGACGGCCGGTATCTGGACGGGGTCGCCGCCGGGGCCGAAGAGGGAGATGTCGTCGGCGTGGTAGGCGCCGGTGCCGTACCAGCCGTGGGTGTAGAGGGTCACGGAGGTGGTCGAGGCGCCGGTCGTGAAGGTGGTGTTGAGCTTCTGCCAGTCGGGGGCGGACTGGGTCCAGGTGGAGACGTCGGTGGTCCCGGTGCCGGACGCGCCGAGGTAGACGTAGCTGCCGCGCACCCAACCGCTGAGCGTGTAGGCGGAGTTCGGCTTCACGGTGACGGTCTGGGAGCACCTGGCCTGGTCGCTGCCGGCCGGGGTCGCAAGGAGGGCCTTGGTCCCGCCGTGCACGGGGGACGGGACGACGGCTCCGCTGCCCGCCGTGCAACTCCAGCCGTCCAGGCCGGATTCGAAGCCTCCGTTGCGGGCCAGCTCGGAGTCGGCGGCCTGGGCGACGGGGGTGAGGGCGACGAGCCCGCCGGCGGCGAGCACTCCCGCCAGGGCGAGCACGAGCGGCCTGCCGCCTCGGCGTCCGGTACGTCTGGTACGTGCTGTACCTCGGGATTCTGTGGTGCGGTCCACAACTGCCTCCGGGGGTGGGGGAATCGAGGTGGAACGAGCGCGCCACAGCATGGTCCAGACCAATCAAGTGGTCAAGACCTCTGTCCGCCCGGGCGAGACGTCGACCCATCCGGTCAGGGCCTCTCTCCGTCCGGTCAGGGCCTCTGCCCGTCCTCCCCCCGCGCCAGGCCGCCCGCCGCCTCGTGCATCGCCATCTCCAGGAGCGCCGCGTCGTTGAGGGTGCCGCTGCCGTCCGGGGTCACCAGCCAGCGGACGCCGCCGGTCGTCCGGCCGGGGTACGGGACGACGATCCAGGTGCCGCGGCCCGCGCTGCGCACGCCCGTGCCGAGCCAGCGCGAGGCGGTGCCCGGGGGGACGAAGAAGCCCATCCGCGCCTCCCCGAAGTCGGCGAGGACCGGGCCGGGGCGGTCCACGAGCCGGGTCAGCACGTCGAGCGTGGGGTACCCGAGCTCCCCCGGCAGGATCAGTACGTCCCACCGCCTGCCGGCCGGCAGCAGCGCGATCCCCAGCGGATTGCGCTCCCACTCCCAGCGGCAGGCGTCGGGATCCGGTGCCACCGACGCCAGCCACTCCACCGCGGTCTTGGCCGCCCCCGAACCAGTCATGGCCTACGGCCTCCCTTCCCTGTACGGACACGGTGTCCACACGCAGAGAGCGGGCTCGGTGACGATCATTACGCGGGTTCGGGCCACGAGTTGGTAGTGAGCTGGGTCACATCGCATGCGATTGGGGTGCGCCCGGGGCGCGTACCGCCCGCACTGCGCCCCTCACCCTTCGGCGCGCGCCCGTTCGGGTGGAGAGCGCTGGTCCGGGTCGGCGGCTCCCGGGCCCGCCCGCCGCCGCGTGTTCGTATGACTCTCCGTACGCGCGCCGCACTCGCCCCGGGAGCCCCCATGTCGAACCCGACCCCTCGGAGCAAAGGTCTGCTGCGGCGGATGGGCGAGTGGTCGGCCCGGCACTTCGTCGTCGTGCTCGTGGCCTGGGTCGTGGCGCTGGGCGCCCTGATCGCGCTGAACAACGCGTACGGCGGCGAGTACTCCGACAACTACTCGCTGCCCGGCACCCAGTCCCAGGAGGGGCTCGACGTGCTCCGCGCGCACGAGCCCGCCGCCGGCGGCTACAGCGCCCAGATCGTGCTGTACGACGATGCCAAGCCGCTCACCGACGTCAGCGGCCAGATCTCGTCCACCGTCGACTCGCTGACGAAGCTCCCGGACGTCCTCAACGCCACGAGCCCGCTGCCGGCGCCCGGCAGCCAGCCGCCCACCCCGCCCCCGGGCACGCCGAACGTCGGGCCCCTGTCCACCGACGGGAAGACCGGGTACATCACCGTCCGCTTCAGTGTGCAGCCCAGCACCCTCGGCGACGCCTACCTGACCGGGGTGGACAACGCCGTGGAGCCCCTGCGCGCCGCCGGGGTCCAGGTCGAGTACGGCGGTTCGCTCGGTGAACTGGCCCGGCCCGAGGCGGACGACCGGGTGAGCGAGGCGATCGGCTTCGGCGTCGCGATCGTCGTCCTGATCATCGGGTTCGGCAGTCTGATCGCCGCCGTGCTCCCCCTGGTCACGGCGCTCGTGGCGGCCCTGTGCGGACTCTCGGCGCTCGGTCTCCTCGCCTCCGTGTGGACCTTCGCGACCGTCTCCCCCACTCTGGCCACGATGATCGGCATCGGCGTCGGCATCGACTACGCCCTCTTCCTGATCACCCGGCACCGGCAGCTGCTGATGAACGGTCAGGATCCGGTGACGGCGGCCGGGGTCGCCACGGCGACCAGCGGGCGGGCCGTCCTCGTCTCGGGCTGCACCGTCATCATCGCCCTGTGCGGCCTCTGGGTCTCCGGTCTCAGCTTCATCGGACTGCTCGGTCTGGCGGCGACCTCCACCGTGGTCACGGCCGTCATCGGCGCCCTCACGCTCGTCCCGGCCATGCTGGGGCTCATCGGGCGCCGCATCGACCGGATCCACCTGCGCGAGCCCGTGGCCGAGGTCGACGAGACCACCGGTGAGGGGACCGGCACCTGGCACCGCTACGCCCAGCGCGTGGAACGCCGTCCCTGGTGGTTCCTCACCTCGGGTGTCGTCGTCCTCGCCGTGCTCGCCATCCCCCTCTTCTCCATCCAGCTCGGACACATCGGCGACGGCGCGGACCCGACGTCCTTCACCGACCGACGCGCGTACGACCTGATGACCGCGGCCTTCGGGCCCGGCTCCAACGGGCCGCTCACGCTGGTGATCGACCAGACCTCGGTCGCCGAGGCCGACCGTTCCTCGCTGGCGAGCCAGGCGCAGAAGGCGCTCACCGACGTTCCCGACGCCCTCCTGATCACCCCGCTGACGCCGACCTCGGACGGCGACGTCCTGCTCGCGACGGCCTACTCGGTCGCCGCCCCGCAGGACGAGAAGACCACGTCCCTGACCAATCACCTCACCGACGACGTCCTCCCGCAGGCGGTCAGCGGCACCACCGCGAACACGTACGTCACCGGCACCACCGCCGCGCAGGTCGACTTCCTCGACATCGTCTCCAGCCGGCTGCCGCTCATCATCGCGGTGGTCGTGGCCCTGGCGTTCCTCGTCATCCTGGTCGTCTTCCGCGGCCCGCTCGTCGCCCTCAAGGCCGCGGTGCTCAACCTGCTGTCGATCGCGGCCTCGTACGGCGTGGTCGTCGCCGTCTTCCAGTGGGGCTGGGGCGGCCCGGCGCTCGGCGTCTCCGGCGACGTGCCCATCGAGAGCTACGTGCCGATGATGATGTTCGCCATCGTCTTCGGCCTGTCCATGGACTACGAGATCTTCCTGCTGTCCCGGGTCCACGAGGCGTGGCTGCGCACCGGCGACGCGAAGGCGAGCGTGGCGCACGCCCTGGAGATCACGGCCCGGGTCATCACCTGCGCGGCGCTCATCATGGTGAGCGTCTTCGCGGCCTTCATCCTCAACGACAACATCGTCATCAAGATGATGGGCCTCGGTCTCGCGGCGAGCGTGCTCATCGACGCGACGGTCGCGCGCCTGCTGCTCGTGCCCGCCGTGATGACGCTGCTCGGCAAGTCGGCCTGGTGGACGCCGCGCTGGCTGGACCGGATCCTGCCGCACGTCGACACCGAGGGCGAGAGCGAGATGCCCCCGTCGGCCGGAGGGCCGACGGGGGCATCGAAGAGCGCCTGAGAAACCTCAGCTGTCGAAGCCGAGGCCCACGCGGTCCATGGCCTTCAGCCACAGGTTGCGCCGGCCGCCGTTCTCGTCGGCGCGGGCGAGCGCCCACTTGGTGAGGCCGATGCCCGCCCAGGCGATGGGCTCCGGCGGGAACGGCAGCGGCTTGGAGCGGACCATCTCCAGCTCGGTCCGCTCGGTGCGCTCACCGGCGAGCAGGTCGAGCATCACGTCGCCGCCGAAGCGGGTCGCGCCCACGCCGAGGCCGGTGAAGCCCGCCGCGTACGCGACCTTGCCCTGGTACGCCGTACCGAAGAAGGCCGAGAAACGCGAGCAGGTGTCGATCGCGCCGCCCCAGGCGTGGCTGAAGCGGAGCCCCTCCAGCTGCGGGAAGCAGTGGAAGAAGTGCTCGGCGAGCTTCAGGTACGTCTCCGGGCGGTGGTCCATCTCGGCGCTGACCTTGCCGCCGAAGCGGTAGATCGCGTCGTAGCCGCCCCACAGGATCCGGTTGTCGGCGGTGATCCGGAAGTAGTGGAACTGGTTGGCGCTGTCCCCGAGGCCCTGGCGGTTCTTCCAGCCGACGGCGGCGAGCTGCTCGGGCGAGAGCGGCTCGGTCATCAGGGCGTAGTCGTAGACCGGGACGGTGTAGTGCCGGACCCGCTTGACCAGCGACGGGAAGACGTTGGTGCCGAGCGCGACCCGGCGGGCGAGGATCCTGCCGTACGGGGTGCGCACCCCCATGCCCGCGCCGACGGAGACCAGGTCGAGGCCCGGGGTGTTCTCGTAGATCCGTACGCCGAGGTCCTGGCAGGCCTGCTTGAGGCCCCAGGCCAGCTTCGCCGGGTTGAGCATGGCGACGCCGCGCCGGTCGTACAGGCCGCCGAGGAAGGTCGGGGAGTCGACCTCCGCGCGGACCGCGTCGCCGTCGAGGAGGTCGAGGCCGTCGGCGAGACCCAGCCGCTCGATCTCCTCGTACACCTCGTGCAGCTCGTCCACCTGGTACGGCTCGGTGGCGACGTCGATCTCGCCGGTGCGCTCGAAGTCGCAGTCCAGGCCGTAGCGGGCGACCGCCGCCTCGATGGAGTCGAGGTTGCGCTCGCCGAGCTCCTCCAGCTTCGGCAGCTCGCCCGGCCAGCGGGCGAGCCCGTTGCCGAAGCCGTGGGTGAGGGAGGCGGCGCAGAAGCCTCCGTTGCGGCCCGAGGCGGCCCAGCCCACCTCGCGGCCTTCGATCAGTACGACATCCCGGGAGGGGTCGCGCTCCTTGGCGAGGAGCGCGGTCCACAGTCCGCTGTAGCCGCCGCCGACGACGAGGAGATCGCACTTCTCGGTGCCGGTGAGGGCGGGCAGGGCTCCGGGCTTGCCGGGGTCTTCCAGCCAGAAGGGGACGGGCTGGGCGTCGGAGAGAGATTGGGCAGCGAGACGCATGGCGCGTGGGGCCATGGTTTCCAACTCCTTCAGGTGTTGCTCGGGGTCATCTCAGCTTGTCGCTGTTTTCCTGCGCCGGTTCGTGATGATCTGTCCGGCTACCACCACCAGTACAGCAATGACGAACATCGCCGTGCCGATGACGTTGATCTGGACGGGCGTACCGCGCTGTGCCGAGCCCCAGACGAACATGGGGAAGGTGACGGTCGAGCCCGCGTTGAAGTTGGTGATGATGAAGTCGTCGAAGGAGAGCGCGAAGGCGAGCAGCGCGCCGGCGGCGATGCCGGGGGCGGCGATCGGCAGCGTGACCCGTACGAAGGTCTGCACCGGCCCCGCGTAGAGGTCGCGGGCGGCCTCCTCCAGGCGCGGGTCCATCGACATCACGCGCGCCTTGACGGCCGTCACCACGAACGACAGGCAGAACATGATGTGGGCGATCAGGACCGTCCAGAAGCCGAGCTCGGCGCCCATGTTGAGGAAGAGCGTGAGCAGGGAGGCGGCCATGACGACCTCGGGCATGGCCATCGGCAGGAAGATCAGGGAGTTGATCGCGCCGCGCGCCCGGAAGCGGTAGCGGACCAAAGCGAAGGCGATCATCGTGCCGAGGATCGTGGCGCCGAGGGTGGCCCAGGCGGCGATCTGCAGGGACAGGGTGAGCGAGCCGCACAGATCGGCGACGCCGCACGGGTCCTTCCAGGCGTCGAGGGAGAAGCGCTGCCAGGCGTAGTTGAACCGCCCGTTCGGCTTGTTGAACGAGAACACCATCACGACGATGTTCGGCAGGATCATGTACGCGAGCGTCAGCAGGCCCGCGATGACGACAAGGTTCCGACGGATCCAACGCATCAGACCAGGTCCTCCGTTCCCGCGCGGCGGATGTAGACGGTGACCATGAGCAGCACGATCGCCATGAGGATGAAGGACAGCGCGGCGGCCGTCGGATAGTCGAGGACCCGCAGGAACTGCGACTGGATGACGTTGCCGACCATCTTGGTGTCGGTCGAGCCGAGGAGTTCGGCGTTGACGTAGTCGCCGCTCGCCGGGATGAAGGTGAGCAGGGTGCCGGAGACGACGCCGGGCATCGACAGCGGGAACGTCACCTTGCGGAAGGTGGTGGCGGGGGACGCGTACAGGTCCTTCGCTGCCTCGTGCAGCCGGCCGTCGATCCGCTCCAGGGAGGTGTAGAGCGGCAGGATCATGAAGGGCAGGAAGTTGTACGTCAGACCGCAGACCACCGCCATCGGGGTGGCGAGCACGCGGTCGCCCTGGGTCCAGCCGAGCCAGCTGGTCACGTCCAGGACGTGCAGCGCGTTCAGCGCGTCGACGACCAGGCTGTCGTCGGCGAGGATCGTCTTCCAGGCCAGGGTCCTGATGAGGAAGCTGGTGAAGAAGGGCGCGATGACGAGGACGAGGACCAGGTTGCGCCAGCGGCCGGCCTTGAAGGCGATCATGTACGCCAGCGGGTAGCCGAGGAGCAGACACAGGAGCGTGGCGGTACCGGCGTACAGCAGGGAGCGGACGAACTGCGGCCAGTACTCCTGGAAGGCGTCCCAGTAGGTCTGGAAGTGCCAGGTGACCTCGAAGCCCTTCTCCAGGGAGCCGGTCTGCACGGAGGTCGAGGCCTGGTAGACCATCGGCAGCGCGAAGAAGACGAGCAGCCAGATGATGCCGGGCAGCAGCAGCCAGTACGGGACGAGCCGCTTGCGGGTGGAGGGCTTCCGCGTCACCGGTGCTCCGGTCGGCGCGGTCTCCTCCTCCTTGGTGAGGGTGGAGGTGCTCATCCGGCGTCCTCCACCGTCTCCACGCCCGCGTCGATGTCCTGGGCCGCGTCGAGCCCGAAGGTGTGGGCCGGGTTCCAGTGCAGGACGACCTCGGCGCCGGGGCGGAGGCGGGCGTCGCGCTCGATGTTCTGCTCGTAGACCTGGAGTTCGGCCCCGGCCGGCGAGTTCACGACGTACTGGGTGGAGACGCCGATGAAGGAGGAGTCGGCGATCCGGCCGGTCACCTTGTTGCGGCCGTCGGCTATCGAGGCCGCGTCGTCGGCGTGGGTGAGGGAGATCTTCTCGGGGCGGACGCCCACGAGGACCTGGCCGCCGGTGCGCACGGTCGCCGAACAGCGGTCGGCGGGCAGCCGGAGCTTGCCGCCGCCGGCCGTCACGACCAGGTCGGATCCGCCGGTCTCGGCGACCTCGGCCTCGATGAGGTTGGAGGTGCCGAGGAAGTTGGCGACGAACGTGGTCCGCGGGTTCTCGTAGAGGTCGGCGGGGGCGCCGAGCTGCTCGACCCGGCCGCCGTTCATCACCGCGACCTGGTCGGCCATGGTCATGGCCTCCTCCTGGTCGTGGGTGACGTGCACGAAGGTGATGCCGACCTCGGTCTGTATCCGCTTGAGCTCCAGCTGCATCTGGCGGCGCAGCTTGAGGTCGAGCGCGCCGAGCGGCTCGTCGAGGAGCAGGACCTGCGGGTGGTTGATCAGGGCGCGGGCCACGGCGACGCGCTGCTGCTGGCCGCCGGAGAGCTGGTGCGGCTTGTGCCGGGCCTTGTCGCCGAGCTGGACGAGCTCCAGCATGTCGTCGACCTGCTTCTTGACGGACTTGATGCCGCGCCGGCGCAGACCGAAGGCGATGTTCTCGGTGATGTCCATGTGCGGGAAGAGCGCGTAGGACTGGAAGACGGTGTTGACCGGCCGCTTGTACGGCGGGAGGTCGGTGACGTCGGTGTCGCCGAGGAAGACCGAGCCGGTGCTGGTGTCCTCGAGGCCGGCGATCATCCGCAGCGTGGTCGTCTTGCCGCAGCCGGAGGCGCCGAGAAGCGCGAAGAACGAGCCCTGCGGGACGGTCAGGTCGAGCGGGTGGACGGCGGTGAAGGAGCCGTACGTCTTGCTGATGCCGGTGAGACGGACGTCGCCGCCGGTGTTCTTGTCAGTCATGGGTTGCGATCCCAGGGTTCGTAAGAGGTGGACGGCAGGGGGCTCAGGCGCCGATGAGCTTGGCGAACTTCTCCTCGTACGCCGTCTCTTCCTGGCTGCTCAGCGAGCGGAAGGCGTGCGACTTCGCGGCCATGGCCTTGTCGGGGAGGATCAGCGTGTTGGAGGCGAGCTCGGGGTCGATCTTGGCGAGCTCGTCCTTCACCCCGTCGACCGGGCAGACGTAGTTGATGTACGCGGCGAGCTGGGCGGCGACCGGGAGCTCGTAGTAGTAGTCGATGAGCTTCTCGGCGTTGGCCTTGTGCCGGGCCTTGGCCGGGACCATCAGGTTGTCGCTGGAGGTGATGTAGCCGGCCGAGGGGATCGCGTACTGGATGTCCGGGTTGTCGGCCTGGAGCTGGATGACGTCACCGGCCCAGGCGAGGCAGGCGGCGAGGTCGCCCTTGTCCAGGTCCGAGGTGTAGTCGTTGCCGGTGAAGCGGCGGATCTGCTTCTTGTCGACGCCCTTCTGGAGCCGGCCTATCGCCTGGTCGTACTCGGCGTCGGTGAACTTCCCCGGGTCCTTGCCCATGTCGAGCAGGGTCATCCCGACGGTGTCGCGCATCTCGGTGAGGAAGCCGACCCGGCCCTTGAGGGCGGGGTCGTCCAGGAGCTGGGTGACGGAGTCGATCCTCTTCCCGCCGGTCGCCTTGGTGTTGTAGGCGATGACGGTGGAGATGCCGGTCCACGGGTACGAGTAGGCACGGCCCGGGTCCCAGTCGGGGCGGCGGAACTGCGCGGAGAGGTTCGCGTACGCGTTGGGCAGGTTGGCCGCGTCGAGCTTCTGCGCCCAGCCGAGCCGGATGAGGCGGGCGGCGAGCCAGTCGGTGACGCAGATCAGGTCGCGGCCGGTGTCCTGTCCGGCCGCGAGCTGCGGCTTGATCTTGCCGAAGAACTCGACGTTGTCGTTGATGTCCTCGGTGTACTTGACCTTGATCCCGGTGCGCTGGGTGAACGCCTCCAGGGTCGGGCGGGACTTCTCGTCCTCGCTGACGTCCATGTACTCGGTCCAGTTGGAGAAGCTGAGCTGCTTCTCCTTGGCCGAGAAGTCGGTGGACGCGGGGCCCTCGCCCTCGCGCTTGGCCGGCGGGATGCCGCACGCGCCGAGGGACGCGAGGCCGCCGATCGTGAGCGCGCCGACGCCTCCGGCGCGCAGCATCGAACGGCGGGTGAGGGCACCCCGGCCACTCGTCAGACTGCGTCGCATCGCCGCGAGTTGCGCGGCGGACAGGCTGTCGGGCTCGTACTGGTCCATGCGCTGTGCCTTCCGGGGGTTGGGGAGGACTACCGGTCTCCGAAGATCGTGCGGTGCCAGTCCTTCCGGACGACCGCGGTGTTTTCGTACATCACATGCTTGACCTGCGTGTACTCCTCGAAGGAATACGCCGACATGTCCTTTCCGAACCCGGAGGCCTTGTAGCCGCCGTGCGGCATCTCGCTGATGATCGGAATGTGATCGTTGACCCAGACGCATCCCGCCTTGATCTCGCGGGTGGCGCGGTTGGCGCGGAAGACGTCACGGGTCCAGGCGGAGGCGGCCAGGCCGTACGGGGTGTCGTTGGCGAGCCGGAGGCCTTCGTCGTCGCTGTCGAAGGGCAGGGCGACCAGGACGGGCCCGAAGATCTCGGACTGGACGATCTCGCTGTCCTGGGCCGCCCCGGTGATCAGGGTGGGGAGATAGTACGCGCCGTTCTTCAGCTCCCCGCCGGGGATCCGGCCGCCGGTGACGACGGTGGCGTAGCCGCGGGCGCGGTCGACGAAGCCGGCGACGCGGTCGCGCTGGGTGTGGCTGATGAGCGGGCCGAGGTCGGTGGAGGCGTCGAAGGGGTCGCCGAGGCGGACGGTCTCCATGAGTTCGGCGACGCGGGCGACGAAGGCGTCGAAGAGCGGGCGCTGGACGTAGGCGCGGGTGGCGGCGGTGCAGTCCTGGCCGGTGTTGATGAGGGAGGCGGCGACGGCGCCGTGGGCGGCGGCCTCCAGGTCGGCGTCGTCGAAGACGACGAAGGGGGCCTTGCCGCCGAGTTCGAGGTGGAGCCGCTTCACGGTGGAGGTGGCGATCTCGGCGACCCGCTTGCCGACCGGGGTGGAGCCGGTGAAGGAGGTCATGGCGACGCCGGGGTGGCCGACGAGGTGCTCGCCGGCGACGCGGCCCGCGCCGTTGATGATGTTGACGACACCGTCGGGGATGCCGGCGTCGGTGGCGGCCTGGGCGAACAGGAGGGAGGTGAGCGGGGTGAGCTCGGCCGGCTTCAGGACGATCGTGTTGCCGGCGGCGATGGCCGGGAGGATCTTCCACGCGGCCATCTGGAGCGGGTAGTTCCAGGGCGCGATGGAGCCGACGACACCGATGGGCTCGCGCCGTACGTACGAGGTGTGGTCGCCGCTGTACTCGCCGGCGGACTGGCCCTGGAGGTGCCGGGCGGCGCCCGCGAAGAAGGCGGTGTTGTCGACGGTGCCGGGGACGTCGAACTCGGTGGACAGCTTGATCGGCTTGCCGCACTGGAGGGACTCGACGTGGGCGAAGTCGTCGGCGCGCTCGGCGAGGACGCCGGCGAAGCGGTGCAGCGCGTCGGAGCGCTCGCCGGGGGTCGCGCCCGCCCAGCCGGGGAACGCCTCGGTGGCGGCGGCGACGGCGTCGTCCACGTCGGCGGTGGACGCGAGGGTGTAGGTGTAGACGCTCTCCCCCGTGGCCGGATCGACGACGCTGTGCTCGTCCTCCGAGGTCCCGGGCCGAAGACGCCCGCCGATGTACTGTGCGCCGTCCGCGAAGCGGTCGGTCACCTGGAAGCGGTTGCCCATGACGCTCTCCGTTGTTCCAGCTCGAATTGAGTGCCGATCCTGACAGAGGGATATCCGACCAACAAGTGATTCCGTTGTTGCCTTTTGGTTACGCGACGGAATCGGTCGACCATGTGTCGAGGGCCATGGAAAATCTCCATACGGAATGTCCGTGGCGGCTGCCAGACTGCCATGCATGGGGCAGATCGAGACATTGACGCAGCAGGTCAGACAGGGCGAGAAGGTCAAGTTCCTGCCCTTCTGGGGCCACCGGCCGAGCCCGGACGGGCAGCTTTCGGCGAGCTGTCTCAGCCAATGGTGGGAGTCACCCTTCGAGGTCGAGGGCGTGCGGTACGCGACCGCCGAGCACTGGATGATGGCGGCGAAGGCCCGGCTCTTCGGCGACCCGGAGGCGGAGCGCGCCGCGCTGTCCTCCCGTACGCCCGCGGAGGCGAAGAAGGCCGGACGCCTGGTGCGCGGCTTCGACCAGGCGGTGTGGGAGCGGGAGCGCTTCGGGATCGTGGTGGAGGGCAGCGTCCACAAGTTCGCCTCGGACGAGGGGCTGCGGGCGTTCCTGCTCGGCACGGGCGGCCGCGTCCTGGTGGAGGCCAGCCCCGTGGACCGCATCTGGGGCATCGGCCTCGCCGCGGACGACCCGCGCGCCACGGACCCGTCCCGCTGGCGCGGCCTGAACCTCCTGGGCTTCGCCCTCATGGAGGCGCGGGAGAGGCTGCGGGGCGGCTGAGAGCGGGCCGACCCGGGTACGGAGAAGGGCCCCGCGCCTTGGAAGCGCGGGGCCCTTCTGCGTACCGAAACCGGTACCCGCTAGCGGTTCTCGACGACCAGGCTCGTCGCGAACGGGTCGTCCGCGTCGCTGCCGTACTCCTCGCCCTGCGCGATCGCCCAGATGATGAAGCCGAGGAACACCGAGCTGACCAGGATGCCGATCGCGCCGAGCACGATGCCCGCCGTCGCCATGCCGCCGTTGTTCGCCTCGCCCCGGGTGACCTTCTTGCGGCCTATGACGCCGAAGACCAGCGCCAGGATGCCGAGGACGATCCCGAGTCCGTACATGCAGAAGCCGACCACCGCGATGATGCCGAGCACCATCGCCGCCGTGCCCATGCCGTTGGACGGGGGCTGCTGCCAGCCCTGCTGGCCGTAGCCGCCGACCGCCCCGCCCGTCCCGTAGCCCGGGTAGCCGGGGTAGCCGTACCCCGAGGACGCGACCGGCGCCACCGGCGTGACCGGCGGCGCGGTCGGGTAGCCGTAGCCGTACGAACTCGTCGGCGCGGGCCCGCCCGGGGCCACCGGCGGCGGCGGAACCTCGCCCGTCGGCATCGCGGTCATCGTGGGCTGGTCGTGGACCGGCGGACGGTCCTGCGGCGTGGGCGCGGGCGTCGCCGGCTTGCTCAGTTCCACCCCGTCGCGGTTCGGCGGAGCCCACGGGTCCGCCGGGTCGTACCCGCCCCGCGGCTGGTCGCTGTTCTCAGACATGGGCCTCCCCCATCGTGGTCACGCCATGCTACGACCTCCCCCCTGCCCGGGTCCCGCCCGGCCTACGATGATCCGATGACCGATCTGCACACCTTCATCGCGGGGCTGCCCAAGGCCGAGCTGCACGTCCACCACGTCGGCTCCGCCTCCCCCCGGATCGTCGCCGAACTGGCCGCCCGGCACCCGGACTCCAAGGTTCCGACCGACCCCGAGGCGCTCGCCGCCTACTTCACGTTCACCGACTTCGCCCACTTCATCGAGGTCTACCTCTCGGTCGTGGACCTCGTCCGCACCCCGGAGGACGTCCGGTTGCTGACGTTCGAGGTCGCCCGGGACATGGCCCGGCAGAACATCCGGTACGCCGAGCTGACCATCACCCCGTTCAGCTCGACCCGCCGCGGCATCGACGAGCGCGCCTTCATGGCCGCGATCGAGGACGCCCGCAAGGCCGCCGAGGACGAGCTCGGCGTCATCCTGCGCTGGTGCTTCGACATCCCGGGCGAGGCCGGCCTGGAGGCCGCCGAGGAGACCGCCCGGCTCGCCGTCGAGCTGCGCCCGGAGGGCCTGGTGTCGTTCGGGCTCGGCGGCCCGGAGATCGGTGTGCCGCGCCCGCAGTTCAAGCCGTACTTCGACCGGGCGATCGAGGCCGGCCTCCGCTCCGTCCCGCACGCGGGCGAGACGACAGGACCGGAGACGATCTGGGACGCCGTGAAGGACCTGCGCGCCCAGCGCATCGGCCACGGCACCAGCTCCGTACAGGACCCGGAGCTCCTCGCGTACCTGGCGGAGCACCGGATCGCCCTGGAGGTCTGCCCGACGTCCAACATCGCCACCCGCGCGGTCGCCGACCTTGACCAGCACCCCATCAAGGAGATGGTGGCGGCCGGCGTCCTGGTGACGATCAACAGCGACGACCCGCCGATGTTCGGTACGGACCTCAACAACGAGTACGCCGTCGCCGCCCGCCTCCTGGAGCTCGACGAGCGCGGCATCGCGGCCCTCGCCAAGAACGCGGTCGAGGCCTCCTTCCTCGACCCGGCCGGCAAGGCCCGCATCGCCGCCGAGATCGACACCTACACGGAGAAGTGGCTGGCAGGCCGGTAGGGACGGCCCTCAGCCGCCACAATGGCCGCATGGACCACGTCACTGTCGTAGGCCACCGCGGCGACCCGTACCGCGTCCGCGAGAACACCGTGCCCTCGATCGTCTCGGCGATCGAGGGCGGCGCGGACGCCGTCGAGATCGATGTACGGCTCACCCGCGACGGCGTTCCCGTCCTCCTCCACGACGACACGCTGGGGCGGCTGTGGGGTCACGACCGGCCGCTCTCCGCGCTCACTCTCGCGCAGGTGCGGGAGCTGACGTACGACGGCGTGCCCACCCTGCGCGAGGCGCTGATCGCGGCGGGGCCGTACCGGCTGATGCTCGATCTGCCCGGCGGGAACGAGGAGTCGGTCCGCCGAATCGTCGGTACGGTCCGCGAGTGCGGCGCCGCCGAGCGCGTCTACTACTGCGCGGGCGGCGTCGCGATGCTCCACGTACGGGCCGCCGACCCGGCCGCCGAAATCGCGCTGACCTGGAACTCGCTCGCCCCGCCCCGGGCCGCCCTGCTCGACGCGGTCCGGCCCCGCTGGCTCAACTACCGCTTCGGGGTGCTGAGTCGGGACCTGGTGGAGCGGGTGCACGGGGACGGCTACCTCGTCTCGGCCTGGACCGCGGACACCCGGCGCACCATGCGTAAGCTCCTCTCCCACGGAGTGGACGCGATCACCACCAACCGGGTGGACGCGCTCGCCGCCGAGCTGCGAAGGGGTACGCCGAGGTGACAGGGATCGACAGGATCCGGACCGACATCGCCCACAACGCCCGTGTGTGGAACTACTGGTTGGGCGGCAAGGACAACTACCCGGTGGACCGGGAGGTCGGCGACCAGGTCACCGGCTTCTACCCGAGCATCGGCGAAGTCGCCCGCGCGGACCGGGCGTTCCTCGGCCGGGCGGTCACACATCTCGCGGCCGAGGCCGGGGTGCGGCAGTTCCTGGACATCGGTACGGGCCTGCCGACCGCCGACAACACCCACGAGGTCGCCCAGCGCATCGCCCCGGAGTCGCGGATCGTCTACGTCGACAACGACCCGATCGTCCTGACCCACGCCCGCGCGCTGCTGACCAGTGCCCCGGAGGGGGTCACCGACTACGTCGACGCGGACGCGCGGGACCCGCGGCGGATCGTGGAGGCGGCGAGCCGCACTCTCGATCTGTCGCGGCCGGTCGCGGTGATAATGCTCGGCATCCTCAACTTCGTCCTCGACACCGACGAGGCCCGCGAGATCGTCCGGACGCTGATGGCCGCCGTCCCCTCCGGTTCGTACCTCGTGCTGACCCACCCGACCCTTGAGCCGGAGCTCGGCGGCGAGGGGAACGTGGCGGCGATGGCGTTCTGGAACGAGAACGCGACCCCGCCGATCACGGCCCGCACCCGCGCCGAGTTCGCCTCCTTCCTCGACGGCCTCGACGTCCTGGAGCCGGGGATCGTCTCCTGCGCGAGCTGGCGGTTCGCCCCGGCGAGCGAGGTGGCGCAGTTCGGCGCGGTGGGCCGGAAGCCGTAGTGGGCACACCGGGGGACATACGGGGGTGGGTACGGGGGCTGGGCGAGCGCGCCCGGCTGTTCGGGGGCGAGCATCCGCTCGCCGTGGACGTCGGGATCGCGCTGCTCGTGCAGGCCGCGATGACGATGCCGTTCGTCGTGCCGCGCGCCCCCGAGCTGCCGCCGGCGACCTGGACGGCGTACGGCCTGACGACGCTCACCGTGCTCCCGCTGGTCTGGCGGCGGCGCGCCCCGCTGGCCGTCCTCCTCGCCATCCTGGCGACCAGCACGCTCTACGAGCTGGCGGTGGAAGGCCCCGGCCAGCCACTGCCGTACACCGGGCTCGTCATCGTCCACACGATCGCCGCGCTCGCGCCGCCGTGGCAGCGGCGGGCGACCGTGCTGCTGCTCGTGGTCGCGGTGCCGGTGTCGGTGTGGCTCAACACCGGCTCGGCGCGCGAACTGACCTTCTCCCTCTTCGTGTTCGCGGCGGCGTACGTCTTCGGCCGGCTGACGGACGCCCGGCAGCGGGCCCACCGCGTCGAGGCGGAGCGGGCCGCGGCGCGCGAACGGGCGCGGATCGCACGGGAGATGCACGACATCCTGTCCCACGCGGTGAGCCTGATGGTCGTGCAGGCGGAGGCGGGACCGGTGGCGGTGCGGGCGGCTCCGGAGCGGGCGGAGGCCGCGTTCGACGCGATCTCCGCGACGGGCCGGGACGCGATGGACCAGCTGCGCCGGATGCTCGGGGTGCTGCGGGACGGGACGGAGGGCGCGGAAGGCGCCCCGCCGCCCCGTGAGCCGCAGCCGGACCTCGGCGGGCTGCCCGCGCTCGTGGACCGGGTGCGGACGAGCGGTCTCGACGTCACGTACGACACGACGGGCGGGGTCCGGGCCCTTCCGGCGGCCGTCGGGGCGACGGTCCACCGGATCGTGCAGGAGGCGCTGACGAACGTGGTGAAGCACGCGGGCGCGCGGACGGCCGCCGTACGACTCGCGTACGAGGACGGGGTGGTGGAGGTCGTGGTGACGGACGACGGGCGCGGACCCCGGCGCGGCGCGCGGCCCGCGGGCGGCGAGGGGCACGGGCTCGTCGGGATCCGCGAGCGGGCCGCCGCGCACGGCGGTACGGCGGTGACGGGCCCGGGTCCGGACGGCCGGGGCTTCGAGGTACGGGTGGAACTCCCCGTGCGCACCACGACGAGGGTGGCGACGTGACGATCCGGGTGGTGGTGGCCGACGACCAGGAGCTGGTCCGGAGCGGTTTCTCGATGATCCTCGACGTCCAGCCGGACATCGAGGTGGTCGCCGAGGTGGGCGACGGCGCGGAGGCGGTGGAGGCGGTGCGCCGCCACTCCCCCGACGTGGCGCTGCTCGACATCCGGATGCCGCGCCTGGACGGCATCGAGGCCTGCCGGGCGATCAGCGCGGAGAGCGGCTGCCGGAGCGTGATGCTGACGACCTTCGACTCGGACGCGTACGTCTACGAGGCGCTGCACGCGGGCGCGAGCGGGTTCCTCCTGAAGGACGTCCGCAGGGACGATCTGGTGCACGCGGTACGGGTGGTGGCGCGGGGCGACTCGCTGCTCGCCCCGTCCGTGGCGCGCCGCCTCGTCGAGGAGTACACCCGCCCGACGCGCCGCGAGAGCGCGCCGCGGCCCGACCCCCGGCTCGACGCGCTGACGGCCCGCGAGCGCGAGACGCTGCTGCTCCTCGCTCGGGGGCTTTCGAACGCGGAGATCGCGGCGGAGCTGGTCGTCAGCGACCACACCGTGAAGACGCACGTGGGGAACGTGCTGGCGAAGCTGGGGCTGCGGGACCGGATCCAGGCGGTCATCTGCGCGTACGAGAGCGGCCTGGTCACGGCGGGCTCTCCCCCGCTCGGGGGATGAGCCGGGCGGCGGAAGATCCCCCCCTCCGGCGATCCGTGGATCGTCGCAGGTCGGCAGGGTGTGAGGCGTAGGAGAACAGCGGACCGCACCAACGGAGTCGACCATGAACGCACGTACCCGCGCCCTGCTCGCCGCGACCCTCGTCCTGGGTGTCGCGGCAGGGCCCGCAGTCCTGCCCGCGACGGCTGCTCAGGCATCGTCCGTCGCGCCGGCCTCGGACGCCGCCCTCGAAGCGGTGATCGCCGGCCTCCCCTCGAAGGACGCGACGGCCGCGCTCGTCCGGATCGGGGGCCGGGAAGGCACCTGGCGAGGCACCTCCGGCGTGCACGACCTGGAGTCGATGCGCCCGGCCGATCCGGACGCCCGCTTCCGCGCCGGCTCGGTGACCAAGGTGTTCACGGCGGCGGTCGCCCTCCAGCTGGCGGGCGAGGGGCGGCTCGACCTGGACCGCTCGGCCCGCTCGTACCTGCCGGAGCTGATCCCGGCCCGGTACGGGACGGTGACGGTCCGCCAGCTGCTGAACCACACGCACGGGATACCGGCGCCCGACTTCCCCGGTTCCACGGTCGAGGAGTGGTACTCGAACCGCTTCGAGGTTCACGACCCGCGCGCCATGGTCCGCTCGGCGACGGCGAAGCAGCCGGAGTTCGTCCCCGGGACCCGGCAGCACTACCTCAACATCGGCTACACGATCGCGGGTCTGCTGATCGAGAGGGTCACCGGCGACTCGTACGAGCGCCAGGTCCAGGCGCGCGTCCTCGGCCCGCTCGGGCTGCGCGGCACGTACCTGCCCGGGGCCGCCCCGCGCATCAAGGGCCCGCACAACCACGGCTACCAGTCGATGCGGCTCGCGGACGGCACGACCGGGCTGCGGGACGTGTCGGTGTGGGGCGCGTCGGACGGCTGGGCGGCGGGCGACCTGATCTCCACGACGGCCGATCTGGAGCGGTTCACGCGGGCGCTGTTCCAGGGCCGGGTGGTGCGCGGGCCGCTCCTGGAGGAGATGTTCACGCTGCCGAAGGTGCAGGACTTCAAGAGCGGCGCGGATGCCGCGTACTCCGTGGGGCTCTCGATGAAGCGGCTCGGCGGGCGGGAGGTGTGGGGGAAGACGGGCGGCCGCTGGGGCTACAACGCGGCGATCGCCTCGACCAGGAACGGCGAGCGCACGCTGGTGTACAGCGTCAACTCCACGGACGCGAAGGGCCAGGACATGAACAGCGTCGCCCTGGCCCTGATGGTGGCGGCCTACGGACCGCCGACGGCCTGAGGCCGAGGCGCACCGGCCACGGCCCGCGCCTCCTGCACTGCCTCAAGTCGCTTGATCAGCCTGCGTACGAGGAGCAGCGGGACGATCCCGAAGACCCCGAACGACATGTCGATGACCGACCACCAGAAGGGGATGTCGCGGATCGGCCCGCAGATCAGGGCGAGCGGGATGATCCCGACGCAGGCGATCATCCCGAACTCGATCACCCAGATGTTCCGTACCGGGTCGCGGTAGGGCCCGTAGAAGGCGACGGCGATGACGAGGTGGGCGAAGGCCAGCCAGTCGTTGCCGTACAGCAGGAACGGGTACTGCGCGTCGGCCATGTCGAGGCCGACGCGCACGCGCGCGATCCACTCGACGAGGCCGGGGAACAGCTCCCCGACCGGGGCCGCCCAGGACGTCAGCGCGCCTTCGATGAAGCGCAGTTCGGTGACGAGCGGGAAGGCGGTGACCCCGCTGAGCACCAGACAGACGACGAAGAGGATCAGCCACACACGGATACGCCGAAGAAGGGCCACAGGCCCGCTCGCCTCGCTCATGACAACACCCTACGCCCCTCATGAACGCGTTCAAAAACGGGGGACCGGGGTCAGAGTCCGACGATCGAGTTCCACCTCTTCGCGAACTCCGTCCGCTCCTCCGACGTGATGTCGCGGGCGATGGCGAGCCGCCCCCGCATCTCGTCGTCGGGGAAGATCAGCGGGTCCTCGGCGAGCGCGGCCAGCTCCTCGTCGTCGGAGTCGGCGAGGACGTCGCGGGCGGCCGGGACGGGGCAGACGTAGTTGACCCAGGAGGCCAACTCGGCGGCGACCTCCGGCTCGTAGTAGTAGTCGACCAGCTTCTCGGCGTTCGTCTTGTGCTGCGCCAGGTTGGGGATCATCAGCGACTCCGCCCACAGCTCGGCGCCCTCCTCGGGGACGACGAACTCGATGTCGGGGTTGTCGGCCTGGAGCTGGATGACGTCGCCCGAGTACGCCTGACAGGCGAGGACGTCGCCGGTCGACAGGTCCTTGATGTAGTCGTTGCCGGTGAAGCGGCGGATGTGCCGCTCGGCGACCAGCTCCTCGATCTGCTCGCACACCGCGTGGAAGTCGTCGGCGGTCCACTTGGTGACGTCGACCCCGTTGCCCTGCATGAGCAGTGCGAACGACTCGTCGAGCCCGGAGAGCAGGGTGACCTTCCCGCGCAGTTCGGCGCGCCACAGGTCCTTGACCGAGCGGATCTCCCGGCCGAGCTTCTTGCGGTTGTACGCGATGCCGGTGATCCCGGACTGCCAGGGCACCGTGTGCAGCCGGCCCTCGTCGAAGGCCGGCGAGCGCAGCTGCGGGTCGAGGTACCGGCTGATGTTCGGCTGCGCGGCCCGGTCCATCTCCTGCACCCAGCCGAGCCGGACGAACCGGGCGGCCATCCAGTCGCTCATGACGATGAGGTCCCGGCCGGTCTCCTGGTGGTTCATCAGCGCCGGGCTGATCTTGCCGAAGAACTCGTCGTTGTCGTTGATCTCCTCGGTGTACCGCACGGAGATCCCGGAGCGCTCCGCGAACGCGTCCAGCGTCGGCCGCTTCGAGGTGTCGTCGTCATCGGTGTCGATGTAGAGCGGCCAGTTGGCGAAGTCGAGCGTAAGGTCCCGCGCGGACAGGTCCCGGCCCGCCCGCCGCCCCGGCTCCACATAGGCGGCCGGTACTCCGCAGCCGGCGAGCAGCGCCACCGCCCCGGCGCCCCCGATCCCGCGCAGCAGGGACCGGCGGGACATGTTCTTCCTCGCTGTCGCTCTCATCCGAGCAGCATCCCGGCCCGGCCACGACGGGACAATGGACGCTCCGTGCGCCGGAACGACCGCGCCCCCGACACCCTGTCGATCACCCGACAGGATCGGGCACAGGATGTCGGGTCGGGCACCCTGGGTGCTGCCTAGCGTGGTGGTCGTCAAGAGGAAGGAACCGGGGCGTGCTGGAGAGGCTCAACCGGGCGATGGAGCACATCGAGCTCCACCTGGCCGACGACGACCGGCCCGTCGACGTGACGGAGCTGGCCCGGATCGCGGGCACGTCGGAGTACCACCTGCGCCGGATGTTCTCGGCGCTCGCGGGCATGCCGCTGTCGGAGTACGTACGGCGCCGGCGGCTCACCCTCGCGGGCGCGGAGGTGCTCGCGGTGCGGGAGACGCTGCTGGACATCGCCGTGCGGTACGGGTACGGCTCGGGCGAGGCGTTCGCCCGGGCGTTCCGCGCCATGCACGGCGTCGGTCCCGGCGAGGCCCGGCGGACCGGCGCCGCGCTCAGCTCCCAGCCCCGGATGGCCTTCCGTCTCACCGTCGAAGGGAGCAGCACGATGCGTCACCGCATCAAGGAGAAGCCGGCGTTCACGGTCGTCGGCCCCAAGGCCCGGGTCCCGCTGGTGCACTTGGGACCGAACCAGGCGATCATGGACTTCGTCCGGGGGATCGACAAGCCGACGCTGGAGCGCCTGGAGGCGCTGTCGGACCAGGAGCCGCAGGGCATCGTCGCGGTCTGCGACGACCTGGACCCCAGCCGCGCCGAGGGCACGGAACTCGACTACTACCACGGGGTGATCACGGACGCGGCCCCGCCGGAAGGCGTGGACGTCCTGCGGGTCGCCGCCGGCACCTGGGCGGTCTTCACCACCTCGGGGCCGGCCCCGCAGGCGATCCAGGAGTTGTGGCGGGACATCTACACGCAGTGGTTCCCGTCGAACCCGTACCGCGGCCGTCCCGGCCCCGAGATCGCCCGGATCCGGCTCTCGGCGGACGGCACCGAGGCGGACGCCGAGCTGTGGCTGCCGGTGGAGGAGGAGACGCGGGGCTGAGCCCCGCCCGACACACCCGCCCGACGCGCCCGCCGGACGCACCCGCCCCACAGACGACGATCGCGGCCCCGCCGCCCGAGGGCCACAGGACCGCGATCGTCGACGCGGTGGAGCGAGGGTATTAGCCGAGCGACGTCATGACGTGCTTGATGCGCGTGTAGTCGTCGAAGCCGTACGCCGAGAGGTCCTTGCCGTAGCCGGACTTCTTGAAGCCGCCGTGCGGCATCTCCGCGACCAGCGGGATGTGGGTGTTGATCCACACGCAGCCGAAGTCGAGCGACTTCGACATGCGCATCGCGCGGGCGTGGTCCTTCGTCCAGACGGAGGAGGCGAGCGCGAACTCGACGCCGTTGGCGTACTCCAGGGCCTGGTCCTCGTCACGGAACGACTGGACCGTGATGACCGGGCCGAAGACCTCGTTCTGGATGATCTCGTCGTCCTGCTTGAGGCCGGAGACGACGGTCGGGGCGTAGAAGTAGCCCTTGTCGCCGACCTGGTGGCCGCCGGCCTCGACCTTGGCGTGGGCCGGGAGGCGCTCGATGAAGCCGGAGACCTGCTTCAGCTGGTTGGCGTTGTTCAACGGGCCGTAGAGCACGTCCTCGTCGTCCGGCTGACCGGTCTTCGTGTCGGCGGCGGCCTTGGCCAGCTGCGTCACGAACTCGTCGTGGATGGACTCGTGCACGAGGACACGGGTCGCGGCCGTACAGTCCTGGCCCGCGTTGAAGAAGCCCGCCACGGAGATGTCCTCGACGGCCTTGGCGATGTCGGTGTCCTCGAAGACGACGACCGGCGCCTTGCCGCCCAGCTCCAGGTGGACGCGCTTGACGTCCTTGGCCGCCGACTCGGCGACCTGCATGCCCGCGCGGACCGAACCGGTGATGGAGGCCATCGCCGGCGTCGGGTGCTCGACCATGGAGCGGCCGGTCTCGCGGTCGCCGCAGATGACGTTGAAGACGCCCTTGGGCACGATGGAGCCGATGATCTCCGCCATCAGGACGGTCGACGCGGGGGTCGTGTCCGAGGGCTTGAGGACGACGGTGTTGCCCGCGGCGAGCGCCGGGGCGAACTTCCACACGGCCATCATCATCGGGTAGTTCCACGGCGCGACCTGGGCGCAGACGCCCACGGGCTCGCGGCGGACGATGGAGGTCATGCCCTCCATGTACTCGCCGGCCGAGCGACCCTCGAGCATCCGGGCGGCACCCGCGAAGAAGCGGATCTGGTCCACCATGGGGGGAATCTCTTCGCTCGCGGTGAGAGCGACCGGCTTGCCGGTGTTCTCGACCTCGGCGGCGATCAGGTCCTCGGCGCGCTCCTCGAAGGCGTCCGCGATCTTCAGCAGGACCTTCTGGCGCTCGGCCGGCGTGGTGTCGCGCCAGGCCGGGAACGCGGCCGCCGCCGCGTCCATGGCGGCGTCGACGTCCGCCTGGCCGGAGAGCGGAGACGTGGCGAAGACCTCGCCCGTGGCCGGGTTGACCACATCGATGGTCCGTCCGTCGGCGGCGTCCCGGAACTCCCCGTTGATGTAGTTACGCAGCCGGCGCAGCTCGGTGGTCACTTTGCCACCCCTCCTGTCACGTTCGGTCGCACGTCCTCGTGCGGTGTCCCATTTGCCGAGACACCCCAAGCGTAGTCGCTTCCCTGACGCTTTCGACAGGTCCAGCACGCGCCAACTTCGGATTCGGTGAGATTCGATCGCTCAAACAACGAATTTCATCGCTTTGGGGTTGCGAGACCGACGAGTCTCGGTGCACAGTGTGGGCGTGGCCAGTCAAAGCACGAACTCCAGAACCGGTTCCGGTTCGTCCCCGACGATCGATGCCGTCTCCCTGGCGATCATCGAACAGCTCCAGGAGGACGGCCGCCGCCCGTACGCCGCCATCGGCAAGGCCGTGGGCCTGTCCGAGGCAGCCGTACGGCAGCGCGTCCAGAAGCTGCTCGATCAGGGCGTCATGCAGATCGTCGCCGTCACCGACCCGCTCACCGTGGGACTCCGGCGCCAGGCGATGGTCGGCATCAACGTCGAGGGTGACCTCGATCCGGTGGCGGAGGCCCTGACTGCCATGAGCGAATGCGAGTACGTGGTGATGACCGCGGGCTCGTTCGATCTGATGGTGGAGGTCGTCTGTGAGGATGACGACCACCTGCTGGATGTGATCAACAAGCGCATCCGCACCCTCCCCGGCGTGCGCTCCACGGAGAGCTTCGTCTACCTCAAGCTCAAGAAGCAGACCTACATGTGGGGAACTCGATAATCGTGACCCAGGACCTGTCCAAGACCGCGTACGACCACCTGTGGATGCACTTCACCCGCATGTCGTCGTACGAGAACAACCCCGTCCCCACCATCGTGCGTGGTGAGGGCACCTACATCTTCGACGACAAGGGCAAGCGCTACCTCGACGGTCTCGCGGGTCTCTTCGTGGTCAACGCCGGGCACGGCCGCAAGGAGCTGGCCGAGGTCGCGTACAAGCAGGCCCAGGAGCTCGCGTTCTTCCCCGTGTGGTCGTACGCGCACCCCAAGGCCGTCGAGCTGGCCGAGCGCCTCGCCGACTACGCCCCGGGCGACCTGAACAAGGTCTTCTTCACCACTGGTGGCGGCGAGGCCGTCGAGACCGCCTGGAAGCTCGCCAAGCAGTACTTCAAGCTGCAGGGCAAGCACACCAAGTACAAGGTCATCTCGCGTGCGGTCGCCTACCACGGCACCCCGCAGGGCGCCCTCTCCATCACCGGCCTGCCGGCCCTGAAGGCCCCCTTCGAGCCGCTGGTCCCCGGCGCGCACAAGGTGCCGAACACCAACATCTACCGCGCCCCGATCCACGGCGACGACCCCGAGGCCTTCGGCCGCTGGGCCGCCGACCAGATCGAGCAGCAGATCCTCTTCGAGGGCCCCGAGACCGTCGCGGCCGTCTTCCTGGAGCCGGTGCAGAACGCCGGTGGCTGTTTCCCGCCGCCGCCCGGGTACTTCCAGCGGGTCCGCGAGATCTGCGACCAGTACGACGTGCTGCTCGTCTCCGACGAGACGATCTGCGCCTTCGGCCGCCTCGGCACGATGTTCGCCTGTGACAAGTTCGGCTACGTGCCGGACATGATCACCTGCGCGAAGGGCATGACCTCGGGCTACTCCCCGATCGGCGCCTGCATCGTCTCGGACCGCATCGCCGAGCCGTTCTACAAGGGCGACAACACCTTCCTGCACGGCTACACCTTCGGTGGCCACCCGGTGTCGTCGGCGGTCGCCATCGCCAACCTCGACATCTTCGACAAGGAAGGCCTGAACCAGCACGTCCTCGACCAGGAGGGCAACTTCTTCGACACCCTGAAGAAGCTGCACGACCTCCCGATCGTCGGCGACGTCCGCGGCAACGGCTTCTTCTACGGCATCGAGCTCGTCAAGGACAAGGTCACCAAGGAGTCCTTCACGGACGAGGAGACCGAGCGCGTGCTCTACGGCTTCCTCTCGAAGGCGCTCTTCGAGAACGGCCTGTACTGCCGCGCCGACGACCGTGGCGACCCGGTCATCCAGCTGGCCCCGCCGCTCATCGCCGACCAGGGCACCTTCGACGAGATCGAAGGCATCCTGCGCTCGGTGCTGACGGAGGCGTGGACCAAGCTCTGACGGTTCCGCCCCGGGAGGCTCCGGCCTCCCCGGCACAGGACCTCACGCCGCCCTCACGGCGTGACCCCGGCCCGGGTGTGCGGCCATCCGAGTGGATGGCAGCCGCCCGGGCCGTGTGCTGTCCGTACAAACGGATCTGAATCCTTACGGTGCCCAGTGACCGACAGGCCCGTCCTTTCGTTCCCTCGGACGGGGGAACGAAAGTATCGGATCCGACATCGAGGTGTACGCGATGGCCCCACCGGACAACGACGTGCTCTGGGCGCGTTCCCTGCACTGCACCCTGGAGGGCTCGGACGTCCTGACCGGCGTCTCCCTCGGCGTGCGCGAGGGCGAGATCCTCGCCCTGGTCGGCCCGCGCGGCAGCGGCAAGACCACGCTGATGCGGTGCCTCTCCGGCCAGACGGTCGCCCAGCAGGGCGAGGTCTGGTTCAACAGCAGCCCCGTCCACACCCTGGGCCCGATCCAGCGCGAACGGCTGCGCCGGGACCGGTTCGGCTGGATCGACCCCGAGCCAGGACTCGTACCGGAGCTGACCGCCTGGGAGAACGCGGCCCTGCCGCTCCTGCTGCGCGGGGTCTCGCACCGGGCCGCGAAGGCCTCCGCCCTGGAGTGGCTGGAGCGCCTCGACATCGGGGCCTGCTCCCGCAAGCGCCCGCACGCGCTGACCCAGTCGCAGCGGCAGCGGATCGCCATCGCCCGGGCCCTGGTCACCACCCCGTCCGTGCTCTTCGCCGACGAGCCGACCGCCTCCCTGCACCGCGCCGACGGCGCCCAGGTCCTGCGGACGCTCACGGCCGCGGCCCGCTCGCACCGGATCACCGTGCTGCTCGCCACCCACGACCCGGAGGTGGCCGCCCTCGCCGACCGCTCGGTCGCCCTGCTCGACGGGCGCCGGGTGGGCACCGCGTCGCCGACCACCGGGGCGGAGGGCGTCGCCGCGTGCTCGCTCTCCGTCTAGTCCGCGGGACCCACCCCCTCGTCCTGCTGCGGCGCCTCCTGGTCGCCGCGGCGGCCGCGGGGGTCGGCTTTCTGCTGCTGTGCACGCTGGGGTACGCCGTGGGCCACCCGGAGCGGTCCTCCGCCGCGACCCTGCGGCTGCTGTGGTGCCTGATCCCGATGGCCGCCACCGTGCACTTCGCGGTGGCCGTGGCCCGTACGGATCCCAGCACCCGGCCGCGCCCGGGGCTCTCGGCGATCGGGCTCGGCCCGGCGCGGCTCACGGCGATCGCCGCGGCCTCGACGGCCGTCGCGTGCACGCTCGGCTCGATGGTGGCGCTGCTGTTCTACCTGCACCTGCGCGGCGACATCACGGGCCTGCCGTTCGACGGAGCGGCGGCGGAGCTGCTCGCGGCGGGTCAGCCGATCCCGCTGGCGGGCGCGCTCACGCTCCTCGCGATTCTCCCGGTGACCGCCTCCACGGCCGCCGGCCTTGCCCTGCGCCCCCGCAAGACCCCGGCGGCTCCCGAGGGCGCGGAGCGGACGGCCCCCTCGGGCCTGCCCTGGGGCGTGGCGCTCCTGGCGGTCGGCCTCGCGGTCGAGACGTACGCGGGCCAGGGCGGGGACAGCGGCGGACTGCCGCTCCCCGGCCGCTTCGAGGGCAGCCCGGCGGGGGTGCTCGCGGGCTGGATCCTCACCGCGATCGGCCTCGCGATGGCGGGCCCCGGCATCACCCACTGGTGCGGCCGGCTGCTCCAGGCCGTCCGCCCCGGCGCGACCCGCCTGCTGGCCGGCCGCGTCCTGATGGACGAGTCCCGCCGCATCGGGCGCCCGCTCGGCGTGGTGTGCGCGGTGGCCTCGGGCGCGGTGGCGGCGGCCACGCTGTACGACGCCGGGGCGGGCGACTTCGGCCCGCTGACCGGCCTGGGCGCGGCGCTGGTGATGGCCTGCACGACGGCGACGCTCCTGACTGCGGCCCTGGAGTCCAAGCAGTGCCGCGCGCACACCACGGAAGCCCTGGTCCGCCTGGGCGCGCCACCCACAGTCCTCCGCACAGCAGCCCTGATGCGCGCTGCCGCCCTACTGACGATCTTCCTGCCCCTGACCTGGCTGGTAGGCACCTTGGCAGCAGTCCCACTGGGCGGCTGACGCGACCCGCTTCGCCGCCCGGCTTCCCCACACCCCGCCGGCCACCCCACCCCGGGGTTCCCCACTCCCCCACCCACCCCCGGCTTCCGCGACTCCCGTCACTCCCCACCCACGCCCGGGTGCCCCCGCTCCCGTCACTCCCCACCCACCCCCGGGTGCCCCCGCTCCCGCTGCTCCCCGCCCACCCCCGGGTGCCCCCGCTCCCGCTGCTCCCCGCCCACCCCCGGCTTCCCCGCTCCCGCTGCTCCCCGCCCACCCCCGCCCACACTCCCGTGTGGGCAATCGTCCCGCAGGGCGGGACGGGTGGGCACACGGGACGAGGGCGCCCTGGCGGGCGCGTCCGCCCCGACCGCCCCGCACCACGGGCGCGGCGCCCGGACAGGCCCCGCCCCCTGGGCGCGGCCCCCCCGGACAAGACCCCGCACCCCGGCCGCGGCGCCCCGCACGACCGGCCGCACCCCGGGCCCCTACCCTGGCCCCATGCCCCACCGCGAGGAACGCGAAATCCACACCCCCGCCGAGTTCGACGAGGTCATCGCCCGCGGCTCCCTCCAAGGCCACCGCGTCCAGTCCGTGGACCTCACCGACCGCACCTTCGCCCTGCTCTCCACCTCCACCACCGGCGCCGTCTTCCTCGGCTGCGAGCTCCAGCCCGAGGCCGCCGCCAAGGTCCGCGCCGACGGGGCCCTCGTCTTCCCACCCGTACCGGAGCTGCCGTTCGACCCGTACCGCGCCCACCTCTACTCCCCCGCCGAACTGTTCGACCACGTCGAGGACGAGGGGTACGAGGCGACGCCCGACTTCCTCGCGTACGACTGGTTCCAGCAG
This sequence comes from Streptomyces sp. NPDC026092, assembly GCF_040638605.1. NCBI lineage: Bacteria > Bacillati > Actinomycetota > Actinomycetes > Kitasatosporales > Streptomycetaceae > Streptomyces > Streptomyces sp. NPDC026092. The sequence goes on from NZ_JBEZYN010000002.1 coordinate 104,856, forward strand.
ACCAAGGCCGACGGCGACATCTTCGCGTCGATGCTCCGCTCCATCCACGACGACGCCATCTCCGACGCCCTCGACGAACTCCTCGTCGGCACCCGCGTCGTCGGCGTCATGGGCGGCCACGCGATGGGCCGCGGCACCGACGCGTACGCCGGGGCGGCCCGGCTCGGCCGCGCGCTGGCCCGCGACGGGCTGACCGTGGCGACCGGCGGCGGCCCCGGCGCGATGGAGGCCGCGAACCTCGGCGCGTACACCGCCCCGCACGCCGACGACGTCCTGGACGAGGCGCTCGAACTCCTCGCCAAGGCGCCCTCCTTCACCCCGTCGATCACCGACTGGGCGCGCGCCGCCTTCGAGGTGCGCTCCCGCTGGCCGAAGGGCGGCGACTCGGTCGGCATCCCCACGTGGTTCTACGGCCACGAGCCGCCGAACCCCTTCGCAGGCCACATCGCCAAGTACTTCTCCAACGCCACCCGCGAGGACGGCCTGCTCGCCCGCTGCGACGCCGGTGTGATCTTCCTGCCGGGCGCGGCCGGCACGGTGCAGGAGATCTTCGACAACTCGACCCCGAACTACTACGAGTCGCGTGGGGGTCCCCCCAGCCGAAGGCGAGGGGGAGAGCCCACCCCCATGGTCCTGGTGAACCGCGCCCACTGGACGGAGCGCCTCCCCGCCTGGCCCCTGCTCCAGGCCCTGGCCGCCGAGCGCCCGATGGCGGCGCGGATCGCCCTGGTCGACTCCATCGACGAGGCCCCGGAGGCGCTCCGCCGTCTGAGCTGAAGCACCGGGTCGCAGGAAGCAACTTCGACGGCCGATCCCACGTCTGGCAGTCCGTACCGCCTCCTGCCTCCCGGAACGGAGCCACTCCGTGCTCATAGGACTGCTGACCGCCGTCGCCGCCTCGATCTGTTACGGCACGGGCTCCGTGCTGCAGGCCGTCGGCTCGCGCAAGTCCGCGCGGCGCGAGGCAGCCGCCTCCGGACAGTTCACCGGCCGCGGCGGGCCGAGCCTCGCGTCGACCGCGAAGGCGGCGACGACCTGGGAGTTCGTCGTCGGTACGGTCCTGGACTTCATCGGCTTCGGCCTCGGCGCGCTCGCCGCCCGGATGCTGCCGCTCTTCCTGTCCCAGACCGTGATCAGCGCGAACCTGGTCATCACGGCGGTCCTGAGCGTCCGGCTGCTCGGCATCCGGCTGAGCCGCGCGGAGTGGACCTCGATCGGGGTGGTCTGCTCCGCCCTGGTGCTGCTGGCCACCGCGGCCGGCCCCGAGGGCAGCGGGCACACCCCGATCGCCACGCACTGGTGGCTGCTCGCGATCTCGCTGCTCCTGATGGCCGGCGGCACCGTTGTCGTACGTCTCCTGGGCGCGCGGGCGGCGATCCTTGCCGGTCTGCTCTCGGGGCTCGGCTTCGGCGCGCTCGGCGTGGGCGTACGCATCCTCAACGGCATCGACCCCTTCGACCTCGGAGCGCTCCTCACCGACCCGGCGCTGTACGCGATCCTCGTCGCCGGAATCGGCGGCATGTACCTGCACACCGTCGCGCTGCAGATCGGCTCGGTCAACGGAGCGACGGCGGCGCTCGTGGTCGGCGAGACCGTACTCCCCGGGATGATCGGGGTGTGGTGGCTCGGCGACACCTCCCGCCCGGGCTTCGCCTGGCTGGCCGTCCTCGGCTTCCTCCTGGCGGTCGCGGGCGCGGTCGCGGTGGCCTGGTACGGCGCCCCGGAGGCCCACGGCGCGGAACCGGCGGCACCGGACGACGAGCCGGCACCCGCCCCACGGGAGCCCGCCGGCTCGGGCGCTCCCCGATAAGCCCCCGCTAGTCCGCGAGGACCACCACCTCGTCCGCCGCGAACGTCACCCCCACCTCAGCCCCCACCTCCGGGGCGTCCCGCAGGGCGCGCTCGGCCTCCAGGGGCGGGCCTTCGGCCGGGCGGAGGAGGACGGCGACGTGCGTGCCCCGGAACGTACGGGACTCGACGACGCAAGCAAGGCCGTCCGCCGGGGCCACGAGCCGGACGCCCGCCGGGCGGACGAGGACCTCCCGCGCGCCCTGGGGCGAGCCGTCGGGCACCGGGACCTTGCCCCACGGGGTCTCGGCGGCGGCGCCGCTCACCGTGCCGGGCACGATGTTGTCGAAGCCGAGGAACCGGGCCACGAACGCGGAGGCCGGGTGCCGCCAGACGTCGAGGGGCGTCCCGGACTGGGCGATCCGGCCGTCGCGCATCACCACGACCCGGTCGGCGAGCGCGAAGGCCTCGCCCTGGTCGTGCGTGACGGCGAGCACGGTCGTACCCAACTGGCGGAAGAGGGCGCGTAGTTCGACGACGAGCCGTTCCCGAAGGCCGCGGTCGAGCTGGCCGAGCGGCTCGTCCAGCATCAGCAGCCGGGGCCGGGGCGCGAGCGCCCGGGCGAGCGCCACGCGCTGCTGCTCGCCGCCGGAGAGCGCGGCGACGGCCCGGCGCGCGGCCCCGGGCAGCCCGACGAGCTCCAGCAACTCCCGTACGCGTACGTCCTGTTCGGCCTTGGACACGCCCCGCATGCGCAGCCCGAAGGCGACGTTGGAGCCGACGTCCCGCTGCGGGAAGAGCTGGTGGTCCTGGAACATCAGGCCGACCCCGCGCCGGTGCACGGGCACGCCCGCCTGGTCCGCGCCGTCGAGCCGGACCCGCCCGCCGTCGAGCGCCTGGAGTCCGGCGACGGCCCGCAGCAGCGTGGACTTGCCGCTGCCGCTCGGGCCGAGCACGCACACGATCTCGTGGTCGGCCACCTTCAGGTCCACGGAGTCGAGCACGGCCCGTTCCCCGAACCGTACGGTCACGTCCTCGAAGTGCAGCATCAGAACTCCCCGGAGCCGGAGGTGGTCCGGTCGACACGGAGCCGTTCGAGGAGCAGCAGGGACACCGCGCACACCACCATCAGAATCGTCGAAAGGGCCATGGCCTGGCCGTAGTTGAGCGCACCGGGCCGACCGAGCAGCCGGGCGACGGCGACGGGCAGCGTCGGGTTGTCGGGCCGGGCGATGAAGACCGTCGCGCCGAACTCGCCCAGCGAGACGGCGAAGGCGAACCCGGCCGCGATGAGCACCGCCCGCCGCACCAGCGGCAGATCGACCTCGCGCCAGGCCCGCAGCGGCGAGGCCCCGAGCACGGCCGCCGCCTCCCGCAGCCGCTCGTCCACCGCGCGCAGCACGGGCAGCATCGTCCGTACGACGAAGGGGACGCCGACGAGCGCCTGCGCGAGCGGGACGAGGATCCAGCTGGCCCGCAGGTCGAACGGCGGCTCGTCCAGGGTGATCAGGAAGCCGAAGCCGACCGTGACCGCCGAGACCCCGAGCGGCAGCATCAGCAGGGCGTCGAAGCCACGCACGAGCCGCCCGGCACGCCGGGTGAGCGCGGCGGCCGCGAGTCCGCCGATGAGCAGCGCGAGGGCGGTGGCGACGACCGCGTACCGCAGGGAGTTCCCGATCGTGTCGACCATGGGCACGAGGAAGGTGCCGGAGGGGTCGACGGACTGGAGGGCCCGGTAGTAGTCGAGCCCGTACCCGTCGGGGGTGGCGAAGGACCGCTCGATCAGCACGGCGAGCGGCAGCACGAGCAGCAGGACGATCGAGACGAGGACGCCCGCGAAGAGCGCCCACGCGCCGATCCCCCGGGGCCGGCGCGCGGTCTGCTCGGGCGGGACGAGCTTCAGGGCCGTCTCCCGCCGCCGTACCGTCCGGGCGTGCACGGCGAGGACGATGCCGACGGCGACGAACTGGACGATCGTGAGGACGGCGGCCGTCGTCAGGTCGAAGCGGTCGACCGTCTGCCGGTAGATCTCCGTCTCCAGGGTGGAGTACGCCGGTCCGCCGAGGATCTGGACGACGGCGAAGGAGCCGGCGGTGAAGAGGAAGACCATCAGCGCGGCCGCGGCGACGGCGGGGGCGAGCGCGGGCAGCGTCACCGTCCGCCACGCCCGGAACCGGGAGGCGCCGAGGACGCGGGCGGCCTCCTCCTGGCGGGGGTCGAGCTGCGCCCACAGTCCGCCGACGGTCCGGACGACGACGGCGTAGTTGAAGAAGACGTGCGCGAGGAGGATGGCCCAGACGGTGGTGTCCAGGCGGACGCCCCACAGCTCGTCGAGGAGCCCGCCGCGGCCGACGAGCGCCAGGAACGCCGTGCCGACCATGACGGTCGGCATCACGAAGGGCACGGTGACGACGGCGCGCAGCAGCCCCTTGCCGGGGAAGTCGAAGCGCGCGAAGACGTACGCGCCGGGCAGCGCGATCAGCAGGGTCAGCGCGGTGGAGGCGAGCGCCTGCCAGAGGGTGAACCAGAGGACGTCGAGGATCTCGGGCCGGGTCAGCGTCTCGCCGAACCGGCCGAACTCCCACGCCCCGTCGACCCGCAGCCCGCGCTCGACGATCGAGGCGACGGGCCAGGCGAAGAAGAGCGCGAAGAAGGCGACGGGCACGACCATCAGGCCGAGCCGCGCCGCGCTTCCCCGGCGGTCGGGAACTACTTCAGAACGGTCGAGGACCACGACTGGATCCACTGGTCACGCTTCTCGGCGATCTTCTCGGGCGCCATGGTCTGCGGCTTGTCGATCACCACACCGTGCTGGGTGAACAGCTCGGGCAGCTGCGCGCCCTCGGTCACCGGGTTGACGAACATCTGCAGCGGCATGTCTTCCTGGAACTTCTTGGAGATCAGGAAGTCGATGAGCGCCTTGCCGCCTTCGGGGTTCTTCGCCCCGTTCAGGAGTCCGGCGAACTCGATCTGCCGGAAGCAGGTGCCGGTGGAGACCCCGGTGGGGGCGTCCTTCGGCTGCGGCTCGGAGTAGAGGACCTCGACCGGCGGGCTGGAGGCGTACGAGACGACCAGCGGGCGGTCTCCCTTGGCCTGCTTGCCGCCGGCGGAGCCGGAGAACTCCTGGTTGTAGGCGAGCTCCCAGCTGTCGACGGTCTTCACGCCGTTGGCCTTGAGCTTCGTCCAGTAGTCCTGCCAGCCGTCGTCGCCGTACCGCGCGGCGGTGCCGAGCAGGAAGCCGAGGCCCGGGGAGGACTTCTCGGGGTTCTCGACCACGAGCAGGTTCTTGTACTCCGGCTTGGCCAGGTCGTCGAAGGTCTGCGGGGGCGCGAGCTTCTTGTCGGCGAAGTACTTCTTGTCGTAGTTGACGCAGATGTCGCCCGTGTCGATCGGGGTGACCCGGTGCTCCTTGTCGAGCTTCGTCTCGGGCAGGACCCGGTCGAGCCCCTTCGCCTCGTACGGGACGAAGATCCCGTTGTCGAGCGCGCGGGAGAGCAGGGTGTTGTCGACGCCGAAGAAGACGTCGCCCTGCGGGGAGCCCTTGGTCAGGATCTCCTTGTTGACGGCGACGCCCGCGTCACCGCTCTTGAGGACCTTGACGGTGAAGCCGGTCTGCTTGGTGAACTCCGCCAGGACCTCCTTGGAGGCGTTGAAGGAGTCGTGACTCACGAGGGTCACGGTCTTCGGCGCGGGCTCACCGCTCTTGCCCGCCGCGTCGCGGATGTCCTCGGTACCGCACGCGGCGAGCGTCGTGACGCCCAGCGCGGCGGCGATCGCCGCAGCGACCATCTTCTTGGTGCTCACTGAAATTCCTCCTGGGTGTGACCAGGAAGAGACGCGGCCCTGCCCACCGGGAGGTGGGCAGGGCGCAACAGCTCGAGTTGCGACCGAACTTCCTACCCAGAATGACCTGGGCGAGGTTCAGAGGGTCTGCGGTCCGATGACCGCACTCTCAGCGCTGTGGCGCTCCCCTGTCGGAATATGGAGATGTGTTCGAGCACAGACTACAAGGTCAGCGCTCCGAGGCCGCCAGCTGTCCACAGGCACCGTCGATCTCCTGCCCGCGGGTGTCACGGACGGTGACCGGAACACCGTGGGCGGCGATGGCCTCGACGAAGGCCTTCTCGTCCTCGGGCCGGGACGCGGTCCACTTGGACCCGGGCGTCGGGTTCAGCGGAATCAGGTTCACATGGACCCGCTTGCCCTTGAGCAGCCGCCCGAGCAGGTCGCCCCGCCAGGCCTGGTCGTTGATGTCGCGGATCAGGGCGTACTCGATGGAGATCCGGCGGCCGGACTTCTCGGCGTACTCCCACGCGGCGTCGAGGACCTCGCGGACCTTCCAGCGGGTGTTGACGGGCACGAGGGTGTCGCGCAGCTCGTCGTCGGGGGCGTGCAGCGAGACGGCGAGCCGGCACTTGAAGCCCTCGTCGGCGAAGCGCAGCATCGCGGGCACGAGGCCCACGGTGGAGACGGTGATCCCGCGCTGCGACAGCCCGAGCCCGTCCGGCTCGGGGTCGGTGAGCCGCCGGATGGCACCGACGACCCGCTTGTAGTTGGCGAGCGGCTCGCCCATGCCCATGAAGACGATGTTGCTGAGCCGCGCGGGCCCACCGGGCACCTCGCCGTCCCGCAGGGCGCGCATCCCGTCGACGATCTGGTGCACGATCTCGGCCGTCGACAGGTTCCGGTCGAGCCCGGCCTGCCCGGTGGCGCAGAACGGACAGTTCATCCCGCAGCCGGCCTGCGAGGAGATGCACATGGTGACCCGGTCCGGGTACCGCATGAGCACGGACTCGACGAGCGTGCCGTCGTGCAGCTTCCACAGGGTCTTACGGGTGGTGTCGTCGTCGCACGAGATGTGCCGGACCACGGACATAAGGTCGGGCAGCAGCTCCCCCTGCAACTTCTCGCGGGAGCCGGCGGGGATGTCGGTCCACTCGGCGGGGTCGTGGGCGTACCGCGCGAAGTAGTGGGTGGACAGCTGCTTGGCGCGGAACGGCTTCTCGCCGATCGCGGCGACGGCCTCCTTGCGCTCGGCGGGCGTGAGGTCGGCAAGGTGCCGCGGCGGCTTCTTGGCTCCGCGGGGCGCGACGAAAGTGAGTTCTCCGGGCTTGGGCATGGTCCTACCAGTGTCGCAGAGGAACGGAGAAGGGCCCGACGAATGGGGGCACCCCCATAGCCCCGGAGGGGCTATGGGGGAGGACAACGGGCGCTTCACCTACAAATTCGCAGGTCAGGTGGTGCCGACGAAGACGACCAACAGCAGCCAGACCACCGGAGCCGTAGGCAGCAGGGAGTCCAGGCGGTCCATGATGCCGCCGTGACCGGGCAGGAGCGTGCCCATGTCCTTGATGCCGAGGTCGCGCTTGATCATCGACTCGCCGAGGTCGCCGAGCGTCGCGCTCGCCGCCACCGCGAGGCCGAGCAGCAGGCCCTGCCACCACGAGCCGTCGTCGATCAGGAACTCCATGCACAGCGCGCCCGCCGCCATCGCGAACGTGACCGCTCCGAGCAGGCCCTCGCGGGTCTTGCCGGGGCTGATCCGCGGTGCCAGCTTGTGCTTGCCGAAGCGCCAGCCGATCGCGTACGCGCCGGTGTCGCTGACGACCGTGAGCAGCAGGAACGTGAGGACCCGCTCCGCACCGTCGTCGGCGGTGAGCATCAGCGCCACGAACGTCGCCAGGAACGGCACGTAGAACGCGGCGAAGACGCCCGCCGTGACGTCCTTCAGATAGCCCTCGGGCGGCTCCGTCATGCGCCACACGAGGACCGCGAGGGCGGTCAGGGCCATGGCGACCCAGGCCCCCTCCGCTCCGCGGACGTAACCGGCCACGACCATCGCCGCGCCACCGACCGCCAGCGGGACGAGCGGGGCCTTGATGCCCTTGCGCTCCTGGAGGCGGGAGGTGAGCTCCCACAGGCCGACGACGACGGCGACCGCTATGACGCCGACGAACGCGGCCTTCCAGATGAAGAGGGACGCGATGATGACGGCGCCGAGCCCGACCCCGACTCCTATGGCCGCGCCCAGGTCGCGCCCCGCGCTCTTCTTCTGCGGGGAAGCGGGCCGGTTCGGGCTGGACATGGGCTCCTGCGGGTGCTCGTTCGGCGTCTCGTCACGGAACAGGGGACCGCTCGGCTGAGCGGCCCCCCGGTCGTGGTCGTCCTGGTGATCGCCGGCGGGGACGTCGGGCACGATGGGCATGGGCCGAGTCTGCGCCGCCTGCAGCCCATCGTATGCGGGACCCGCCGGGGCAGGCCCCTGGTCGGGCCCCCAGTAGCCGGAACCGGCCGGGGCCCCCCAGGAAGAGTCGTTCATCAGACCTCGAGCAGCTCGGCTTCCTTGTGCTTGAGCAGCTCGTCCACCTGCGCGACGTACTTCGCGGTGGTGTCGTCGAGCTCCTTCTCCGCGCGCCGGCCCTCGTCCTCGCCGACCTCGCCGTCCTTGACCAGCTTGTCGATGGTCTCCTTGGCCTTGCGGCGGACGGAACGGATGGAGATCTTGGAGTCCTCGGCCTTGCCCTTGGCCACCTTGATGTACTCGCGGCGGCGCTCCTCCGTCAGCTCGGGGAACACCACACGGATGATGTTGCCGTCGTTGCTCGGGTTGACGCCGAGGTCGGAGTCGCGGATCGCCTGCTCGATGTTGCGCAGCGCGCTCTTGTCGAACGGGGTCACGACAGCCATGCGCGGCTCGGGAACCGAGAACGACGCCAGCTGATTGATCGGCGTGATCGCACCGTAGTAGTCGGCCACGATCTTGTTGAACATCGCCGGGTGCGCACGCCCGGTGCGGATCGCGGCGAAGTCCTCCTTGGCGACCACGACGGCCTTCTCCATCTTCTCCTCGGCCTCGAGGAGGGTCTCTTCGATCACCACTTGCTCCTGCGTGTCGTCGCGTCTTGTCCTGCACGGTTTTGCGACCGGCAGGGCTCTGTCCGTCCCCTCGCGGGGAGGTACCCGGTTCGAGCCGAGGCTCAGGCCCGGGTGCCCTGGTCGCTCACGAGAGTGCCGATCTTCTCACCCTTCACCGCGCGCGCGATATTGCCCTCGGCGAGCAGTTCGAAGACGAGGATCGGGAGATTGTTGTCGCGGCACAGGGTGATGGCGGTGGCGTCGGCGACCTTGAGGTCGCGGGAGAGCACCTCGCCGTACTCCAGCGCGTCGAACTTGACCGCGTCGGGGTTGGTCTTCGGATCGGAGTCGTAGACCCCGTCGACGCCGTTCTTGCCCATGAGCAGGGCCTCGGCGTCGATCTCCAGGGCGCGCTGGGCGGCCGTGGTGTCGGTGGAGAAGTACGGCATGCCCATACCGGCGCCGAAGATGACCACGCGGCCCTTCTCCAGGTGGCGCACGGCCCGCAGCGGGATGTACGGCTCCGCGACCTGCCCCATGGTGATGGCGGTCTGGACGCGGGAGTCGATGCCCTCCTTCTCCAGGAAGTCCTGGAGGGCGAGGCAGTTCATGACGGTGCCGAGCATGCCCATGTAGTCGGAGCGGGCCCGGTCCATGCCGCGTACCTGCAGTTCGGCGCCGCGGAAGAAGTTGCCGCCGCCGATGACGATCGCGATCTCCGCGCCGTCGCGGACGACTGCGGCGATCTCGCGTGCGATCTTGTGCACGACGTCGGGGTCGACGCCGAGACCGCCGCCTCCGGCGAATGCCTCGCCGGACAGCTTCAGCATGAAGCGGCCGGCCTTTTTGCCGTGGTTGTCGTCGCCCTGTACGGCGCTCTGGTTCATGGAGATCTCCTCGTGCACATACGACGAAGGCCATTGCCGGTGGGTCCTTGCGGTTTCCCGTACGGCAATGGCCTCCTCGTCAGATCTGCGGTCGTCCTGCGCGAGCGCGGACGACTGCTTCAGACCCTACCGGGGTCCGGTGTCCGTCGCGTACGGACTCAGATGCCGACCTTGATGCGCGTGAAGCGCTTCAGGGTGACGCCGGCTTCCTTCAGGATCTGCTCGACGGACTTCTTGTTGTCGAGCGCGTACGGCTGACCGAGCAGCGTGGCGTCCTTGAAGAAGCCGTTGACGCGACCCTCGACGATCTTCGGGAGCGCGGCCTCGGGCTTGCCCTCGGCGCGGGTGGTCTCCTCGGCGACGCGGCGCTCGGACTCGACGACCTCGGCCGGGACGTCCTCACGAGTGAGGTACTTCGGCGCGAAGGCGGCGATGTGCTGCGCGACGCCCTTGGCGACCTCGGCGTTCGGCTTGTCGAACTCGACGAGGACACCGATCTGCGGGGGCAGGTCGGGCATCGTGCGGTGCATGTAGGCGTAGACGGAGCCGTCCGCGTACTGCGCGAAGCGGTCGAGGACGATCTTCTCGCCGAGGTTGGCGTTGGCCTCGTCCACGAAGGCCTGCACGGTCTTGCCGGCCTCGATCTCGGAGGCGAGCAGCGCCTCCAGGTCGGCCGGGTTGGTGGCGGCGACGTGCGCGGCCAGCTGGTTGGCGACGGCCTGGAACTTCTCGCCCTTGGCGACGAAGTCCGTCTCGCACTTCAGCTCGACGAGGACACCGGAGGTGTTGTCGTCGGCGATGAGGGAGACGACGGCGCCGTTCTCGGCAGAGCGGCCCTCGCGCTTGGCGACGCCCTTCTGGCCCTTGATGCGCAGGGCCTCGACGGCCTTGTCGACGTTGCCGTCGGCCTCGTCCAGGGCCTTCTTGCAGTCCATCATGCCGGCGCCGGTGAGCTCACGGAGCTTCTTGACGTCAGCGGCGGTGTAGTTCGCCATGAGTCTGAGTTTCTCTCTCGAAGTCTGAAAGATCTACGGGTGGACGGCGGGGGCTTTGTGGGCCCCCGCCGTCGACATCCGAAACAACCAACCGGACCTGACCTGTGCGGTCAGGCCGTGGGTCAGGCCTGCTCGGCCTCGGCGGCCGGAGCCTCGGCGACCTCGGCGACGACCTCGGCGGCCTCCGCGTCGGCGACCTTCTCGGTCTCGGCGGAGGTCTGGACCTCGGCCTCGTCAGCCTTCTTCTCACCCTCGAGCAGGTCGCGCTCCCACTCGGCGAGCGGCTCGCCGGCGGCCTTCTCGCCCGGCTTCGAGTCGCCGGTCGCGGCGCCGGAGCGGGCGATGAGGCCCTCGGCGACGGCGTCGGCGATCACGCGGGTGAGCAGGGTGACGGAGCGGATCGCGTCGTCGTTGCCGGGGATCTTGTAGTCGACCTCGTCGGGGTCGCAGTTGGTGTCGAGGATCGCGACGACCGGGATGTGGAGCTTGCGCGCCTCACCGACGGCGATGTGCTCCTTCTTGGTGTCGACGATCCAGACGGCGCTCGGCACCTTCTGCATCTCGCGGATACCACCGAGGGTCTTCTCCAGCTTGGCCTTCTCGCGGGAGAGGACCAGGAGCTCCTTCTTGGTGAGGCCGGAGGCGGCCACATCCTCGAAGTCGATCTGCTCGAGCTCCTTGAGGCGCTGCAGACGCTTGTAGACGGTGGAGAAGTTGGTGAGCATGCCACCGAGCCAACGCTGGTTGACGTACGGCATGCCGACACGCGTCGCCTGCTCGGCGATGGCCTCCTGGGCCTGCTTCTTCGTACCGACGAACATGATGGAGCCGCCGTGGGCGACGGTCTCCTTGACGAACTCGTAGGCGCGGTCGATGTACGACAGCGACTGGAGCAGGTCGATGATGTAGATGCCGTTGCGCTCCGTGAAGATGAAGCGCTTCATCTTCGGGTTCCAACGACGGGTCTGGTGACCGAAGTGGACGCCGCTCTCCAGCAGCTCCCGCATCGTGACGACGGCCATGGCCGTATCTCCTTGTGTTTCTCGGTTATGTCCTGACGCCCCGACGCGCCGTGCCACGAGGGACCGAAAAGGCGCTGCCACGACCTGTGAGGGCTGTGTGGCGGGGCGTGCGAAGTCGACCCGGTGACCCGGATCGCCATAGGAAGTGTACGGGACCCTGCGGGTGCCGGGTGACGACGCTGTCCACAACCAGCCGGTTGTCCACAGAAACCGACCATGATCGGCAGGAATCGGGCGGGTGCGGGACGGTGTCGCCATGCATCTGACGACACTGCTTCTCGCCCTGGCCCTGCTGTGGCCCCCGAGCGCGCCGATGCGGTCCCCGAGCGCGCCGCCGGTGGCCCTGACCTGGCCGCTCGGCCCGCCGCGCCCGGAGATCGTGCGCGGCTGGGAGCCTCCGGCCGGTCCGTACGCGGCCGGTCACCGCGGTCTCGACCTGGCGGCCCCGGTGGGCGCCCCGGTCCGCGCGGCGGCGTCGGGCGTGGTCACGTTCGCGGGCCACGTGGCCGGCCGGGGCGTCCTCACCCTCACCCTGCCGGGCACCGGAGACCCGCCCCTGCGCACCACCTACGAACCGGTGGAGCCCCTGGTCGCGGCGGGCACGAAGGTCACCCGGGGTGACCCGGTGGCCACCCTCGCGCCCCCACCGACCGGCGGGGCCGGGGCGCCGGGAGCGGCCGGGGCGGCCCACTGTCCGGAATCCTGCCTGCACTGGGGCCTGCTGCGGGGCGACGCGTACCTGAACCCCTTGCTCCTGCTGCGCCAGGGCCCGTCGAGGCTGCTGCCGGTGACGGGCTTCAGCCGCTGACGCCGCGCAGGGCCATGGCGACGGCGGCCTCGGCGACGGTGTCCGGATCTTCGGCCGCGCCCAGTTCGATACGGCGGACAGCGGCGTCCACGACGCCCTGGAGGAGCATGGCGCCGAGGCGGGGCTGGGACTGGCCCAGGTCGACGAGGGCCTCGACGATCATGGTGACGAGGCCGCCGTGGGCGGCGCGGATCTTCTCGCGGGCGCCCTGGTCGAGCTCGCTCGCGGAGATCGCGACGACCGCCCGGTGGCGCCGGTCCCCGACGAGCTCCAGCTGCTTGCGCACATACGCCTCGACCTTGCCCTCAGGCGTGTCGGCGCGGGCCATCGCCGTCTCGACCTCGGCCGCCCAGACGGGGAAGTCGACGGCGCACAGCTCCTCGACCACGGCCGCGCGCGACCGGAAGTACTCGTACACCGAGGAACGGGCCAGGCCCGTGCGCTCGGCGAGGGCGGGGAAGGTCAGCGCCTCCGTACCGCCCTCGGACAGCAGGGAGCGCGCGGCGTCCAGCAGGGCGCCGCGCTGCATCGTCCGGTGCTCGGCCACCGAGGCCGCTCGAATCCTTGGCACGGCTCCACCATACGACTGGCCGCTCCCGGTCAGCGCCCCACATCGGCCAGCTTGGCGCGCAGCTGCAGGACCGACTTGGTGTGGATCTGGCTGACGCGGCTCTCGGTGACCCCGAGGACATGGCCGATCTCGGCGAGGGTCAGGCCCTCGTAGTAGTAGAGCGTGACCACGGTCTTCTCCCGCTCGGGGAGGGTGTTGATGGCGCGGGCGAGCAGCCTCCGCAGCTCGCGGTCCTCGGCGACCTCGACCGGGTTGTCGGCGGCGGTGTCCTCCAGGGTGTCCATCAGCGAGAGCCGGTCGCCGCCCTCGCCGCCGACATGCAGCAGCTCTTCGAGGGCGACCACGTTCGCCAGGGACAACTGGCTGAAAACCGCGTGCAGTTCCTCCAGGCCGATGCCCATCTCCGCCGCGACCTCGCCCTCGCTCGGGGTGCGCCGCAGCTTGGCCTCCAGGGTGGCGTACGCGCGCTCGACGTTGCGCGCCTTCTGCCGCACGGAGCGGGGGATCCAGTCGAGGGCGCGGAGTTCGTCGATCATCGCGCCCCGGATCCGGGTGATCGCGTAGGTCTCGAACTTGATCGACCGCTCGACGTCGAACTTCTCGATGGCGTCGATCAGTCCGAAGACGCCGGAGGAGACGAAGTCGGCCTGTTCCACATTGGACGGCAGGCCCACGCTGACGCGGCCGGCGACGTACTTCACGAGCGGGGAGTAGTGCAGGATCAGCTGCTCGCGCAGTCGCTCGTCGCCCGTGTCCTTGTAGGACCGCCACAGTTCGTCGAGCGATGTCGGTGCGGGCGGTCGCACGGTGCCCCGGGCTGCTGGGGGCACCGCAGCGCGGTCAGACCCGGAGGTGTGCTGGGGCATGCGTTGCCTTGAGCCGTTCTGCTGGCGGGTTTGTCGGGACGGATGTCCGTCGGGGAACCCTTGCGAGCGTAGCGTGACTGGACGGTCGCGGTCTGCGAACCTCTGCGGATCGCACCGCTCCGGGTGGACGTCCTCGGCCACATCTTCGAACCCGGGCCGTGGCGCGCGTCGGCCCCTCGGGTGCGACCGAGACAGCTGGGTTGTTCATCACCCTCACCATTTCACCCGAATGCTCCAGGTCAAGTACCGCCTCGCCGCGCATTCGCCCCTTCCGTGGGGGTGTTCGTCAACCGCCAGTCGTCGCCTTGCCGTTCGACGAACCCCAGGGAGTGCAGTTCGTACAGTCTGACGAGGGTGTCGTCGGGGGTGGCGCCGGACCGGTCCGCGATCTCACCCACACAGGTGGCGCGGCCCGCGGGCATCGCTTCGAGGACGCGGGCGGCGTCCGGGGCGAGCAGGTCTCTCGCCAGGACCGGGCCGCGCCGGGCGGGGGCGAGCTGGCCCATGTCCCCGACGAGTTCGATCACTTCGGCGGCCTCGGTGACGAGGGTCGCCTCGCCGCGCAGCAGTTCGTGGACACCGGCGGAGAGCCCGCTGGTGACGGGTCCTGGCACGCCCATGGTGTGCCGGCCGAGGCGGGCGGCGGCGCGGGCGGTGACCAGGGAACCGCTGCGGTACTCGGCCTCCACGACGACCGTGCCTCGGGTGAGGGCGGCGATGACACGGTTGCGGAGGATGAATCTGCTGGGCGTGGGGTGACTGGCGGGCGGCAACTCCCCGATGACGAGCCCCTGTTCCGCGACGCGCCCGATGAGTTCGGCGTGGCCGCGCGGGTAGGGGATGTCGACGCCGCAGGCGAGGACGGCGACGGTGGCACCGCGGGCGGCGAGGGCGCCTCTGTGGGCGGCGCCGTCGATGCCGAACGCGGCGCCGGAGACGACGACCCAGCCCTCTTCGGCGAGCCCGGAGGCGAGTGTGGTCGCCATGTGCGCGCCGTAGGGGGTGCAGGCGCGGGCGCCGACGACGGCGACCGAGCGCAGCGCCCAGGTCCGCAGGTCGGCGGGGCCCCGGGCCCAGAGGCCCACGGGGCGGGTGTCGCCGAGGTCGTCGAGCTGCCGGGGCCATTCGAGGTCGCCGGGGACGACGAGCCGCCCGCCCTGACGGCCGATGGTGTCGAGGTCCCGCCGCGGCTCGGCGCTCGCGGCCCGCCGGCGCCACCCGGCGACCCGTTTCGCCCCGGTGCCGGCGAACGCGTCCGGGTCGTCGACCGGGTCCCTCAGGCGCTGGAGGAAGCCCTCGGCTCCGTACTGCCGGAGCCGGCGGCCGGCGTGGACGTCACCGGGCTCGACGACCCGGGTGAGCGCGGCGCGGGCCAGCCGTTCCTCGTACGTGATCATGCGCGCTCCCCCGCTCCCACCGGTACGCCCCGGGCGATGCCGGTCCGCAGTTCGAGGGCGAGGTCGACGTCCTGGGCGTCCGGGCGGTCGTGGCCCGCGAGGTCGGCGACGGTCCAGGCGACGCGGAGAACCCGATCGAGGCCGCGCGCGGTCAGCATGCCGCGCTCGATGTCCCGTTCCGCCGCGGCGAGGGCTCCTGGGGCGACGACGAAGCGCGTCCGCAGTTCATGGCCGGGGACCTCGCTGTTGACCGTCCAGGGGGTGCCGGTCAGGCGGGCGGCCGCGCGGGCCCGGGCCTCGCGGACGCGGTCGGCGACGGCGGCCGTGGACTCCCCGCGCCCGCCCTGCCCGAGGAGGTCGGAGCGGGTGACTGGCTCGACCTCGATGCGCAGGTCGACGCGGTCGAGGAGCGGGCCGGAGAGCCGCGCCTGGTAGCGGCGGATGAGGGAGGCGGGGCACTCGCACCCCGCGCCGTGCAGGGTGTGCCGCCCGCACGGGCAGGGGTTGGCGGCGAGGGCCAGGAGGAACCGCGCGGGGAGCCGGACGACCCCGGCGGCCCGGGCGACGACCACGTGCCCGGATTCCAGCGGCTGGCGCAGGGCATCGAGCGCCTTGCCGGAGAACTCGGGCGCTTCGTCCAGAAAGAGGATGCCTCGATGAGCCAGGGAGACGGCCCCCGGACGCGGGAGTCCGTTGCCGCCGCCGACGAGGGACTGCATGGTCGCGGAGTGGTGGGGCGCGCAGTAGGGGGCGCGGCGGACGAGGGGTTCGCCGGGCGGGAGGATGCCGGCCACGGAGTGGATGGCGGTGACTTCGAGGGACTCCTGACGGGTGAGCGGGGGCAGGATGCCCGGGAGCCTTTCGGCGAGCATGGTCTTTCCGGCTCCGGGTGGCCCGGAGAGCAGTAGGTGGTGGCTGCCCGCGGCGGCCACCTCCAGGGCGCGGCGGGCCCCGTGCTGTCCGGCGACGTCGGCGAGGTCCGGTCCGTCGAGGGGGTCGGCGGTGAGGCCGGTGCCGACGCCCGCGCCGGGGACGAGGAGCCCGGCGAGCATGGCGTCCGGGCGGCCCTCCTCGGCAGGCTCGTCCTCGGGGACCGGTTCGTCGGAGAGCACGGCGATGAGCTGGCGCAGGCTGCGGACGCCGAGGACGGAGACCCCGGGCACGAGGGAGGCCTCGCCGGCCGTCTGCTCGGGGACGACGACCTGGCTGTAGCCGGCTTCGGCGGCGGCGAGGACGGCGGGCAGGACGCCCCGCACGGGCCGGACGCGCCCGTCGAGCCCGAGTTCGCCGATCAGGACGAGGTCGGCGATGCCCCGGGGATCGATCCGCTCGGCGGCCCCGAGGACCGCTGCCGCCACGGCCAGGTCGAAACCCGAGCCGCCCTTCGGGACGGACGCGGGACTGAGGCCGACGGTCAGCTTCTTCTGGGGCCACTCGGCGCCCGAGTTGACGATGGCGGCGCGGACCCGGTCGCGGCTCTCGGTGAGGCTCTTGTCCGGGAGTCCGACCAGGGTGAAGGCGGCGACTCCGGCCTCCAGGTCGGCCTGGACCTCGACGACGACGCCCTCGACGCCGACGAGGGCGACGGAGCAGGTGCGGGCGAATCCCATCTCAGGCCACCCCCTGGACGTGGGTGACGACCGCGGCGCCCCTGCGGGGCAGGACGACGCCGACGAGGTCGATGCGGATGCCGCCCTCGGGCGGTGGACCGCCGTGGCGGTCGAGCCAGCAGGCCGCGAGGCGTTTGAGCCGGTCGGCCTTGACGGGCGTGACGGCGGCCATCGGGTGCTCGAAGGCACCGGCCCGCCGGGTCTTCACCTCGCAGACGACGACGGAGTCCCCGTCCCGGGCGACGATGTCGATCTCCCCGGTCCGTCCGCAGCGCCAGTTCCGCGCCAGGATGACCATCCCGGCCGCCGTGAGCCTGCGGACCGCCAGCTGTTCTCCGTACTGCCCGAGAGCGCTCGTTGCGTTCATTCGGCACCACCTCCGGCACCGACTGTGACGCTTCGCGACGTTCCGTGTGCGGGCCGGTGGACAACCACCGGCCTGTGGAGAACCCCGTCACCCCTGCGGGTGGTTTCAGCTTCCGGGAAGCTCCAGGTCGCTCTTGTTGAGTTCCTCGATGTTCACGTCCTTGAACGTGAGTACCCGGACCTGCTTCACGAACCTCGCCGGCCGATACATGTCCCAGACCCAGGCGTCGGCCATGGACACCTCGAAGAACACCTCGCCCTGGACCGAGTGCACCTGCATCTCGTAGTCGTTGGTGAGGTAGAACCGACGCTCGGTCTCGATCACGTATTTGAACAGCCCGACGACATCGCGGTACTCCCGGTAGAGCTTCAGCTCCATCTCGGTCTCGTACTTCTCGAGGTCCTCGGCGCTCATGGCATGTTCCCCTTCAGCCGTGCGTCCACCTATTGTGCGCCAGCCGCTCGCACCGTTAAGCGATTTCCGTGGCGAGCACCAGCGGCGCACTCGGCGGTCCCTCGTCGAGCAGCCTGTGCAGCAGCTCGGCGAGTCTGGTCGGGTACACCGTCTCACGCGCCGCCGACAGTTCGGCGGAGGTCCACCACCTCAGCCCCGCGACACTGCGTTCCTCCAGCTCGGTGAGGCCGCCGGGGGCGGTCACGGTCTGGCTGGTTCGTGCCAGGTAGTACCACTCGTCCTGGTCCCAGCGCCGCCCGTCGAACGGGAAGGAGCAGATCCGCTGCCACAGGACCGGTCCGAGTTCGACGTCGGTGATCCCGGTCTCCTCGGCCAGCTCGCGCAGGGCCGCCTGCTCGCGGGTCTCGTCGCCCTCCAGGCCGCCACCGGGCGTGAACCACCAGGTCAGCTCCGGATCGTCGGGCTCGTAGCCGTGCAGGAGGAGGATGCGGTCGTCGGGATCGAGCAGCACGACCCGGGCCACCCGCCGCAGCTCCGGCCCGACGGCGTCGCCGGAACCAGCCGAATCCGCAGAGCCCACCGAGCCCTCACCACTCGTCGCACCCGTCACGCGTCCACCGTCTCTCTGCCGTTCGCCCGGCCGCCCTGGCGGCGCCCCGCGAGCCGTGCGACCGGCCCGTACGCGGCCCCGCCCAGGATCAGTACACACCCGCCGACGATCGCGTAGAAGAGCGGCTCCACGGGACCGGGTACGGAGATCCCGCCCGGCAGCGCCGCGAAGCCCGCGGGGCGCGCCACGAGGGCCGCGTCGGGCCAGGCGACGGCGTCGACCCGGGCGGTGACCGCCGAGCGCGGTACGGAGCCCTGGCCGGCCTCCTCCAGGTGCGTCCGGGAGTCCAGGGAGGTGTGCCGCTCGTCGCCGAGGAGGAAGAGCTTCCCCTCGGGCACGGTCGCCGAGAACTCCTGCCCCGAGGCGGGGGCGCCGGCCCGCGTGTACGGCTCCACGACCGGCTTGCCGTCGATGGTGAGCCGGCCGCCCTTGTCGCAGCAGGCGACCGTGTCGCCGCCGACCCCGACGACCCGCTTCACCATGGTCGATCCGCCCCAGAGCGGATCCTTGAAGATCACGATGTCGCCGCGCCGCACCTCGTCCCCGTCGATCCGCTCGGCGAGGACCTTGGAGCCGACGGCCAGCGCCGGCGTCATCGAGTCGGTGGGCACGCTGTACGGCTGGTACGTGACCGCGCCCCAGACGAACCCGCCGAGGAAGAGCACACAGCCGACGGCCACGGCCAGCCCCGACAGAACACTGCCGAGGCGGCCGCGGCCGCCTTCCGTACGTATGGTTCCGCTCATCCCAGCGCTCCCCACCTCGAAGGTCGGTACGACGATCTGGGACGGCACCCTACCCGCGCGTCACTACTCGGCGGTATGCCGAGCGGCGAGCCTCTTCCTGCGCCACAGGACCAGCGGGAGCGCGCCCACCAGGCCGACACCGGCCAGACCGGCCGCACCCGGGGCCACGGCCAGCGCCTTGTTCAGCCCCGGCTGGTCGAAGGTCTCCGGCACGGGCAGCGTCGCCCAGCGGGTGACCGGCCAGGCCACGAAGACCGCGCGGCCGACGACCTGGTCGTTCGGGACGGTGCCGCCGCCCGCCAGGTTCTGGTGGTAGCGGGAGTCCAGCGAGTTCTGCCGGTTGTCGCCCATCACCCAGATGCTGCCCTTGGGGACGGTGAGCGGCCCGAAGGGCTTGTCGCCGCAGGGCGAGGAGCCGGGGTAGATGTACGAGGTCTCGTCCAGCGCCTTGCCGTTGAGGATGACCTTGCCGCCCTCCTTGCAGGAGACCGTGTCGCCACCCACCGCGATGACGCGCTTGATCAGGTCCTTCTCCTCGGCCGAGGGCATCAGGCCGATGAAGGAGAGGAACTCCTGGAGCACGTTCGGCTCCGGGGTGGGCTCGCCCTCCAGCCAGCCGCCCGGGTCGTGGAAGACGACGACCTCGCCGCGCTCCGGCTCCGAGCCGAACCACGGGGTCAGCTTGTCGACCAGGACCCGGTCGCCACGCTGCAGCGTGTTCATCATCGAGTCGGAGGGGATCGAGAACGCCTGCACCAGGAATGTCTTGATCAGCAGGGCGAGCACCAGGGCGATGCCGATAAGGAGCGGCAGTTCCTTCCAGAAGGAACGCGGCTTCCGCGGGGCGCCGTCGCCCTCGCCGGCCTCGCCGCCCTGCCCGCCGTCACCCGCACCGTCCGAGTCGTCGCCGGAGCGGTCGGCGTCACGCCCGCCGCCGGAGTCATCCCTCATGGCCACCGACGACTCGGCGAGCTGCTCGGGCCTCTCCTCGGGCTCGTCGTGTCCGGATCGTGCGCCGACGGCCACATCCCCCACATCCACTCCTCAGTCCGTGCACATGCCTGCCCCAGAACAGGGACAGGCCCACCACTCCCATAACGAGCGGGAGTTCCGCAGGAGTCGGGAGCCAGGGCAATCCGTTCAGATTCCGCGAGGACACACTATGCGACACGCCGCTCGCGGACACAGCGCCCGAACGACCGTCCGGTACGGCCGCGAACGTGTCCGGCTCCTCCAGGCGGCGCCAGTGGCCCACCGGCCAGACGATGCCGACCGCCCGGCCGACGACGTCGTCCACGGAGATCGTTCCGCGGTCCTTCTCGTCCAGGTGGTAGCGCGAGTCGGCGGAGTCCGAGCGGTGGTCGCCCAGGACGAAGATCCGGCCCTCGGGGACCTTCACCTGGAACTTGATCTTCGAGGGCGCGTTCCCCGGGTGCAGATACGGTTCCTCCAGCGGCACGCCGTTGACCGTGACCTTCCCGTCCGCGCCGCAGCAGGCGACGGTGTCGCCGCCGACCGCCACCACCCGCTTGATCAGGTCCTGGTCGTCGGCCGAGGGCAGCAGCCCGATGAACGTCAGAGCCTGCTTGATCTGCTTCACGCCGACGGGGTCGTCGGCGGGCGCCGGGGTGTCCTGGAGCCAGTTGCCGGGGTCCTTGAAGACGACGACGTCGCCGCGCGCGGGCGTGGCGCCGAACCAGGGCGTGAGTTTGTCGACCACGACCCGGTCGTCGATCCGGATCGTCTGCTCCATCGAGCCGGACGGGATGACGAACGCCTGGACGAGGAAGGTCTTCAGGACGAGCGCGATCAGCACCGCCACGGTGATCAGGAGCGGGACCTCCTTGATCGCCGACCGCTGCCGGCGCCGCTTGACCTTGCGGGCGAGCCTGCGCCGCTCGGCGCGCCCGGGCAGCGGACGGCCGCCTTCCGTGGGCCGTGTGCCGGTGGGCAGCCGGGTGTCTGCGCGATGCCCGCCGGCCCTCCCCCGGTTACCCATGGCCGCCCGCCGCGGGCGCCGGTACGGCGTCGAAGGCACCGGTCTCGGGCACTCCCGACCAGCGGCCGAAGGGCCAGCCGATCCAGTCCGCGCGCCCGATCACCCGCTCGACGGGCACCATGCCGCCGCCCGGCTGACCGAGGTGGTCGCGGGAGTCGCTCGACTGGCTGCGGTGGTCGCCCATCACCCACAGGGTGCCCTGCGGCACCACGATGTCGAAAGGAACCTTGGAGGGCGCGTCACCCATCTGGACGTACCACTCCTCGACGGGCACGCCGTTGACGGTCAGCCGGCCGTTCTTGTCGCAGCAGACGACGCGGTCGCCGCCGACGCCCACGACCCGCTTCACGAAGTCCGTCTCGGCGGGTTCGGCGAGCCCGAGGGCCGCCGCCGCGCCGTGCAGGAGCCCGGTGACCGGGTCTTCCTCGGGGGCCTGCTGGACGAAGGAGCCGGTGCCGTCGAAGACGACAACGTCGCCCCGCTGCGGCTGGTCGCCGAAACGGTACGCCAGCTTGTTCACCAGGATCCGGTCCCCGACCTGGAGCGTCGGCTCCATGGAGCGGCTGGGGATCAGGAAGGGCTGCAGCACGAAGTGGCTCAGGAGCAGCACGAAGACGACGCAGAGGGCGCCGATGACCCCGGTGCGCCGCCAGGACACGCCGAAGCGGTCGGCGACGGTCTCGGACCGCTCGTCGGGCTCGGTGGCGGACTCGACCGGCCGCTCGTCGGCTTCGGCGGGCCCATCGACGGGCCCGCCCTGCTGCCCGTCCTGCCCGGATATACGCACGGAGCGCGACCGCTCCTCCATCCCGGAGGAGCGGTCGCGCTCCGTGTGCTGTGCTTCGGTGTCCATCGAGGGCAGAGCCTATCCGGCCGCCCTGTGAGTCAGTGCTCCGAAGCCCCGCGCGATCGGTGAGCCGGAGCTCAGTTGTCGCGCTTCTCCTTGATCTTGGCAGCCTTGCCGCGCAGCTCACGCAGGTAGTAGAGCTTGGCGCGACGGACGTCACCGCGGCTGACGAGCTCGATCTTCTCGAAGATCGGGCTGTTCACCGGGAAGGTGCGCTCGACGCCGACGGAGAACGAGACCTTGCGGACCGTGAAGGACTCGCTGACGCCCGAGCCCTGGCGGCGGATGACGACGCCCTTGAACTGCTGGATACGGGAGCGGTTGCCCTCGATGACGCGCACGTGGACGTTCACGGTGTCGCCGGGACGGAAGGCGGGGAGGTCGGTGCGGAGCGAAGCCGCGTTGACCGAGTCGAGCAGGGAGGCCATGGTGGTCTCTTTCCTCGCTGATGCCACAGGTCATCAGCGGAACGTTCGAAGAGGAGATGGAGCGTCGTGCGCACCGGGCGGGCGTCGTCCCCCTGTGGCAGGGGCGCTCGTCGGGCACACAACAGCGGCCTATTCTTCCACGGCCTCGGGCCTGCGCCAAAATCGGCCGCCGGGCTCGGGGGCCCAGCCCATCATGGAGAGGATCTCGCGGTCCTTCTTGTCGAAGGCGGCCGGGTCGCAGCGCTCGATCAGGTCGGGCCGGTTGAGCGCCGTACGCCGGAAGGCCTCGTCGCGGCGCCAGCGCGCGATCTTCCCGTGGTGCCCGCTGACGAGCACGTCGGGGATGGCGCGGCCGCGCCACTCGGGGGGCTTGGTGTAGACGGGGCCCTCGAGGAGGTTGGCCATGGCGCCGGGCGCGAAGGAGTCGTCGCGGTGGGACTCGGCGTTGCCGAGGACCCCGGGCAGCAGCCGCGCCACGGCCTCGGTGACCACCAGGACGGCGGCCTCCCCGCCGGCCAGCACGTAGTCGCCGATGGAGACCTCGTAGACCGGCATCCGGGTGGCGTACTCGTCCATGACGCGGCGGTCGATGCCCTCGTAGCGGGCGGGCGTGAAGATCAGCCAGGGGCGCTCGGAGAGCTCGACGGCGAGTTCCTGGGTGAAGGGGCGTCCGCTGGGGGTGGGGACGACGAGGACGGGGCCGTGGGCGCCCGCCTCGAAGCCGTCGGCGAGGGTCTGGTCGAGGGCCTCGCCCCAGGGCTCGGTCTTCATGACCATGCCGGGGCCGCCGCCGTAGGGGGTGTCGTCGACCGTGTTGTGCCGGTCGTAGGTCCACTCCCGCAGGTCGTGGACGTGGACGTCGAGCTGTCCACGCGCGCGTGCCTTGCCGACCAGGGAGACGTTCAGCGGCTCCAGGTACTCGGGGAAGATCGTGACGACGTCGAGCCGCATCAGGACGCGTCCTCGTCGTCGCGGGAGGAGACGATCTCGGCGCGGTCGTCGATGAGCCCGGGCGGCGGGTCGATGACGGCGCGCTGCTGCTCCAGGTCGATCTCGGTGACGATGTCCTCGACGAACGGGATCATCAGCTCGGTGCCGTCGGGCCGCTCGACGATGAAGAGGTCCTGGGACGGCAGGTGCGAGATCTCGGTGATCCGGCCGATCTCGGTGCCGTCGGCCAGCACGACGTCCAGGTCCATGAGCTGGTGGTCGTAGTACTCGTCCTCCTCCGCCGGAAGCTCGTCGGGGTCGACGTCGGCGATGAGCAGGGTGTTACGGAGGGCCTCGGCCCCGGTCCGGTCGCGTACGCCCTCGAAGCGGAGCAGGAGGCGGCCGCTGTGCACGCGCCCGATCTCGATGGTCAGGGGGCCCGCGGAGGCCGGATCGGTGGCCAGGACCGCTCCGGGGCTGAGCCTCAGCTCGGGCTCGTCGGTCCGTACCTCGACGGTGACCTCGCCCTTGATGCCGTGGGCGCGGCCGACCCGCGCGACTACCAACTGCACGTCTTCATTCTCTCCTGATCCGACGACGACGGGCCGGGGTGGACCCGAAGGCCCTCCCCGGCCCGTGCCGGTGTGTCCAACTTGCTCAGCGGACCTGGTCCACGTCGACGAGGTCGACCCGGATGCCACGGCCGCCGATGGCGCCCACGACGGTACGCAGCGCACGCGCGGTGCGGCCGTTGCGGCCGATCACCTTGCCGAGGTCGTCGGGGTGGACCCGGACCTCAAGCACGCGCCCACGACGCAGGTTGCGCGAGGCGACCTGCACGTCGTCGGGGTTGTCGACGATGCCCTTCACGAGGTGCTCGAGAGCCTCCTCGAGCATGCTCAGGCCTCGGTCGACTCGGTGGACGCGGCCGCCTCGGCCTCGTCCGCCTTCTTGTCGGCCTTCTTCGCCTTCGGGGTGATGGCCTCACCCTTGGCGTCGTCGCCCTCGAGGGTCTTGGCGAACGCGTCGAAGGAGGCGCGCTTGTCCTCCTTGGTCGCCGGCTGCAGCAGCGGCGCCGGGGCCGGCAGGCCCTTGTGCTTCTGCCAGTCGCCGGTGAGCTTCAGGATGGCGAGGACGGGCTCGGTCGGCTGGGCGCCGACGGACAGCCAGTACTGCGCGCGGTCCGAGTCGACCTCGATCTTCGACGGGTTGTACGTCGGGTGGTACAGACCGATCTCCTCGATCGCACGACCGTCCCGGCGGGTGCGGGAGTCGGCGACGACGATGCGGTAGTGCGGCTGGCGAATCTTGCCGAGGCGCTTGAGCTTGATCTTGACTGCCACTGGAGTGGTGTCTCCTGGTCTTGACGTGGTTGGGCACATGAGATGCCACGTGGGGTTGCGGTACTCGGGTGCCCGATGGACGCGTCAGCCGGAGGAGAGAGGGGTCCTATGCGACTGTCGAGTACAGCTAGCCATTGTGCCACACGACCGTGGCGCCCCTGACCCGGGCGGGTCGGGGGTCAGCCCGCCACGCCCGCTGTTTCCGGGATGCGGAAGGGCTTGCCGCAGCCGCCGCAGACGATGGGCGCCTGGGCGAGCACCGAGGGGACCACGCGCACGTTCCGCCCGCAGTCGCAGACGGCCTTCACGCGCACGCCGCCGCCGGAGGAGCCGTGACGGGCGGCGGGGCCGCGGAAGGAGCGCTTGGTGTCCGCGGCCGTCGCGACGGTGTGGGCCTTGAGCGCGCGCTGGAGCCGCTCGATCGTGGGCCGGTACCGCCGCTTCGCCTCGGGGTTGAGCGTGACCAGGGAGAAGCCGCTGCTGGCGTGCGGCTCCTCGGGGTGGTCCAGGCCCATCTCCTCGGCGATCGCGAGGAATCTGCGGTTGTGGTAGCGGCCGGCGCGTGAGGTGTCGCGGACTCCTCGGGCGGCGGCGATGCCGTGGACTGCCTCGTGGAGCAGTCGTTCGAAGGAGAGTTCGGCGCCGCAGGCGGACGAGGACTCTCCGATCAGGGACTCGGGCGCGGCAAGATCCGGCAGTTCGGGGTGGTGCCGCTGAATGTCGGCCCACGCCTGTGCCAGCTCTGCGGCGAGAACAGGTGGTGTCGTGCTCACGTCGCGTACAACGAGCCGACTCGCCCCCGGGTTCCATTCCGGGGCATCCCAAATATTTTGCACGTACCCGTCAGTTGGCATTGATGCGTCCGGACGAGGGTCAGTGCGCAGATCTGCGGAGAAGTCGCGACAGCCCGCTGCAAGCTGGTGCGTAGCGGCGCATACGCCCCGGCGCGCGGAGAGAGCTCCTGCGCGCCCCCGGGGTCGACGCAGGGACAGTACCGGGTCGTGGGTCAAGGCGGCGCACCGGCCCCACCCGGACGGCGGAAGTGGTCCGGCGCGAGCACTGGACGCGGGCACGGATCGGCAGTTCCCTGACATACGGGGGGATGTGGGCGCACGTACACGGGGGCTGTCGACCAGGCAACTGATTGGGGCGCTTTCCATGACACCTACGCTCGTCCCGCACCACCCCGCGCGCGACTGGGCCGAGATCCAGGAACGCATGCTCGTACCGCTCTACGAGGCGGTGTACGACCGGCTCGACGTGGGCCCCGGCTGCCGGGTCCTGGGGCTCGGCTGCGGCTCGGGGCTCGCGCTGCTGATGGCGGCCTCGCGCGGGGCGCGGGTGACCGGCGTGGACCGGGACCGCGCGCGCGTGGAGCTGGCCCGGGAGCGGATGCCGGAGGGGGCGGGGCACGCGCTCGTGGAGGGCGATCCCGCGGACGCGGGCGATCCGTCCCGTACTCCGTACGACCTCGTGACGGCGTTCCACACCTCGACCGGTCTGGGGCGGGCGCTCGCGGCCGTCACTCCTTTGGCTCAACCCGGCGCGGCGGTCGTGCTGGCGGGCTGGGGGCCGCCGGAGCGGTGCGCGACCTCGTCGGTCCTGCGGGTCGCCGCGCGGCTCGCGGGGAGCAGGCCGGGCTTCGGCGAGGACCTGGAGGACGTGGTGGCGCAAGCCGGCCTGAAGCCGGACGGCTCGGGGCGGGTGTCGTGCCCGTTCGGCTACGCGGACCAGGACAGCGCGGTACGGGGGCTGATGTCGACGGGCGACTTCGACGCGGCGGTCCGCGCGACGGACCCGTCCCAGGTCGAGAAGGAGATCGCGGAGGCCCTGCACCCGTACGTCCGCAGCGACGGCACGGTCTGGATGCCGAACGTCTTCCGGTACCAGATCGCCCGGGTGCCGTAGGCGCCGCGAGGCGCCCTCACCGGGTAGGTACCGAGAGGCGCCCTAACCCTCCTTTGTCAGGCGGGTGATGCCCGCCGCTCGGTACGCGGCTTCCTCTTCCAGGGTCTCGTTGGCCAGCAGGGCGGTCGCGAGGGCGTCGAGTTTGTCGCGGTTCTCGCGGAGTTGGCGGATCGCGCTCTCGTAGCACTCGTCGACGATGCGGCGCATCTCCTCCGCGACCATGTCGAGGGTCGCGGGGGCCGCGGAGAGGCCGTACGCCTGCTGGGCGTCGCCGGGGATGGCGGTGAGGCGGCCGACGCGTTCGCTCATGCCCCAGCGGCCGGCCATGCCGCGCGCGATGTTGGTGACCTGTTCCAGGTCGCTCTCGGAGCCGGTGGTCACGACCCCGTAGACGACCTGCTCGGCGGCCATCCCGCCGAGCGCGCCGATGATCCGGCCGCGCAGGTACTCCTCCGTGTACGCGTACTTGTCGGCGTCCGGCGTCGAGAGCGTGACGCCGAGGGCCCGGCCGCGCGGGACGATGGTGATCTTGCGGACCGGGTCGGCGCCGGGCTGGAGCATGCCGAGCAGGGCGTGGCCGCTCTCGTGGTACGCGGTGCGGCGCCGTTCCTCCTCCGGCATCACCAGCGGCCGTTCCGCGCCGAGCTGGACCTTCTCCAGGGCGTCGGACAGGTCGGACCGGGTCACCTCCTTCTGGCGCCGCTTGACGGCGAGGAGGGCGGCCTCGTTGGCGAGGTTGGCCAGTTCGGCGCCGGTCATCCCCGGGGTCGTGCGGGCGACCTGGACCAGGTCGACGTCCTGGGCGAGCGGGATGTCCCGGGTGTGGATCTTGAGGATCGCCTCACGGCCCCCGCGATCGGGCGGGTTGACGTGCACGATCCGGTCGAAACGGCCGGGCCGGGTCAGCGCCGGGTCGAGGACGTCGGCGCGGTTGGTGGCGGCGAGGACGATGACGCCCTCGGAGCCGGTGAAGCCGTCCATCTCGGTCAGGATCTGATTGAGCGTCTGCTCGCGCTCGTCGTGGCCGCCCATGCCCGAGCCGCCGCCGCGCGCCCGGCCGATGGTGTCGATCTCGTCGATGAAGATGATCGCCGGGGCCACCTTGCGGGCCTCGGCGAAGAGTTCCCGTACCCGCGAGGCGCCGACGCCGACGATCATCTCGATGAACTCCGAGGCCGAGGCGGAGAAGAACGGCACCCCCGCCTCGCCCGCGACCGCCCGCGCGAGCAGGGTCTTGCCGGTGCCGGGCGGACCGGCGAGGAGCACGCCGCGCGGCATCTTGGCGCCCATGTCGCGGTAGGCGGAAGGGTTCTTCAGGAAGTCGACGACATCGTTGAGCTCACCCTCGACCTCGTCGATGCCGGCCACGTCCTCGAAGGTGGTGCGCTGCTCCCCCGCCACCAGCTCCACCGGCTTGGGCGGGGCCTTGCGGCCGAGCATGCCGCCCGCGCCGCCCATCCCGGAGCTCATCCGGCGGGCGATGAAGATCCACAGGACGACGAGGAGCAGCATCGGGGCGAGCGAGATCAGCAGGTTGGCGAGGAAGCTGCGCTCCTGGACGACCGGCTCGGCGGTGACGGTGACGCCCTTCGAGGTCAGCTCGCCCCAGAGGTTGTCGTCGGCGAAGGCGGGCCGCTGGGTGACGAACTTGCTGTAGTCGCCCTTGTCCCCGTTGGGCAGCGGCTGTTTGTTCTTCAGCTCGCCCTGGATGGCGTCGCCCTTGGAGTAGATCTTGGTGACGTTGCCGGCGTTCACCTGCTTGCTGAACTCGGTGTACGAGATCGTCGGCTCGTCGCCCCGGTTGAAGAACGACAGCACGAGGTTGGCGAGCAGATAGACGACGAGGGCGGTGAGGATGAGGCCGCCCCAGCCGCCGGGCATCTTCTTCTTCGCCGGCGGGGGCGGCGGCGCCCCCTCAGAGCGCCAGGGCTGGTCGGTCCGGTCGCGCGGGGGTACGGAGTTGGGCACGCTGCTCTCCTCATACCGACGTCAGGCCCGGCCCCCAGTATCGAGAGGGCGTCCGATCCCGGCATTTCGGGCGGTACGGAGGAGTGAAAAGGGGCCCGGGGCGGTTTCGCACCGCCCCGGGCCCCTTCACGTACGACTGCTCGACGGGCGTCA
This sequence comes from Streptomyces sp. NPDC026092, assembly GCF_040638605.1. NCBI lineage: Bacteria > Bacillati > Actinomycetota > Actinomycetes > Kitasatosporales > Streptomycetaceae > Streptomyces > Streptomyces sp. NPDC026092. The sequence continues at coordinate 133,368 of NZ_JBEZYN010000002.1, forward strand.
GCCCATGAACTTCTTGAACTCGTCCGGCAGCTCGAAGTCGCCCGGGCCCTGCCCGGCCGCCGGCAGGCCGAACGCGCCGCCCTGCTGCCCCTGCTCGCGGCGGGCCTGGGCGGCCTCCTCCTCGGCCTTGCGCTTCATCGGGTTGCCGCTCTTGCGCTTGCCCTTGGCCTGCTTGACCTGCTTCTTCTGCCGGCCGGGGCCGCCGCCCATGCCCGGGATCCCGGGCATGCCCGGCATGCCGCCGCCCTGGGCCATGCGGGACATCATCTTGCGGGCCTCGAAGAACCGCTCGACGAGCCCCTTCACCGCGCTGACCTCGACGCCGGAGCCCTTGGCGATACGGGCGCGGCGGGAGCCGTTGATGATGGTCGGGTCGTGGCGCTCGCCCGGGGTCATCGACTTGATGATCGCGGCCGTGCGGTCGACGTCCCGCTCGTCGATGTTGTTGATCTGCTCCTTCATCTGCGCCATGCCGGGGAGCATCCCGAGCAGCTTGGAGATGGAGCCCATCTTGCGGACCTGTTCCATCTGGGCGAGGAAGTCGTCGAGCGTGAACTCCTGGCCCTTCTTGGACGCCAGCTTGGAGGCCATCTTGGCGGCCTCTTCCTGGCTGAAGGTCTGCTCGGCCTTCTCGATGAGCGAGAGCATGTCGCCCATGCCGAGGATGCGGGACGCCATGCGGTCCGGGTGGAACGCGTCGAACTCGTCCAGCTTCTCGCCGTTGGAGGCGAACATGATCTGGCGGCCGGTGACGTGCGCGATGGAGAGCGCGGCACCGCCGCGGGCGTCGCCGTCGAGCTTGGAGAGCACGACGCCGTCGAAGCCGACACCGTCGCGGAAGGCCTCGGCGGTGTTGACCGCGTCCTGACCGATCATGGCGTCGACGACGAAGAGAACCTCGTCGGGGCTGACGGCGTCGCGGATGTCCGCGGCCTGCTGCATCAGCTCCTGGTCGATGCCGAGGCGACCGGCGGTGTCGACGATCACGACGTCGTACATCTTGGTCCGCGCGTACTCGATCGAGTCCTTCGCGACCTGGACCGGGTCACCGACGCCGTTGCCAGGCTGCGGGCCGTAGAACGCCACGCCCGCGCGCTCGGCGACGACGCCGAGCTGGGTGACGGCGTTGGGGCGCTGGAGGTCACAGGCGACGAGCAGCGGGGAGTGGCCCTGGCTCTTGAGCCAGAGACCGAGCTTTCCGGCGAGGGTGGTCTTACCGGCACCCTGGAGACCGGCGAGCATGATCACGGTCGGCGCGGTCTTGGCGAAGCGCAGCCTGCGGGTCTCGCCGCCGAGGATGCCGATGAGCTCCTCGTTGACGATCTTGATGACCTGCTGGGCGGGGTTCAGCGCCTGGGAGACCTCGGCGCCGGTGGCCCGCTCCTTGACCTGCTTGATGAACGCCCGGACGACAGGCAGGGCGACATCCGCCTCGAGCAGGGCGATACGGATCTCGCGCGCGGTGGCGTCGATGTCCGCCTCGGACAGGCGGCCCTTGCCCCGGAGGTTCTTGAATGTCGCTGCGAGGCGGTCGGAGAGGGTATCGAACACGGCGGTCGCGGATCCTCGGTGTCGGGGGCAGGCGGACGGATTGCCCTCAAGGGTATCTGCCTCGTCGAAGTACGTGCCCCCGCCCGTCGAAACGGGCGGGAACCAGGCCCCTCCGGAGGGGCTCTCACCGCAGCGCGCCCTCCAGGGCCTTCGCCAGGTCAGCCGCCTCCTCGTCGGAGAGCAGGGAGCCGTCGGGACGGGTCACGTACAGCGTGTCCACGGCGTTCGCGCCAAGCGTCGAGACGTGCGCGCTCCTGACCCGGACGTCCGCGCCCTCCAGAGCCCGGCCGATCCGGTGCAGCAGGCCCGGGGCGTCCTGGGCGCGGACCTCGATGACGGTCGCGAGCCGGGAGCCGGCCGGGGCGACCGTGACCCGGGGTGGCGGGGCTGTGACCCCGCGCCGCCTCGGGTGGGCGGCGTCACGTTCGGCGAGGCGGGCCGGGATGTCGAGGCTGCCGTCGAGGGCCCGGACGAGGTCCGCGCGGAGCCGGGTGGCCTGCGGCAGGGACCCGTACGCGGCGGCGACGCGCCAGTTCAGGACCAGGACGGCACAGGGGCCGAGCTCGGTGGGGAGTTCGACGGCGCGCAGGTCGGCGGCGCGCACGGTCAGGCGGTGCAGGGCCAGGACCCCGGCCGCGGCGGGCAGGACCCCCGGCTGGTCGGGCAGGGCGAGGAGCAGCTCGACACCGACGGGCTCCGGCGCGCCGTCCTCGGGGGCGGCCTCCGACTGGGTGTGCAGGGCGAGGACCGGCTCCCCGGTGCGCAGCGCCTCGATCGCGAGCCGTTCCTGTTCGGCGCTGGGCGCGGCCGGTTCCGGCTCCGGGGCGGGCTCCCCCGCGAGGACGGCGCCCACGCGTTTGACGAGGTCGGCGACGAGCGAGGCCCGCCAGGTGGACCAGGCGGCGGGTCCGGTGGCGAGCGCGTCGGCCTCGGTGAGGGCGTGGAGCAGTTCGAGCGCGCCCGGTGTCCGGACGGCGGAGGCCACGGACCGTACGGTCGCGGGGTCGTCCAGGTCGCGCCGGGTGGCGGTCTCGACGAGCAGCAGGTGGTGGCGTACGACGGTGGCGAGGACGCCCACGTCGGCCTGGTCGAAGCCGATCCGGGCGGCGACGTCGCGGGCGATGGTCTCCCCGGCCACGGAGTGGTCGCCGGGCCAGCCCTTGCCGATGTCGTGCAGCAGGGCGGCGACGAGCAGCAGGTCGGGCCGGCCGACCCGGCGGGTGAGCGAGGAGGCCCGGACGGCGGTCTCCACGAGGTGCCGGTCGACGGTCCAGGTGTGGACGGGGTTGCGCTGGGGCCGGCAGCGGACCCGCTCCCAGTCGGGCAGGAGCCGGGAGACGAGGCCTTCGGCCTCCAGGGCCTCCCAGACGGGCACGGTGGACTCCCCCGCGCCGAGCAGGGTGACCAGCTCCTCGCGCGCCTCGGCCGGCCAGGGCACGGGCAACGGGGCGGTGTCGGCGGCCAGGCGGCGTACGGCGTGCAGGGAGAGCGGGAGGCCGGACTGGGCGGCCGCGGCGGCGGCGCGCAGCGGGAGCACCGGGTCGCGGTCGGGTTTGGCGCTCAGCGCGAGGACGACCTCGCCGTCCATCTCCACGACGCCCTCGGCGAGCGGGGTGCGCTCGATCGGCGGCTTCGGGCCACCGGTACGGCCGGAGCGGCCGCCGAGGAGGCCGCGGAACCGGGGGCGGGCGGAGCGGGCCTTCAGGACCCGGTTGACCTCGCGCCAGGTGACGTCACCGGCGTACGCGATGATCCGCGCCGCTTCGTAGACCTCGCGCAGCAGGGTGTCGGCGTCGAGGAGGCCCAGCTCCTCGGCGACGGCGTCCTGCTCCTGGAGGGCGAGCCGGTCGGTGGCCCGTCCGGTGGCGAGGTGCAGGGCGTCGCGGGTGTCGAGGAGGCGGCGGCGGGCGCCGTCCAGGCCCTCGCGGGGTGCGTCGGCGAGCCAGGAGGCGGCCACGGCGCGCAGGACCTGGGCGTCGCGGAGCCCTCCCCTGGCCTCCTTGAGGTCGGGTTCGAGGAGGAACTGGAGCTCCCCCATGCGCTCGGCGCGCTCGCGGCAGAGGGCGTCGAGTTCGGGCAGCCGCTTGGGGGCCTGGTTGCGCCAGTCGGCGAGGACGGCGGTCCGCAGCGCGGCGACGAGCCCGAGGTCGCCGGCGACCGGCCGGGCGTCGAGGAGGCCGAGGTGGACCTTGAGGTCGTCCCCGGCCGTCTTCAGGGCCTCTGCGGGGGTGCGGACGGAGTGGTCCAGGGCGAGGCCCAGGTCCCAGACCGGGTACCAGATCCGGTCGGCGAGCGTGGCGATCGCGCCCGCGTCGGCGCTGCCGTCGTGCAGCAGGAGCAGGTCGAGGTCGCTGCGCGGGGAGAGTTCACCGCGCCCGTAGCCGCCGACGGCGACGAGCGCCACCCCTCGTGGCGGCTTGGCGGCGGTGAAGAGTCCGGTCAGCCAGTCGTCGGTGAGCCGGGCCAGGGCGGCACGGCGCGGCGGCCCGGACTGCGCCTTCTCGGTGAGAAGGCGCAGCCGGGCCGCCGCGTATCCGCTGGGTCCCGAGTCTTCCGCTCGCGTACTCGTGTCGACGGTCGTCACCCAGCAGCTCCTTACGTGCCCCGTGTCTACAGTGCGTCCGGACCGCGTTCGCCGGTGCGGACCCGTACGGCCGTCTCGACCGGCACGCTCCACACCTTGCCGTCCCCGATCTTGCCGGTTCGGGCAGCCTTGACCACGACATCGATGAGCTGTTCGGCGTCGTCGTCCTCGACCAGGACCTCGATCCGGATCTTCGGGACGAGGTCGACGGTGTACTCGGCACCGCGGTAGACCTCGGTGTGGCCGCGCTGGCGGCCGTATCCGCTGGCCTCGGTGACCGTGAGGCCCTGGACTCCGAAGGCCTGCAGGGCCTCCTTGATCTCGTCCAGCCTGTGCGGCTTCACGACGGCGGTGATGAGCTTCATGCGTCCACCTTCTTGTTCTCCGTGACGGCGGGGGCGGGGGCGGCGGTGGAGCGCGAGGACGCGCCGCCGCCGGCTCCGCTGAAGTCGTACGCGGTCTCGGCGTGCTCGACCTGGTCGATGCCGGAGACCTCGTCGTCCTCGCTGACCCTCATGCCCATCGTCTTGTCGATGAGGAGCGCGAGGATCGCGGAGGCGATCAGAGAGTAGGCGAGGACGGCGGCGACGCCGATGGCCTGCTTGCCGAGCTGCTCCAGGCCGCCGCCGTAGAAGAGGCCCTTGGCGTCGGACTGGACGCCGCCGGTGGCGAAGAAACCGACGAGCAGGGAGCCGACTACACCGCCGACGAGGTGGACGCCGATGACGTCGAGGGAGTCGTCGTAGCCGAACTTGTACTTCAGGCCGACGGCCATGGCGCACAGCAGACCGGCGATGGCACCGATGGCGATCGCGCCGAGCGGCGAGCAGGAGCCGCCGGACGGGGTGATGGCGACGAGGCCCGCGACGGCGCCGGAGGCGGCGCCCAGGGTGGTGAAGGAGCCGTGGCGGAGCTTCTCGTAACCGAGCCAGGCGAGCATGGCGGCGGCGGTGGCGACCTGCGTGTTGACGAACATGACCGCGCCGACGCCGTCGTCGTTGCCGAGCCACGAGCCGGCGTTGAAGCCGAACCAGCCGAACCAGAGCAGACCGGCGCCGAGCATCACCAGCGGGAGGCTGTGCGGGCGCATCGGGTCCTTCTTGAAACCGACGCGCTTGCCGATGACGAGGATGACGCCGAGGGCCGCGGCACCGGCGTTGATGTGGACGGCCGTACCGCCGGCGAAGTCGATGACGCCCATCTCGAAGAGCCAGCCGCCGGCGCCCCAGACCCAGTGCGCGACCGGGAAGTAGACGACGGTGACCCACAGGGCGATGAACAGGGCCCAGGCGGTGAACTTGACCCGGTCGGCGAGCGCGCCGCTGATCAGGGCGGGCGTGAGGATCGCGAACATCAGCTGGAAGACGGCGAAGACGTACACCGGGATGGTGTAGCCGTCCCACAGCTCGGTGACGCCGATGCCGCTGAGGCCGACGTAGTCGGAGGACCAGCCGATGATCGATCCGGAGTCGGTGCCGAAGGCGAGGCTGAAGCCGTAGAGCACCCACAGGATCGTGACGATCCCGAGGCTGATGAAGCTCATCATCAGCATGTTGAGGGTGGACTTGACGCGGACCATGCCTCCGTAGAAGAAGGCGAGTGCCGGGGTCATCAGCATGACCAGGGCGGAGCAGATGAGCATGAACCCGGTGTTGGCGGCAGACAGCTCGGGGGCGTCTGCGGCCAGGGTCGTGATGGCTGGTGCCATCGGCGTCTCCTCGTCGTCGGTACGGCCTGTGCGGGGCGGGGCCGGAGAGCGGCTTTGGCCATGAGGGGTGGCCGGTTATGCGCCAGAGATTCGCGCAGCGCGGTTTCCGCCGATGCCGCACGATGTTTCGCCGCAGTGACGAAGGGGTGGGACGTGTTACGCGACTGTGAACGCCTGGGTCACGGACGTGTAACGCGCGTACGGTGCGCGCGGTGGCCCGGGGGAACGCGAAAAACCGGCCGCGACAGGCGGTCCCTGGTGTCCTGGCGGCGGGGGAGCCGAGTCGGGCAGTACGGGAGCGCTGTCGCGGCCGGAGTGTGCGGGGCCCTGGGCCGGGCCGGTGGGGTCAGACGGCCTCGGCCGTCTCGGGGAGCAGGGCGGTGAGCCGGTCGGTGAGCTGGACGACCTCGGCGACGTCGCGGAAGTCGCGGGCGGCGGTGTCGACGGTCTTGCGCAGCCGGGTGTTGACCCGCTCGGAGCGGACGCTCTTGGCGACGCCGAGCGCCTTCTCGACGAGGACGGCCGACTGCTCGGGCTCGCGCTTGAGGAGGTGCACGGTCGCCATGCCGATGAGGTTGAGTGCGTACGAACGCTGGTGCTCGGAGTCCTTCTCGAAGAGGGAGACGGCGCGCTCCATGACGGGCTCGGCGAGCGAGGCGTAGGTCGGGGAGCGGCCGGCGACGTAGGCGAGGTCGCGGTAGGAGTGCGAGTTCTCGCCGTTGAGCTCGGCCTCGGAGAAGAAGCGGATCCAGTCGGGCTCGGGCTCGCCGTCGAGGCCGACGTCGGCGAAGGTGTCCTCGGCCATCCGCACGGCCCGCTTGCACTTGGAGGGCTGGCCCATGTTGGCGTAGGCGCGGGCCTCCATCGCATACAGCATGGCCTGGGTGCGCGGGGTGGCGCAGTCGCGACTGCCGTACTGGGCGAGGTGGATGAGTTCGAGGGCGTCGTCGGGCCGGCCGAGGTGGATCATCTGGCGGCTCATCGAGGACAGGATGTACGAGCCGAGGGGCTTGTCCCCGGCCTCCTTCGCGGCGTGCAGGGCGAGGACGAAGTACTTCTGGGCGGTGGGCTGCAGGCCCACGTCGTAGCTCATCCACCCGGCCAGCTCGGCCAGTTCGGCCGCGCACCGGAAGAGGCGCTGGGCGGTGGCGGACGGCTGCGGCTCCTGGAGCAGGTCGGTGACCTCGTGGAGCTGGCCGACGACGGCCTTGCGGCGCAGTCCGCCGCCGCACTGGGCGTCCCACTGGCGGAACATCGCCGTGGTGGATTCGAGCAGGTCGAGCTCTATCGCGGAGAGCTTCCCCGGACGGTGGCCCGTGGGGATCGGCTCGGGCGGTGCGGGTTCGCCGGCCGGGGTGGGGACGAGCCAGCGCTGCATGGGCTCGATGAGGGAGGGCCCGGCGGCGAGCGCGAGGGAGGTGCCGAGGAAGCCCCGGCGGGCGAGCATGAGGTCGCTGCGCGAGAACTCACTGAGCAGGGCGACGGTCTGGGGCCCGGCCCAGGGCAGGTCGACGCCGGAGACGGACGGCGCCTGGTGGGCCGTGCGAAGGCCGAGGTCCTCGACGGCGACGACCGAGCCGAACCGTTCGGAGAACAGCTCGGAGAGGATCCGGGGGATGGGCTCGCGCGGCTGCTCGCCGTCCAGCCAGCGGCGCACGCGCGAGGTGTCCGTGGAGATGTGGTGCGCGCCCATCTGGCGTGCCCTGCGGTTCACTTGGCGTGCCAGTTCGCCCTTCGACCAGCCGCTCCGCACGAACCACGAGCTCAGCTGCTCGTTCGGGCGCTTGCCGGCAGTCGAACCGTCTGCGCCGTTGCCGCCCACAGGAACGCCCCCATCCAGGTCGAGACTCTGTTGCGCGAACCCCTATCAGAATGCCGTGTCTTGCGGCTTCCGTCTGGAGCTTCTACTCCTTCGAACAGGAAAGCGGGTTGCCTCCGGCATACCCACATGCGCAAGGACTCCAGGGTTCGAGCACCGAAAGTAATCCTACGATCACCCCTCCCGCGACCGGGATTCAAGAATCGCCACCATTCGCCACCCCTTCGAATGAACTCGCCTGCCGCGGAACACGATTCACTTGACATGCGACGAACCAGAGTCGGCGGACCGTAGCGCCAGCAGGCGCGCGCCGGGGTCCGCACCACCTCGCCCGCGTCCGCACGCCACCCCCGGCGACGGAGCGTGACAGTGGGGCTCCGGGTCGTAACCACCGGCGCGTCCGACCCGTTGGAGGGGGCATGGGCTTCACGATCGGCGGCATTCGTGAGATGCGGACCGGCTCACGTCGCCGCGTCCGCACCACTGAGTGCACAGCGGTGGCCGAGTACACCGGGCTGTGGGGCTGGGACGTGGTCCCCGGCGCCCGGGCCGTCTCCGGCCAGTGTTCCTGCGGCGACGCGTCCTGTACGGCTCCGGGGGCGCATCCGCTCTCGTTCGCCGAGCCGGTCCCGGCCGGCGCGGGCCTCGACGACGCGACCAAGGCGTGGGGCCGGTACCCGGGCGCGGCGCTGCTGCTTCCGGTGGGCCGGGCCTTCGACGTGATCGAGGTCGCGGAGGCGGCGGGGCGGCTGGCGCTCGTCCGCCTGGAGCGCATGGGCCTGCCGCTGGGGCCGGTCTGCGTGACGCCGACGGGACGGGCCCAGTTCTTCGTGGCGCCCGGCGCTGCGGCGGAGCTGCCGCAGCTGCTGTACCGGATGGGCTGGGACGACGCGGACCTGGATCTGCGGGGCCTGGGTCCCGGCGACCACGTGACGGCGCCGCCCTCGGACCTCGGCGGCCTGGGCCCGGTCCGCTGGCTGCGGCCGCCGACCCTGGACACGGCGGGCGCGCCGCCGCAGGCGCGGCTGCTGCTCGGGACGCTGGCGTACATCTGCCACCGCACGCACTTCTGAGAGACGGCGCTTCCCACAGACGCCCGACACGCGAAGGGCCCCGCCGGTGACCGGCGGGGCCCTTCGCGTGGTGTCGGTGTCAGTCCCCGATGAGGGCGTCGACGAAGGCGCCCGGCTCGAAGGGGGCCAGGTCGTCCGGGCCCTCGCCCAGGCCGATCAGCTTGACCGGGACGCCCAGCTCGCGCTGGACGGCGATCACGATGCCGCCCTTGGCCGTGCCGTCGAGCTTGGTGAGCACGATGCCGGTGATGTCCACGACCTCGGCGAAGACGCGCGCCTGGACCAGGCCGTTCTGGCCGGTGGTGGCGTCGAGGACGAGCAGGACCTCGTCGAGCGGGCCGTGCTTCTCGACGACCCGCTTGACCTTGCCCAGCTCGTCCATCAGACCGGTCTTGGTGTGCAGGCGGCCGGCGGTGTCGATGAGGACGACGTCGGCGCCCTCCGCGATGCCCTCCTTGACGGCGTCGAAGGCGATCGACGCCGGGTCGCCGCCCTCGGGGCCGCGCACGGTCCGCGCGCCGACGCGCTCGCCCCAGGTCTGGAGCTGGTCGGCGGCGGCGGCACGGAAGGTGTCGGCCGCGCCGAGGACGACGGAGCGGCCGTCGGCGACCAGGACGCGGGCGAGCTTGCCCGTGGTCGTGGTCTTGCCGGTGCCGTTGACGCCGACGACCATGACGACGCCCGGGGTGCCCGGGTCGCTCTCGGTCTTCACGGAGCGGTCGAAGTCGGGGCCGAGGAGGGTGACGAGCTCCTCGCGCAGCAGGGCACGCAGCTCCTCGGGGGTACGTGTGCCGAGGACCCGGACGCGCTCGCGCAGCCGGTCGACCAGCTCCTGGGTCGGGGCGACGCCGACGTCGGCGGTGAGCAGGGTCTCCTCGATCTCCTCCCAGGTGTCCTCGTCGAGGTTGTCCCGCGACAGCAACGCGAGCAGCCCCTTGCCGAGGGAGTTCTGGGAGCGGGCGAGACGGGCCCGGAGGCGGACGAGCCGGCCGGCGGTCGGCTCGGGCACCTCGATCTCGATCGCGGGCGCCTCGGCGACGACCGGGTCCTCGACGGCGGCCGGGGCCTCGGTGGCCTCCTCCGCGGTCGGGAGGTCGACCTCCTCGATGGTGCGGCGTGGTTCTTCCCGCGGTGTCTCCGCCTCCTCGCCGACGTGCGGCTCGGCGGGCGGAGCGGTGATGGTCGGCGTGGTGGACGGTGCCTCGGGCGGTGGCAGCTGCTTCTTCTTGCGGCCGCTGATCACGAGCCCGCTGGTCACGGCGACGGCGACGACCAGGGCGATGACTACAGCAAGAATGAGTTCCATAACGTAGCCAGTATCGGCCACGACGGGACCTCAGGAAGAGCACGTACGCTGGGTGGGTCCCCCACACCCCGCACGGAGTACCGCCATGCCCCCTGCCGCCGAGACCGCCGCGGAAATCCCCGCAGAAGCCGAAGGCGCGGTCGAGACCCGTGGTCTCGAACCCGTCCCCGACGCCGAGCGCACCGGTCACGTCCGCGAGCTGTTCCCGACCTGGGTCGCCGCCAACATCAGTGTGCTTCTTCTCACGATGGGCGCCGGGCTCATCGTCTTCAACGGCCTGAACTTCTGGCAGGCGCTCGTCGTCGCGACGGCGGCGCCGATCCTCTCGTACGGGATCGTCGGCCTGATATCGATCGCCGGGAAGCGCGGCGGCTCCCCCGGCATGGCGCTGTCGCGGGCGGTCTTCGGGCAGCGCGGCAACCTCTTCCCCGGCTCGCTGATCTGGGTGGCCCGCTGGGGCTGGGAGACGATCAACGCGGTCACCGGCGCGTACGCCGTCCTGACCGTGCTCGACCTGCTCTTCGGGATCGAGTCGAACACCGCGCTGATCGTCATCACGCTGCTGCTCTTCGTCGCCTGCACCTTCCTGGTGTCCGGGCTCGGCATCAACGCCCTGCGGGTGTGCAGCAAGTGGTCGACGTACCTCTTCGGCGCGTTCTCGGTGCTCGTGCTCGTCCATCTGGTCGCCAACACCGACTGGTCGGCGGTCTTCGACAAGCCGGCCGGTTCGACGGCGATGATGATCGCGGGCATCGGCACCATCGCGGCGGGCGGCATCAGCTGGGTGCCCTCCGGCCCGGACTTCACCCGCTATCTGCCGCGTACCGCCTCCTCGAAGGCGATGGTCGGCACCACGATCGGCGGCGCCGGGATCGTGGTCCTGCCGATGGTCCTGATGGGCGCGGTGATGGCGGTCGCCACCCCGGACCTCGCCTCGGCGCAGGACCCGGTCTCCTTCATCGGCGAGCTGCTGCCGACCTGGATCTCCGTGCCGTACCTGCTGATCGCGCTGATCGGGATGCTGCTGATCAACTCGATGTCGATGTACTCGGCCGGGTTCACCGCGCAGACGCTCGGCATCAAGGTCTCGCGCGCGGCGGCGGTCAGTGTGAACGCCGTGATCAGCCTGGTCTTCGGCTTCCTGCTCATGGTGGTGGCGACCAGCTTCATCGGCTCGTTCATCTCCTTCCTGACACTGCTCGCGGTGGCGTTCTCGGCGTGGATCGGCGTCTTCGGCGTCGACATGCTGCGCCGCCGGTCGTACGACGGCGTGGCCCTGATGGACACGGGCCGGACCAGCGCGTACTGGTACCGGGGCGGTTTCGCCTGGCAGGCCATGACGGCGTGGGCGGTGGCGCTCGTGGCGGGGCTGCTGTTCACGAAGGTCGACTGGTTCTCCGGTCCGCTCGCCTCCTCCTGGATCGGCGAGAACGGGCTCGGCTGGGCGGCGACGATCGTGGTCTCGGGCGTGCTGTACGCCGTGCTGCCGAGGGACCGCGCCCGGGTCGCCGCGGAGCCCGTCGACGTGCCCGTCGCGGCCGGCGAGTCCGTTTCCGTCTGACGCACCCCGTTCTCATCTGACGCTACGTCAGATACCGTCCCCCTTCGCCGACTTCCCACGCGCGGAGGGGGACTTCCCATGCCCTTCACAGTCGTACGGTTCAACCTGGTCGATCCGCACGGGACCCCCGCGTCCCTCTCGGAGCGCTACCGGGCCGCCCTCGCCATGGCCGCCTACGCCGACGAGCACGGCGTGGACACGATCCAGACCGAGGAGCACCACGGCGCGACGAACAACTGGCTGCCCTCCCCCTTCGCCTTCGCCGGCGCGGTCTTCGGCGCGACGAAGAGGATCGCGGTCACGGTCTCCGCGATCATCGGGCCGCTGCACGACCCGCTGCGGCTCGCGGAGGAGATCGCCGTCCTGGACCTGCTGAGCGGCGGCCGCCTGGTGACGGTCGCGGGCATCGGCTACCGGCCGGAGGAGTACGAGGAGCGCGGGGTCGACTGGGGCCGCCGGGGCAAGCTCCAGGACCTGCTCCTGGAGACCCTGCTCAAGGCGTGGTCCGGTGAGCCCTTCACGTACGAGGGCCGTACGGTACGGGTCACCCCGCGGCCCTTCACCCAGCCGCATCCGCTGCTGCTGGTGGGCGGCTCCTCGAAGGCGGCGGCGCGGCGCGCGGCCCGGCTCGGGCTTCCGCTCTTCCCGAGCGCGCACCTGCCGGAGCTGGAGACGTACTACCAGCAGCAGTGCGCGGAGCACGGCACGGAGGGCTGGACGATGATGCCGGCCGAGGAGACCCCGCTGCTGCACGTCTCGGAGGACCCCGACCGGACGTGGGAGCTGTACGGGGAGCACTTCCTGCACGAGGCGCGGACGTACGCGTCCTGGCAGTCGAAGGACATCCGCTCGGCGGTGCGCTCGTCGGCGACGACGGTGGCGGAGCTGCGCGCGGAGGGCGTCTACCGGATCGTCACGCCGGAGGAGTGCGTGGCGCTCGGGCAGGAGCTGGAGAGTCTGGTGCTGCATCCGCTCTGCGGCGGGATGCCGGTCGAGGAGGCGTGGCGGTCGCTGCGGCTGCTCGGAGAGACGGTGCTGCCCCGGCTCAAGGCATAGGGCCTGGGCCGGGGCAGTTCCGGTTCGAGGAGAGGGGCAGCGGGGTTTAGCCCATCTCCTCCAACGCCTTGCCCTTGGTCTCCTTCACGTACCTGAGCACGAAGGGGATGGAGAGCACGGCGAAGACCGTGTAGATGATGTACGTGCCCGAGAGGTTCCAGTCCGCGAGGGACGGGAAGCTCGCGGTGATGGCCCAGTTGGCGATCCACTGCGCGGAGGCGGCGACGCCGAGGGCGGCGGCGCGGATCCGGTTGGGGAACATCTCGCCGAGGAAGACCCAGACCACGACGCCCCAGGAGAGGGCGAAGAAGAGCACGAAGACATGGGCGGCGACGAGCGCCACGACGCCCTCGGTGTTGGGGAGCTTGCCGTCGACGAGGTCGGCGGAGAAGGCCCAGGCCTCGAAGGCGAGCGCGATCGCCATGCCGACGGAGCCGACGAGCGCGAGCGGCTTACGGCCCACCCGGTCGACCAGGACCATCGCGATGACGGTGCCGATGATGTTGATGATGGACGTGGTGAACGAGTAGAAGAACGAGCTCGTCGGGTCAATGCCGACCGACTGCCAGAGCGTCGACGAGTAGTAGAACGCCACGTTGATGCCGACGAGCTGCTGGAAGACCGAGAGTCCGATGCCGACCCAGACGATGGGCAGCAGCTTGAACCGGCGGCCGGCCACCATCAGGTCCTTGAAGGTGGACTTGTGCTCGCTGCGCATCGCGTGCTCGATCTCGGCGACGCGGTGGTCGAGGTTCACGTCCTTGCCCTCGACCTCGGAGAGGACCTCCTTCGCCCGGTCGATCTTGCCGACCGAGATGAGGAAGCGGGGGGACTCCGGGATGGCGAAGGAGAGCAGACCGTAGAGCAGGGCGGGGACCACCATCACGCCGAGCATCCACTGCCAGGCTTCGAGGCCGCCGATCTCGCCGCGCTGGTCGCCGTCGGCGAGCTGCAGGATGCCGTAGTTGACCAGCTGCGAGATGGCGATGCCGATGACGATGGCGGCCTGCTGGAAGGAGCCGAGGCGGCCGCGGTAGGCGGCGGGGGCGACCTCGGCGATGTACGCCGGGCCGATGACGGAGGCCATGCCGATGGCGAAGCCGCCGACGATCCGCCAGAAGGCGAGGTCCCAGAGGGCGAAGGGCAGGGCGGAGCCCACGGCGCTGATGGTGAAGAGCACGGCGGCGATCTGCATGCAGCGGATGCGGCCGATGCGGTCGGCGATCCGGCCGGCGGTCGCGGCGCCGATGGCGCAGCCGATCAGGGCGATGGCGATGACCTGGGCCAGGGTGCCGGAGCCGATGTCGTAGCGGTCCCTGATGGCCTCGACGGCGCCGTTGATGACGGAGCTGTCGTAGCCGAAGAGGAACCCGCCCATCGCGGCCGAGGCCGTGATGAAGATGACGTGGCCGAGGTGGTCGGGGTGGGCGGCCCGGCCTTCGGACGGCGGCGGCGTGGGCGCCTGCGCTGTGTTGGTCACATGGACTCCTAGGCTCCGGCGGCGGTGCCGGGGCGTGGGGGGCGAGCCCTTCCAGTGGCGCACAACATGACGCCGCCCACCACGTGAAGGTAAAAGCAACGTTGCAGAGACTATGCCTTCAAGTTTCGAAGTCAATAGTTGATGTCGTATGACTTAAAACAACCTGCGGGGCGTTGTTCGTTCAAGACTTGAAGTTGATCAACGAAGCCGCTGGCTGATGACCTTCGAGACGCCGTCGCCCTGCATGGAGACGCCGTAGAGCGCGTCCGCGACCTCCATCGTCCGCTTCTGGTGCGTGATCACGATGAGCTGCGAGGACTCCTGGAGCTCCTGCATGATCCGGATCAGCCGCTGGAGGTTGGTGTCGTCGAGCGCCGCCTCCACCTCGTCCATCACGTAGAACGGGCTGGGGCGGGCCTTGAAGATGGAGACCAGCATGGCCACGGCGGTCAGCGAACGCTCGCCGCCGGAGAGCAGCGAGAGCCGCTTGACCTTCTTGCCCGGCGGACGGGCCTCCACGTCGACGCCGGTGGTGAGCATGTTGTCGGGGTCGGTCAGGATCAGCCGGCCCTCGCCGCCCGGGAAGAGCCGCGAGAACACGCCCTCGAACTCGCGGGCGGTGTCCCGGAAGGCCTCGGTGAAGACCTGCTCGACCCGGATGTCGACCTCCTTCACGACCTGAAGGAGGTCGGCCCGGGTCTTCTTCAGGTCCTCCAGCTGCTCGGAGAGGAACTGGTGCCGCTCCTCCAGCGCCGCGAACTCCTCGAGAGCCAGCGGGTTCACCTTTCCGAGCTGTTGGTACGCCCGCTCGGCGGCCTTGAGCCGCTTCTCCTGCTCCGAACGGACGAACGACCGCGGCTGGTTCCGCGGATGCTCCGGGTCCTCCGGAAGCTCCTCGCCCTCGGCGGGCGGCGACGGCGGTACGAGCTGATGGGGGCCGTACTCGGAGACGAGTCCGGCCGGCTCGACACCCAGCTCCTCCAGGGCCTTGGTCTCCAGCTGCTCGATCCGCATCCGCTTCTCGGCGCCGAGGACCTCGCCCCGGTGGACGGAGTCGGTCAGCTTGTCCAGCTCGGCCTTCAGGTCGCGGCCCCGGGTGCGGGCGGCGGACAGGCCCTGTTCGCGGGCGCCCTTGGCGGCGTCGGCGAGCGCGCGCTCCTGCTCGGCCCGGACGAGGGAGACCTCGATGTGGGCGAGGAGCTGGCGCGCGCCGGCGGCCACGGCGGCGGCGACCTCCGCCTCGTGCCGCATCCGGGCGCGCCGCTGCTCGGCACGCGCGCGTGCCTCGCGTTCGGCGCGGGCGCCCCGGTCGAGGGAGTCGGCCCGCCCGGCGAGCCCCTTGACGCGTTCCTCGTGGGTACGGAGCTGGAGCCGCGCCTCCATCTCCGTCTGGCGGGCGTTGGCGCCGTCGGCGGCGAGCCGGTCGCGCACGGAGGTGTCGGGCTCCTCCTCGGCCGGAGCCTCCTCGGCCACGAGCAGCCGCTCGGCGAGCTCCTCGGCCTCGTAGAGCGCCTTCTCCAGGGCCTCGTCGGCGCGGGCGGCGGCGGCCGCGGTCCGCTCGGCCTCCCCGGCGGCGCCCCTGGCCTGTCCGGCGAGCCGGCCGAGCTGCTGGGCGACCTGGGACTTCTCGCGGTCGGCGGCGCGGCGGCGTTCGGCCAGTTCCTCGACGAGCGCGGCGGCGGTGCGGCGCGCCTCGGTCGCGCCCTGCTGGGCATCGGCGAGCGCCTCGCAGCGCGACTCGAGCTCCTCCAGCTCGGCGGCCGCCTCGTCCACGGAGGCCTGCACTTCGAGGAGGCTGGGCGCGCCGGCTGAGCCTCCTTGCGCGTAGTGCGCGCCGAGCAGGTCGCCCTCGGCGGTGACGGCGGTGAGCCCGGGGTGCGTCCGCACCAGCTCGACGGCCTCGTCGAGCCCTTCGACCACGACGACGTCCCGGAGCAAGCGTCGGACGGCGCCCATGAGTTCGCCGGGTCCGTCGACGAGCCGGGTGGCGGGGACGGCGGGGGTGCCGTCGCCCCAGGCACCCGGCGCGTCGGCCGGTCCCTCCGCGCCCGCGAGGAGCAGGGCCGCGCGGCCCGCGTCCTGCTTGCGGAGCAGGCGCAGGGCCTCGGCCGCCGCGCCGGGTCCTGTGACGGCGACGGCGTCCGCCGCGGCGCCGAGGGCGGCGGCGAGCGGGATCTCGTATCCGGGGGTGACGTTGAGGAGTTCGGCGGCCGGGCCGAGCAGGCCGGTCAGGGTCTCGCGGGCGCCGAGCAGCGCCCCGGTGCCGTCCTTGCGGCGCAGGCCCAGGGAGAGCGCCTCGTGGCGGGCCCGGGTCGCGGCGCGGCGGCGGTCGGCGGCGGTGGCGGCCTCGCGGGCTGCGGTCAGCGCGGCCTCCGCATCGGCGAGGTCGCGGCGGGCGGCCTCGTACCGCTCCCCCCGTTCGCTGTCGTCCGCGTCGAGCCCGTCGACCTCGGCCTTGAGCTGCTCGTACTCCTCCTGCGCGGCGACGGCCCGGTCCTGCGCCTCGTCCCGGGCGGCGGCGAGCCGGTCGATCTCGGCCTGGGCGGACGCGGCGCGCGAGCGGGCGGCGTTGACCTGGCCGTGCAACCGGGCGAGGCCCTCGCGCCGGTCGGCGATGGCGCGGGCCACGTCCTTGAGCCGCCGCTCCTCGACCGCGAGCTCGCGCTCCAGGTCGGCGCGGTGGGCGACGGTGTCCTCCAGGGCGCGTTCGGCCGCTTCGAGGGCGGCCTCCAGCTCGGCCTCCTGCTCGCGGATGCGGGCGGCCTCGCGCTCCATGTCCTCCGGGTCGCGGCCCCGGCGCTCCTCGGGCGGCTGGGCGGTGGCGCTCTTCACGCGCGCGTCGGCGAGCGAGATCGTGCCCCGTACCCGCTCGGCGAGCTGGGAGAGTTCGTACCAGGTCTGTTGGGCGCGCTGGAGGCGCGGGGCGAGCCTGCGGACCTCGTCCTCCAGGTCGGCCTCCTTGGCGAGGGCGGCCTTCAGCTCGTTCTCGGCGCTCTCCTTGCGTTCCTTCAGCGCGGCCTCGTCGGCGACCTCGGTCTTCAGCGCCTCCTGGAGCCGTACGAGGTCGTCGGAGAGCAGCCGGAGGCGCGCGTCGCGCAGGTCGGCCTGGATGACGGCGGCCCGGCGGGCGACGGCCGCCTGCCGGCCGAGCGGCTTGAGCTGGCGGCGCAGTTCGTCGGTGAGGTCCTGCACGCGCGCGAGGTTGGCCTGCATCGCGTCCAGTTTCCGCAGCGCCTTCTCCTTGCGCTTGCGGTGCTTGAGGACGCCGGCGGCTTCCTCGATGAAGGCGCGGCGGCCCATGGGGTCGGCGTGCAGGACGGAGTCGAGCTGGCCCTGGCCGACGATGACGTGCATCTCGCGGCCGATGCCGGAGTCGGAGAGCAGGTCCTGGATGTCGAGCAGCCGGCAGGTGTCGCCGTTGATCTGGTACTCGCTGCTGCCGCCGCGGAACATGATCCGGGTGATGGTGACTTCGGCGTAGTCGATGGGCAGCGCGCCGTCGGAGTTGTCGATCGTCAGCGAGACCTCGGCGCGGCCGAGCGGCGGCCGGCCGGTCGTGCCGGCGAAGATGACGTCCTCCATCTTGCCGCCGCGCAGCGACTTGGCGCCCTGCTCGCCCATGACCCAGGACAGCGCGTCCACGACATTGGACTTGCCGGACCCGTTCGGCCCCACGACACACGTGATTCCCGGTTCGAACCGCAGGGTGGTGGCGGAGGCGAACGACTTGAAACCGCGGAGGGTCAGGGCCTTGAGATGCACGCCCCGGGACTCTACCTGGGGTTGCGCGTTTCACCCATGAAGGTGCAGGGCACACCCTCCGGTAAGAACCGGGGGGCGTGACATGGGGGACTCAAGAAAGAAGGGACGCCTGGGCGTCCCTTGCATATCTAGCTGTGCCAGCGAGAGTGTTTCTCACCTTGCCCCGGCACGGGGCTGACCGTCGGGGCTGACTGTCCGATGGTGCCGACCGTCAGGTGAGCGCAGGCTCCGCCTTGGGAACGTCGAGTTCGATGCTGTCGAGCAGCGACTCGCCATGATGTGCGGCGGCAGCGTTGAGCGCGTCGTTCTCGGACTGAATCCGTACCAGCTCGGACTCGAGGTCCTGGACGCGCTGCTGAAGCCGTCGCATCTCGGCGAGGAGTCGCGGGTCGGAGCCGCCGACGTAACCGAGAAGCGCCTTTGCCATGATGGATGGTCCTCCACAATGAGTGACCGACCGAAGCGGTGTGGGTCGTGAGGGATTTCGCACCCGCGGTGCTCGGCAGTGCTTCATGTCGTGCCGGTTCTTACTGCCAAACAGCTAAGGTGCGCGGGGCTTCCAGAGTCTCACCAAAAAGTTTGACGGTCAACACGATCACGCCCTGTATCAAGGGGCGACCGGGGGGTCCGCGGCCGCACTACAGGCGGCGGCGCCTCGCAACTCGGTGCCTCAGGGGCGTCGCGATCATCCTTCCGCGCGGGGAAGCCCACCGCAAGCCCTTCTCGGCAACCAGCAGGTCATTTCCCCTTCGGCACCCCTTCGCCGAACGTCCGCCCGAGGACCGCGCAGGCCATCGGACGGAGCCGGATCGAGGGGTCGTCAGCGGATCGCGAAGCTGTCGTAGCCGCCGCGCGGGGTGCCCCATATCTCGGTGACTCCGTCCACCCGCCCGGGAGTGTCGGCGGAGCGCAGCCAGTCGAGCAGACGGTGGCAATTCTCACTCGGCCCCTCGGCCACGACCTGCACCCGGCCGTCGTCGAGGTTGAGGGCGAAGCCGACCAGGCCGCCGATCTCCAGTGCGTTTGCCCTGGTGAACCAACGGAAGCCCACTCCCTGTACTCGGCCGCGCACCCAGGCGGTCAGCCGTACGTCTTCGTTCATGGATGAACGCTAACGGCCCAATTACTCAGGGAGCACACCACCCCCTCGTGTCATGGCGTACAGTCCCGACCGAATGCGGCTCACCCGTTCGGGCGCGCCGCATTCGACAACCCCGCAGAAGCAAAGATCAGCAAAGACAGCACCGCAGAACGTCAGGGAGGCAGAGGGATGGGACGCCATCGCAGGAGGCGCGGCGCGCCTTTGCGCACCGGACTGCTCGGTGCCTCCGCCGCGGTCGCCGTCGGCGCGGGGCTCGTCGCCGCGGGTCTGATCCCCGGCGGTGATGTGCTCACGGTCGGCAGCGCGGGCTCGGGCACGGAGCAGCAGACCCACTCCCGGCAGGCCCCGGAGCTGACGACGCAGGGCGGTTCGTCCGCGACGCCGACGAACCCGACGTCCGCGTCCGCCTCCGCGTACAAGAAGCCGGCGGCCCCGAGCAGTACGTCTCCCTCCGCCACCCCGTCGCAGAAGCCCAAGCCGAAGCCGACGCCGACGCCGTCCAAGACGACCGCCGCCCCGAAGCCCAAGCCTTCGAAGCCGGCTGTCACGCCGTCGAAGACGGCGAAGCCGAAGCCGGCCCCGACGACCGCGAAGCCCGCGCCCCGCACCGAGGCGCCCGCGAAGCCCGCCGCCCCGACCCAGAGCCGCGCCGCGGCCGCCGAGGCGGAGGTCGTCCGGCTGGTCAACGAGGAGCGGGCCAAGGTCGGCTGCAGCGCGGTGCGCTCGGACGCGGCGCTCGCGAAGCTGGCCGGCGACTTCAGCGCCGACATGGCCGCGCGCGGCTTCTTCGACCACACGGACCCGGACGGCGACACCCCGTGGGAGCGGGCCCGCCAGGCGGGCGTCACCGGCATGGGCGGCGAGAACATCGCCCGCGGCCAGGCGGACGCGGCTGCCGTGATGGAGTCCTGGATGAACAGCGACGGCCACCGCGCGAACATCCTGAACTGCGACTACACGACGCTCGGCGTCGGCGTGCACTTCGCCGACGGCGGCCCGTGGTGGACGCAGGACTTCGGCCTCTGAGGTCCTGGCCCTGACCCCCTGAAGCACTAACTCCTGGTGAGCGCTGTGCGGAAGTACGGTGCCGGAGTACCGTGAAGCCATGAGTGACGACGCCCTCGCCTTCGACGCCCTGGCCTTCGACGTGTTCGCCCGCGCCTGTCAGTCGCGGGTCACGCTGGAGCACGTGACCGGGCGGTGGGGCAGCCTCACCCTCGGCGCGCTCCACGAGGGGACGTTCCGCTTCAACGAGCTGCGGCGCCGGGTCGACGGCGTCAGCGAGAAGATGCTGTCGCAGACCCTGCACGCCCTGGAGCGCGACGGGCTGGTGCACCGCGAGGCGCAGCCGACGAACCCGCCCCGGGTGGACTACACGCTCACGCCGCTGGGCCGCGAGGTCGCGGAGCGCCTGGTCGGGCTCATCGAGCTGGTCGAGGGCCGGATGCCGCAGGTCCTGTCGGCGCGCGAGCGGTACGACGCGGCCAGGGAGACCGCCCGCGAGGCAGCTACGCCGTAGCGCGGGGCGGGCGCTGGCAGCGCGGGCAGAAGTAGCTCGACCGGTTCATCCAGGGCCGTCGCCGCATCGGGGTCCCGCAGCGGCGGCACGGCTCGTCCTCCCGCCCGTAGGCGTCGAGCGAGCGGTCGAAGTAGCCCGACTCGCCGTTCACGTTCACGTACAGGCTGTCGAAGCTGGTCCCGCCGGCGGCGAGGGCCGCGTTCATGACGTCCCGTACATGCTGGAGCAGCTCGGCCGAGCGGGGGCGGGTGAGCGCGGCGGTCGGGCGTTCGTAGTGCAGCTTGGCGCGCCAGAGCGCCTCGTCCGCGTAGATGTTGCCGACCCCGCTGATCAGGGTCTGGTCGAGCAGCGCCCGCTTGATCGTCGTACGGCGCAGGCGCAGTGCGGTCTGGAAGGCGGCGTCGTCGAACTCCGGGTCCAGCGGGTCGCGGGCGATGTGCGCGATGACGTCGGGCAGTCCGTCGGGGGTGTTCTCGTGGAGCGAGAGCCCGCCGAAGGTGCGCTGGTCGACGAAGCGCAGCTCGGTGCCGAGCCCGTCCTGGAACCGGACCCGGATGCGCAGGTGCTTCTCGTCCAGGGCGTCCTCGGGCTGGACGAGCAGCTGCCCGCTCATGCCGAGGTGGCCGAGGACGGAGGCGTCGGAGTCGGCCAGCGGGATCCAGAGGTACTTGCCGCGGCGCCGCGCGGTCCCGAAGCGGTGGCCCTTGAGGCGGGCCGCGAAGTCGGCGCCGCCGGCCGGGTGCCTGCGCACGGCCCTCGGGTGCAGGACCTCGACCTCGCCCACGGTCCGCCCGCCGACCCAGCGCTCAAGACCGCGCCGTACGACCTCGACCTCGGGCAACTCGGGCACGGGACTCCTCCGCAAGGGGTACGGGAACGATGCCCGAAGCCTACCGCCGGGCACCGACACGAAAGCGCCCCGGGCCGGGACCCGTTTGGGGTCCCGGCCCGGGGCGTCGTGAAGACGAAGGGTCAGGCGGAAGCCTCGTCGGCGGGCGTCGGCACCCCGCCGGTCTCCGGCTGCTCGCCGGCCGCCGGAACAGCGTCACCGGTCTCGTCGGTGTCACCGGTCGTACCGGTCCCACCCACGTCGCCGGCCTCGGCCGCGGCCTTAGCCGCCTCCGCACGCTCGTCCGCCGCCGCGCGAATCGCGCGCCAGGCGGACTCCGCCGCCTGCTGCTCCGCTTCCTTCTTGCTGCGGCCGGTGCCGGTGCCGTACGAGACACCACCGACGCGGGCGGCAGCAGTGAAGGTCTTCTCGTGGTCCGGACCCGTCTCCGTGACGAGGTACTCCGGTACACCCAGTCCCTCGGCCGCGGTGAGCTCCTGGAGACTGGTCTTCCAGTCCAGTCCGGCACCGAGGTTCGAGGACTTCTCGATCAGCGGGTCGAAGAGCCGGTGCACCAGCTCCGAGGCCGCCGTGAGGCCCTGGTCGAGATAGACCGCGCCGATCACCGCTTCAAGGGTGTCGGCGAGGATGGAAGCCTTGTCCCGGCCGCCCGTGCCCTCTTCGCCCCGGCCGAGCCGGATGAAGGAGCCGAGTTCGAGGCCGCGACCGACCTCCGCCAGCGCACGCGAGTTGACCACCGCGGCCCGCAGCTTGGCCAGCTGGCCTTCGGGCAGGTCGGGGTGGGTGCGGTACAGCGTGTCCGTGACCACCAGGCCGAGCACGGAGTCCCCGAGGAACTCCAGCCGCTCGTTGGTGGGCAGGCCGCCGTTCTCGTACGCGTACGAGCGGTGCGTCAGTGCACGCACCAGAAGGGCGGACTCGAGCTGATACCCGAGCCGCCCTTCCAGAAGCGTGTGGGACGAGGCATTGTCCGTCTTGATGGACTCAGACATCGCGCCTCTCACCAGCCACTCAGACCGAGAGGACCTGGCGCTTGTTGTAGGTGCCGCAGCTCGGGCACGCGATGTGCTGCAGCTTCGGCTCCTGGCAACGCTCACACGAAACCAGGGTGGGGACCGCAGCCTTCCACTGCGACCGGCGGTGGCGCGTGTTGCTGCGCGACATCTTCCGCTTCGGAACAGCCACGGCTACTTCTCCTGCTTCTCGTCGACGCCAGCTTCGGCGCCGCTCATGTTGTCCTTCTCATCGGTTCCCAGCGAACCGGCGAGTCCTTGCAATGCCGCCCAACGCATGTCGACGGCATCGTGGTGGTGGTCCGGGTTCTCGTTCAGGTTGATTCCGCATTCGGAACACAGACCCGCGCAGTCCTCCCGGCACACCGGCTGCATCGGCAGTGCGAGCACCACCGCATCACGCAGCAGGGGTTCGAGGTCGAACATGCCGTCCTCGAGGGGGATCATGTCCTCGTCGTCCTCGGCTTCGTCGTCCGCGACCGCCTTCGAGCGGCCCCGGTCGTCGGAGTCGGGGTACGAGAACATCTCCTGGAAGTCCACGTCGAGATCGAGCTCGACGGGCTCCAGACACCTTACGCACTCCCCCTCGGCCGATGCACGGGCGGTGCCTGTGACAAGCACCCCTTCCATGACCGACTCAAGACGGAGATCGATTTCCACCGGCGCGCCTTCCGGCACACCGACGACCCCTTCGACACCGAGGTTCGTGGGGGCCTCGACCGAGCGGGAGATCCGCTGAAGGGCACCAGGACGCCGCCCCAGCTCGTGTGTGTCGAACACGAGGGGGTTGCGGTGGTCAAGGCGCGTGCTCAGGGCTCTTCCTACTTTCGGTTCGTGAGGGGGCTGCCGTGTTCGAATCGAGAGACGAAGCGGGCAGCAGGGATCGCGGGCATACGCGCGACCGAAGAGCCAGGATACTGGACGCTTCGCTCAGGGCCCAATCCGGGCCCATCGGCCCGTTCGGCCCGCTCGCTCAGTGGCCCTGGCCGTGGCCCTGCTCGTACTGCCGCAGCTGCTCCAGGTCGATCATGCTCGTGTCGAAGAAGCTGGTCTCGTCGAGCGCGGCGGCCTGCTGCTGGTGCTGCGGCTGCTGCTGGTCGTACGCGTACTGCTGCTGGTACGCGTACGGGTCCTGGTGCTGGACCTGCTGCCCATAGGAGGGCGCGGCGTATGCCGCTCCGGTGGAGCCGGTGCCTGCAACGGAGTACGGGTCCGGCTGCTGCTGGTACGCGTACGGGTCCTGGTGCTGGACCTGCTGCTGGTAGGCGTAGGGGTCCGGCTGCTGGGCCGGGATCTGCGGGGTCTGCTGGTGGACGGGCTGCTGCACCGGCGCCGGGTCGGCGAGCTCCGCGAGTCCGGCCAGGTAGTCCGCGTCGCTGGTGTGCACGGAGCCGCCCGCCGCGTCCTGGGCGGCCATGTGCGCGCCGAGGTCGTCCGTGGCGATCCGCCCGTGCAGCTTCTGCCGGCCGCGGCCGACGGCCTCCAGGGTCTTGGAGAGGACGGCCTCGAAGGCGCCGAGCTTGGCGTCGACGTAGTCGTCGGCCCGGCCGATCAGGGTCTGCGGGTCGGCGCTGTACTCGGGGGCGTCCTCTTCGGCGTAGCCGTTCTCGTCCAGGCCCGGTCCGCGGCCGAGGAGCTTCTCGCGGCCCCGGTCGACGGAGCCGATGGTCTTGTTGAGGACGACCTCGAAGTTGGCGAGCTTGGAGTCGACGTAGTCGTCCGCCTCGGCGCGGATCTCCTCGGCCTCCCGGCGGGCCTCGGAGAGGATCCGGTCCGCCTCGTCCTGGGACTGGCGGGCGACCTGGGTGTCGGAGATCAGCGAGCCGCGCTCGGCGTGGGCGGCGGTGATGATCCGCTCGGCCTCCTGCCGTGCCTGCTCGACCATCTGCTCGCGACCGCCGATCAGTTCCTGCGCCGCGGCCAGGGAGCCCGGCAGGGCCTCCCGTACCTCTTCGAGCAGGTCGAGCAGCTCGGCGCGGTTGACCACGCAGGACGCCGACATGGGCATGGAGCGGGCGTTGGTGATCGTCGAAACGATCTCGTCGAGCTTCTTCTGCACGTCCACCGGGTGCTCGCCACTCTCTACAGCTGGATGGAGACGGACGGGACGACTGTAAGGGCAGTCGTCCCCCGCCCGACACAAGGTGACGGACCGTCAGCGACGGTCGCTCGGGGTCACTGCTGCGCGCGCCGCTCGGCCAGCCGCTGGGTGAGCCGGCCGAGAACGGCCGACGGGACCAGGTGGGAGACGTCGCCGCCCCAGGCCGCGACCTCCTTGACCAGGGAGGACGACAGGAAGCTGTAGGTGGGGTTGGTGGGGACGAACAGGGTCTCGACACCCGAGAGGCCGTTGTTCATCTGCGCCATCTGCAGCTCGTAGTCGAAGTCGCTGACCGCGCGCAGGCCCTTGACGATCGCGGGGATGTCGCGCTGCTTGCAGAAGTCGACCAGGAGGCCGTGGAAGGACTCGACCTCCACGTTTCCGAAGTCGGCGGTGACCTCGCGGATCAGCTCGATCCGCTCGTCGACCGTGAACAGTCCCTGCTTGGACTGGTTGATCATCACCGCGACATGTACGACGTCGTACAGCTTGGAGGCGCGGGCGATGATGTCGAGATGTCCGTTGGTGATGGGGTCGAATGACCCCGGACAGACGGCGCGGCGCAACTTGGGTCCCTCGCTCTCCGGTCCGGTCATCGTGCGTCTTCGCACGTAGAGGCGGCGCGACCGTACCAAAACGTTCCCTCGCCGTAGCGACGGGACCGCAGGGGTTCGAAACCTTCGGGCCAGCCGAATTCCCCGCCTCGGGTGCTGCGCTCCACGGTGACGACGGCGTCGTCCGCGATCCAGCCCCCGGAGCGGAGTGTGAGGAGGATCTCCCGAAGATCGTCGTCCGAGACGGCGTAGGGAGGGTCGAGGAAGAGGAGGTCGTACGGCTCCGCGGGGGCCGGTCCCGTCACGATCTGCTCGGCCTTGCCGGTGCGCAGTTCGGCGCCGGGCAGGGCGAGGGCGCGGATGTTCTCCCGTACCGTCCTCGCCGCGCGCTGGTCGGCCTCGACGAGCAGGGCGTGGGCGGCGCCCCGGGAGAGGGCCTCCAGGCCGACGGCTCCCGAGCCCGCGTACAGGTCGGCGACGCGGGCACCGGCGAGGGTGCCGAGGAGCGCCTCCCAGGTGGAGAAGAGGCCCTCGCGCGCCCGGTCGGAGGTCGGACGGGTGCCGTTGCCGGGCGGCACGGCCAGTCGGCGTCCGCCGGCGGTGCCGGCGATCACGCGGGTCATGGGAGGTCCCTGTTCCTTCTGCGGTTCTCGGGTCTGTGCCTCCACGATATGGCCGGTCGGCGCGGGGTGAGGTCACCCCTTCTCCAGGAACTCCTCCCGTTCCTTGTCCAGGAGGGCGTCGAGCGCGGTGCGCAGCTCGGGGTGGTCGGAGAGGTCGGGGTCGGCGAGGACGACGGCGGTGGCCTCCTCGCGGGCGGCGGCGATGACCTCCTCGTCGTCGATGACGGTGAGCATCCGCAGCGAGGAGCGGACGCCGGACTGGGCCTGGCCGAGGACGTCGCCCTCGCGGCGCTGTTCGAGGTCGATCCGGGAGAGTTCGAAGCCGTCGAGGGTGGAGGCGACGGCGTTCAGGCGCTGGCGCGCGGGGCTGGCCTCGGGCATCTCGCTGACGAGGAGGCAGAGGCCGGGGGCGGAGCCTCGGCCGACGCGGCCGCGGAGCTGGTGGAGCTGGGAGACGCCGAAACGGTCGGCGTCCATGATCACCATGGCCGTGGCGTTGGGGACGTTGACGCCGACCTCGATGACGGTGGTGGCGACCAGGACGTCGACCTCGCCGGCGGCGAAGCGGCGCATCACGTCGTCCTTGTCGTCCGGGTGCATCCGGCCGTGCAGGACCTCGACGCGAAGTCCGGTGAGGGGGCCCGTGCGGAGCTTCTCGGCGATCTCCAGGACGGCGAGCGGCGGCCGCTTCTCGGCCTCGTCCTCGGGGGACGCCTTCTGCTTCTGCTTCTTCTTCTCGTCCTCGTCGTCGCCGATGCGCGGGCAGACGACGTACGCCTGGTGGCCGTTCTCCACCTCTTCCCGCACGCGTTCCCACGCGCGCGTGAGGAAGTGCGGCTTGTCGGCGGCGGGGACGACATGGCTGGCGATCGGGGAGCGCCCGGCGGGGAGCTGGTCCAGGACGGAGGTCTCCAGGTCGCCGAAGACGGTCATGGCGACCGTGCGCGGGATCGGCGTGGCGGTCATGACCAGCAGGTGGGGCGGTTGCTTGCCCTTGCTCCGGAGGGCGTCGCGCTGCTCCACGCCGAAGCGGTGCTGCTCGTCGACGACGACCAGGCCGAGGTCGTGGAACTGCACCTTGTCCTCGATCAGCGCGTGCGTGCCGATGACGATCCCGGCCTCGCCGGTGACCAGGTCGAGCAGGGCCTGCCGGCGCGCCGCCGTGCCCATGGAGCCGGTGAGCAGCACGACCTTGGTGGCGTGCTCGGCGCCGCCGAGCATCCCTCCCTCGGCGAGCTCGCCCATCATCTCGGTCACCGAGCGGTGGTGCTGCTGGGCGAGGACCTCGGTCGGGGCGAGCATCGCGGCCTGTCCCCCGGCGTCGACGACGGCGAGCATGGCCCGCAGGGCCACCATCGTGTTGTGGGTCACGGTGAAGTGATCGGTCACGTAGGCATGGCTGGGGTCCGCGACGCTGATGCACTGGACGGGCTTGCGCCCGACAGGCTCCACCGCGCGGATGCCGCGCCTGAAGGTGTTGTACTTCGGCCTCGGGCGCATCCGCTCGGCTTTGCGCGCCAGTCTGAAGGGAGGGAAGTCGTCGGGAAGAGCCACCGAGACGTTGAAAGCGGCCTTCCTCGGCAGGACACGCGCCCGCCCGCCGAGCGAGCGCACGAGCCAGGCGACGTCCGCCGCGAGCTCGGGCGAAGCCGAGCACAGGGACACGCTCATGCCGTCCTGGTGCACCGTGCCGTCGGTGTCCAGAAGCCCTTGGAGGAGAGCGAGACGAGACTTGATCGACGTGTTCTTGAACTGCTCGGGGATGAATTTGCCGTGGGACGTGGCACCCCACAGGTCCAGGTCGCGCAATGTCTCGATGACCGGGTTGCGCACTCCGCCCCTGCGCTGGGTCAGCTGGATCGTGTAGTCGCAGCGTGAACCGACCACGGGAACGAGTTTGCAGGCCGGGCCCACGGCTGCCGCCACGGCGTCATGGATCTCCGCGTCGGTCGTGGACAACCGCAGGTTGTGCCGGAACGAGCCGTCTCCCAGGAGCACTCCGAACAGGTAGGGATCGAGCGGCAGCGGGGAGTCGTCCCCCAGATCGACCGGGGCCGCGACGGGGAGGTACCACTTCGACGATCCGTTCGCCTTGACGAGGTCGTGGCGAATTTCCCTCGTGGTCATGACCTTGGGCGCCTGGCCGCGATGCCACCCACAGCTGGTGCCGACGATCCACAGGTGCTCGTCGTCGCACTCCACGGAGCTTCCGTCGGAGAGAACGATGCGCCACACGTCGCGCTCGCCCTGCGGAAAGACCCCGTCGACGACGGAGATCTCCCCCGTGGGCACGACCACCTCGTCCCCCACCCGCATGTCACCCATCCGCCGGAAGCCCGCGGGTGTCAGCACGAGCGCGTCCAGTGGCTGCGCCTTCCCGCTGCCGACCTCGCCCTGGAGGAGGCGGTGCATGGGGTGCTCGGTGGCGAGGTCGTCGAAGATCTCCTTGGAGACCTTCTTCTGGCCGTCGGTGAGGGTGAAGGGCAGCTTGGCGTCGAAGGCGTCGAGGAGCCCGCCGGGGGTGGGCCTGCGGGCGACGGCGGGCAGTTGGGTGTCGGCGTACCGGCGGCGGGCGAGGGCGACCTGGAGGACGAAGGCCTCGTCCCACTTGAGCCGCTGCCGGGCGTCCTCGATGTCGGCCTTCGTCCGCGGCCGGTGGACCTTCTGGAGCGCCTCGGGCAGTTCGGCGAGGCCGCGGCCCTCGCGCAGAGCGGGCGGCAGCGGATCGGCGAGCCCGGCCCAGCCGGTGGCGGCCAGGGAGTCCAGGGCGATGGAGACGGACTGCTCGATGGTCCAGGACTCCAGCTGCTTGCAGGCGGGGTAGATCGGCAGCAGTTCGCCGGCGAACGCCCGGACCGTCTCGTCGCTGCTCTCGGCGTCCAGGAGTTTGTACTCGGGGTGGGTGAGCTGGAGCTTGCGGTTGAAGACCCCGACCTTGCCGGCGAACATCCCGCGCCGGCCCGGCAGCAGCTCCTTCTGGTGGAAGTGGACGGCCCGGCCGAAGAAGACGAGCTGCATCCGGCCGCTGCCGTCGGTGATCGTGACTTCCAGGCGCTGGCCCTTGCCGCGGCCGCCCTTGTTGAACGTCAGCACGCGGGCGTCGGCCACCTGCGCGACCACCGTGACGTGCTCGTCCAGCGGCAGGTCGGCGAGGGCGGTGAGCTCGCCGCGCTCGGCGTACCGCCGGGGGTAGTGGTGCAGGAGGTCCCCGACCGTCCGCAGGTCGAGGTGCTCGGCCATCACCTTCGCGGTGGCGGCGCCGAGCAGGATCTTCAGGGGTTCGTCGAGCACTGGCACGCGTTCCATTGCACACCACCGCACTGACACCCGTCGCACAGGCTGTGGAAATCTCCTGGTCACGTCGGCGTCGTGGCCCCTAGGATGACGCGCACCCTCCCCGCTCCGCGATCACCGCCCGCCGGGATCGCCCGACCCGCGCCGTCGCTCGTCCCCCCACCGGCGCAGCGACGATGACTGCTGATCAGACACCGCACACCTTCCAGGTCGATCTGCGCGGACTCGTGGATCTCCTCTCCCACCACCTCTATTCGAGCCCGAAGGTCTATCTGCGCGAACTGCTGCAGAACGCCGTGGACGCGATCACCGCGCGCCGCGCCGAGCAGCCGGACGCCCCGGCCCAGGTCCGGTTGTACGCGGACGGCGCCGGACTGCGGGTCGAGGACAGCGGCATCGGTCTGACCGAGCGGGACGTGCACAGCCTGCTGGCCACGATCGGCCGCAGTTCGAAGCGGGCCGACGCGGCCGGCATCGCGAGCGCACGGGCCGAGTTCCTCGGCCAGTTCGGCATCGGCCTGCTCGCCTGCTTCGTCGTCGCCGCCGAGATCCGGGTGGTCAGCCGCAGCGCCCGGAACCCCGCCGAGCCGCCGGTCGAATGGACGGCCCGCGACGACGGTTCGTATACGGTCCGCACGCTCCCGGAGAGCGCGCGGACCGAGCCGGGCACCACCGTGCACCTCACCGCGCGCCCCGGTTCCGGGGAGTGGCTGACCGAGGAGCGGGTGCTCGCCCTCACCCGGGTGTACGGCTCCCTCCTCCCGTACGAAGTACGGGTCGGGGACAAGCCCGTCACCGACCTTCCGGCGCCGTGGGACCGGGCGTACCCGAGCCCGGCCGCGCGGCGGGTCGCGCTGGCGGGCCACTGCCAGGAGACGTTCGGCTTCACCCCGCTCGACTCGATCGACCTCGACCTGCCGCTGGCCGGCATCCGGGGCGTGGCGTACGTGCTGCCGTCGGCGGTCAGCCCGGCCCAGCGCGCGGGGCACCGGGTTCATCTGAAGGGCATGCTGCTCACGGAGCGGGCCGACGGGCTGCTGCCCGACTGGGCGTTCTTCGTGCGCTGCGTCCTCGACACGGACAGCCTGCGGCCGACGGCCTCGCGCGAGTCGCTGTACGAGGACGAGACGCTGGCCGGCGTACGGGACGCGCTGGGCGCGGCCGTACGGGAGTGGCTCGGCGGGCTCGCCGCGGGCGCGCCCGAGCGCCTGGAGGAGTTCCTGGCCGTCCACCACCTCGGGGTGAAGTCGCTGGCCCGGCACGACGCCGAGATGCTGCGGACGATGCTGCCGTGGCTGCCGTTCGAGACGACGGACGGCCGGCTCTCGCTGGAGGAGTTCGCCCGCCGCCACCCGGTCGTGCACTACACCCGTACCGTCGAGGAGTACCGGCAGGTCGCCGCGATCGCGACCGCGCAGGGCATCGGCGTGGTCAACGGCGGCTACACGTACGACACGGAGCTGGTGGAGCGCCTCCCGGAGGTCCGTCCCGGCACCGCCGTCGCCGAGTTGGACGCCGACACCGTCACCGCGCATCTCGACTCCGTCGACCCGGAGCAGGAGCTGGCCCTCTCGGCGTTCCTGTCGGTGGCCCGCGCCACGCTCGACCCCCTGGGCTGCGACGTGTCGCTGCGCTCCTTCCACCCGCTGACCGTGCCCGCGCTGCACCTGGACGACCGGGCGGCCCGGCACGAACAGGCCCGCGCGGACGCCGAGGAGCGGGCGGACGACCTGTGGGCCGGGATCCTCGGCTCGCTGCGCGGCAGCGCGCCGAGGGCCCGGCTCGTCCTCAACCACCTGAATCCGACGATCCGCCGCATCGGCGCGCTCGACGACCGGGAGCTGGCGGGAACGGCCGTCGAGGCGCTCTACGGGCAGGCGCTCCTGATGGCGCAGCGGCCGCTGCGGCCGGCCGACTCCGCGCTGCTCAACCGGGCCTTCGCGGGGCTGCTCGCCTGGGCCACCCACCACGGGGAGAACGACGCATGACCCTGACCTTCGAGGCCCTGCGCGAGGCCCTGCGGGAGAACGCGCGGCAGCCGGAGGGCCCGGCGCGCAACGCGCGCGCCGAGCGGCTCCTCGTGGAGGCCGAGCAGCTCGGCGAGCCGCTGGCCGTCATCGAGGCGCTCGGGCACCAGCTCCAGGCGTACAACTACAGCTCCGAGAAGGCGAAGATGTTCGTGCCCTTCTCGCGGCTGCTGCGGATGTGGGACGAGAACCCCGGGGACTTCGACGCGTACGAGACGCACACCCTGCACTGGGTCTTCAAGTGGGTCTCCAGCGGCATGCTCGACCAGCCGCATATCCCGCTGGCGTCGATCGAGAAGTGGCTCGGCGAGATGGAGCACCGCTACCGGCTCGCGGGCCACTCCGAACGGGCCGTGCGGCAGGGCGAGTTCCGGGTGGCGCGGCACATCGGCGACGTGGAGCGGGCGGACCGGGCGTACGCGGCGTGGCTGGCGGCGGACCGGGACCGGATGGCCGACTGCCACGCGTGCGAGCTGCACGGGCAGGGCGGGTGGTCGGCGGAGCGCGGCGACGACGAGCGGGCGCTGCGGACCTGGGAGCCGGTGCTGTCGGGCGAGCACGTCTGCGCGCACGAGCCGCACGCGGTCCTCGCCTCCTCGCTGCTGCCGCTGGTACGGCTCGGCAGGCCCGACGAGGCCCGGGTGAACCACCTGCGCGGCTACCGTCTGGTGCGGCCGCTGGAGAGCATGCGCGGTGCGGCGGCGGACCACATCGAGTTCTGCGCGCTGACCGGCAACGAGGCGCGGGGCCTGGAGATCCTGGCCGAGCGGCCGGCGTACCTCACCGACGGCGGCGATCCGGACAGCCTGCTGTGCTTCCTGTCCGTGACGGCGCTGCTCATGGACCGCCTCGTCGCGCGGGGCCTCGGCGGCCAGTCGGTGCCGGGTCCCGCGCGGGCCGAGGGCGGGTCGTGGACGGCCGCCGAACTGGGCGCCCACGCGCGCGTGGAGGCGCTGGCGATCGCACGGCGCTTCGACGAGCGCAACGGGACGGCGCGGGTGAGCGAGCGGGCGCGGGCCCGGATGGACGCGGCGCCGCTCCTGGACCGGCTGCCGCTGGGGGTACGGGCGGTGGGCCCGGTGGCGGTACCGGTGGCCGTTCCGGCGGCTGTTTCGGTGGCTGTTTCGGTGGAACCACGCGACCTGCTCGCGGAGGCCCGACGCGTGTCGGCGGAACGGAACCCGGCGTCGCGCACGGCGTGGGAGGCGGTGGCCACCGCGGTCGCCGCCGCGGACCTCGAACTGGACGCGCTGGGCCGCGCCGAACTGGACGACCACCGCGCCATCGCCATGGAGCAGGGCCCCGCGGAGTCGGTCCGCCTCTTCCTCCGCGCCGCCGACGGCTACGAGACGGCCGGCGACACCGGCGAGGCCCAGGCGGCCCGCGCCAGAGCCGCGTTCGCCCTCGCCCTGGACGACCGCCTCCCGGAGGCATGGACGGCGGCGGAGACCGCGGTCCACGGGATCCAAGCCCTCCACGCGGAGGGCGCGGCGACACCCCGCCAGGTGGCGGGGGCGCTGCTGTCGCGGGTACGGGTGGGTCTGCTGCGGCTGCATGGGGAGGGCGAGGAGGAGGCCGCGCCCCGCGAAGAGGCCGCGGGGGCCTCCGCCGTCGACGCCCTCGCTGAAGCACTCGACGTGCTGGTCGCGTTCGCCGCCGAGCACGTCGGGGATCCGCTGGTCGCGGACCGGGCCGCGGAGGCCGAGTCCGTACGGGGTGACCTGGCCGCGCACGCGGGGGACGCCGCGGGGGCGGCGCGGCAGTACGCGTACGCCGCCGAGCTGTACCACCGGGCCGGGCTGCCCTGGTACGCCGTCGAGGCCGAGGCCCGGCTCTCCCGGGTCGCCCTGCACACCGGTGACCTGGAGACCGCCGAGCGCGCGGCCCGGGCCGCCCTCGACCACGGCGTCGAGCATGCCGGGGCCGCCGGGCAGAGCCGGCTCCGGCTCCAGCTCGCCGAAGTCCTCGGCGCGGCGGACCGGTTCGGCGAGGCCGCCGCCCACGCCCTGGAGGCCGCCCACTGGGCCGACGAGGCGGGCGAGAGCCGGGGCATCGGCGCGTACGCCCGGCACCAGCTGGGCGGTTGGCTGCTGCGGGAGTCCCGGGTCGAGGAGGCCGCGGCGATCCTGGAGTCCGTACTCCCCGACCTCTCCGTGGACGAGCACGGCGACGGCATGGTCGTCCAGACGCTGTGGTGGCTCGGCGAGTGCCTCGCGGCGCTGAACGAGCCCCGGTCCGCCGCCGAGCAGTGGCTGCGGGCGGCGGAGCTCGCTAAGGAGTGGCCGGAGCAGCGGGACCACGCGATGCTCGCGAACCTGGCCGGGCAGGCCCTGCTCCAGGCGGAGCTGCGGCCGGAGGCCGCGGCGGCGTACGAGCAGGCGGGCGAGCTGTGGCGCGAGCTCGGCGACGCCTCCGCGTACGTCAGGACCCTGCGGGTCCGGGCCTGGATCGCCGGCGCCGCCGGTGGCGGGCGGGCCCTCATGGACGAGGCGGCGGAGGCGTGCGGCATCGACGTGGTGGCGCGCGGGGACACGTACGTCCAGGCGGCGGAGCTGCTGGGGGACGGCGACGTGCACGCCGACGCCTTGGCGGTCGCGCTGTCGTACGCGACGCGGGCGGCGGCGGAGTTCGGCTCGGCCGGCCCGGAGTTCCGTGACCGCCGGACGGCGGCGGAGCTGCTGGCGGCGTGGCTCCATGTCCGGCTGGAGGACGGGGCGGCGGCGGCCGCGTTGGCCCGTGGGGTGCTGGCGGAGTACGGCGCGGCGGTGGAGGGGGAGGCCGCGGCTGAGCGGCGGGCGGAGGCGGAGGCGGTGCTGGAGCGGGTGGGGTCCTGACGGGTGAGTCGGTGGCCGGGGCGGCGGGAACTCCCCCACCCCGCCCGTTCCCGAAACTCTGACGAGACCGGGGGCTCCGCCCCCGAGCGGCCCCTCGGGCACAAGACCACCGGCAAGGCACCGGTCCCCGCTTGTGCCCACCCGTTCCGCCGTGCGGAACGCCTGCCCACAAGCGGGGGGCGGGTGGGCACCGCCCTGCGGAGCACCTCCCGCGAGCGAGGGCCCCGGAGGGCTACTCCACGCCGATCAGGAGCATCGGGGCGCCTCGGCCCGCGTGGTAGGTCGTCGTGTCGACCGCCAGGTAGGTCTCGCGGACGTGGCGTTCCAGGGTGGTCGACAGGGACGCGGGGGTGTCGTCCGCGACGATCAGGGTGACCAGTTCGCCGCCCGCCGAAAGCATGCGGTCCAGGACCGTGCGGGCCGTCGTCGTCGGGTCCTGGCCGATGACCGCGACGTCGCCCTCGATCAGGCCGAGGATGTCCCCGGCCTGGCAGACGCCCGCCGAGGTGAAGGACTGGTGCTCGGCGACGGCCAGTTCGGCGTACCGGGTCGCACCCGCCGCCGCCGTCATCGCCACCACGTCCTCGTCGAAGCGCCGGTCCGGTTCGTGGACCGCGAGCGCCGCGATGCCCTGGACCGCCGCCCGGGTCGGGATGATGGCGACCCGGACGCCCTCCGCGCGGGCCTGCTCGGCCGCCGCGCCCGCCGTGTGCCGCAGGTCGGTGTCGTTGGGCAGCAGCACGACCTCGCACGCGTGCGCCCGCCGGATCGCGTCGACGAGCTCCCCGCTGGCCGGCGGCTCCCCCGGCCTGGCGAGCACGGTCGTCGCGCCCGCCTCCGCGCAGAGGCCCGCGAGCCCCTCCCCCGGTACGACCGCCACGACCGCCCGCTGCAACCGCTCCCGTACCTCCGGCGCGCCCCCGAAGTGCGTGATCCGGATCCGGTGCGGGCGACCCGCCTCCACGCCCGCCTCGACCGCCGCGCCCGCGTCGTCGACGTGGACGTGGACGTTCCACAGCCCGTCGCCGCCGACGACGACCAGGGAGTCGCCGAGGGCGTCGAGCCGGGCCCGCAGCCGCTCGACCGCCGCGTCCTCCGCCTCCAGGAGGTAGATCACCTCGAAGGACGGGCCGTCCTCCGCAACGCAGTCGTCCGTGGAACGCACCGGTACGGAAACCACCGACGGCCGCACCTGCGCCTCGCCCGACACGGCCTCCACCAGCGCCCCGAGGACCGCCACCAGCCCCCGTCCGCCCGCGTCCACGACCCCGGCGCGCTCCAGGACGGCCAGTTGCCCGGGGGTCGCCTCCAGGGCCGTCCTGGCCCCCTCGTACGCCCCCCTGGCCACCGTCACCAGGCTGCCGCCGTCCTCGCAGGCGCCGGCCGCCGCCGTCGCGACGCTCAGGATCGTTCCTTCGACCGGGTGTGCCACCGCGTCCCGGGCCGCGTGGGCCGCCGCCGCGAACGACCGGGCGAGGTGATCCCCGTCACGGCCGTCGGCGAGCACCGACGCCATGCCGCGCAGCAGCTGCGAGAGGATGGTCCCGGAGTTGCCCCTGGCCCCGAGCAGGGCCCCGTGGGCCATGGCGCGCACGGCGTCCACCGCGTCGGGGTCGTCCGCGGCGAAGACCGCCTCGACGGCCTGGGCGGCGGACTCGACCGTCAGGTAGAGGTTGGTTCCGGTGTCCCCGTCGGCGATCGGATAGACGTTGATCGCGTCGATCTCCTCCCGCTCCCGGCCGAGCGCCTCCAGCGCCCGTGCGCACCAGGTTCGAACCGCTGCGGCGTCGAGGGTCTGCGGGGCTCGGGGCAACGGGTGGTCCTCCTGCTAGGCGGGCGTCTGCGGTGGGCTCACCGCAGGGTAGACCCGGTCGTGACCTGGGACCGGGGCGGGGGCCGGGACGATCGTGGTAGTTTCGTTCTACGGGAGCAGCCGTTGTATGCTGCTTCGGTTGCCCGGCGAGAGTCGGGCCATTCCCCCGGCAAGCCACTTCAGAACTCTGATTCCGGTGCGCCGGATTTCACTGTAAATCTGAAGTCTTTGGAGTGACCCGTGGCTGCCAACTGCGACGTCTGCGGCAAGGGGCCGGGCTTCGGCAACAACATTTCGCACTCGCACCGCCGTACGTCTCGTCGCTGGAACCCGAACATCCAGCGTGTGCGTGCCGTGGTCGGTCGGACGCCGAAGCGGCTCAACGTCTGCACCTCGTGCATCAAGGCCGGCAAGGTCTCGCGCTAACGCCGACGTTTCGTCGTAGCGCAGCCCCTGCGGTTGCCTTGAAGGGCCGGTTCACCTCGGTGAACCGGCCCTTCGCCATGTCCTGAAACGCTAGGACCTGAACGCCCAGGCGTGGTCCACCGGGCCGATCCCCGCGCCGAGCGCGAACCCGGCCGCGATCGCCCCGGTCACGTACTCCTTCGCCTGCCGCACCGCCTCCGGCACGGACAGCCCCTTCGCCAGGCCCGAGGCCACCGCCGAGGCAAGCGTGCAGCCCGTGCCGTGCGTGTGCCGGTTGTCGTGACGCGGCGCGCGCAGCCACACCTCCTCGGTGCCGTCGGTGAGCAGATCCACCGCCTCACCCTCCAGGTGCCCACCCTTGATGAGCGCCCAGCGCGGCCCGTACGACAGGATCGCCGCCGCCGCCTCGCGCAGATCCGCCTCCGAGCCGACCCGTACGCCCGTGAGCTGCGCCACCTCGTCCAGGTTGGGCGTGGCCACCGTGGCGACCGGCAGCAGCTTCGTCCGTACGGAATCCAGCGCCGAGGCCGCGAGGAGCGGGTCGCCGTGCTTGGAGACCCCGACCGGGTCCACGACGACGGGCGCGTCCGTACCCGCCAGCAGCTCCGCCACCGTCTCCACCAGCGCGGCCGACGCCAGCATGCCGGTCTTCACGGCCTGGACGCCGATGTCGTCGACGACCGCGCGGTACTGGGCGCGTACCGCCTCCTCGGGCAGTTCCCAGGCGCCGCGCACCCCCAGCGAGTTCTGCGCGGTGACGGCGGTGATCACGCTCATGCCGTGGACGCCGAGGGCGAGCATCGTCTTCAGGTCGGCCTGGATGCCCGCGCCGCCGCCGGAGTCCGATCCGGCGACGGTCAGGACCAGCGGCGGCCGGCTCACTCGTGACCCCCGAAGTGGTCCCAGCCGCCCTTGGTGTGCCAGGGCGCCCCGTCCACGGTCACCTGCGGCAGCGCGGACGGGTTGAGGACCTCGCCGATGACCTTCCAGCGGGCCGGGAGCTTCACGTCCGGCGGGAAGGTCGCGACGATGGCGTGGTCCTCTCCCCCGGTGAGCACCCACTGCAGCGGGTCCACGCCGACCGCCTGGCCGATGTCGTTCATCTGGGTCGGGATGTCGATGAGCCCCGAGCGCAGGTCGATCCGGACCTTGCTGGCCTCCGCGATGTGCCCGAGGTCGGCGATGAGCCCGTCGCTCACGTCGCACATGGCGGTGGCGCCGAGCCCGGCGGCCGCGGGGCCCGCGTGGTACGGCGGCTCGGGCCGACGGTGCGCCTCCACGAAGGCGCGCGGGGAGCGGAAGCCGCGCGAGAGCACCGCGTAGCCGGCGGCGGACCAGCCGAGCCAGCCGGTGTACGCGACGACGTCGCCGGGCTGCGCGCCGCCCCGGGTCACCGGGTCGTGATTGCGCAGGTCGCCGAGGGCCGTGATGGAGACGGTGATGGTGTCGCCGCGCACGACATCGCCGCCGACCACGGCCGCGCCCGCGACCTGGCACTCGTCCCGCAGTCCGTCCATGAGCTCGACGGGCCAGGTGACCGGGAGTTCGGCCGGGACGACCAGGCCGAGGAGGAGCGCGGTGGGGACGGCGCCCATGGCGGCGATGTCGGCGAGGTTCTGCGCGGCGGCCTTGCGGCCGACGTCGTAGGCCGTCGACCAGTCGCGGCGGAAGTGACGTCCTTCGAGGAGGATGTCCGTACTGGCCACCACCCGCCGGTCCGGCGCGGAGACGACCGCGGCGTCGTCGCCGGGCCCGATCCGTACCGCCGGGGTGGAGGTGAGCCGGGAGGTGAGCTCCCTGATGAGCCCGAACTCCCCAAGCTCTCCTACTGTGCCCTTCACCGCGTCTCACCTCGTGTTGTCGTGCGGTACCGTCGATGAGGAACCGTCTGGAACGTCAACTGCTGTCGTGCCCGCGCCACCTTGCGGGCGCCTCGGGACGCGCAGGTCTCCCCGCCACCCGCGGCGACGCGGTACCGTGGCGTCTCTTTCTCCCACAAGATCCTCGTGGCCGCCCTGGAGGTTCCGTGGTACAGGCGTACATCCTCATCCAGACCGAGGTGGGCAAGGCGTCGACCGTCGCCGACACCATCTCCAAGATTCCGGGAGTCATCCAGGCGGAAGACGTCACGGGTCCCTACGACGTCATCGTCCGCGCCCAAGCCGACACGGTCGACGAACTGGGTCGCATGGTGGTCGCCAAGGTCCAGCAAGTGGACGGCATCACGCGCACCCTCACCTGCCCGGTCGTGCATCTGTAGCCCCCGTCTACCCTTGGCCGGTGACGTCATATCCCCGGCCCTTCGGCCTGCCCGTCGCGGCCGCTTCCCTCCTGGTGCTGCTGACCGCCGCGGGCTGTTCCTCCACGGACGCCGAGGCCTCGGTCCCGGTTCCCAGCCCGCCGGCCGGGGAAGCCGCCCTCTGCCAGGCACTGGCGAAGGAGCTTCCCGACACCGTGGCGGGGCTGGATCGGAGCGATCCGGAACCGGACTCCGAGCTGACCGCCGGGTGGGGTGATGGGGCGATCGTACTGCGCTGCGGAGTCCCCCGGCCCGAAAAGATGAGCGATCCCCAGTCACAGGGGCTCGCCGTGGGCGACGTGCGCTGGATGCTGGAACGGACGGAGGGCGGCGGGCCCCGCTTCACCTCGGTGTACCGGGAGACGTACATCGAGGTGACGCTCGACGAGCGGTACGAGCATGACGCCGCTCCGCTCCTGGATCTCGCCGCCCCCGTCGAGAAGACCGTTCCGTGCGCCCTGGAACCCCAGTGCGGGGCCGAAGGCCTCTAGGGGGTGCTCGGGCCTTCCGCGGCCCTAGCGCAGGCCCGTGGAGCGGGTCAGCGCGGCCTGGAGCAGCCGGTCGACCAGCTCGGGGTAGCTGACGCCGCTCTCCTGCCACATCCGCGGGTACATCGAGATCGGGGTGAAGCCCGGCATCGTGTTGATCTCGTTGATCACGAACTCGCCCTCCTCGGTGAGGAAGAAGTCCGCGCGGACCAGACCCTCGCAGGAGACGGCCTCGTACGCGGCGACCGCGAGGCGCTGGACCTCGGCGGTGGCCTCGTCGCCGATCGGCGCGGGGACGATCCCGGAGGCCGAGTCGATGTACTTGGCCTCGAAGTCGTAGAAGTCGTGGTCGGTGACGGGCGGGATCTCCGCCGGCACGCTGGCGCGCGGGCCGTCCTCGAACTCCAGGACACCGCACTCGATCTCGCGGCCGCGCAGCAGCGACTCCACGAGGATCTTGGGGTCGTGGCGGCGGGCCTCCTCAATGGCCTCGTCCAGGCCCGAGAGGTCGTCGACCTTGGTGATGCCCATGGAGGAGCCACCGCGGGCCGGCTTCACGAAGAGCGGCCAGCCGTGCTCGGCGGCGAACTCGACGATCTTCTTGCGGGCGGCCGCGGGGTTCTGCTCCCACTCGCGCGGCCGGATGACCTCGTACGGGCCGACGGGCAGCCCGAAGGAGGTGAACACCCGCTTCATGTACTCCTTGTCCTGGCCGACGGCGGAGGCGAGCACGCCCGCGCCGACGTAGGGGACGCCGGAGAGCTCCAGGAGGCCCTGGAGGGTGCCGTCCTCGCCGTACGGGCCGTGCAGCATCGGGAAGACGACGTCGACCTCGCCCAGCGCCTTGGGCACGGAGCCGGGCTCGGCGTACACGACCTCGCGGTTGGCCGGGTCGACGGAGAGGACGACGCCGCCCTGCTCGGACTCGGCGAGGTCGGAGACGTTCGGCAGCGCGCGGTCGGCGATCGCCATCCGCTCCGGGGCGTCGGCGGTCAGCGCCCAGCGCCCGTCCGTGGTGATGCCGATGGGCAGCACCTCGTACTTGGTCCGGTCGATGGCGCGCAGGACGGCGCCGGCCGTGACGACGGAGATGGCGTGCTCGGAGCTGCGTCCGCCGAAGACGACGGCCACGCGCGGCTTGCGGGGGCTCTGGGTGTTCTCGCTCATAACGCGTTGAGCGTACCTTGCGTGTTCGATCCGCTTAAGAGCCCCGGCCGCCGCGCGCGCGTCCGGCGTAGTGCGCGCGGCGGTGGGTCCTACGGACAGGCCCGGGACAGGCCCTAGCGGCGCTCGGCCTTGGCGCTGCGGGACATCAGTTCCTTGAGCGCGACGATCGGCGGCTTGCCCTCGTGGACGATCGAGACGACCGTCTCGGTGATCGGCATGTCGACGCCGTGGCGGCGGGCCAGATCGAGCACGGACTCGCAGGACTTGACGCCCTCGGCGGTCTGCTTGGTCGCCGCGATGGTCTCCTCCAGGGTCATGCCCCGGCCCAGGTTGGTCCCGAAGGTGTTGTTCCGGGAGAGCGGCGAGGAGCAGGTGGCGACCAGGTCGCCGAGGCCGGCGAGGCCGGAGAAGGTGAGCGGGTCGGCGCCCATGGCGAGGCCGAGCCGGGTGGTCTCGGCGAGGCCCCGGGTGATGAGCGTGGCCTTGGAGTTGTCGCCGAGGCCCATGCCGTTGGCGATGCCGACGGCGAGCCCGATGACGTTCTTGACCGCGCCGCCGAGTTCGCAGCCGACGACGTCGGTGCTGGTGTACGGGCGGAAGTACGGGGTCATGCAGGCGGCCTGGAGCCGCTTGGCGACCGATTCGTCGGCGCAGGCCACGACGGCGCCCGCGGGCTGCCGGGCGGCGATCTCCTTGGCCAGGTTGGGGCCGGTCAGGACGGCGACCCGCTCGGCGGGCACGTCGGCGACCTCGATGACGACCTCGCTCATCCGCTCGGCGGTGCCGAGTTCGACGCCCTTCATGAGGGAGACGAGGACGGTGTCGGGGGCCAGTTTCGGGGCCCACTCGGCGAGGTTGGCGCGGAGCGTCTGCGAGGGCACGACGAGGACGGTGAAGTCGGCGTCGTGGGCGGCCTCGGCGGGGTCGGTGGTGGCCCGCACGTTCGCGGGGAGTTCGACGCCCGGGAGGTAGTCCGGGTTGGTGCGGGTGGTGTTGATCGCCTCGACGAGCTCGGCGCGGCGGCCCCAGAGGGTCACCTCGCAGCCCGCGTCGGCGAGCACCATGCCGAAGGCCGTGCCCCAGGACCCGGTTCCGAATACGGCTGCCTTGGTCACTTCTTGCCCTCCCCGGCGGCCTTGCGCCGCTGTTCCAGCCGGGCCTTGCGGTGGTCGTACGGCTCGGCCGGCGCCTTCTCGCCGCGGACGTCCTCCAGGAGCGCGGTGATCGAGGCCATGATGACCTCGGTCGCCTCGCGCAGCACCTCGGGCGTGGGCTCCTGGTCGTGGAAGCGCGAGAGGTCGACGGGCGGACCGGCCTGCACGATCAGCGTCTTGCGGGGGAACAGGCTGAGCTTGTTCTCCTTGGCGTA
The DNA here is from genome assembly GCF_040638605.1 of Streptomyces sp. NPDC026092. Taxonomy (NCBI): domain Bacteria; kingdom Bacillati; phylum Actinomycetota; class Actinomycetes; order Kitasatosporales; family Streptomycetaceae; genus Streptomyces; species Streptomyces sp. NPDC026092. The sequence continues at coordinate 174,747 of NZ_JBEZYN010000002.1, forward strand.
CGGCGGCATCGCGAGGTTGGCGCCCCACTGGGCGACCGGGATGACCGGGGCCTTGGTGAGCAGCGCGACGCGGGCGGCGCCGGTCTTGCCGGCCATGGGCCACATGTCGGGGTCGCGGGTGAGGGTGCCCTCGGGGTAGAAGGCGACGCACTCGCCGCGCTCGATGGCCTCGACGGCGGCCCGGAAGGCGTCCAGGGCGTTGGTCGTCTCGCGGTAGACGGGGATCTGGCCGGTGCCGCGGAGCATGGTGCCGACGAACGAGCCCTTGAAGAGGCCGGCCTTGGCGAGAAAGCGCGGGACGCGTCCGGTGTTGTACTGGTAATGCGCGTAGGACAGCGGGTCCAGATACGAGTTGTGATTGACGGCGGTGATGAATCCGCCGTCGGCCGGAATGTGTTCCGTTCCGCGCCAGTCCCGCTTGAACAGAACCACCAGTGGGGGTTTGGCGATGACCGCCGCCAGGCGGTACCAGAAGCCGATTCTGCGGCGGGACACTCGTGCACCTTCCTCTGGGACTGGCGTGCAGGGGGTCAAGTGTCGCCCCATGCTCCTGGTCTGTCGAGGACACGGTACGCCCCGGCCCGGCGGCGGCGTCGGGCGCCGGGCCTTTCGTTCCGCCGGACGCGGGGGCGTGGTGTCGGGTCACAATGGGCCGCGATGAACATCGATCCGGACGACGGCTGGTCCCTGGTCGTCCCCCTGAAGCCCCTTGCGCGGGCGAAGAGCAGGCTCGCCGCGGCCGCCGGGGCGCTGTTGCGTCCGCGGCTCGCGCTGGCGTTCGCGCAGGACACGGTGGCCGCGGCGCTCGCGTGCGGGCGGGTGCGGGATGTGGTGGTCGTCACGGACGATTCCGCGGCCGCGGCGGCGCTCGCGGTGCTCGGGGCGCGGATCGTGCCCGACTCCCCCGCGGCCGGGCTCAACGCGGCGCTCGCGCACGGGGCCCGGACGGTACGGGACGCCCGTCCGCACGCGCGCGTGGCGGCGCTCAACGCGGATCTGCCCGCGCTGCGGCCCGCCGAGCTCGCACGGGTCCTCGAAGCCGCCGGGGAATTCCCCCGGGCATTTCTCGCGGATGCCGCCGAAATAGGTACGACATTCCTCTCGGCGGGGCCGGGCACGGAATTGGCACCTGCATTCGGGGGTGCTTCGCGCTGCCGCCATTTGTCGTCGGGCGCGGTGGAAATACGACTGGCCGGGGTGGATTCCGTACGCCGGGACGTGGACACCGGCGAGGATCTGGCGGCCGCGCTCGCACTGGGAGTCGGGCCGCGCACGGCCGCCCACTGGGACGGCGCGGCCGGTGATCGCGCGGCCGGATAGGCTGCGGGCCATGCAGGCGACCGCGTACACGTACGACTCCGAGACCCGCAGCGGCAGTGTGCTGCTCGACGACGGCACCCCGGTGGAGTTCGGGGCCGAGGCCTTCGACGCGGGCGGGCTGCGGCTGCTGCGCCCGGGGCAGCGGGTGCGGATCGAGACGGAGCCGGGCGCCGACGGCGCGGGGCTCCGGATCACACTGGTCACGCTCCAGACGCTCTGAACCGAGCGAACGAACCGAGCGAACCGGCCAACTTTCCTGGCCCGGCTGGGCCAACAGGGTGCGCACGCAGGTGCGGACGCGCCGCGCACGCATGCGCGGAATCGGGTCCGGACGCGCCGCGGGCCGGCCTCCCCGAGGGGAGCCCGGCCCGGCGTGTGAGTGGCCCTTGACCCTTGTGCCGCTTACTTCTACTTCTTGGCGGCGGCCTTCTTGGCGGTGGTCTTGCGCGCCGTCGTCTTCTTGGCGGGCGCCTTCTTCGCGGTGGCCTTCTTCGCCGGCGCGGTCTTCTTGGCGACGGTCTTCTTGGCCGTGGCCGTCGTCTTCTTCGCCGGGGAAGCCTTCTTGGCCGCCGCCGTGGTCTTCTTGGCGGTGGCGGTCTTCTTGACCGCGGCCTTCTTGGCGGCGACGGTCTTCTTGACCGCGGCCTTCTTCGCGGGAGCGGCCTTCTTCGCCGCCGCCTTCTTGGCGGTCGTGGCCTTCTTGGCCGCGGCCTTCTTCACGGTCGCGGAAGCGCCGCCCGTGAGGCTGCCCTTGGGCGCCTTCTTGACGGCGACCTCGCCGCCCTTGGGGAGCTTCTTCGAGCCGCTGACCAGGTCCTTGAAGCCCTGACCCGCGCGGAAGCGCGGCACCGAGGTCTTCTTGACCCGGACGCGCTCACCCGTCTGCGGGTTGCGGGCGTACCGGGCGGGGCGGTCGACCTTCTCGAACGAGCCGAAGCCGGTGACCGAGACCCGGTCCCCGCCGACCACGGCACGAACGATCGCGTCCAGAACCGCGTCGACGGCGTCCGCGGCCTGCTGACGGCCGCCGAGCTTGTCGGCAATCGCTTCTACGAGCTGCGCCTTGTTCACGTCTTCCCCTTCGGAGACATTGCCAGAACGAAAGTGTTCAAGCTTTTTCGCACGTTAGGCATGTATATACCGCAAATCAAACACGAAACGGGCTAATCACCCTAGTGCCGCAACGCGGAAGTGCCGTTGCGGAGTTCCTGGTGTCAGTCGTCTTCAGGGAATCGGCCCTCGTCGAGGTCCTTCATCAACCGGTCCAGACGCGTTGCCGCGTCCGCGAGATCGTGCTTCGCCGCTGCCGTGACGACCAGCAGCTTCCGGGACAGCGCCATCCTTACGCCCTCCGGGACTTGCAGTTCGCGCACCCTTGTGTGCGCTTCCTTCAATCGGGCGGCGACTGCCTCGTAGAGCTCGAGTTGGCTGTCGCGTTCCATGCACCGATTGTGCCATCTAGGGCGAGTTGTCGCCCGACGGGGTCTCAACAAGCGACTGCGCCCCCCACCGGAGGGTGGGGGGCGCAGTCGTGGAAAAGCGCTGCTCAGGCCGTAATTGTACGGGGCTTGAAGGCCGGCCTGGACGCCTCGTAGGCGGCGATGTCGGCTTCGTTCTGAAGGGTGAGGCTGATGTCGTCCAGACCGTTCAGGAGCCGCCAGCGAGCGTTCTCGTCCAGCTCGAAGTCGGCGTCGATCCCGGCGGCGAGCACCTTCCGCTGCTCCAAGTCAACGGTGATTTCGGCCGTCGGGTCGGACTCCGTCAGCTCCCAGAGCGCGTCGACGACCTTCTGGTCGAGGACGACGGTCAGCAGACCGTTCTTCAGCGAGTTGCCGCGGAAGATGTCGGCGAACCGGGAGGAGATCACGGTCTTGAAGCCGTAGTTCTGGAGCGCCCAGACGGCGTGCTCGCGCGAGGAGCCCGTACCGAAGTCGGGACCGGCGACCAGGACCGTGGCGCCCTGCCGCTCGGGGCGGTTGAGCACGAACTCGGAGTCCTTGCGCCAGGCCTCGAAGAGCCCGTCCTCGAAGCCGTCGCGGGTGACCTTCTTCAGCCAGTGCGCGGGGATGATCTGGTCGGTGTCGACGTTGCTGCGGCGCAGCGGGACGGCCCGGCCGGTGTGCGTGGTGAAAGCTTCCATGGTTCCTCAGACCCCCGCGGGCGTAGCGACGTCGGACAGATCGGCCGGGGAGGCCAGATGGCCCAGTACGGCGGTGGCGGCGGCGACCTGGGGCGAGACCAGGTGCGTACGGCCGCCCTTGCCCTGCCGGCCCTCGAAGTTGCGGTTGGAGGTGGACGCGGAGCGCTCACCGGGCGCCAGTTGGTCGGGGTTCATGCCCAGACACATCGAGCAGCCCGCGTGCCGCCATTCGGCGCCGGACTCCTTGAAGACCTTGTCCAGGCCCTCCTCGACGGCCTGCAGGGCGACCCGGACCGAGCCGGGAACGACCAGCATCCGCACTCCGTCGGCGACCTTGCGGCCCTCCAGGAGGGCGGCGGCGTTGCGCAGGTCCTCGATGCGGCCGTTGGTGCAGGAGCCTACGAAGACGGTGTCGACCTTGATGTCGCGCAGCGGCTGTCCGGCAGTCAACCCCATGTATTCCAGGGCCTTTTCGGCGGCCAGGCGCTCCGAAGCGTCTTCGTACGAAGCCGGGTCGGGGACGTTCGCCGAAAGCGGCGCGCCCTGGCCGGGGTTGGTGCCCCAGGTGACGAACGGCGCCAGGGAGGCGGCGTCGATGACGACCTCGGCGTCGAAGACCGCGTCCTCGTCGGACTTCAGGGTCTTCCAGTACGCGACGGCGGCGTCCCAGTCCTCGCCCTCGGGGGCGTGGGCGCGGCCCTGCAGGTAGCCGAAGGTGGTCTCGTCGGGGGCGATCATGCCCGCGCGGGCGCCGGCCTCGATCGACATGTTGCAGATGGTCATCCGGGCCTCCATCGAGAGCTTCTCGATGGCGGAGCCGCGGTACTCCAGGATGTAGCCCTGGCCGCCGCCGGTGCCGATCTTGGCGATGATCGCCAGGATCAGGTCCTTGGCGGTGACGTCCTCGGGCAGCTCGCCGTCGACCGTGATGGCCATGGTCTTGGGGCGGGCCAGCGGCAGCGTCTGGGTGGCCAGGACGTGCTCGACCTGGCTGGTGCCGATGCCGAACGCCAGCGCACCGAAGGCGCCGTGCGTGGAGGTGTGCGAGTCGCCGCAGACCACGGTGGTGCCGGGCTGGGTCAGGCCCAGCTGCGGTCCCACGACGTGGACGACGCCCTGCTCGACGTCGCCCAGCGGGTGCAGACGGACACCGAACTCGGCGCAGTTCTTGCGCAGGGTCTCCAACTGCGCGCGGGAGACCGGGTCGGCGATCGGCTTGTCGATGTCGATGGTCGGGGTGTTGTGGTCCTCGGTGGCGATGGTGAGGTCGAGGCGCCGCACCTGCCGGCCGTTCTGACGCAGACCGTCGAACGCCTGGGGGCTGGTCACCTCGTGCAGCAGGTGCAGATCGATGAAGAGGAGGTCGGGCTCGCCCTCGGCGCGCCGGACGACATGGTCGTCCCAGACCTTCTCCGCGAGTGTCCTACCCATCGCTTTCCCTCCGGCCGGCGTGATCGCCGGCACAACTAGAGACCCGTTTCGCGAGCCGTTGTGCGGCCGCCCCACCAGAGTGACAAGTTCCCAGGAAAATTGAACTTGCGTTTCACAGAGTGAGACGTGAATATCGTTGCATGGACAACTCTAGCGGCGTGGGTGTTCTCGACAAGGCAGCCCTTGTCCTGAGCGCCCTGGAGTCCGGTCCGGCCACCCTCGCAGGTCTGGTCGCGGCGACGGGACTCGCACGACCCACGGCACATCGCCTCGCCGTGGCACTGGAACACCACCGGATGGTGGCGCGCGACATGCAGGGCCGGTTCATCCTCGGACCGCGCCTGGCGGAGCTCGCCGCCGCGGCCGGTGAGGACCGCCTGCTCGCCACGGCGGGCCCGGTACTGACGCATCTGCGCGATGTCACCGGCGAGAGCGCTCAGCTCTACCGGCGCCAGGGCGACATGCGCATCTGTGTCGCGGCCGCCGAGCGCCTTTCCGGCCTTCGGGACACCGTCCCGGTCGGCTCGACGCTGACGATGAAGGCCGGCTCCTCGGCGCAGATCCTGATGGCCTGGGAGGAGCCCGAGCGGCTGCACCGCGGTCTTCAGGGCGCCCGCTTCACGGCGACGGCCCTCTCGGGCGTACGGCGCCGCGGCTGGGCCCAGTCGATCGGCGAGCGCGAGCCGGGCGTGGCGTCCGTCTCGGCGCCCGTGCGCGGCCCGTCGAACCGTGTGGTGGCGGCCGTGTCGGTCTCCGGCCCGATCGAGCGCCTGACGCGCCACCCGGGCCGTATGCACGCCCAGGCGGTCATCGACGCGGCCGCCCGCCTCTCCGAGGCGCTCCGCCGCAACGGCTGACGCGTCTCATCTCTCTCCTGCCCGTACGTACATCCCGGCCCACCGCTTCAACGCCGCAGCGGTGGGCCGGAGTTGTGTGTTCGGACCGGAACAGCGAAGAAGCCCTTCCCCGAAGGGAAGGGCTTCTTCGTTTGGTACCCCCGACCGGATTCGAACCGGCGCTACCGCCTTGAGAGGGCGGCGTGCTAGGCCGCTACACAACGGGGGCCTTGCGGATGCGATCCGCGTACGGTGCAGATGAGCTCTGCGAGCTGGCCTACCAGGACTCGAACCTAGAATGACGGTACCAGAAACCGTAGTGTTGCCAATTACACCATAGGCCATGGTGGTTTAAACCAGTACCCCCGACCGGATTCGAACCGGCGCTACCGCCTTGAGAGGGCGGCGTGCTAGGCCGCTACACAACGGGGGCCCTAGCGATCCTGCATCGGGTTCACCGGGTGCGACCCAGGTGATCCCGCGGGAAGGATCTGTACCCCCGACCGGATTCGAACCGGCGCTACTGCCTTGAGAGGGCAGCGTGCTAGGCCGCTACACAACGGGGGCTTTGCGGATGAGATCCGCGTACGATGCAGATGAGCTCTGCGAGCTGGCCTACCAGGACTCGAACCTAGACTAACGGAACCAGAAACCGTCGTGCTGCCAATTACACCATAGGCCACCAAAACGCGACCCCCCGCGAAGGGGATCTTGTTCGGGTTGTGCTCCGGTGGGTTTTGGCCTTTCGGCTTGCTCCCCTCGGCGCAGGAAGAACATTACCTGAAGGTGTCCGGCGCTCCAAAACGGGTATCCCCGCGCAGCAGTCCGGGCAGCTGGGCGAGGCCGGTGATGCGGGTCAGCTCGGGTCGACCGCCGGTGCCGGCCCGGTCCAGCCAGATGCCCCGGAGGCCGGCACCCTCCGCGCCCAGGGCGTCGATGTCCGGCTGGTCGCCGACGTACGCCACCTCGGCGGGGGCCAGGCCGAGGGCGTCGCAGGCGGCGTGGAAGGCCTCGGCGGCGGGCTTGGCCACCCCGAGTTCCGCCGCGCAGACGACGGCCTCGAAGCGGTCCCGTACGCCGAGCACGCGGAGCTTGCGGTCCTGGTTGTGGATCGAGGAGTTCGACAGGACGGCGTGACGGTAGTCACCCGCGAGCAGGTCGAGCACAGGGAGCGCGTCGGGGAAGAGCTCCCAGGCCGCCTCGTAGTGCGCGAGATACCGCCCGAACCAGGCGTCGGCCTCGGCTGCGGTCAGCCCGGGCGCGGCGAGGAAGTCCCGCACCCGCTCGCGCCGCTGGTCCAGGAAGTCCACCCCGCCGGCCTCGAAGCGCCGCCAGTGCACGACGGTGAGTTCCTGCCAACGACTCAGGGCCTGGCCGACGGAGTCGAACCCGTCCACCAGGCCCTCGGCCTCGAGATGGTCGCGCATGCCGGCCAGGTCGGCACGGGAGTAGTCGAAGAGCGTGTCGTCCACGTCCCACAGGACCGCGCGGATGGTCATGGGACCGAATCTACTCGGGTCCGTTCACCACCGGAGCAGGTCCATCGAATGCCGGCCGATCCACTCGGCGAAGGTCAGGGGCCGGTCCTCCAGCGTCAGCGGCAGGATCAGGTCGCAGGTGGCCCGGCTGTCGAACCACATCGTTCCCCGGTACGGGCCGGTGACGACGAGCAGGGTGGAGAAGCCGCAGCCGTGCTCCGCGATGCAGACGGTGCCCGACGTCTTGTGGTCCTGCAGGACTCCGTACTCGTCGTCCCAGGCCTTCCAGGCCGCCTGGTGGCTCGCGACGTCGGGGTAGTCCTCCTCCCGCGGCTCGCGATCGTCCAGCTCGTTCTCGCGCTCCACGTAGGAGTCGGGGTGGGGAAAGGGGGTGGTGAGCAGGTGGAGGTCGGTGCGGGTGTCCCCCTCCCAGCCCCAGCCGGACGCCGTGCGGTGGAGACGGTTCGGCTGACCGCCGGCGCTGTGCAGGAGGAGGTGGTGCCGGTACTCCTCCGGGAACGTGATCCCCAGCTGCCGCTCCGCCTCGGCGACCTCCGCCTCGGACAACGGCGGCGGGGCGTCCGGGGACCCGAACCGCTGCCACCTCGGGCAGCACTTCGCCCTGGCTCGCTCGGCCCGGATCAGGCGCTTGCAGATCTCCGTCCAGTCGATCGTCATGCGGACGAGCGTAGGCCCGGCGGTTTCGGCGGGGACGCCGGAGGGGCGGCGACCGCGATGGTCACCGCCCCTCCGGTCGTACGAACCGCTACGCGGCCAGCTTCGCCAGCGTCGCGTCGATGCGGGCCAGGCTCTTCTCCTTGCCCAGGATCTCCATGGACTCGAAGAGGGGCAGGCCGATCGTGCGGCCGGTGACGGCGACGCGGACCGGGGCCTGGGCCTTGCCGAGCTTCAGGCCGTGCTCCTCACCGGCGGCCAGGACGGCGTTCTTGAGCGACTCGGGGTCGTTCCAGTCGGCCGACTCCAGCTTGGCGCGGGCGGTGGTCAGGAGGGCCGCGGGCTCGCCCTTCATGGCCTTGTCCCACGAGGGCTGGTCGAAGACCGGCTCGGGAAGGAAGAGGAAGTCCACGTTGGCCGTGATGTCCGAGAGGACCGTGAGGCGGGTCTGGGCGTGCGGGGCGATCCGCTCCCAGGCCGCCGCGTCGAAGTCCTCCGGCGCCCAGTTGGCGTGCGGGGCCTGGAGCCAGGGCTCGCAGGCCGTGGCGAAGGCCTTCACGTCCAGCATGCGGATGTGGTCGGCGTTGATCGACTCGGCCTTCTTCAGGTCGAAGCGCGCCGGGTTCGCGTTGACGTCGGCGATGTCGAACTTCTCGACCATCTGCTCGATGGTGAAGATGTCCTGGTCCGCCGAGAACGACCAGCCCAGGAGGGAGAGGTAGTTCAGGAGGCCCTCGCGCAGGAAGCCGCGCTCCCGGTAGAGGTTGAGGGAGGCCTGCGGGTCACGCTTGGAGAGCTTCTTGTTGCCCTCGCCCATCACGTACGGCAGGTGGCCGAAGGAGGGGATCTCCTTGGCGACGCCCAGCTCGATCAGCGCCTTGTAGAGCGCGATCTGGCGCGGGGTGGAGGAGAGCAGGTCCTCGCCGCGCAGGACGTGGGTGATCTCCATCAGGGCGTCGTCGACCGGGTTGACCAGGGTGTACAGCGGGGCGCCGTTGGCGCGCACGATGCCGTAGTCCGGGACGTTGTCCGGGGTGAAGGTGAGCTCGCCGCGGACGAGGTCGGTGAAGGTGATCGGCTCGTCGGGCATCCGGAAGCGGACGATCGACTCGCGGCCCTCGGCGCGGTAGCGCTCGATGCGCTCGGCGCTCAGGTTGCGGCAGGTGCCGTCGTAACCGGAGGGCTTGCCGGCCAGGCGGGCCGCGTCACGGCGGACCTCCAGCTCCACGGCGGTGCAGAAGCAGTGGTACGCGTACCCGCCGGCGAGCAGCCGCTCGGCGACGTCCTTGTAGATGTCCATCCGCTGCGACTGGCGGTACGGCTCGTGGGGGCCGCCGATCTCCGGGCCCTCGTCCCAGTCGAGACCGAGCCAGCGCATCGAGTCGAGCAGCTGCTGGTACGACTCCTCGGAGTCGCGGGCCGCGTCGGTGTCCTCGATGCGGAAGACCATGGTGCCCTGGTTGTGCCGGGCGAAGGCCCAGTTGAAGAGGGCGGTGCGGACCAGACCCACGTGGGGGTTGCCGGTCGGGGAGGGACAGAAACGTACGCGGATCGCGTTAGCCACGCTTGATCACCTTGTTGGTGAGAGTGCCGATGCCTTCGATGGTGACGGCGACCTCGTCGCCGACGTTGAGGGGGCCGACCCCGGCCGGAGTGCCGGTGAGGATGACGTCGCCGGGGAGCAGCGTCATGGCCTCGGTGATGTGGACGACCAGGTCCTCGATGGAGCGGATCATGTCGCTCGTGCGGCCGAGCTGGCGCTGTTCGCCGTTGACCGTGGCCTGGATGGTGAGGTCGCTCGGGTCGAGCTCCGTCTCCACCCAGGGGCCCAGCGGGCAGCTCGTGTCGAAGCCCTTCGCGCGGGCCCACTGCTTCTCGCGCTGCTGCGCGTCGCGGGCGGTGACGTCGTTGGCGCAGGTGTAGCCGAAGACGACGTCCTTGACCCGCTCGCGCGGGACCTCGCGGCACATGCGGCCGATGACCACGGCCAGCTCGGCCTCGTGGTGCAGTTCGTTCGAGAAGGAGGGGTACTCGATGGCGTCGCCGGGGCCGATCACGGACGTGGTCGGCTTGAAGAAGGCGACCGGGACGTCGGGGACCTCGTTGCCGAGTTCGGCGGCGTGCTCCGCGTAGTTGCGGCCGATGGCCACGATCTTGTTGGGGAGCACGGGCGGCAGGAGCCGTACCTTGCTGACCGGGACCTTGGTGCCGCTCAGCTCGAAGTCGGTGTACGGGATGCCCTTGATGATGTCGAGGACGAGGCCGCCGGACTCGACGGTTCCCTCGCCCTCGACGGCGCCGAAGGCGACATTGCCGTCGATGGAGAATCTGGCGATGCGCACGAGTGCTGTCGCCCCTCACTTGGGTCACTGGCTGGAGTCTGACGCTCCAGGCTAACGCGGCAAGGGGCGGCCGCCGGCGTATTACTGTGCGGGCTGCCCTACAGCGCGGGCTGCGCCGCCTCGGGGGCGGTCATCAGGACCGTGCGGCGGGGGTTGGCCGTCTGCGTGGGGAGATCGAGCGCGTGCTCCGGCTGCGCGCCGCGGCCGAGCTGCTCGGCGTCCTCGAGGTGGGCGAGGGTGGTGCGGCGGGGGTTGGCCGTGGAGCGGAGCAGCATCGTCGTCTTCATCGGGCGCCTTTACAGAGCGGATGGTTTGTAAAGCGTCAGGCTAAACGTCTCCTTCCCTTCGAATGCATGGGGGAGACAACGATCCGGGTGTGAGTTTGCTCACCAATGCGGTGACAATCCCGGCATTACGGACTGCCATTCGAGGTCACGGAATCGGACAATGCACCACTGAATGCTGCATTCCGCTCCTGATCATGGCGACTGGGACACCAGCACTGCATGACTCTTTGGAGGTAATAAGTCCGATTCCTCCATGATCATCTTCTACATGGGGTGACATGCTGTGCACGAATTGTCATGCGACCCGTGCGCGGACACGTGGCCCTTGTTGGAGATCGAGCACTGTGCTGGAATTCCACGCACCGCCGCGGTTTGGAGCCGGCGCGCAGGGGGCGCAACGCAGCGCCGGGTGAGCGGCGGGGAAGGGGGAACTGCGCCGGTCATCGACGACCACCACGGGGGCGCATTCGCGCCCCGAGACGCCGACACCGTCCACTCCGTTCACGCGGAAGGACGCCTGGTCCAGAGGTTGCGACGCTAGTGCAGGGACGATTCAAGAGGGACAGCGCTGCTGCCGAGCAGGAGCCTCGCGCCGGGACCGACCGCGCCCAGAACCCGAACCAGGGTCCGGCCGGCGAAGGCGGTGACGGAGCCACGCGCAACGGCACCGCGAACGCCTCCTCCGAGTCCACCGCCCCGGCCGCCAAGAAGAAGCCCCGGGCCGAGAACGAGGTCGGGCCTCGAATAGCCCTGCGCAACTGGCGCATCTCCACGCGCCTGGTCGCGCTGCTGACCCTCCCCGTGGTCGCGGCGACCAGCCTCGGCGGCATCCGCATCAGCGAGTCGCTCCAGGACATGGAGCAGCTCGACCACATGCAGCTGCTCACCAAGCTGACCGAAGAGGCGACCGACCTCGCCAAGGCCCTCCAGAACGAGCGTGACCTCTCCGCAGGACCGCTGTCCAACGGCAAGTCGGCCAACGACTACCAGGTCTCCAGCAAGCGCAAGAACACCGACCGGGCCCAGAAGGCGTTCATGGACGCCACCGCGGAGATCCCGGCCACCGAGGGCGACGAGGCGCTGCAGAGCATCCGCCAGAACGTCAGCCAGATCGCCTCCCAGGTCGTCCAGATCGGCGGCATCCGCCAGGAGGCGTACAAGAGCGGCGTCGCCAAGTCGGTGACGGTCGAGGCGTACAGCCGGCTCATCCGCTCGCTGCTCAGCCTCTCCCAGGACATGGCGCAGGCGACCAGCAACCCCGAGATGATCAAGCGGACCCGGGCCCTCGCGGCCTTCTCGTCCGCCAAGGAGTACGCCTCCGTCCAGCAGGCGATCATCGCCGCGGCCCTCCCGTCGAACGACAGCCGAGCCGGCAAGCTGGAGCCGGGCGACCGTCTCTACGGCTACGCGGCCCAGCAGGGCGAGAAGGTCCAGCTCAAGCAGTTCCAGACGATCTTCGAGTCGGCGGGCGGCGACGCCGACTCCCTGACGTCCACGCTGACCACCGGCAACCCGTCGATCGACGCCGCCGACAAGTACGCGGACCGCGTGCTGTCCATCGACTCCGGCATGGCCGACCGCATCCCCCGCGGTCACCTGAACTTCACCGACGAGTACGGCACCAAGATCCAGGCCATGACCGTCATCGAGGCCGACCTCCTCGACAAGATGGAGACCAAGGCCCGTGAGCTGCGCGCCGAGTCGCAGCGCGAAGCGATCATCAACGGTGCGCTGATCCTGCTCGTCCTCGGCGTCTCGCTCGTCGGCGCCTTCGTCGTGGCCCGGTCCATGATCCGCTCGCTGCGCCGGCTCCAGGACACCGCGACCAAGGTCGCCCAGGACCGACTGCCCGAGCTCGTCAAGCAGCTCTCCGAGTCGGACCCGCAGGACGTCGACACCTCCGTCGAGTCCGTCGGTGTGCACTCCCGGGACGAGATCGGCCAGGTGGCCGCGGCCTTCGACGACGTGCACCGCGAGGCCGTCCGCCTCGCCGCCGAGCAGGCCCTTCTCCGGGGCAACGTCAACGCGATGTTCACCAACCTCTCGCGCCGCTCCCAGGGCCTCATCCAGCGTCAGCTCTCGCTCATCTCCGAGCTGGAGTCCCGCGAGGCCGACCCGGACCAGCTCTCCTCGCTCTTCAAGCTCGACCACCTCGCGACCCGCATGCGCCGTAACGGCGAGAACCTCCTCGTCCTCGCGGGTGAGGAGCCGGGCCGCCGGTGGACCCGGCCGGTCCCGCTGGTCGACGTGCTCCGTGCCGCCGCCTCCGAGGTGGAGCAGTACGAGCGCATCGAACTGGCCGCCGTGCCCGCGACCGAGGTCGCCGGACGCGTCGTCAACGACCTCGTGCACCTCCTGGCCGAGCTGCTCGAGAACGCCACCTCGTTCTCCTCGCCGCAGACCAAGGTCCGCGTCACCGGTCACGCGCTGCCCGACGGCCGCGTGCTCGTCGAGATCCACGACACCGGCATCGGCCTCTCCCCCGAGGACCTCGCCGCGATCAACGAGCGGCTCGCCTCGCCGCCCACCGTGGACGTCTCCGTCTCCCGCCGCATGGGTCTGTTCGTGGTCGGCCGCCTGTCCCTGCGACACGGCATCCGCATCCAGCTGCGCCCCTCGGACTCCGGCGGCACCACCGCGCTCGTCATGCTCCCGGTCGACGTCGCCCACGGCGGCAAGAAGCCCGCGCCCAAGCCGGGCGCCGGTGGCCAGGGCGCCATGGGCCAGGCTCCGTCCGCTCCCGGTGGCCGCCTGACCGGTGGTCCCGGTTCGGCCGGCGGCCCCGGAACCGGTGCCCGTCCGGGCCTCGGCGGCGCTCCGACGGGGTCGGCCGCAGGCCGGCTCGCCGCCGGAGCCGGTGCCGCCCGCGGTCAGGTCGGCGCGGGCAGCGGTCCGCGCGCGGCGCTGCCCGGCCGGGACGGCGCACCGCGCCAGAACGGTCCGCAGGACCGGGCGCCGGGCCAAGCCCCGCAGCAGCAGCCCCAGCCTCAGAACGCGCAGAACTCCCAGACCGCGCAGATGCCGCAGATCTCCCCGGATCCGCAGCAGCAGCGGCCGGGCCTCGGCGCCGGCGGCTTCGGCGGCGCGCAGAGCGCCATCCCGTCCCGTACGGACGTCTGGGGCGGCCAGGGCAACCAGGGCCAGAACAGCCAGGGTCGGCAGAACCAGGGCCAGCAGGGCCCGGGCAACCAGGCCCCGCAGGGCGACCGTCCCGCTCAGGGTGGTTTCCCGCGCGCCGAGCTGCCCGGGAGCAACCCGCAGCAGCAGCGCCCGCAGTCCACGAGCTGGGGCAACGAGCAGGCGCAGCCGGTCCGCCGCCCGCAGCAGGACATGACGCCGCTGGACGCCCCGCGCGGCCACGAGGAGCCGGAGACCACGGGCCAGTTCGCCCGTCCGACGGCGCCTCAGGGCCCGGGCTCCACGGGCCAGTTCCCGCGCCCCGACTTCGGTCAGCAGCAGCCGCAGCAGGCCCCGCAGGCGTACCAGCCCGGACCGCAGGACCCGGCGTCCACCGCCCAGTTCGCGCGCCCGGACTTCGGTCAGCAGCAGCAGCCCCAGCAGCCGTACCAGCAGCAGCCGCAGCCGGCTCCGCGTCAGCGCGGCGGCAACGACTACGGCGCGCCGCGCCCGGCCGGGAACCTGCCCCAGCAGCCGCAGCAGCCCCAGCTCCAGCAGCCCCGTCAGCCCGAGGCGCTGCCGCCGGCCGGTAACTCGGCCGACGCGCGGACCCCGCTGTACGACACGCTGGAGACCAACTGGTTCAACCAGAGCCAGGGCGGCCACGGCCAGCAGGCGCCGCAGGCCGCGCCGCAGCAGCCGCAGCAGTCCCAGCAGCCCGCTCCCCCGGCCCCGCGTCGCCCCGCCCCGCAGCAGCAGGGCGGCGGCACCGGTACCGGTGGCGGCCAGCAGCCGGCCGGGCCCGCCTCCTGGCGGACCTCGCCCAACGACGAGTTGGTGCGCCAGGCCGAGCGGGTCCGTAAGCCGGCGGCCGGAGGGATCACCACCTCCGGACTGCCCAAGCGCGTACCCCGCGCCAACCTCGTACCCGGGACCGCCCAGGAGCAGGCCCACACGGCCGGCCCCCAGGTCTCGCGTGCGCCCGATGACGTCCGTGGCCGGCTCACCAACCTGCGCCGCGGCATCCAGCAGGGCCGTCAGGCGGGCAACTCCACCACGGGTACCTTCCACACCGGCCCCACCCACCAGCAGGAGCACTAGTTGAGCGCGATGAGCCAGGCGGCGCAGAATCTGAACTGGTTGATCACCAACTTCGTGGACAACACCCCCGGGGTGTCCCACACGGTGGTGGTCTCCGCCGACGGTCTGCTCCTTGCCATGTCCGAAGGCTTCCCCCGCGACCGCGCCGACCAGCTGGCGGCTGTCGCGTCCGGACTGACCTCGCTGACCGCGGGAGCGTCCCGGATCTTCGAGGGCGGACCCGTCGCCCAGACGGTCGTGGAGATGGAGCGCGGCTTCCTCTTCCTGATGTCGGTCTCCGACGGTTCGTCGCTGGCCGTGCTCGCGCACCCGGAGTGCGACATCGGCCTGGTGGGCTACGAGATGACGCTGCTGGTCGACCGGGCCGGCAGTGTCCTCACCCCGGATCTCCGTGCGGAGCTCCAGGGCAGCCTGCTGCACTAGCCCCGTACCGTTGCACGTAGTGACAGGGCGGTACGCCCCTCCGTACCGCCCTGGGCACCAGAAACCGTCCGGCCGCCCCACCCGGCCCCCCACCGGCCCCATCGCACGGCATGACCTCGTGCCGTCACGCCCGGAGGATTCATGACCCCGCCCCCCGCCTCTCACGATCCGTACGGCGCCTCCCTCGACGAGTCGTACGGACATGAGGGCGACCAGCCGCTGGTCCGGCCCTACGCCATGACCGGCGGCCGGACCCGGCCGAGGTACCAACTCGCCATAGAGGCCCTGGTCAGCACCACGGCCGACCCGGCGCATCTCGCCACTCTGCTTCCCGAGCACCAGCGGATCTGCCACCTGTGCCGAGAGGTCAAGTCGGTGGCGGAGGTGTCGGCGCTCCTGTCGATGCCGCTCGGTGTGGCCCGGATCCTCGTCGCCGACCTGGCGGAGGCGGGCATGGTGGCCATCCACCAGCCGGGCAACGGAGAGGCCGGCGGCACGCCGGACGTGACACTGCTCGAAAGGGTGCTCAGTGGACTTCGCAAGCTCTAGCGGCGGTGCCGCCCGGTCGACCACCAGCGCGAAGATCGTGGTGGCGGGTGGCTTCGGCGTGGGCAAGACCACGTTCGTCGGCGCCGTGTCCGAGATCAACCCGCTGCGTACCGAGGCCGTGATGACCTCGGCCTCGGCCGGGATCGACGACCTCACGCACACCGGGGACAAGACCACCACGACGGTGGCGATGGACTTCGGCCGTATCACCCTGGACCAGGACCTGATCCTGTACCTCTTCGGTACGCCGGGTCAGGACCGCTTCTGGTTCATGTGGGACGACCTCGTGCGCGGCGCCATCGGCGCCATCGTCCTGGTCGACACCCGCCGTCTCGCCGACTGCTTCCCGGCGGTCGACTACTTCGAGAACAGCGGCCTGCCGTTCGTCGTCGCGCTGAACGGGTTCGAGGGCCACCAGCCGTACAACCCGGAGGAGGTCCGCGAGGCCCTCCAGATCGGCCCGGACACGCCGATCATCACCACCGACGCCCGCCACCGCGCGGACGCCAAGAGCGCGCTGATCACGCTCGTGGAGCACGCGTTGATGGCACGACTCAAGTAGGGACACGCGTACGGAAGTTGTCGTACGCCCTTCGGGAGGCGGCCTGTGTCCTTTGCCACGGTCCGCCTCCCCCTTCATAACGTTTCGAATGAGAATTGCGGCGCCTCGGCCACCCGACGCATCCGATCGGTACCACAGCGCTCACCTGAGCCCCGCCTTTTGGCGGGGCTCGTTCTTTATGCCCGTTTTATCTGGGCGGTTGGCCGTTGAAAACCGAAGCTCAGGGCTGTTTGGAAGGGAGCCCTTTCACGTGCTGCAATTCATGAACTCCCGAGTAGTACGGCCCTGAACGAAACACCGGCACAACGTAGGTGCCGACGCCGAGAGGTTGTTGGTCGAGTGAGGCGAAGCAAGGAAAGCTCCGCGGAGCAGCAGGCGCGGGGCAACTTCACGCCGCCGGCACGCATGGTGACGGCGCCCGCCGAGGTGCCCGTGACGCCCCCGGCCCCCAGCGGCAAGGGGAGCTCCAGCAAGCTGTCCCCGCGCAACTGGCGGGTACCGACCAAGCTGAACGCGATCCTCCTCATACCCGTGCTCGTCGGCCTGGTCATGGGCGGCTTCCAGGTGAACGGGGCGATCAACACCTGGCAGGAGGCGCAGAACGCCGAGAAGACGGCGCTGATCGTGCGCGCCGCCTCGGAGTACAGCCAGGCGCTGCTCGACGAGCGTGACCTGACCGCCGCTCCCCTGCTGACGGCCAAGTCCGCCGAGGACCGCAAGAGCGACGAGGTGACGAAGGCGTACGCCGCCACCGACGCCGCCAAGGTCAAGTTCGACGAGGCCATCAAGAACATGCCGGAGGGCGAGGGCCTCGAGCGCCGCCTGCGGCTGTTCCAGGACGAGGAGCCCAAGCTCGAGCAGCTCCGGAAGGTCGCGTACACCACGGCCCTCGACCCGGTGAACACCCAGCTCGGCTACACCGGCGTCCAGCACTACCTGATGGAGTTCTCCAACGAGCTCGGTCTCGGCACGACCAACGTGACCGCCTACGGCCGTACGCTCTACGCCATCCAGCTCGCCAAGGGCGCCGCGTCGCTCCAGCGCTCGATCGGCACCCAGCTCCTGGTCCGGCCCAGCAAGACGGACGCGGTCTTCGCCCAGCAGTCGGTGGCGCTGAACTCGTACAACTACCTGGAGCAGATCGCCCTCGGCGAGTACAACTCCGGCGGTACCCAGGCGGACGTGGACCGGCTGAAGCAGGTCATGGCCGGCAAGGCCGCCGAGGGTGAGAAGAAGATGCAGGCGGCCGGCATCACCCTGCCCAAGGGCCCCGACGGCTCCGTCTTCACCGGAATGGCCAAGGAGATCGGCTCCGCCAAGGACGCCGACGCGATCGCGGACCTTCAGAAGAAGGGCATCACGTCCGACACCTGGCTGGCCGTGGCGACCGGCAAGTTCGACGGCTACACCGAGATCGAGAAGGAGCTCGTCGACAAGGCCGTGGCCGAGGCCGCCGACATCTCCTCGGACGCCCAGACCGACGCCTACGTCACCGGTGGCATCACCGTCGTCGCGCTCCTCGCCGCCTTCATCCTCGCCGGGATGATGGCCCGGCAGATGAGCCGCTCGATGCGCGAGCTGCGCACCGCCGCCTTCGCCGTCGCCGAGCAGCGCCTGCCGATGCTCGTCGACCAGCTCTCCCGGACCGAGCCGGGCCGGGTGGACACCCGTGTCCAGCCGATCCCGATCGACACCCAGGACGAGATCGGCGAGGTCGCCCGCGCCTTCGACCAGGTCCACCGCGAGGCCGTCCGGCTCGCCGCCGAGCAGGCCATGCTCCGGGGCAACGTCAACGCGATCTTCACCAACCTCTCGCGCCGCAACCAGTCGCTGATCGAGGGCCAGCTGACCCTCATCACCGACCTGGAGAACAACGAGGCCGACCCGGACCAGCTGGAGAACCTCTTCAAGCTGGACCACCTGGCCACCCGTATGCGCCGCAACGGCGAGAACCTCCTGGTCCTCGCCGGCGAGGAGCCGGGCCGCCGCTGGGACCAGCCGGTCCCCCTGGTCGACGTCATGCGCGCCGCCTCCTCCGAGGTGGAGCAGTACGAGCGCATCGAGCTGGCCGGTGTCCCGGAGGCCGAGATCCACGGCCAGGCCGTGACCGACCTCGTGCACCTGCTCGCCGAGCTCCTGGAGAACGCCACCACGTTCTCCTCCCCGCAGACCAAGGTCCGCGTCACCGCGACCCGGCTGCCCGACGGCCGCGTGATGGTCGAGATCCACGACAAGGGCATCGGCCTCACCGCCGAGGACTTCGCGGACATCAACCACAAGCTGGCCAACCCGCCGACCGTGGACGCCGCCGTCTCGCAGCGCATGGGCCTGTTCGTGGTCGGCCGTCTGGCCGACCGGCACGGCATCCGCGTCCAGCTGCGCCCCTCGGGCGAGCAGGCCGGTACGACCTCGCTCGTCATGCTGCCGGACGCGATCACCCACGGTGGTGGCGGCGAGCAGCTGCCCGAGAACGACTTCACGGTCTCGCAGATCATCCCGCACCAGCAGCAGCACGCCTTCGAGCCGGTGCAGCCGCAGATGCGGACCGCCGCGGAGCTCGGCTTCGACGACTCCCGCTACGAGCAGCCCACGGACGACCGCCAGCTCGACCCGGTGAACCGTTCGCTGCAGCGCGAGGAGCGCCGAGCGGCCCTGGAGTCACAGGCGCACGGCGGTGAGCGTCCGCTGTTCCGTGACGAGGTCGACCCCGCGCACCAGGGCTACGCGCCCCAGGAGCAGGAGTACGGCCAGCAGGACTACGGGCAGCAGCAGGAGTACGGGCAGCAGGGTCAGGAGTACGCCCAGGAGTACGCGGGCGACTACGGCCAGCCCCAGCAGGCCCAGCAGCACGACGGTTACGACTACTCCCAGCAGGGCTACGACGGCTACGGCCAGCCCGTCGGCGGCTACTCCGAGAACGGCTATGCGGAATCCGGTTACCCGGATCGTGAGGCCGACCAGGGGGCGTACCAGCACGGCTACGAGCCCCAGGGCCAGCAAGCCGAGTGGCCCGGTCAGGGCGCGTATCAGGGCGGCTACGAGCAGAGCTACGGAGCGGAAGCGGAATCTGTTCCCAGCGCTCCCGAACCGGCCGCCGAACGCGTAGGCTTCGACCGTCCGGGTTCGACTCCGAACCCCACCCCGGACGCCGGCCACGCGCTGACCGACGCCGGTCTGCCGCGCCGCGGCAGCACCGCCGGGCAGGGCCCGCAGCCCACGCGGCAGACGGCCCAGCAGCCGGTGCAGCCTCCGGTCCAGGAGACGGCGCAGGCCCGGCAGAACGAAGCCGACGGTTCCGACGAATGGCGCTCGACGAACGACGAGCGCTGGCAGCGGGCCGAGAAGCTCCGCGACCCGAAGGCCGGCGGGGTCACCTCCTCCGGACTTCCGAAGCGGGTTCCCAAGGCCAATCTGGTCGAGGGCACGGCGGAGCAGACCCCGCAGGGCGGCCCTCAGGTCTCCCGATCCCCCGAGGACGTCCGGGGCAGGTTGAGCAACCTGCGCCGCGGTGTCCAGCAGGGACGCAGCGCGGGAACGGACACGAACGGATCGGGCCTCGGCCCGGGCAGTACCTACAACCAGGAGCGTTAGTGTGAGCATGAGCCAGGCGGCGCAGAATCTGAACTGGTTGATCACCAACTTCGTGGACAACACCCCCGGGGTGTCCCACACGGTGGTGGTCTCCGCCGACGGACTCCTGCTGGCGATGTCCGAGGGGTTCCCCCGGGACCGTGCCGACCAGCTGGCGGCCGTCGCCTCCGGGCTGACCTCGCTGACCGCGGGCGCGTCCCGCATCTTCGAGGGCGGCGCGGTCAACCAGACCGTCGTGGAGATGGAGCGCGGCTTCCTCTTCATCATGTCGATCTCGGACGGCTCCTCGCTGGCCGTGCTCGCGCACCCGGAGGCCGACATCGGTCTCGTGGGCTACGAGATGGCTCTGCTGGTCGACCGTGCGGGCAGTGTCCTGACTCCTGACCTCCGGGCGGAACTTCAGGGAAGTCTTCTCAACTAACAGACAGACAGTGCGTTTCACGCCACCGCACCGTAAGGTGCGGTGGCGCGGCTCCACAGGGACATGGACCGCGAGGCAGTCGGAGGAGGAGACGTGGGGACACCCCCGGGCGGACACCCGTACAACGGTTTTGACGCGCACGCGCAGGCAGACGGCACGGCGCAGAACCGGTTCAACTTCCCCTCTGCCCCCAGCAGACAGGGCGTCCAGCAGTCCTACCAGCACCCGCAGGCGCAGCAGCAGCCGACGGGTGGGCCCGCTGCCCAGCGGAACCCGGGCGGCGCGCGCGGTGGCCAGAGCGGGAGCGGGAACCACAACCCGCTCGTGCGCCCTTACGCCATGACCGGCGGCCGGACCCGGCCGCGATACCAGCTCGCCATCGAGGCGCTGGTCAGTACGACGGCCGATCCGGCCCGGCTGCAGGGGCAGTTGCCCGAGCACCAGCGGATCTGCCGACTGTGCTTCGAGATCAAGTCGGTCGCCGAGATCTCGGCACTTCTCTCCATTCCCCTCGGCGTAGCCCGGATTCTCGTCGCCGACCTGGCGGAGGCCGGACTTGTCGCCATCCACCAGCCCGGCGGCGACGAGGCCGCCGGCGGTCAGCCAGACGTGACACTGCTCGAAAGGGTGCTCAGTGGACTTCGCAAGCTCTAGCGGCGGCGCGGCCCGTTCAACCACCAGCGCGAAGATCGTGGTGGCGGGTGGCTTCGGCGTGGGCAAGACCACGTTCGTCGGCGCCGTCTCGGAGATCAACCCGCTGCGTACCGAGGCCGTCATGACGTCTGCGTCCGCGGGCATCGACGACCTCACGCACACCGGCGACAAGACGACGACGACTGTCGCGATGGACTTCGGCCGTATCACCCTGGACCAGGACCTGATCCTGTACCTCTTCGGTACGCCGGGTCAGGACCGCTTCTGGTTCATGTGGGACGACCTCGTGCGCGGCGCCATCGGCGCCGTCGTCCTGGTCGACACGCGCCGTCTCGCCGACTGCTTCCCCGCGGTCGACTACTTCGAGAACAGCGGCCTGCCGTTCGTCATCGCGCTCAACGGGTTCGACGGCCACCAGCCGTACAACCCGGAGGAGGTCCGCGAGGCCCTCCAGATCGGCCCGGACACGCCGATCATCACCACCGACGCCCGCCACCGCGCGGACGCCAAGAGCGCGCTGATCACGCTCGTGGAGCACGCGCTGATGGCCCGCCTGCGGTAGGCCTCCGCCGGTCAGCCCGTACGAAAGGGCCCGCCGCACCGTTCAGGTGCTGCGGGCCCTTCGTCGTACCCAGAACGGGGCGGCGGTACGACGGGACCGTTCGAACCGGTCGGCCGTACGGCGAAGGCCCCGTCTCCGGGTGGAGACGGGGCCTTCGTCGTGCTGCGGGTCAGCGCCAGCTGTGCGGGGCGCGGAAGCCGTTCTCGCGCTCCAGGCGGCGCCAGCCGGCCGTGGAGCGGCCGGACGGCGTGGAGTCGTCCGCGGGCTGGGCGGCGGCGCGGGCGAGGAGGACGGCGGTGATCGCGGCCAGCTCCTCGGGGTCGGCGTGGCCCTTCTCGACACGGAGAAGGTTGGCTGTGGCAGGCGTGGTCACTTGGGTGGGCTCCTCTTACTGAGGCGGGTTGCCGTGCTTGCGGGACGGCAGGTCGGCGTGCTTGGTGCGGAGCATGGCGAGGGACCTGATGAGGACCTCCCGCGTCTCTACGGGGTCGATCACGTCGTCGACCAGTCCGCGCTCCGCCGCGTAGTAGGGGTGCATCAGCTCGGCCTTGTACTCCTTGACCATGCGCGTCCGCATGGCGTCGGAGTCCTCGGCCTCGGCGATCTGCTTGCGGAAGATGACGTTGGCGGCACCTTCGGCGCCCATCACCGCAATCTCGTTGGTCGGCCAGGCGTACGTCAGGTCGGCGCCGATGGACTGGGAGTCCATGACGATGTAGGCGCCGCCGTACGCCTTGCGCAGGATCAGGCTGATCCGGGGCACGGTCGCGTTGCAGTACGCGTACAGCAGCTTCGCGCCGTGGCGGATGATTCCACCGTGCTCCTGGTCGACGCCGGGCAGGAAGCCGGGCACGTCCAAAAGGGTGACGATCGGGATATTGAAAGCATCGCACATCTGGACGAAACGGGCGGCCTTCTCCGAGGCCTCGATGTCCAGGACGCCCGCGAGGGACTGCGGCTGGTTGGCGACGATGCCGACGACCTGGCCGTCGAGACGGGCCAGGGCGCAGATGATGTTGCGGGCCCAGCGCTCGTGGATCTCGAGGTAGTCGCCTTCGTCGACGAGCTCCTCGATCACCTTGTGCATGTCGTACGGGCGGTTGCCGTCGGCCGGGACCAGGTCGAGCAGGACCTCCGAGCGGCGGTCCGCCGGGTCCTCGGAGGCCACGGTCGGCGGGTTCTCGCGGTTGTTCTGCGGCAGCATCGACAGGAGGTAGCGCACCTCGGCGATGCAGGTCTCCTCGTCGTCGTACGCGAAGTGCGCGACGCCGCTGGTCTCGGCGTGCACGTCCGCGCCGCCGAGGCCGTTCTGGGTGATCTCCTCGCCGGTGACCGCCTTGACGACGTCCGGTCCGGTGATGAACATCTGCGAGGTCTCACGGACCATGAAGACGAAGTCCGTGAGGGCCGGGCTGTAGGCGGCGCCGCCGGCGCACGGGCCGAGCATCACCGAGATCTGCGGGATGACGCCCGAGGCGCGGGTGTTGCGCTGGAAGATGCCGCCGTAACCGGCGAGGGCGGAGACGCCCTCCTGGATACGGGCGCCGGCGCCGTCGTTGAGGGAGACCAGCGGCGCACCGGACGCGATGGCCATGTCCATGATCTTGTGGATCTTGGTGGCGTGGGCCTCGCCGAGGGCGCCGCCGAAGATCCGGAAGTCGTGCGCGTAGACGAAGACCGTACGGCCCTCGACCGTGCCCCAGCCGGTGATGACACCGTCGGTGTACGGCTTCTTGGCCTCCAGGCCGAAGCCCTGCGCGCGGTGCCGGCGCAGCTGCTCGACCTCGTTGAAGGAACCGGCGTCGAGCAGCAGCTCGATGCGCTCGCGAGCGGTGAGCTTGCCCTTGGCGTGCTGCGCCTCGGTCGCCCGCTCGCTCGGCCCGCGCCGGGCCTCCTCGCGCAGGGCGTGCAGCTCGGCCACACGGCCTCGGGCGTCGGTCGGCTCGCTCGGGATCTGGTCCACAACGGT
The DNA here is from genome assembly GCF_040638605.1 of Streptomyces sp. NPDC026092. Classification (NCBI taxonomy): domain Bacteria; kingdom Bacillati; phylum Actinomycetota; class Actinomycetes; order Kitasatosporales; family Streptomycetaceae; genus Streptomyces; species Streptomyces sp. NPDC026092. Next base: position 198,205 of record NZ_JBEZYN010000002.1, read on the forward strand.
CATGTACTGACCCTACGAAGTCGACCAAGGAAATCCCGCCGTCGACTCCGTACAGTCTCCTGAGCCGAATCCTGGTGGAGTAGGACAGAACCGGGATCGATACGGACCGAGTCGACAGCCCGAGGGCCCTTCTCTTTGTGGGTTCTCCACATAGGCGTGGGCGGTGGACGTCGGGCGCCCCACCGTACCCGTACAGGTGCGGTGGGGCGCTCTTCGCCCACTGTCCGGTCAGCCGGCGCAGTGGAAGCGCGCGTTCCCCCAGTCCGCGTGGTCATTGCCGTTGCCGTCTCCGCCGTCGCCCGCCACCAGCTCGACGTAGGCGGCTCCGGTGACGTCGGCGGTGAGCGACCAGGCCGGGTCCGTCGCCTTCAGGACCGGGGACGCGACCTTCTCCGTACCGTCGGCGAGGACGCTGAAGCTGACCGTCCCGCGCGTGGTCTGGACGTCGTCCACGCCCACCTCGGCGGTGAAGGAGGTGCACTTCCCGCCCAGGTAGTAGCGGACCTTGGCCGGGGCGTGGGTGCCCAGGCCCTTCGCGTACGTCACGCCGCCGATCTTGAGCGGGGAGCCGTCGCCGGTGCCGGTCTCTCCGTTGGAGCCGTCGCGTTCGACCGGCCCCCAGCCGTTCGTTGCCGAGGTCCACTCCAGGTCGCTCGCCCAGCTGTCGGCGGTGGGCGCCGGGGGCAGCGTGCGGACCGTGGTGGCGGCGGTCAGCTTCCGCGCCTCTCCCCCGACGGTGTACGTGAGCGTGGAGCCGAGGGCGTACGGCTCGTGGGCGGCGTCCGCCGGCGGTGTGACCTGCCAGGTCGCGGTCGCCTTGGCGCCTGCGGCGACCGTGCCGAGGGCCACCGGGGCGGCCGGTTCGGCGGTCCAGCCCGCGGGCAGCTCCAGGGCGGCCGAGGCACCGGAGACGGCGGCGCTCTCGTCGTTGGTGAAGGTGGCGGTGACCTGGTTCGGACGGCCCGGCTCCAGGGTCTCCGGGGCGGCCAGGGCGAGCGTGCCGCAGGCGGCCTTCTCGGGCGCGGGGCCGAGGTCGGTGACGGTGAAGCCGTCGAGCACGAAGTCGGCGCCGTCGGGGGCGTCGGCGCGCTTGCGCAGCCCGGTCCAGGTGTCGCCGCAGCCGGCGGTCACGGTCTCGGAGAAGTGCCCGGTGGTGCGCTGCCGGCCGAGCGGCGTACGGCGGGTCTCCACCGAGGTCCCGTCCGCACGGTCGTAGCCGGTGACCCACTCGTAGGCGCCCGCGTGGCTGGACTGGTGGTCGTATGCGATCCGGTAGCTGTGCCCGTCCTTCATCGGGACCGTCCAGGGCGCGGTGCGGTAGACCAGACCACTGTTCTCGTCGTGCGACTTCAGCGACTCGGCGCCGCCGACGACGTCGTCGACGAGCTTTCCGTTCCAGCCGGACTGGGTGTACGGGGCGTGGAGCTGCGCGATGTGGGTGCGGGGGTCGGTCGTACCGCCGGAGTCGCCTTTGAGGAAGGGGCCCCAGCCCTGGTCGACGGCCTCGAAGTCCTCGTACACGAGGGCGCCGGGCTTGGTGGCCGGGTTGTTCGCGACGATCCGGACGTCGTCGATCCGGACGGTGGCGTCGGAGCCGATCGCGGCCTGGACCTTGAGGGTGGTGGAGCCGCCTGCGGGCGCGGTGAAGGTGACCTTGGCGCGCTGGAGGCGGGTGCCGTTCCAGTCGGAGGCGGCGACCCGGTCCTCGACGGCCGAGCGCTCCACGGTGACGGAACTCCCGCCGATGGAGAGCGTGGTCGGGCGGGTCTTCCCGGGCTCGACCTCGATCAGCGCGGAGGCGCTGTAGCGGGTGCCGGGGGTGAGGCCGGTGATCCGCTGCTGGACGGAGGCGGCGGCGGAGCCGGTGAGCGCGGCGCTGTTGCGGCCCTGGTCGTCGGTGTCACGGGCGACCGTGCCGGTCTTGGACCAGGCCCGCAGCCGCTCGTCGTTGAAGCCGGGGTCGTCGACCGGGGTGCCCTGGCCCCAGCGCGGGTCGCGGGGCTCGGGGGCGCGGTCGGGATAGAGGACGTAGGGCTGACCGGCGACGGCGTCGAGCGTGATCGTCCCGTCGACCGGCCGGACGGTCGCGGTCTTCACGCGGCCGTTGTCGGTGAGCTTGTGGACGGTGTACGAGCGGGCGCCGGCGGGGACCGCCCAGGTCGTCCGCCCGCCGCTCCTGTTGTAGTGGTACAGCTTCTTCCCGCCGTCCCAGGGCAGGAGGTAGTTTTCGCCGTCGAGGACCTTGCGGCCGTTCTCGTAGAACGCGCGGCGGCCGTCCTCGACGGTGCCGCGGACCCCGCCGGTGAAGGTGAGGTCGTTGCCGTTCCAGCGGGTGATCCGCTGCTGCTGGAGGTACTTGGCGGGCAGGTTCTTCTGCCAGATGTTGGCGTAGAAGTGGTTCCAGTCGGTCTCGCCGGTCCAGCCCTCGAAGTCCTCCAGGGCGGTCTGGCCGAGGACCGGGTGGTTGTTCCAGACGTCCTTCTCGCCGTTGCGGATGAAGCGGACGATCTGGGAGTTGAGGCCCTTGTTGGTGGCGCCGCCGTAGTTCAGGTCGTTGGCCCAGTGGGACCAGAGCGAGGCCCGCTCGAACTTCTCCGACCACTCGGTGGCGACGTTCCAGCCCTGCCCCTGCACGGCCTGCATCGTCTTGTCGGCGATCCAGCCGTGCGTGTAGTAGACGTCGATGTAGAGCATCGACAGGTTCGAGTCGGTCTCGTCGCGGAGCTGCTGGAAGCGGCGGGCGAGGTCGCCGCTGTTGATGTCCCGGCGCTGGTCGATGTAGTAGCTCTGGTTGAGCCAGTTCCAGCCCGGCTTGGTCTTGTCGACGAGCGTCTCGCTGAAGTTCTTGGCCTCGGGGTACGACTCGGTGGCGTTGACGTGGACGCCGAAGCCCGCGCCCCACTTCCTGCCCTCCTTCAGGAGGGTGTTGAGGTCGGCGAGGCCGCCGGCGCGCTTGTTGTAGTTGCCGCCGTAGTCGGGGTGCGCGGAGTCGTGGCCCTCGGAGCCGTACCCCTTGAGCAGCGCGAACTGGCCGAGTCCGTCGGTGGCCAGCGAGATCCGCTTGACGTCGTCGAGAGTGCGCAGGAAGGGGTGGGTGGCGTTGGAGGCGAAGTTGAACGGGATGTGGGCGATCACCCGGTCCGGGGTCGCGTCGCTGCCCGGGGCCTTGATCCCGATGGCGGGGAAGGCGAGCGCGCCGTCCTGCCAGTCGGTCCTCCCGTCGGCGTTGGCGTCGGGGGTGACGACGACTTTGGCCCAGGGGAGGTTCGCGCCGCTCTCGGGGGCGGGGGCGCCCTCGCCCCGGTAGGTCCACTGGCCCGACCAGACGCCGACGCGGGTCTCGGTGCCGTTCTTGCGGGCCTGGTGCCAGAAGCGGGCGCCGTCGCGGGCGCTCTGGCCGGAGGGCTTGTCGTACGAGGAGTTGGACTCGACGGCTGCGGCGAGGGAGCCGGTGTTGACGATCGCGTAGCTCGCGCCGGTGGCGGCGGCCTCGGCGGGAGTGGCGTCGGTGATGTCGGCGAAGACGTCGGCGGTACGGGTGGAGTCCGGGTCGAGCCGGGTGAAGGCGGTCTCGGCGCCGGCGTCGGAGGAGCCGACGGAGACCAGGTCGTGGCCGGGTATGTCGATCGTGCCGACGCGGAAGGCCTCGGTGTCGCGGACGGCGGTGACCTTGAAGGTGGTGGCCCGGCCGCTGACGCTCAGGCGCGCGTCGATCTCGACGCCCGGCAGGTCCGGGAAGGCCAGGGTGTACGCGGCGGAGGTGCCGGTCAGGACGGGGGCGCCGATGACGCGGACGGCGTGGGCGGTGCCGTTGAGGACGACCTGGGTGACCGGGGCCGTACTGCCGAGGAGGCGGGCGCCGGTGGCGCGGTCCGTGTACGAGAGGACGCGCGGGAAGTCCTGGGCGACGGCGACGGAGAGCCGGTCGGAGCGGATGAGGCTCTCGGCGGTGGCGTCCGCGACGCTCTCCTCCTGCGCGAGGGCAGGTCCGGACAGGGCGAACACGGCGGACGACGCTGCGGCGAGCGCGCAGGCGGCACGGATTCTTCGCGACTTGGGGAGGGGCATGGGGACTAGTTGGGCCCGTGCGGCGAGCACCGTCAACGAGATCGCGGCCCGGGGGCCCTGGCAGTCCAAGAACGGCGTGCGGTTAGTCCAAGCGAGTGGACATCTCGCGGATCCCCACCAGAGATGTTGAAAGTTGAACGGAATAGCGCTACGGTAGTTCTCGTTGAAGGTTCAACGAACTGGAAACCGGGTCCGGACCCCCTCCGGCACCCCTCCGGAACTCCGTCCCCCAAGGAGCACGTCATGGGCATCTTCGGCCGCAAGACCAACGACACCGCCGTCGCCGTCGCCACCCTCCCCGTCGACCCGGCGCTGGCCGGCCTGACCGGTCAGTACACGATCGACCCGGCGCACAGCAGCATCGGCTTCACCGTCCGTCACGCGATGGTCACCAACGTGCGCGGCTCCTTCGCCGAGCACGAGGGCACGCTGAACCTGGACGGCTCGAACCCGGGCGCCTCCTCCGCCTCGATCGACGTCAAGATCGCCTCGATCGACACCGGCATCGGCGACCGTGACGGCCACCTGCGCAGCGGCGACTTCTTCGACGCCGAGCAGTTCCCGCTGATGACCTTCCGCTCGACGGAGGCGGCGCAGCTGGGCGGCGACAAGTACCGCCTGACCGGAGACCTGACGATCAAGGACGTCACGAAGCCGCTCTCCATCGACCTGGAGTTCAACGGCACCGCCACGGACCCCTACGGCAACGAGCGCGTCGGCTTCGAGGGCTCGGCCGAGATCCTCCGCTCCGACTGGGGCCTGACCTGGAACGCGGCGCTGGAGACCGGCGGTGTGATGGTCAGCGACAAGGTGAAGCTGAACTTCGACATCTCCGCGATCAAGGCCGCCGCCTGATCCTTCGCGGCTGAACAGCCCGTACACACGAGCGCGCCCGCCTCTCCGTTCCGACGGAGGGCGGGCGCTCGGCGTTGTGGCGGGGGCGGGCGCTCGGCTTTGGGTCGGGGGTGGGGCGCTCGGCGCTGCGGCGGCGCCCGGGCGTTGTCAGTGGTGGCCGCTAGCGTCGGGGCATGGAATTCCGTATCGACAGCAGTGAGTTGACCGACGCCGTGGCCTGGGCCGCGCGGGTGCTTCCGGCGCGGTCGCCCGTGCCCGTCCTGGGCGGGCTGCTCCTGGAGGTGAGAGACGGGCGGCTGCGGGTCTCCGGGCTCGACTACGAGGCGTCGGCGCGCATCGACGTCGAGGCGGAGACCGTGCGGGAGGGCCGGGCGCTGGTGCTCGGGCGGCGGCTGCTCGACATCTGCAAGGTGCTGCCCAGGGGGCCGGTGGAGGGCGCGATCGAGGGGGCGCGGCTCTCGGTGACGGGCGGGGACGCCCGCTTCGGGCTCTCGCTGCTGCCGCTGGACGACTATCCGGCGCAGCCGGAACTGCCCGCGTTCCGGGGCGTGGTGGAGGCCGAGGCCTTCGCGGCGGCGGTCGGGCAGGTGGCCGTGGCGGCCGGCCGGGACGACTCGCTGCCGGTGCTCACGGGGATCCGGCTTGCCCTGGACGGTACGACGATGACGCTGGCCGCGACCGACCGGTACCGGTACGCGGTGCGGACGCTGGAGTGGAAGCCGGAGGGCGACGGCGAGACCGGGGCCGATGTCGTCGTGCCCGCGCGGCGGCTGACCGAGATCGCCCGCTCGCTCGCCTCGGCCGCGGGGACGGTCCGGCTCGCCCTCGACGGCGGCTCGATCGGCTTCGAGAGCGAGGGGACGCGCACGACGACCCGGCTGCTCGACGGCCGACTCCCCCGCCACGACAAGCTGTTCTCGCTCGGCGAGCACGCCGTCGCCGTGACGGAGCGGGCGCCGCTGGTCGAGGCCGTGAAGCGGGTCGCGGTGGTCGCGGAGGGCGACAGCCCGGTCCAGCTCGCCTTCACCGGCGACGCCGTGCACCTCCAGGCCGGGTACGAGGACGACATCGCCTCGCAGCGGCTCGCGGCGGCCCTGGAGGGGGCGGAGACGATGACGGTCGCGTTCAACCCCGGGTATCTGCTCGACGCGCTCGGCTCCTTCGACACCGACTCCGTCCGCCTCCACCTGCTCGGCCCCGGCCAGCGCGCCCTGATCACGGACCGGGCGGACGGGATCCACCAGCACCTGCTGATGTCGGTGAAGCCCCTGGTGTGAGCCCCGCTCTCTGATCACCCGGGTGATGCCCACGCCCAAGTGGCGCCCCACCAGTGGTGGACGTCTCCGCGCAGTCCCACGCTGTCGTACGCACTGCCCGCCGCGATCACGGAGGCGGCGGGCAGAACCACACGGCGTCGTCCCGGCCGGGACGGGAGGGGGACGTCAGAGAGACGGGATCACATGGCCGAACAGGGCATCAGAACAGACGGCCTGCCGTTCGCTCGCGGGAGCGGCAGGTCGGTACGGAGGCGGGCGCGGCGCCCCGACGCATGGAGACGCTCCCGGAGGTCGCCCACCGGAGTGGCACTCGTCGCGGCCGGTCTGGCATTTCTCGGCGCGGTCGCTCCGACGCCGAGCACGGCCGAGTCGCCACCCCTCACCGGACCCCGTCCTGGCGGTCCGGCGCGGTTCGTACCCGGCCCCTGCCCGGAGGCGCCCGAACAGATCCCCGGACGGTGCGGGGTCCTGGAGGTGCCCGAGAACAGGCAACACCGCGGTGGACGGACCATCAAGCTGGCCGTCGCCATCATTCCGGCCACGTCGACGAAACCGGCCGAGGATCCGGTGGTGTTCATGGAGGGGGGTCCCGGCGGCGACGCGATCGGGGCCATCCCCTTCCTGATCGATTCCGGCGTGAACCGGGATCGCGACCTGATCGTCATGACCCAGCGCGGCGGGCCCTATGCAGAGCCGTACCTCGCCTGCCCCGAGATCGACCGGTTCAACGCGAGCGCCGTCGGACTGCCCTACGACGCGCCCTCGACCGGACGGCTCCTGGTACGAGCGGCGAAGGAGTGCCGGGACCGTCTGACGGCCGACGGAGTCCGGCTGAGCAGCTACAACACCACCGAGAACGCCGCCGACTTCGCCGACCTGCGCAAGGCGCTAGGCATCGAGAAGTGGAACGTCTACGGCTACTCCTACGGCACCGACCTGGCCCTCACGTACCTGCGCAGGCACCCCGACGGGGTCCGTACGGTGACCATCGACTCGGTCGTGCCGCCACAGATCGTGAGCCTGTCGTGGGCCTGGGACAGCGCCCAGGAGGGGATCAACACGATCTTCGCGGCGTGCGAGGCCCAGCCGAGCTGCAAGAGCCGCTACCCGAATCTCTCCCGCACGCTCACCGAGCAGGTCCGGCGCCTCGAGGCGAACCCCCTGACGCTGACGGTGCAGCCGCCCGGGGGCGGCAGCCCGGTGAAGGTCGTCCTCGACGGGGGCACGCTGGTGAACCTGCTGGTCACCAACGGCGGCGCCCTGCCGGCCGCCGTGGTCCCCGCGGCGCTCGACGAACTCGCCCGCGGCAATCCGGAACGCCTGGCGCAGGCACAGGCCGCCGGCGCGGGGACGCCCGACGTCCCCCAGGCCTACGGTCTGACGCATTCGGTGGTGTGCGCCGAGTGGGCACCGGGCTTCACGAAGTCCGACATCCTGGAGGCCGGGCGCCGGGCCTTCCCCGGGTGGCCGGACACCGTCCTTGCCCATGCGCCGCAGCTGCCCTTCCAGTACGACCTGTGCCGCGTCTGGAACGTTCCCGACCGCACCGCGATCCAGCGGGTGACCACCTTCAGCAAGGTGCCGACGCTGATCATCTCCGGAACGTTCGACGCGAAGACGGGCGCGAGCTGGGGGCCGTACGCCGGCCGCACGCTCCCCCGCTCGACCGCCGTGCAGATTCCCGGGATCGGCCACTTCGTGGTCCCCCAGTCGCCGTGCGCGCAGAGCGTCCTGGCTTCCTTCCTCGCACGTCCGACCTCGCCCGACACCAGATGCGTGGCGGGACTCGCACCGGGTCCGTTCACCATCACCCCTGAACCGGAGAGAGCATGACGTCCATCAGCCCACCCCGACACCGGCGCGCCTCGCGCCGGTTCCCTGCCGCGCTGGCCGGAGCCACGGCCGGTGCCCTCGTCATCGGCCTGGCCGCGATGCCCGCCAGAGCCGAGTCGGGAGACGGAGCGCCGATCGGCACCGTCGCCCGGAAGGCGGGCGACGCCCACTTCAAGCCGGGCCCCTGCCCGAGGACGGCGGACCCGATCCCCGATCTGGAGCGCGCACGCTGCGGAACGCTCACCGTGCCCGAGAAGCGATCACGGCACAAAGGGCCGCAGAAGAAGATCACCCTCGCCGTCGCGATCATCCCCGCGGCCACCAGCAGACCGGCACCGGACCCGATCGTGTGGCTGGCCGGCGGACCCGGCGACGACGCGGTCTCCGAGATCCCGATGGCGCTCGCCGGCGGCCTGAACCGCGACCGCGACGTGATCTTCATGTCCCAGCGCGGGACCTACTCGGCCGATCCGGAGCTCACCTGCCGGAACGTCGACGAGTTCGTCGCGAACTCCCTCGATCTCGTCTTCGGCGCGCCGTCCACCGGACGCCTGCACGTGGAGGAAACGCGGAAGTGCCGCGAGCAGCTGGTGAGCCGCGGGGCCGACCTCAGCGCCTACAACGGCACAGAGAGTTCCGCCGACTACGACGGCCTGCGCAAGGCACTGGGCATCAAGCAGTGGAACGTCTTCGGCATTTCCTACGGCACCGACCTGGCGCTCCAGTACATGCGCCTGCACCCGAAGGGCATCCGGTCGGTCGGCATCGACGGGGTCCTGCCCCCGTCCCTGGCCGGCGGGGCCGTGACCTGGAAGGCCGCGCGCGAAGGCTTCGACAGCATCTTCGCGACCTGCGCGGCGCAGCCCGCCTGCAACACCCGCTATCCGAACCTCAAGGCCACCTTCGAGCGTCTCGTGGTCGAGCTCGAGGCCCGACCGGTCACCACCACCGTCACCGTTCCGGGCCACCCCGAGCCGGTGAAGGTCACGCTGGACGGCGGGCTCCTGGTGAACTGGCTGACCTTCGCCAGCCATCTCGCGGCCGGAGTGCCCCGCTCCATCGACGAACTGGCACACGGCAACCCGCAGCGGATCGCCGAGCAGTACGCGGGCGGAAAGCTCAGCCCGCAGGCCATCGGGAGGGTCTCCCACGGACTCGTCTTCGGCGTCTTCTGCAGCGAGTGGACACCGTTCGAGAGCGAGGCCGACGTGATCCGGGCCGGACGGCGCGCGTTCCCGTCGTTCCCCCGCTCGGTGCTGGCCAACGCGCCGCTGCTCAGCTGGATGCACGCGGACTGCCGGGCCTGGAACATTCCCCCGGCACCGCCCTCGATCCGGGACGTGACCCGCAGCGACATCCCGACGTTGGTCCTGTCCGGAGGGTTCGACTCCCAGACCGCGCCGAGCAGCGGACCGTACGCCGCCCGCACGCTGAGCCGTTCCCTCGCCGTGGAGGTCCCGTACGTCGCCCACGTGGTCTTCGCCGACTCGACGTGCGCGCAGAAGATGACCGTCTCGTTCTTCGACCGTCCGAGCGCGCCGGACACGAGCTGCCTCGCCGGTCTCCAGCCACCCGAGTTCGAGATCGCACCGTGAGGGTGAGGGGACTTCCGTGGCGCGGGCCGTCTAGAACCCTCCGCCCCCGAAGTCCCCACCACCACCGAAGTCCCCGAAGCCGCCACCGCCGCCGACGTCGCCGGACCCGAAGTCGCCGGAGCTGAAGTCGGCTCCGGAGAAGTCGCCGCCCTGGAACTCCCCGCCGCCGTACTCACCGGCGTAGGCCGGGGTGGCGAGCATCGAGCCGAGCATGGTGCCGACGAGGAGGCCGGGGAGCATGCCGCCGCCGAAGTAGCCACCGGCCCAGGGGCCGTACGCCGGTCCCGCCTCCCAGTACGGGCGGCGGCCGTCGTAGGTCTCGACGGTACGGGCCATGGGCTCCTGCCCGTCGTCGAGGCGGGCGGCGTCGGCGGCGCAGACCGGGACCTCGCGGGCGGAGCCACCCGCCGGGGTCCAGGTCCTGTCCTCCTGGGACGGGCCGTGGCGCGGGTCGAAGAAGCAGGGCGGACGGCGCTCGGGCAGCGGCCGGGACTCGCGGCGCGCAGCGAGGACGGCGAGCGAGTAGCGGCCGTCGTCCAGGGCCTGGGTCACCGGCTTGACGTCGTGCGGGCGCGTGGCGGAGCCCATGAGGGACTTGGCCTTGTCGTACGAGTCGAGGGCGCGCTCGTAGTCGCCGCGTTTCGCGTCGTCGGCGCCGGGCTCCGCGGGGTGGAAGTCGAGGCGTTCGAGCTCCTCGCCGAAGGCGGTGATGTCCTCGTCGACGACGACCCGCAGCTTGTCGAGGGCCTCGCGCTCCTCGGCCTCCTTGCGAAGCCGCTTGCGGCGGGCGATCGCGTACGCGGACGCGCCGCCCGCGGCGACGACCGCGCCGAGCGTGATCAGGCCGCCCACCGGGACGCCGTCGTCGGCGCCGACCGAGCCCCAGGAGGAGGGGGCGGTGCCGCGCAGGGTCGGCAGGGCCTGGTCCACGAAGTTGTTCAGCTCGGTGGCCGCGTCGACCCCGGGCTGGCGCACTGCGGTGACCAGGTTGTCCACGGCGTTCGCGGACATCACCGTACGGTCGGCGGCCGCGTCGAAGCCGTCACCGAGCCGGACCGCGTAGAGCCCGGTCACCCCGGTCTCGGTACGCAGATTGCGCAGCAGGTTCTGGGGCGGATACTCGCTGGTCGCGGGCAGCACGGCGACGAAGAGCGGCTTGTCCGCGTCCTTGATCTTCTGGGCGAGGGCATCCGCCTCGGCCGTCGAGAGCTGGTCGCGCGCGCCCGGATCGACGTACACCGGCCCCTGCTTCAGGGCCGCGCCGGCGTCCGGGATCCCCATGATCCCGGTGGTCCCGGCCCCCGCGGCGGGGGCCAGGACCAGGAGCAGCAGCATGGCCAGCCCGGCAAGGGCCGACAGAAGGTGGAACGGCCTGGTCCTCATACCATCGAAACTACCCCTAAAGGGTGACTACGAGACATTGAGGACCTTCCGGCTTCTCCTCGACTTCCGCTCGGTTTCCCCTCGGCTTCGCGTCGGTTCTCCTCGGCCCTTACTCCGCCGGATCGATCCCGACCCGCAGCAGTCCGTACGTGAACGCGTCCTCCAGCGCCTGCCAGGACGCGGCGATCACGTTCTCCCCCACGCCGACCGTCGACCACTCGGCGTTGCCGTCGCTGGTGGTGATCAGGACGCGGGTCGTGGACTCCGTGCCGTGGCGGCCCTCCAGGATGCGGACCTTGTAGTCCACCAGCTCGAACTTGGCGAGCTGCGGGTAGATCCGCTCCAGACCGACCCGCATCGCCCGGTCGAGGGCGTTGACGGGGCCGTTGCCCTCGGCGGTGGCGACGATCCGCTCGCCCTTGGCCCAGAGCTTCACGGTGGCCTCGTTGGCGTGGGTGCCGTCGGGCCGGTCCTCGACGATCGCGCGCCAGGACTCCGTACGGAAGTAGCGGCGGGCGCGGCCCTCGGCCTCCTCGCGCAGGAGCAGCTCGAAGGAGGCGTCGGCGGCCTCGTACGTGTAGCCCTTGAGCTCGCGCTCCTTGACCCGGTCGACGACCCGGGCGATGAGCGCGCGGTCGCCGCCGAGGTCGACGCCGAGCTCCTTGCCCTTCAGCTCGATGGAGGCGCGGCCCGCCATGTCGGAGACCAGCATCCGCATGGTGTTGCCGACGAGCTCGGGGTCGATGTGCTGGTAGAGGTCCGGGTCGACCTTGATCGCGGAGGCGTGCAGCCCGGCCTTGTGGGCGAAGGCCGAGACACCCACGTACGGCTGATGCGTGGAGGGCGTGAGGTTGACGACCTCGGCGATGGCGTGCGAGATCCGGGTCATGTCGGCGAGGGCGCCCTCGGGCAGCACTCTCTTGCCGTACTTGAGCTCCAGGGCGGCGACCACCGGGAAGAGGTTGGCGTTGCCGACCCGCTCGCCGTAGCCGTTGGCGGTGCACTGGACGTGCGTGGCGCCCGCGTCGACGGCGGCGAGGGTGTTGGCGACGGCGCAGCCGGTGTCGTCCTGGGCGTGGATGCCGAGGCGGGCGCCGGTGTCGGCGAGGACGGTGGCGACGACGGCCTGGATCTGGGCGGGGAGCATGCCGCCGTTGGTGTCGCAGAGGATCACGACGTCGGCGCCGGCCTCGGCGGCGGCGCGGACGACGTCCTTGGCGTACTGCGGGTTGGCCTTGTAGCCGTCGAAGAAGTGCTCGCAGTCGACGAAGACGCGGCGGCCCTGGGCCGTGAGGTGGGAGACGGTGTCGCGGACCATCTCCACGTTCTCGTCCAGGGTGGTGCGCAGGGCGAGCTCGACGTGCCGGTCGTGCGACTTGGCGACCAGGGTGATCACGGGCGCGCCGGAGTCGAGGAGCGCCTTGACCTGCGGGTCGTCGGCGGCGCTGCCGCCGGCCCTGCGGGTCGCGCCGAACGCGACGAGCTGCGCGTTCTTGAACTCGATCTCCTGCTGGGCGCGGGCGAAGAACTCCGTGTCGCGCGGGTTGGCGCCGGGCCAGCCGCCCTCGATGAAGCCGACGCCGAAGTCGTCGAGGTGCCGCGCGATGGTCAGCTTGTCCGCGACGGTGAGGTTGATTCCTTCACGCTGGGCTCCGTCGCGCAGCGTCGTGTCGAAGACGTGGAAGCTGTCGTCGAGACGCGAGCTCTCGTCGTTCTCCGTGGTCATGGCTCTGATGGCTCCTGTCGGATGTGGCTCCGGAAGGTCTGGATCCACTTGCCCCCATTCTCACGCGCTGTCCGTTTCCGGCGGTGGTGGGGCCGGAAAACGAAAAAACCTCTCGCGGGTGCGAGAGGTCTGCGCGCGGGTCTGGGGCACGGTGTCCACTGCCGCGGGGGTGGAGTCGCGGTTCAGTGGCCACTGCGGACCGGCGCGCTGCTGCCGATAATCATGGGGGTAGCGAGCACGCGGGCAGTCTGCCACATCTGTACGGGTGACGGGACGACGGTCTCAGGATGCGGGCAGGGGTCGGGTGGTACGGGTCCTTGTATGACCACGCGACCTCCTTCCGGCCCCCCGTCCGGCCCACCGGCGGGCCCACCCCCCGGGCCACTCGGCCCGAACTCGGGCGGTGGCAGCATCCCGCCCGGCTCGGGCGGTGGGCACACGCCGCCCGGTTCGGGCGGAGGGAACGTCCCCCCGGGCTCGGGCGGCGGAAGCGTACCCCCTGTTCCCCCCGACGGCTCCGAGCCCCCTCCCCCTGACGGCCGACGCCGCCGCACCCTCCTGATCGCCGGGGCGGGCGTGGTCGTCGCCCTCGGCCTGGCGGTGGCGCTGGTCGCGCTGCTCCAGGGCGGCGGTGACGATGACGGCGGGTCGGCGGCGAGCACGTCCCCGTCGTCCTCCGTCGCGCTGGACGACGAGGCGGCCCGCGCGAGGGCCCACACCCTCGCGGTCGCCGTGGCCCTTCGGCCCGAGGACTGGGGGCCCGCGTACAAGCGGGGCGACCCGTACGAACAGGACCCCGCGAGCGAGTACGAGGTGTCGAAGGACTGCAAGGGGTTCACCCAGGCGGCCCGGTCGGGCACCCTCGCCGCGGTCGCCCGCTCGGTCGTCAACAACCAGACGCAACTCGTCGGGACCACCGACGTCCGCGTGTTCGCGGACGTGGCGACCGCCGAGTCGTTCATGGACGACTCGCAGGAGACGACGCGCCGCTGCCCGACGCAGCAGTTCGACAAGGTGCGCTGGGCGGACGTCCGACAGGCCACGGCGCCGGACGTCGCCGGCCTGGAACAGGTGACGACCGAGGAGGGCACCCAGACGGCGGACGGCACGGGCGCGAAAACCGACCTGCCCTACGTCCTGCACACCGGTCGGCAGGGAGCCACCGTGGTCAGCGTGATCGCCTACGAGACACGGGCCAACGCGGCCACGCTCACCAGCAGCTCGACCGAAGTCCTCCAGAAGCTCCAGCAGCGGCTGGAGGCGGCCTCGCAGCAGTGACCCCGGGACCTGCACCGACCCCGGGGTGCACCGGTCCTCAGCCCTGCCGAGCGCCCTCCTTGACGAGCGGCTCGCGCTCCCGCTCCTGCCGCCCGACCCTCCCCAGGTCGATGTCCCGCGTCTCGCGCATCGTCAGGTACACGATGAGCGAGACCGCCGCGCAGCCCGCGACGTACCAGTAGTAGCCGGACTCGATGCCCGCGTCCTTGAACCACAGGGCCACGTACTCCGCCGTGCCGCCGAAGAGGGCGTTGGCGATGGCGTACGGGAGGGCGACGCCAAGCGCGCGGATGCCGGTCGGGAAGAGTTCCGCCTTCACGCACGCGTTGATGGACGTGTAGCCGGTGATGACGACCAGCGCGAGCAGCGAGAGGCCGAACGCCGGCCAGAAGGAGCCCGCGTGCTGGAGCATCGTCATGATCGGCACGGTCAGGAAGGTCGAGCCGAGCGCGAAGGTGATCAGCAGCGGCCGGCGGCCGATCCGGTCCGAGAGACGGCCGGCGAGCGGCTGCAGGCAGGCGAAGACGATCAGCGCGCAGAAGGAGACCAGGGTCGCCGTCTGCTTCGGCAGACCCGCCGAGTTGGAGAGGTACTTCGTCAGATAGGTGGTGTACGTGTAGTAGGCCACCGTTCCGCCCATGGTGAGCGCGATGACCAGGAACGCCTCCCGCCTGTGCGCCCACAGCGCCTTCATCGTGCCCTTCTCGCCCTGCGCCACGCCGTCGTCGGCGGTCTCCTCGTACACCTCCGTCTCCAGCATGTTCCGCCGCAGGTAGAAGACGACCGCCGCGCCGAGCGCGCCGATGATGAACGGGATGCGCCAGCCCCAGCTGTGCAGCGCCTCCGCGGACATGGTGCGCTGGAGGACGATCTGGAGGCCGAGGCCGAGGATCTGTCCCGCGGTCATCGAGACGTACTGGAAGCTGGAGGCGAAGCCGCGGTGCTGCGGCGCCGACGCCTCGGTCAGATAGGTCGCGCTGGCCGCGTACTCGCCGCCGACCGAGAGGCCCTGGAGGAGGCGCGCGATCAGCAGGACCGCCGCGCCGCCGTACCCGGCGACGGAGTACGTCGGGGCGACGGCGATCAGTACGGCGGAGGCGGACATCAGCGTCACGGTCAGGGTGAGCGCCGCCTTGCGGCCCTTGCGGTCGCCGACGCGGCCGAGCAGCCAGCCGCCGACGGGGCGCATGAAGAAGCCGACGGCGAAGATGCCGGCGGTGTTCATGAGCTTGGCGGTGTCGTTGCCCTCGGGGAAGAACGCCCCCGCGAAGTAGGTGGCGAAGCTCGCGTACACGAACCAGTCGAACCACTCGACCATGTTGCCGGCCGACCCGACCCAGATCTTCTTCCAGTGCTCTCGTCCCATGATCCGGAACCGTGCCGGACGTGCGGCGGGCGCAACAAGGGTGTACGCGGCAACGATCAGGTCTACTTGCGTACGTTACGGTCGCAGCAGCAGGGTTTCCGCCACGAACTCCCGCACGTGGGCCAGGACTTGTTCGCGGCTGGTGCCGGGGATGCCGACCGCGACGTGGACGCTGAACCCGTCGAGCAGGGCGCGCATCCGGGTGGCGTACCGGTCGGGGTCGACGGGCCGGAACTCACCGCGCGAGACGCCCTCGGCGATCAGCGCGACGAGGTCGCGGTGCCACGCGCCCTCGATGGCGGCCTGCCGGGCGCGCGCGTCGTCGTCGGCGTTCTGGGAGCGGTTCCAGACCTCCAGCCAGAGCGTCCAGTGCGGGTCGCGGGGCCCGTCCGGCACGTAGACGTCGACGTAGCCGTCGAGCCGCTCGGCGGAGCTTCCGGGCCGGGAGAGCAGGGCGCTGCGCTCGGCGCCGAGCCGGCCCTCGCTCCACTCCAGGGTCTGGAGCAGCAGTTCGTCCTTGGTGCGGAAGTAGTAGAGCAGGTGCCCGCTGCTCATCCCGACCTCGCGCCCGAGCCCGGCCATGGTCAGCCCGTCGAGCCCGCGCTCGGCGACGGTGGCCATGGCGGCGGCGAGGACGTCCTCCCGGGGCGGCGCCGCCTGGTTGCGACGGCGGCGCGCGGCGGCGGAGGACGCCGGGGAGGACCCGGAGGAGGAAGCGGAGGAATTCGGGCTGATGCTGCTCACTCGTACGTTCTACCCGATCGTCTCGGCCTCGGTGTCGCGGACCCGTTGCTCCCGGGAGGCGACGAGGCCGCACGCGGTCGCCCCGCGTGCGGCCGTCGCCGACCGGAGCCGCGGGTCAGACCTTCGGCTGCTGCTGGGTGATGCAGTGGATGCCGCCCCCGCCCGCGAAGATCGCGCGCGCGTCGACGAGCGTGACGATCCGCTCCGGGAACAGGCGGCGGAAGATGCCCGCCGCGATCTCGTCGTTGGGGTCGTCGAAGCCGCACAGGACCACGCCGCCGTTGCAGAGGTAGTGGTTGATGTACGAGTAGTCGACCCAGTCGCCCTCCTCGTCCTTCAGGACGGTCGGGGCGGGGATCTCCACGACCTCCAGCTGCCGGCCCTTGGCGTCCGTCTGGCGGCTGAGGATGTCGACGTACATCCGCGAGCGCTCGTAGTCCGGGTGGGCCGGGTCCTGCTGGCTGTGGACGACCACGGTGCCGGGCCGGGCGAAGGCCGCGACGATGTCGACGTGGCCCTGGGTGCCGTACATCCCGTAGTCGCCGGTCAGGCCGTGCGGGAGCCAGATCGCCTTGGTCGTGCCGAGCTTGGCGTGGATCTCCGCCTCGACCTCGGCGCGGCTCCACTCGGGGTTGCGGCCCGGGCCGAGCTGGACGGTGTCGGTCAGCAGGACCGTTCCCTCACCGTCGACGTGGATCGCGCCGCCCTCGTTGACCAGGGGGCTGTTGACCACCCGTACGCCCGCGAGGTCGGCGACGTGGCAGGCGATCTTGGAGTCGTGCTCCCAGCGGGCCCAGTCCTGCGCGCCCCAGCCGTTGAACACCCAGTTCACGGCGGCCAGTTCGGTGCCGTCGCTGACGAAGGTGGGGCCGATGTCGCGCATCCAGGCGTCGTCCAGCTCCCGCTCGACCAGGTTGATCGCGTCGCCGAGCAGGGCGCGCGCGGAGTCCAACTGGCCGGGGCCGACCACGACCGTGACCGGCTCGAAGCGGCGTACGGCGCGGGCGACGGAGGCCCACGCGGTGCGGGCCGCGGTCAGCTCCTCGTCGTTGGTGAAGGTGGGGTTGGGGCCGGGCCAGGCCATCCACGTGCGCTCGTGCGGGGCCCACTCGGCGGGCATTCGGAAGGTCATGGGAGGAGTCCTCAGAGGAAGTAGAGACGGTTCAGGGACATGGATTCGACCGGTTCGGAGCGGATCGGGTCGCCGTCCAGCGACACGAGTCCGGTCCGGCCGTCCACCCCCACCTGGCCGATACGGGAGTTCAGGAGCAGGTCACGGGGGCCGATGCCCCGGGTCCCGCGGACGGCGACACGACGGCGCCGGGTCGGCAGCCGGTCGGAGCCGAGGTCGACGGCGGCCTGGGCGACGAACGCGACCGAGATGTCGGCCGGGGTCGCCCCGTGGGCGCCGAACAGCGGCCCGAGCACGAGCGGTTCGCAGGTGTCGGTCGCCGCGTTCGGATCGCCCACGACCCCCCACGCGGGGAAGCCGGACTTCAGCACCATCTGGGGCTTGGCCCCGAAGTACTGGGGCCGCCAGAGCACGATGTCGGCCATCTTGCCGACCTCGATCGAGCCGATCTCGTGCGCGAGGCCGTGGGCGATCGCCGGGTTGATGGTCAGCTTGGCCATGTAACGCAGCACGCGCGCGTTGTCGTCGTGCGCGCCGTCGCCCTCCATCGGGCCCAGCTCGGCCTTCATCTTCCCGGCCATGGCGAAGGTCCGGCGTACGGTCTCGCCGGCCCTTCCCATCCCCTGCGCGTCGGACGAGGTGATCCCGATCGCGCCCAGGTCGTGCAGGACGTCCTCCGCCCCCATCGTCCCGGCCCGGATCCGGTCGCGCGCCATGGCGGCGTCGCCGGGCAGGTCGGTCTTCAGGTCGTGGACGGAGACGATCATCCCGTAATGCTCGGCCACGGCATCACGGCCGAAGGGGAGCGTGGGGTTGGTGGACGAGCCGATGACGTTCGGCACGCCCGCCATCTTCAGCACGTTCGGTACGTGGCCTCCGCCGCAGCCCTCGATGTGGAACGCGTGGATCGTCCGCCCGTCCAGGACCTTCAGCGTGTCCTCGACGGACAGACACTCGTTCAGACCGTCGCTGTGCAGCGCGACCTGCACGTCGTGCTCCTCCGCCACCCGCAGCGCGGTGTCCAGGGCGCGGGTGTGGGCGCCCATGTCCTCGTGGACCTTGAACCCGGACGCCCCGCCCTCGGCGAGCGCCTCGACCAGCGGCGCCGGATCCGAGGACGAACCCCGGCCCAGGAAGCCGATGTTGACCGGCCAGGCGTCGAACGCGCTGAAGGCGTGCTTGAGGGCCCATGGCGAGTTGACGCCAACCCCCCAGACAGGACCGAACTCCTGTCCGATGATGGTGGTGACACCAGAGGCGAGGGAGGCCTCCATGATGCGCGGGGACAGCAGGTGGACATGGGTGTCCACGGCACCGGCGGTGGCGATGAGCCCCTCGCCGGAGACGATCGACGTGCCGGTGCCGACGACCACGTCGACACCGTCGAGGGTGTCCGGGTTGCCCGCGCGCCCGATGGCGTGGATCCGGCCCTCGCGAATACCGATCGACACCTTGCGGATGCCCTGGACGGCGTCGATGACGAGGACGTTGCTGATCACGACGTCACAGGTCTCGCGGACAGCCGCTGCCTTGAGGTGAAGTCCGTCGCGCGCGGTCTTGCCGAAGCCGGCCAGGAACTCGTCGCCGGGCTTCTGGGAGTCGGACTCGACCCGGACGACGAGCCCGGAGTCGCCCAGGACGACCCGGTCGCCCGCACGGGGTCCGTGCACCGATGCGTACTCGTACGGGTCCATCACTCGCCCTCCTCGGTGAGCTGCACGCCCAGGTAGCCGCAGGCCGCCGCGCGCCGCAGGGCCTCGTCCTTCGCGCCGGGCGCGTCCAGCGGGCCGTCGACCAGGCCCGCGAAACCGATGGCGATCCGCGCGCCGCCGATCGGGAGAAGGCCGACCTCCGCCTCACCGCCCGGGTCGAAGCGGAACGAGGACCCGGCGGGGACGGCGAGCCGCATGCCGTAGGCGGCGGCGCGGTCGAAGTCCAGGCGCGGGTTGGCCTCGAAGAAGTGGAAGTGCGAGGTCACGCTGACCGGCACGGTCGCGGTGTTGCGGACCGTGAGGACCACCGCGGGGGGCTCCTCGGCCTCGGTGGGGCCCGGCAGCAGCGCGCCCGGGGCGCCGTCGCCCAGGGAGGGGCCGCCGATCGGGTCGGAGACGACCGCGAGCCGCGAGCCGTCGTCGAAAACGGCCTCGACATGCACTTCGGTGACGACATCGGCCACACCCGGCAGCACGTCGTCGGGGCCCAGCACGGACCGGGCCGCGGCGATCGCCTCGGCGAGCCGTCGGCCGTCGCGGGCCGCCTCGCAGACCGTGTCCGCGATGAGGGCCGTCGCCTCCGGCACATTGAGCCGAAGGCCCCGGGCCCGGCGGGCCCGCGCGAGTTCGGCGGCGCCGAAGAGCAGCAGCCGGTCGCGTTCCGTGGGGGTCAGTCGCACGTCCACACACCTCCTGTTTGAGCGACACTCTAAACCGTGAACGCGAGGTATCCAAGGATTGACGTACACGTCGGTAGTGCGTCACATTGAGCGCCACTCTAAAACGCACTCGCGAACCAGTCCTCCGAGACCTGCCCCCGGCACCTGTCTCCGACATCTGGCCCTGACATCTGTCCGCCCGCTTGCCCCGCAGGAGCGCCCATGCCGATCGAACAGCGCGGAGTCGACACCATCCCCGAAGCGGAACGCACCAGCGGCCCGCGTGACCTCCTGGCCATCCTCCTCGGCTCGAACCTCTGCCTCGGAGTGATCGTGTTCGGCTGGCTGCCGGTCTCCTTCGGCCTCGGCCTCTGGGCCTCCGTGAGCGCCGTGGTCACCGGCACGCTCGTCGGCGTCGCCGTGACCGCCCCGCTCGCGCTCGTCTCGCTGCGCACCGCGACCAACCTCTCGACCTCCAGCGGCGCCTTCTTCGGCGTACGCGGCCGGCTCGTCGGCTCGGTGGTGGGCCTACTGCTCTCCCTCGGCTACACGGCCCTGACGCTGTGGATCGGCGGGGACGTCGTGGTCGGCACGCTCGCCCGGCTGACCGGCCTGCCCACCGGCGGCGCCACGCACGCGGTGGTCTACGCGGTGCTCGCCGCCTGCACGGTGGTCGGCGCGGTGTACGGCTACGGCCTGCTGCTCCGGCTCAGCAAGGCGCTCGCCATCGGCATGACCCTGCTCCTCGGCCTCGGCCTGGTCGCGTACGGGGGCGACCTCACCACGGCCCCGGTGGCCGACACCCCGTATCTGCTCGGCTCGTTCTGGCCGACGTGGGTGCTCGCGGCGGTGGCGGCCGGGCTCAGCGGGCCGGTCGCCTTCATCACGCTGCTCGGCGACTACACCCGCTACATGTCCCCCGCGCGGTACAGCTCCAGGACCGTCTGGCGGACCACCTGTATCGGCCTGGTCGCCGGCCTGCTGATCCCTCAGCTCTTCGGTACGTACACGGCGTTGGCCGCGCGCGGCGCCCTCGACTACGCGGGCCCGCTCGTCGCGGCCTCCCCCGCCTGGTACGTGCTGCCGCTGCTGCTCGCCGCGACCGCGGGCACAGTCGGCAACGCGGGTCTGATGCTGTACTCGATGGGCCTGGACCTGGACGCGATCCTGCCCCGGGCGACCCGGGCGCGGGCGACGCTCGTGGTGGCGGCGGTGGCGACGGCCTTCGTCTTCCTCGGCCACTTCGCCTCGGACGCGCAGTCGGCGATGACCTCGTTCGTCCTGCTCCTCACGGCGATCGGCACACCGTGGGCGGTGATCACGCTGATCGGCCACGCGCGCTGCAAGGGCACGTACGACCCGGAGGCCCTCCAGGTCTACAACCGCCGGGCGCGGGGCGGCGCGTACTGGTACACGGCCGGCTGGCACCCGCGCGCGACGGTCTCCTGGGCGCTGGGTGCGGGAGTGGGCCTCGCGGCGGTGTCGACGCCGCTGTACGAGGGGCCGTTGCTGGCCCTGACGGGCGGGATCGACTGCAGCTTCGTGCTGTCGGGACTGGTGGGCGGCGCGCTGTACGCCGTACTGACGCCCGCCTCCGGGGCCGCGCGCGCCGCGCGGACGGCCCCGGAGGTCCTGGTCGACTAGTCGAGGGAACTGCCGACAGAGCTGCCGACTACTGGCCCAGCTGGTGCGTCCAGCCGTGCACGTCCTCGGACTTGCCCGTCTGGATGGCCAGCAGCGCGTCGCGGAGCTTCATCGTGACCTCGCCGGGCTGCCCGCCCGACTGCTGCCACTCGCCGCGCGCCGACTTCACCGTGCCGACCGGCGTGATGACCGCGGCCGTGCCGCAGGCGAAGACCTCGGTGAGGGTGCCGTTCTCGCTGTCGGCCTGCCACTGGTCGATGGAGACCCGGCCCTCCTCGGAGGTGTAGCCGAGGTCCTTGGCCAGCTGGAGGAGCGAGTCACGGGTGATGCCCGCGAGGAGGGAGCCCGTGAGCGTCGGCGTGACGATCCTGTCCCCGTACACGAAGTACAGGTTCATCCCGCCGAGCTCCTCGACCCACTTGTGCTCCACGGCGTCGAGGTAGGCGACCTGGTCACAGCCCTTCCCGGCGGCCTCGGCCTGGGCCAGCAGGGAGGCCGCGTAGTTGCCGCCGGTCTTGGCGTCGCCCATGCCGCCCGGGACGGCGCGGACGCGGTCCTCGGAGAGCCAGATGGAGACGGGCTTCACGCCACCGGGGAAGTACGGTCCGGCCGGCGATGCGATGACGACGAAGAGGTACTCGTTCGCCGGCCGCACACCGAGGCCGATCTCGGTCGCGATCATGAACGGGCGCAGGTAGAGGGACTCCTCGCCGCCGTGCGCCGGGACCCACGCCTTGTCCTGCTGGACGAGGACGTCGCACGCCTCGATGAAGGTCTCGACGGGCAGCTCCGGCATGGCGAGCCGGTGCGCGGAGGCCTGGAAGCGCCGGGCGTTGGCGTCCGGGCGGAAGGTCGCGACGGAGCCGTCGGGGCGGCGGTAGGCCTTCAGGCCCTCGAAGATCTCCTGGGCGTAGTGCAGGACGTTCGTCGCCGGGTCGAGGGAGAGCGGGCCGTACGGCACGAGCTGGCCGTCGTGCCAGCCGCGGCCCTCGGTCCACCGGATGGTCACCATGTGATCGGTGAAGTGGCGGCCGAACCCGGGGTTGGCCAGGATCGCCTCGCGCTCCGCGTCGGACAGCGGGCTGGAGGAGGGCTTGAGCTCGATCGTGGGCGTCGTCGTCATCAGTGGTAGTCCTTCACCGGTTGTGTGTGACGGACCGCGCTCACGCCGCTATCAGTGCTCTGCTAGGACGTCCGAGCTTTCCCGCATGCCGCGGCCCCACGTTCGATTATCGCCCGTGGAGGGCCGTGCGGGAAACGGTGTGATGCGGTCCAGGGTTGATGGTGGCACCCTGCGACCGCATAGGTACAGCCGCCGGGCGCTCAGTGCGACCCGGCGGCTGTGTGTCGTTCAGTCGGCGGGTCAGCTCGCTACGCGTACCGCGAGCGCGTCGCCGATCTCGTCCGTCGTACGGACGGAGTCGCCGCGCTCGGTCAGATCGGCGGCGACGGCGGCCTCGATGCGGCCGGCCTCGGTCTCGTAGCCGAGGTGGCGCAGGAGGAGGGCGACGGAGAGCACGGTGGCCGTCGGGTCGGCCTTGCCCTGGCCCGCGATGTCGGGCGCGGAGCCGTGGACGGGCTCGAACATGGACGGGAACTCGCCGCTCGGGTTGATGTTGCCGGAGGCGGCGACGCCGATGCCGCCGGAGACGGCCGCGGCGAGGTCGGTGATGATGTCGCCGAAGAGGTTGTCGGTGACGATCACGTCGAACCGCTCGGGCTGCGTGACGAGGAAGATCGTCGCCGCGTCCACGTGCAGGTAGTCCGTGGTGACCTCGGGGAACTCCTCGGCCACCTTGTTGAAGATGTTGGTCCAGAGGTGACCCGCGTACGCCAGGACGTTGTTCTTGTGGACCAGCGTCAGCTTCTTGCGCGGGCGGGCCTGGGCGCGGGCGAAGGCGTCGCGGACGACGCGCTCGACACCGAAGGCCGTGTTGACGGAGACCTCGGTGGCGACCTCGTGCGGGGTGCCGGTGCGGATCGAGCCTCCGTTGCCGGTGTACGGGCCCTCGGTGCCCTCGCGGACCACGATGAAGTCGATCTCGGGCGCGCCCTTGAGCGGGGTCGAGACGCCCGGGAGCAGCTTCGACGGCCGCAGGTTGACGTGGTGGTCGAAGAGGAAGCGGAGCTTCAGCAGGAAGCCGCGCTCCAGCACACCGGACGGGACCGACGGGTCGCCGATCGCGCCGAGCAGGATCGCGTCGTGGCGCTTGAGGTTCTCGACGTCGGCGTCGGTGAGGGTCTCACCGGTCGCGTGGTAGCGCTTGGCGCCGAAGTCGTACTCCTCCGTCTCCAGCTTCACATCCTGCGGGAGCGCGGCAGCGAGGACCTTGAGCCCCTGGGCCACGACCTCCTGGCCGATGCCGTCGCCGGGAATGACTGCGAGATTGATGCTGTGAGACATGTCGGCACCCTACTCCTCGTCCCATCGACTGACACTCATTGTCCACGATGCGGACGGCGGGCGGGTCGCTTCGCGGCGCATTGCGCTGCGGCGGCGCGCCCGCGTGGCGCCCGCGCTCGGCGAGCGTGGGCACCACGACGGGGTGCGGCGGCGGTCAGTGGCCGGTCGAGCCGCCGTTGTCACGGCGGTCGAGGGCGCGCTGGAGGGCGGCGGCGGCGTTCTTGCGGGCGTCGTCGGCGCTCGGGCGGGCGACGGAGTGGCGGACTCGACGGGCGGTCTCAGCGGCCATGGGGGATCGACTCCTTGAGATCAGTGGTGATCCGAGATCAGTGGTGATCGAAGGCGCCGGAAGGGGCGGGGAGCGGGCCCGCAGGGGTTGCCTGCACAGGGGCAGCGCGCTCACGACCGCCATTCGCTGATGGAGCGAGACGTTCGGCTCCTACAAAGCTAGGACAGCCGGGCGCATCTGTCTCCACAGTTACTCGGACTTCCTACTATCTGAGACGGTGATCGACTCGCTCCGGCTGCCGCACAGCCCTCAGCTCGCGGATCAGCGCCCGCACGGTGAGGGATTTCGCCAGCTCAGGGGTGGTGACATAGCCGACGGACCGCGTCGGGCGCTCCGGACCGAGATCGGTGATCTCCACCGAGGGCGGTGCTCCGATCAGGGAGAGTTCCGGCATCACGGCCATGCCGAAACCACTGCTCACCATCGAGAGCACTGCTCCGTCGTCCTCGGCCTCGACGGTCGCCGCCGGCAGCCAGTCCTGTTCGGCCCACCACCGGCGCGTGTACGAGGTGCAGTTCTCCGCCCAGTCGACGAGCGGCAGCGAGCGCGGCGCCCCGTGCCCGGCCGGGTGCACCAGCGCGTACCCCTCCTCGACCAGCACGCCCCCGACCAGCTGCGGCGGCACGGGTGACGTCGTCCCGATCGTCGCGATGCCGAGGTCGGCCCGCCCCTCCAGGACTTCGCCCGCGGTCCCGGGCCCCAGCTCCCGTACGATCCGCACTTCCGGGGCGATGCCCGGATGGCGGGCTGCCAGTCGCTCCAGGGCGCGCGGCAGCAGATGCAGTGCGGCGCTGCGGAAGGCGGCGATCCGCAGCGGCCCGGCCACCGCGCCCGCCTCGGCACCCCGCACGTCGACACCCCGCACCTCGGCCCGCATCACGTCGAGCAGCCGCAGCACCCGCCGCGCGTGCGCGAGGGCGACCTCCCCCGCGGCCGTCGGCGTGGCTCCGGTACGCCCCCGCTCGAAGAGGACCGCGCCCAGCTTCCGCTCGCTGGTGCGCACCGAGTGGGAGACGGCGGACTGCGTCATGCCGAGCGCCGCGGCCGCCGCGGAGAAGCCGCGCTCGCTCCCGACGGCCACGAGGATGCGCAGTTCGTGCGGCGCAAGGTCGGTCATGACGGCTCTCACCTCGGACTATGAGCGGCTTCGATGGATCGGCGCGATCCATCGGAGCAACCTACTGCCCGGCTTCCGGATTCCTTCCTACGGTCGCCCCATGACGCACGACGCCACCATGATCACCGTCCACCAGACCGCCCGCCCCGACGGCTTCCCCACCCCGGACCACTTCGCCTTCGTCGAGGCCCCGGTGCCCGACCCGGCGCCCGGCACCGCGCTGGTCGAGAACCTCCTCTGGTCCGTGGACCCGTACCACCGCGAGGCGATGGACGGGGACTTCCTGTGGACCCTGAACTCCCCCATGGAGGGCCGCACCCTGGGCCGGGTCCTCGACTCCCGCACCCCCGCGCTCTCTCCGGGCGACCTCGTCCTGCACCGCAAGGGCTGGCGTACGCACTCCGTCGTCGCACCGGACGAGGTGCGCGCCGTCCCGGACTTCGACGGCGTGCCGCTCGCCGCGCACCTGAGCGTCCTGGGCGGTACGGGCCTCTCGGCGTACGTCGGCCTGACCCGGATCGCGCGCCTCCAGCCGGGCGAGGACCTGTTCGTCTCGGCCGCGGCGGGCGGGGTCGGCACGGCGGCGGGCCGATTCGCGCGGCTGCTCGGCGCGGGACGGCTGGTGGGCAGCGCGGGTTCGGCGCGGAAGGTCGCGTACCTGACGGAGGAGGTGGGCTTCGACGCCGCCTTCGACTACCACGAGGGGCCGGTGACGGAGCTGTTGGCGAAGGCGGCCCCGACCGGGGTCGACGCCGTGCTGGACGGGGTGGGCGGGGACCATCTGGAGGCGGCGATCGCCGCGCTCCGCGAGCACGGCCGGATCGCCTGGGTCGGCGCCGTCGCCCAGTACCACTCGCTCTCCGCTCCCCCGCCGGCCCCGCGCAACCTCTTCGACCTGGTCGAGAAGAGCATCCGGCTCGAAGGCTTCCTGGTGAGCAACCACGCGGACGCACAGGAGGAGCTGTACGCGTTCGCCGTCCCGCACCTGCGCAGCGGGCGGCTGCCGCTGGACGTGACGGTCGTCGACGGCTTCGCGCACATCGTGGACGCCTTCCTGGGGATGCTGCGCGGCGAGAACACCGGGAAGATGCTGGTGGCCCGATCCAGCTAGCCGACCCACCTAGATTGCATTCCTACCTAGGTGGTGATGGAATGCAGCCATGGCCGCAGACCGCAGATCCAGCTGGCTCAAGGGAGTCCTCGACCTGCTCGTCCTCTCCTGCCTGACCGACGGTGAGAGTTACGGGTACGAGATCGCCAAGGCGCTCGACCGGGCGGGACTCGGCGAGATCAAGGGCGGGACGCTCTATCCGGTCCTGAACCGACTGGAGGAGGCCGGCCTCGTCGAGGCCGAGTTCCGCGCCGCCGAGCGCGGGCCCGGGCGCCGCTACTACCGGCTCACCGAGCGGGGCCGCGAGGAGCTCGCGACCGAGAGCGGGGCCTGGCTGGGCTTCCACCGCGCCGTACAGACCATGCTGCACCCAGGGGGAACGACATCATGACGACCGACACCTACTTCGAGGAGCTGGCCGAGGCCCTGCGCACGGCGGAGGTGCCCGAGGAGCAGATCGCCTCGACCGTGGCCGATCTGCGCGCGCACCTCACGGAGACGGGGACGGCCGCCGAGGAGGAGTTCGGCCCGGCCGCCGCGTTCGCAGCGCAGCTCGGCGGCGTCGTACCACCGCCCGGCGAGCCCGAGGAGGCAGCCGAGAGCTGGACGTGGACGGCGGACCTCTTCAACGACCGGCGGATGCTGGCGGTCCACGGCGACCAGGGCTGGGAGGTCGAGTCGCTCGACTCCGTCGGCCGCTTCGTCTGCCGCCGCGCTCCGGGGCAGGCGCTGCGCTGGGAGTACCGGCGTGAGGTGGTCAGGGGCCGGCGCAAGGACCAGGTGCTCGCCGAACTCTCGCCCGAGGGCTGGGAGTTGTGCGGCGAGTGGATGGTGTACGGCTACTTCAAGCGGCCCAAGGCGGCGAGCGCGGGCCCGGCGGGCGCGCTGGACACCCTGCCGGCGACGCCCGCGCAGTGGCTCTTCCTGAGCCGCCGCGGCAAGGCGCTGCTCGGCGTCTGGATGATGATGTCGGCCGCCGCCTGCCTGACCCTCGGACTGCCGGGGTACGTCATGCTGCTCATGGGCCTCGGCGCCCTGGTGTCGGGCCTGGTCACGTCGAAGCTGGAGACGGAGCGGGGCCGCGTCGCCGCGGAGCACGCGACGGAAGGCACGCCCCCGAAGTCGTAACGGTCGTCGCCTCAGAGCACGTCGCCGTCGCGCCAGTCGAAGACGAGCGCGGCGGCCTGCCCGGGCAGCCTCCGGCCGCCCGCCGACCGGACATAGGTCGAATCCTCCTCGTCGGGCAGGTGGACGATCCCCTCGGGCCCGAGCGCCTCGATCCGGCCCTGCCACAGGCGCCACCCGCGCGCCGCGTAGAGCGCGGCCCCGTCGTCCGACGCGGAGAGCGCGCCGAACGCGTACGCCCCGTCGATCACCCGCTCCAGCTCGGCCATGACGAGCCCGCCGAGCCCCTCGCGGCGCCGGTCGCCGCGCACTCCGACGCCCTCGACGTAGCCGACGCGGTACGACCGGCCGTCGTGGAGCACGCGCCGCATGATCACGCTGCCGTGGGCGGCGACGCCCCGCTCGTCCTCGATCCAGGCGTGGACGCCGCCGAGGGCGTGGTCCCAGTCCTCGTCGGAGAACCCGCCACCGAAGGCGGCGTCGAGCATCTCCCGTACGGCACGGAGCCGTTCGGGCCCGATTTCGTGGGTGGGGGCGGTGTGGAGTGAGTCGGTCATGCCCCTAGTGTGCCGCGCCCGACCCACCCCATCTCTAACCCCTCAAATTCACTTGACAGGTTAGGCAAGGATTGCTTGACTCACCTCATAACCACTCACGCCACGCCAAGGGGTTAGAGATGTCGAGCACGGAGCAGCAGGTCCACCACCGCACCGTCACCGTCCGGGGCCACGAGATCTTCTACCGGGAGGCCGGCCCCGCCGACGCGCCCGTCCTGCTCCTGTTGCACGGCTTTCCGACCAGCTCGCACATGTTCCGCGACCTGATCCCCCGCCTCGCGGACCGGTTCCGCCTCGTCGCCCCCGACCACCTGGGCTTCGGTCGGAGCGCGGCGCCGTCGGCCACGGACTTCGACTACACCTTCGCCGAACTGGCCGCCCTCACCGCCGAGTTCACCGAGGCCCTCGGCCTCGACCGGTTCGCGCTCTACATCCAGGACTACGGCGCCCCCATCGGCCTCCGTCTCGCCCTCGCCCACCCCGAGCGCGTCACCGCGATCGTCACGCAGAACGGGAACGCGTACGAGGAGGGCCTCGGCGCCGACGCCTGGGCGCCGGTCCTCGCCCTGATCGCCGAGCGCACCCCCGAGACCGAGGCGCCGGTCCGCGCGATCCGCTCCCTCGACGGCATCAAGTGGCAGTACGAGACGGGCGTCCCGGCCGAGTTCCGCGAGCTGCTCAGCCCGGACGCCTGGCACCACGACGCCGCCCTGATGGCCCGCGACGGCCAGGACGCCGTCCAGCTGGGCCTGATCGCCGACTACGGCTCCAACTTCGCGCTCTACCCGGCTTTCCAGGAGTACTTCCGCACCACCGAGGTCCCGCTGCTCGCCGTCTGGGGCGAGGGGGACGAGGTGTTCGTCCCCGCGGGCGCGAAGGCCTTCCTCCGCGACCTCCCGGACGCGGAAGTCCATCTCCTCCCCACCGGACACTTCGCCCTGGAGACGCACGCGCCGGTGATCTCCGAGCTGATCGGAGACTTCCTCACGCGGCGGGCGGGCGTCAGGCCGTAGCCTTCTCCAGGTCGCGGGCCATGCGCTCCACCCAGTCGGCGAAGCCCTCACGATGGTGGCCCTCGGCCTCCTCCAGGGTCGCGACCTGCGCGTCCGTGAGCCGGTCGGGCCCCGGCTCGGTCAGCAGCCGGTGCAGCTCCTTCATCAGGGACGTCAGCCGCTGCGCGTCGAGGTGCTCGATCGCGTCGACCCCGTGGCCGGCCTTGAGCGTCGTCGAACCAGGCATGTCGTACCTCCTCGTCGAGCCCTCCCCTTCCCAGCAGCGTAAGCCCGCGCAATGAGAACCGCCCCCGTCCTGGGTTGGGGGTCCAGGAGGGGGGCGGTGTCAGGGGTGGGCCTCAGGGCGGCCCGGGGGGGCATCAGCCCATGTGGGGGTAGCCGTACTCGGTCGGCGGGACCAGGGTCTCCTTGATCGCGCGGGTCAGCGTCCAGCGCATCAGGTTCTGCGGGGCGCCGGCCTTGTCGTTCGTACCCGAGGCGCGGCCGCCGCCGAAGGGCTGCTGGCCGACGACGGCGCCGGTCGACTTGTCGTTGATGTAGAAGTTGCCCGCCGCGAAGCGGAGCTTCTCCATCGCGTCGGCCGCAGCCGCACGGTCACCGGCGATGATCGAGCCGGTCAGCGCGTACGCCGACACCGACTCCATCTGCGCCAGCATCTCCTCGTACTTCTCGTCCTCGTAGACGTGGACGGCGAGGATCGGGCCGAAGTACTCGGTCGTGAAGACCTCGTTCTCCGGGTCGGTGCACGCGATGACGGTCGGACGGACGAAGTAGCCCTCCGAGTCGTCGTAGGTGCCACCGGCGACGATCGTGCAGGAGGCGTCGGCCTTCGCGCGGTCGATCGCGGCCTTGTTCTTCGCGAACGAACGCTCGTCGATGACGGCGCCGATGAAGTTCGACAGGTCGGTGACGTCACCCATCTTGATGC
Source organism: Streptomyces sp. NPDC026092 (assembly GCF_040638605.1). NCBI lineage: Bacteria > Bacillati > Actinomycetota > Actinomycetes > Kitasatosporales > Streptomycetaceae > Streptomyces > Streptomyces sp. NPDC026092. Next base: position 228,021 of record NZ_JBEZYN010000002.1, read on the forward strand.
CGTCGACCTCGGCCGCGAACTCCTCCTTGAAGCCCGAGTTCCAGATGGAGGCCGGGACGTACGCACGCGAGGACGCGGAGCACTTCTGGCCCTGGAACTCGAAGGAGCCACGGGTCAGCGCGGTCTTCAGGATCGCGCGGTCGGCGCTCGGGTGGGCGACGACGAAGTCCTTGCCACCGGTCTCGCCGACGATCCGCGGGTACGAGCGGTACGACTCGATGTTGTTGCCGACCGTCTTCCACAGGTGCTGGAAGGTCTTGGTCGAACCGGTGAAGTGGATACCGGCCAGGTCGCGGTGGTTCAGGGCCACCTCGGAGACGGCGATGCCGTCGCCCGTGACCAGGTTGATGACGCCCTTCGGCAGACCGGCCTCCTCCAGGAGCTCCATCAGGAGCACGGCGGAGTGGGTCTGGGTCGGGGACGGCTTCCAGACCACCACGTTGCCCATGAGGGCGGGGGCGGTGGGCAGGTTGCCCGCGATGGCCGTGAAGTTGAACGGCGTGATCGCGTAGACGAAGCCCTCCAGCGGGCGGTGGTCCAGTCGGTTCCACACGCCCGGGGAGTTCGCCGGCGGCTGCTCGGCGAGGATCTGGCGGGCGTAGGCGACGTTGAAGCGCCAGAAGTCGACGAGCTCGCAGGGGGTGTCGATCTCGGCCTGCTGCGCGGTCTTGGACTGGCCGAGCATCGTGGAGGCGGCCAGCGTCTCGCGCCAGGGGCCGGCGAGCAGCTCGGCGGCGCGCAGGATGATCGCGGCGCGGTCGTCGAAGGCCATCGCACGCCAGGCCGGGGCGGCGGCCAGGGCGGCGTCGATGGCGTCCTGGGCGTCCTGCTGGGTGGCGCCGGCGAAGGTGCCGATGACGGACTTGTGGTTGTGCGGCTGCACGACGTCGACGCGCTCGCCGCCGCCCATGCGCTTGACGCCACCGATGGTCATCGGCAGCTCGCGCGGGTTGTCGGCCAGCTCCTTGAGCTTGGCCTCGAGGCGGGCGCGCTCGGCGGAACCGGGGGCGTAGCTGTGCACCGGCTCGTTGACCGGAGCGGGGACCTGGGTCACTGCGTCCATGAGTCTCGTAACTCCTTTTGAGGGGTGGGCTCAGCCCTTGGTGAGGATGGAGCGGGCGAAGAAGAGGAGGTTGGCCGGCTTCTCCGCGAGGCGGCGCATGAAGTAGCCGTACCAGTCGGTGCCGTACGCGGTGTAGACGCGCATGCGGTGGCCTTCGGCGGCGAGACGGTTCTGCTCCTCGCTGCGGATGCCGTAGAGCATCTGGAACTCGTACTCGTCCAGCTTGCGCCCCGCGCGGCGGGCGAGCTCCTGGCCGATGGAGATCAGGCGCGGGTCGTGGGAGCCGATCATCGGGTAGCCCTCGCCCTCCATCAGGATCTTCATGATCCGGACGTAGGCCTTGTCGATCTCGGGCTTGTCCTGGAGGGCGACGGAGGCGGGCTCCTTGTAGGCCCCCTTCACGATCCGGACGCGGGAGCCGTTGGCGGCGAGGCGGCGGGCGTCGTCCTCGGTGCGGAAGAGGTACGCCTGGATGACGCAGCCGGTCTGCGGGAAGTCCTTCCGCAGCTCCTCGTGGATGGCGAACATCGAGTCGAGGGTGGTGTGGTCCTCGGCGTCGAGGGTGACCGTGGTGCCGATCTCGGCGGCGGCCGCGACGACCGGGCGGACGTTGGCGAGGGCGAGCTCGTGGCCGCCCTCAAGGGCCTGGCCGAACATGGAGAGCTTCACGGACATCTCGGCGCGCTCGCCGAGGCCCAGCTCCTTCAGGCGGCCGACGAGCTCCAGGTACGCGTCGCGCGCGGCGTGGGACTGCTCGACGGTGGTGATGTCCTCGCCGACGACGTCGAGGGTGACCTCCAGGCCGCGGCCGGTGATGTCCTGGACGATCGGGATGACGTGGTCGACCGTCTCGCCGGCGATGAACCGGTCGACGACCTGCTTGGTCCCGGGCGCTGCCGACACGAAACGGCGCATCTTGTCGCTGCGGGACGCGGCGAGGATCACGGGACCCAGCACGGGGACCTCCAGGAAGGCAGGGTGACGAAGGGTGCCTACCCGATCTTTCGTAAGCAATCGGGAAAGCACGGAGAACCACCGTGAAACCTAAGGATCGCTCCGATCCTCTGCCATCGACAGCTGTCACGCATCCGTGGGCGGCATCTCATACATATGTCTGAAGGGGTGCGAGAATGGCGCCGTGAAGGGCGATTACCAAGAACTGGTGGACGAGATCTCCGCGCTGCTCGGTGCTCCCGCGACGCTGGAGAACCGTGACTTCGGGCTGATCGCCTTCGGCGCCCACGACAGCGACGACGACACGGCGATGGACCCCGTCCGGACGCGCTCGATCCTGACCCGGAAGTCGACCCCGGCGGTCCGCTCCTGGTTCGAGGGCTTCGGCATCACCCGGGCCACCGGCCCGGTCCGTATCCCGGCGGCCCCGGACGCGGGCGTGTTCCGGGACCGCATCTGCCTTCCGGTACGCCACCGGGGCGTCGTCCTCGGCTACGTCTGGCTCCTCGACGCCGAGCCCGGGCCGACGCACGCCCAGCTCACCGCCGCCATGGAGGTCGCCACCCGGATCGGCGGCCTGCTCGCCGACGAGGAGCGCGCGGGCGCCGACCTCTCGCGCGAGCTGCGGGCCGCCCTGACGGCGGAGCGCGGCTGGCAGTACGACATGGCCCTCACCGCCCTGCGGACGGCCCTGGGCGCGGACGCGGAGGGCCTGCACGCCCTGGTGTGCCTCGCGCCGTGGCCGGACGAGGACAGCCCCTCCGCCCGTACGGTCCCGGGGGCCGCGGTCCTGTGCACGGTGCCGTGGCGCGCTCCGGGGGGCGCCGACGCCGGCGCGGGCCCCGGACCCGGACCCGGGGCTTCCGCCGGACGCGCCCTCGCCGTTCTCGTGCGCCTCCGGGCCGCCGACAACCTCGCGCCCGCCGTGGCCGCCGCCGAGCGGCTCCGGGGCACGCCGGGCGAGGGCGCCGTCACCGGGATCGCCGAGCCCCGCCGCGGCCTCGCGGACCTGGACGTCTCCTGGCGCGAGGCCACCGCGGCCGCCCGCACGGCGAGCGCCCAGCCGCACCTGGGGCCGCTCGCGGAGTGGGCCGCCATCGGCCCGTACCGTCTCCTGACCGCCCTCCCGCCTGCCGAGCCCGACCCCGCGGTGCGCGTCCTGCTCACCCCCGCGCACCACGAACTGGCCCGCACCGCCGAGGTGTTCCTCGACAACGCGGGCCAGGCGAGCCGCACCGCGACCGCCCTCGGCATCCACCGCCAGACCCTCTACTACCGCCTCTCCCGCGTCGAACAGCTCACGGGCCTCGACCTGGACGCGGGCGAGGACCGCCTGCTGCTGCACATGGCCCTCAAGGCGGCCAGGCTCTGAACGCGGGCCCCCTCGGGCCGGTTTATAGGATCTCCCCATGACCACGGGGAGTTGGGCACCGCCGACGTACACCGAGCAGCTGTTGTACGAGGCGGGTGAGCGCGGGGACCGGGCGGCCGTCCTGGACGCCCTCGGGCGGACCCGCCTGTACGTGCTCCTCCCCAGGCTGCACGCCGACGTGCCCGGCCACACCCCGCCGCTCCCCAGCCGGCGCGACAAGGCCGCCCGGCGCACCGTCGTACCGGTGCTCACCGAGGGCATGCTGCCGCCGTGGCACCCGGAGTGGGTGTTCAAGCAGACGACGATCGACAAGCTCGCCGCCGCCTGGCCGAACGACCGGTGGTGGCTCGCGGTCAACCCGGACACCCCGTTCGAGGCCGCCCTGCCGGCCCGCTCCGCCGACCGGCGGGCCTGGCAGGAGGCGGGCGCGCGCGGCGGCGGACCCGCGCGGCTCCGGCTGCTCACCCACGCGGGCGAGCACCTGCACGGGCCGGTCGCCCACGCCCTCGCCCTCGGCGCGCACCTCGCCGTCCTCAACGGCCTGGTGTGGAACCGGCTCGGCGCCCAGTACGAGGACTACCCCACGGACGTCTCCCGGCTGCGGCGCCCCTGGGTCGTCCACCACCGCGCGGACTTCCGGGACAAGCTGCGGACCCTGATCGCCACCCGGCTCGTCGGCCGGGTCCCCGAGGCCGTCCTCGGGGTCCGGCGCCGTCTCACCGCGCGCCTCGGCGGCCCGCCCACCGACGAGCAGTGGGCGGCGGCGGTCACCGAGACCTTCGAACGGGAGGACCCCTACGGGGAGGACCGGGCCGAGGCCGTCGAGTTCCTGCGCCGGATCACCCACTACGAGGGACGGTTCCGTGCCGACGGCCTCCTCCCGCCGGGCGGCCGGGTCGACACCCTCGCCGCCTTCGACCACGGCCGCGCCGTGAACGTCGTACGGCTCGCGCTCGGCGCCCGCTACTGCGATCCGCAGGAGGCGGAGCAGTCCGTCCTGAGCGTCCTCGAAGCCGCCCGCCGGGCGTACGGCTCCTGGGAGGAGTTCTCGCTCGGCTACGTGCTGGCCCGGCTGATCCACTTCGACGAGGGCGACCCCGAGCCGATGTACCAGGAATCCCTCACCCTCCACCGCACGCTCACGCAGGACGCGTCGAGCCCCTACCGGAACATCCCGTGGTCATGAGCCCTCGCCGCCCGCCCGCTCCCCAGGCAGCCCCCTGGATCCCGCCGTCCGAGACCGAGCAGTCGCTGTACGAGGCGGCGCAGCGCGGCGACTTCGCGGAACAGCTCCGTGTCCTGGCCGGGGCCGAGCTCTTCATCGCCGCCCCCAGGGCCGAGGTGGACGCCGACCCGGACACCGTCTGGTGGCGCCCCCAGCAGGCGGCCAAGGGGCTCGTCGTCCGGCCGGTCCTGACGCGCGGGATGCTGCCGCCCTGGCATCCGGAGTGGGTGTTCCACCAGGTCACCCTGCGCTGGGTCGCCGAGTTCGAGTGGCGCGACCCCCGGGTGCTCCTCTCGGTCAACGGCGGCACCCCCGGCCAGTTGCTGCTGCCGACCACGCCCGAGCACCGCGCGGGGTGGCTGCGGGTGTACGCCGAGAAGGAGCGGGGTTCGGGCGACCGGTTCGTCGCTCTGCGGCACGGCCCGCTGCACGGCCCGCTCGCCTTCGGTCTCGGCTGCGGCGCCCATCTGGCGTTCGGCAACGGCGTCCCGTGGAACGACGTGGGCTCGGCCTACATGGGGTACACCACCATCCTCGACACGCTCCGCGACGGCTGGGACGTCACCGACCGCGAGGGCTGGCGCAAGGAGCTGGACGCGCTGCTCGACGGGCGCAACAGCCCGCCCGAGCCGGACTTCACCCTCCGGGTCCGCGAGCAGCTGCGGGCCGCCCGCGGCGCGGTCCCTTCGCCTGACGAGTGGCGCGAGACGGCCGCCGGGCACGCCCAGGACCTGGGCGCGAAGCCAGTGACGGTGCGTCATATCGAGGCGCTGGTGCGCCGCATCCTGCGCTACGAGGCCCGGTTCCGGGCCGACGGGCTGCTGCCCCCGGACGGGCGGGTGCGGAAGACGGTCGCGTACGACTACGGGCGTGCGGTCAACGTGGCCCGCTGGGGCCTGACGGCCCGCTTCTGCACGCCTCCGGAGGCGGAGCAGGCGATCGTCCACGCGGGCGCCCTCGCCCGCTCGGCCTACGGGTCGTGGGAGGAGTACTCGGTCGGGTACGCGCTGGGGCGGGTGCTGCGCTTCGACGGGGAGGAGTACGGCCCGTACCACGAGGACAACGTGGCCGCCCACCGCGTCCTGACGGAGCACGAGGGCAGCCCCTGGCGGAACATCCCCTGGCGCTGAGCCGCCCAACTACGGGTGAATCCGGCGCTATTGCTCGCCCATCAGCACCTTGAGCCCGGCCGTCAGATCGTCCGCCGTCGGCGCCGTCTCGGGGTCCACCATCCACTGGATCATCACGCCGGTGGCGAGCGCCTGGCAGAGGAGGCCCGCCACCCGGGCGTTCTCCGGGTCCGCCTCCGGGTCGAGGCCGAGGAAGACCTCCGCCATGCCCAACCGGCCCTCGCGCTGCGGCTCCTTGATGGCCTCGCGGAGCTTCTCGTCGTCGTCGAGACGGGTGACGACCTCGGTCTGGAGCTTCCAGACCGGGCGGCTGGCCTCGGCAGCGGCGATCACCTGCTCCCAGACCGCGTGGAAGCGCGCGTACGGGTCGGCGGGCAGCGTCTTCCTGTTCTCGCCGCTGCCCGCCGGGCCGACCTGATTGCCCCACTCCTCCGTCAGCGCCAGGAACGCCTGCTGGAGCAGCGCGTCCTTGGAGCCGTAGTGGTAGCCGATCGAGGCGAGATTGGTGCCCGAGGCGGCGACGATGTCGCGGGCCGTGGTGCGGGCGTACCCCTTCTCCAGGAGGCAGCGCTTGGCGCCTTCGAGCAGGTCTTCCTTGTGTCCCATGACAGCACTGTACCCGGCCACTAGACAATCGTGTAAGACGGTTGTCTAGTGGCCGGGTACGAGTACGTCAGCGGCAGGAGGGCCGGTCGGACCGGGTCAGACCAGGTTGACCGAGCGGGCCGAGGCCGCGCCGATCTCGGCCGCGATCTCGGAGAGCACCGCGGCCGGAACCGTGTCGTCCACGGTGAGCACGACGAGCGCCTCGCCGCCCTCCTCCGCGCGCGCCACCTGCATGCCCGCGATGTTCAGACCGGCCTCGCCGAGGATGCGGCCGACGGTGCCGACGACACCCGGGCGGTCCTCGTAGCGCAGCACCACCATGTGGTCGGCGAGCGCCACGTCCACGTCGTAGTCGCCGACGGCGACGATCTTCTGGAGGTGCTTGGGGCCGGCCAGCGTGCCGGAGACCGCGACCTCCTCGCCGCTGGAGAGCGTGCCGCGCACGGTCACCACGTTGCGGTGGTCCGGGGACTCGCTGGAGGTCGTCAGCCGGACCTCGACACCGCGCTCCTGCGCGAACAGCGGGGCGTTGACGTACGACACGGTCTCGTCGACCACGTCCTCGAACACGCCCTTGAGCGCGGAGAGTTCGAGCACCTTCACGTCGTGCTGGGTGATCTCGCCGTAGACCTCGACGTCGAGCCGCGCCGCGACCTCGCCCGCGAGCGCGGTGAAGATCCGGCCGAGCTTCTCGGCGAGCGGCAGACCCGGCTTGACGTCCTCGGCGATGACACCGCCCTGGACGTTGACCGCGTCCGGGACCAGCTCACCGGCGAGCGCGAGGCGCACCGAGCGGGCGACCGCGATACCGGCCTTCTCCTGCGCCTCGTCCGTGGACGCGCCCAGGTGCGGGGTGCAGACGACCTGGTCGAGCTCGAAGAGCGGGGAGTCCGTGCAGGGCTCCTTCGCGTACACGTCGAGGCCGGCGCCGGCGACCCGGCCCTCCTTGAGGGCGGTGTACAGCGCCGCCTCGTCGACGATCCCGCCGCGCGCGGCGTTGACGATCCGGACGGACGGCTTGACCTTGTGCAGCGCCTCGTCGCCGATGAGACCGAGGGTCTCCGGGGTCTTCGGCAGGTGGACGGTGATGAAGTCGGCGACCTCCAGGAGCTCGTCCAGGGTCAGCAGCTTCACCCCCATCTGGGCGGCGCGGGCCGGCTGCACGTAGGGGTCGTACGCGACGATCTTCATGCCGAACGCGGACATCCGCTGGGCGACCAGGACACCGATGCGGCCGAGGCCGACGACGCCGAGGGTCTTCTCGCTGAGCTCGACGCCCGTGTACTTCGACCGCTGCCATTCGCCGTTCTTCAGCGCGGTGTTGGCCTGCGGGATGTTGCGCGCGGTGGCGACGAGGAGGCCGCAGGCGAGCTCGGCGGCGGTGACGATGTTGGAGGTCGGGGCGTTCACGACCATCACGCCCGCCTTGGTGGCGGAGGAGACGTCGACGTTGTCCAGACCGACACCGGCGCGGGCGACGACGCGCAGCTTCTTGGCGGCGGCGATGGCCTCGGCGTCGACCTTGGTCGCGGAGCGGACCAGGATCGCGTCCACGTCGGCGATGGCGGGGATCAGCTCGGCGCGGTCCGCGCCGTTGCAGTGCCGGATCTCGAAGTCCGGGCCCAGGGCGTCGACGGTGGCGGGCGACAGCTCTTCAGCGATGAGTACGACGGGTTTCGAGCTCACGTGAGTCCTCACAGATCCAGTGCGGACGGCCGTCCCGACGGCCGCAGGCGGTGGAGGGGGCTTGCCGCGTGAAAGCGCACGACGCTGTGGGCCTGAACGCGAATGTTGTTGAGCAGTGTAGTGGTGCGTTGGCGCGATTCATGCGCCTCGTTGGCAGGATCACCCGTCCGTGGTTGGACGGCCTGTCCAACGATGGAGGTGGGGCCGGACACTGTGTCCGGCCCCACCTCGGAAGGCTTACGCCTCCTCGTCGTTCACCCAGCTCATGAGCTTGCGCAGCTCCTTGCCGGTGGTCTCCAGGAGGTGCTTCTCGTCCTGGGTCTTGTACTCGTTGTACTTCTTCAGACCGCCGTGGTACTCGTCCATCCAGTTCTTGGCGAAGGTGCCGTCCTGGATCTCGGTGAGGACCTTCTTCATCTCGGCCTTGGTGACGTCCGTGATGATGCGCGGGCCGGTGATGTAGTCGCCCCACTCGGCGGTCTCGGAGACGGACCAGCGCATCTTCTCCAGGCCGCCCTCGTACATGAGGTCGACGATGAGCTTCAGCTCGTGCAGGCACTCGAAGTAGGCGATCTCCGGCTGGTAGCCGGCCTCGACCAGGGTCTCGAAGCCCGCCTTGACCAGCGCGCTGGCGCCACCGCACAGGACGGCCTGCTCGCCGAACAGGTCGGTCTCGGTCTCCTCGGTGAAGGTCGTCTTGATGACGCCCGCACGCGTGCCGCCGATGGCCTTGGCGTACGAGAGCGCCAGGGCGAACGCGCCGCCCGTGGCGTCCTGCTCGACCGCGGCGATCGCGGGGACGCCGCGACCCTCCTCGTACTGACGGCGGACCAGGTGGCCCGGGCCCTTGGGGGCGACGAGCGCGACGTCGACGCCGGCCGGGGGCTTGATGAAGCCGAAGCGGACGTTGAAGCCGTGCGCGAAGAAGAGGGCCTTGCCGTCCTTCAGGTTCGGCGCGATGGACTCCTCGTAGACCTTGGCCTGGATCGGGTCCGGGATCAGGATCATGATGACGTCGGCCTCGGCCGCGGCCTCGGCGGGCGTGACCACGCGCAGGCCCTGCTCCTCGGCCTTCGCCTTGGACTTGGAGCCCTCGTGCAGGCCGACGCGGACGTCGACACCCGAGTCACGGAGCGACAGCGCGTGGGCGTGCCCCTGGCTGCCGTAACCGATCACCGCGACCTTGCGGCCCTGGATGATGGACAGGTCGGCGTCGGCGTCGTAGAACAGCTCGGCCACTGGGAATCTCCTTGAGGTGCTGGTGTTACGTCCCACCGTACGGCGGGGAGCGGAAGGAAGGTTTTCGGGTCTCGCCTGGCGGACCGCCGCGGTGGACGGCGGTCGGCCGGGGTCGACGGTCAGGCGCTGCGGTCGAGGGCCCGCAGGGAGCGGTCGGTGATGGACCGCGCACCACGCCCTATGGCGATCGTGCCGGACTGCACGAGCTCCTTGATGCCGAACTGCTCCAGCATCTTCAGCATGGCGTCGAGCTTGTCACTCGAACCGGTGGCCTCGATGGTGACGGCCTCGGGCGAGACGTCCACGGTCTTGGCGCGGAACAGCTGGACGATCTCGACGATCTGGGAGCGGGTCTCGTTGTCGGCGCGGACCTTCACCAGGACGAGCTCGCGCTGGATCGCGGCGCTGGGCTCGAGTTCGACGATCTTCAGGACGTTGACCAGCTTGTTGAGCTGCTTGGTCACCTGCTCGAGGGGCAGGTCCTCGACATTCACCACGATGGTGATGCGGGAGATGTCGGGGTGCTCGGTGACACCGACGGCGAGGGAGTCGATGTTGAACCCGCGCCGGGAGAACAGCGCGGCGATCCGGGCGAGGATGCCGGGGGTGTTCTCCACGAGGACGGAGAGCGTGTGCCTTGTCATTGCGTCGTTCCTCTTCCTACGGCTCTCGGTCTCAGTCGTCTTCGTTGTCGCCGAAGTCGGGGCGGACGCCCCGGGCGGCCATGACCTCGTCGTTGGAGGTGCCGGCGGCGACCATCGGCCAGACCTGGGCGTCCTCGTGGACGATGAAGTCGATCACGACGGGGCGGTCGTTGATGGCGTTGGCCTCTTCGATGACCTTGTCCAGGTCGGCCGGGTCCTCGCAGCGCAGCGCGACACAGCCCATGGCCTCCGACAGCTTGACGAAGTCGGGGACGCGGGTGCCCTTGCGCGGCGCCGAGCTGGCGCCGACCTGGGAACCGGTCGCCTCGTGGCCCGTCTCGTCGGCGTGCAGGACCGTGCTGGAGTAGCGCTGGTTGTAGAAGAGGGTCTGCCACTGGCGGACCATCCCGAGGGCGCCGTTGTTGATGATGGCGACCTTGATCGGGATGTTGTTGAGCGCGCAGGTGACCAGTTCCTGGTTGGTCATCTGGAAGCAGCCGTCGCCGTCGATCGCCCAGACCGGGCGGTCCGGCATGCCGGCCTTGGCGCCCATGGCGGCGGGGACCGCGTAGCCCATCGTTCCGGCGCCGCCGGAGTTCAGCCAGGTGGCCGGCTTCTCGTAGTCGATGAAGTGGGCGGCCCACATCTGGTGCTGGCCGACGCCGGCCGCGTAGATGGTGTCGGCGGGGGCGAGCTGGCCGATGCGCTGGATGACCTGCTGCGGCGAGAGGCTGCCGTCCTCCGGCAGGTCGTAGCCGAGCGGGTAGGTCTCGCGCCAGCGGTTCAGGTCGCTCCACCAGGCGGTGTAGTCGCCCTTGCTGCCCTCGGCGGCCTCGGCCTGGACGGCCTGGATCAGGTCGGCGATGACCTCGCGGGCGTCACCGACGATCGGGACGTCGGCGGCGCGGTTCTTGCCGATCTCGGCCGGGTCGATGTCGGCGTGGACGATCTTGGCGTACGGGGCGAAGCTGTCCAGCTTGCCGGTGACGCGGTCGTCGAAGCGGGCTCCGAGGGCGACGATCAGGTCGGCCTTCTGCAGCGCGGTGACGGCGGTGACCGCACCGTGCATGCCCGGCATTCCCACGTGCAGCGGGTGGCTGTCGGGGAACGCGCCCAGCGCCATCAGGGTGGTGGTGACGGGGGCGCCGGTGAGCTCGGCGAGGACCTTCAGCTCGGCGGTGGCGCCGGCCTTCAGGACACCGCCGCCGACGTACAGGACGGGGCGCTTGGCGGCGGCGATGAGCTTGGCGGCCTCGCGGATCTGCTTGGCGTGCGGCTTGGTCACGGGGCGGTAGCCGGGCAGGTCGGTCTGCGGCGGCCAGCTGAAGACCGTCTTCGCCTGCAGGGCGTCCTTGGCGATGTCGACCAGGACCGGTCCCGGACGGCCGGTGGAGGCGATGTGGAAGGCCTCGGCGATCGTCTTCGGGATGTCCTCGGCCTTGGTGACCAGGAAGTTGTGCTTGGTGATGGGCATCGTGATGCCGCAGATGTCCGCCTCCTGGAAGGCGTCCGTACCGATGGCCTTCGAGGCGACCTGACCGGTGATCGCGACCAGCGGGACGGAGTCCATGTGGGCATCGGCGATCGGGGTGACCAGGTTGGTGGCGCCCGGACCCGAAGTCGCCATGCACACGCCGACCTTGCCAGTGGCCTGGGCGTAGCCGGTGGCCGCGTGGCCCGCGCCCTGCTCGTGCCGGACCAGGATGTGGCGGACCTTCTTCGAGTCCATCATCGGGTCGTACGCCGGCAGGATGGCGCCGCCCGGGATGCCGAAGACGGTGTCGGCCCCTACTTCCTCGAGAGAACGGATGAGGGACTGCGCACCCGTGACGTGCTCGACGATGGTGGCGGACTGTCCGCCGTTACGGGTCCGCGGCTGCGGATGGTGCCCGGTGGCCTGCTCGGTCATCAGCATTCTCTTCTCGAAGCAGAGGGTCTTTGCGGGGGTTTTGCCAGGGTTTGACGTGAGCCGGTGCAACAAAAAACCCCTCGTGCCGGGAGGCAAGCGAGGGGAGCGCGTCGGGTGCGTTCAAGCGGGGCCTTCAGGGCCCTGCTTCAGCCGACGCGCTTTCCAAGTACGAGAATTCGGGTGCGCATGGCACTGACCCTCCCCCCGAGCCACTACCAGTGTCAAGTGGGTGGGACAGGCGTCTCATTATTTGAGCGGATCGGGGGACGCGGGGAGCCTCTCCCCCACGGGAACAGCCGCCCCACCAGGGAGGGGATACGCGTCCCTGACGAGCGCGCGGCGCAGCCGGTACTCGTCGAGCGGGCCCGAGAACGCCATGCCCTGGCCATGGGTGCAGCCCATGGCGCGCAGCGCGAGGACCTGCTCGGGGACGTCCACCCCGTCGGCCACGGACTGGAGCCCGAGGTCCGAGGCGATGCGGAGCAGCCCGCTCGTGATCTTACGGAGCCGGGCTGATTCGACCACCCCCTCGACGAGCCCTCTGTCCAGTTTCAGTACGTCGACGGGGAGGCGGCGGAGCGCGTTGATCGCCGCGTAGCCGCTGCCGAAGCCGTCGAGGGCGATCCGTACGCCGAGCCGGCGCAGGGCCACCAGGCGCTGCTCCAGGTCGTCGAAGGAGACCCGGGGGTCGTTGTCGGCCAGCTCGATCATCAGGGAGCCGGACGGGAGCCCGTGGCGGGTGAGCAGCGCCTCGACGGAGCCGAGGGGCAGGGAGCGGTCGAGCAGTCTGCGGGCGGGGAGCCGGACGGAGACCGGGGTCCGGTGGCCGAGCGCGGCCCGCTCGGCGGCCTGCTCGACGGCGTGCTCCAGGAGCCAGCGGCCGAGCTCGGCGATCCGCTCTCCGTCGTCGGCGACCCGCAGGAACTCGGCGGGCGTGAAGAGGATGCCCTGCGCGGAGCGCCAGCGGGCCTGGGCGTGGACAGCGGTGATCCGGCCGGTGGTGAGGTCCACGACGGGCTGGTGGAGCAGGGCGAACTCGCCGTCGTCGAGCGCCGTGCGCAGCCGGGTGGCCAGTTCGGTCCTGCGGGCGACCTCGGCCTGCATCTGCGGGGCGTACATCTCGACCCGGTCCTTGCCCGCGGCCTTGGCGCGGTACATGGCGAGGTCGGCGTTGCGCAGCAGCTCTCCGGCGCTGATGCCGGGTTCGGCGAAGGCGACGCCGATGGAGGCGGCGACCCGCACCTCGTTGCCGCCCTCGACGCGGTACGGCTGGGAGAGCGTGAGGCGCAGCCGGTCGGCGATCTCGTGGACCTGGCACTCCCGGGCCACCCGGTCCCGTGAGCCGTCGCCGAGGATGAGCGCGGCGAACTCGTCGCCGCCGAGCCGGGCGGCGGTGTCCCCGGCCCGTACGGAGTCCTGGAGCCGCCGGGCGGCCTGGATCAGCAGTTCGTCCCCGGCCTGGTGGCCGAGGCGGTCGTTGACGCCCTTGAAGCCGTCGAGGTCGATGAAGAGCACGGCGGTGCCGGGGTCCGAGGCGCGGCGGCCGGCCAGCGCCTTGCGGACGCGCCGGGTGAAGAGCGCGCGGTTGGGCAGGTCGGTGAGCGGGTCGTGCTCCGCGTTGTGCTGCAACTGGGCCTGGAGGCGCACCCGTTCGGTGACGTCCCGGCTGTTGAAGATGAGGCCGCCCTGGTGGCGGTTGACGGTGGACTCGACGTTGAGCCAGTCGCCCCGGCCGGAGCGGAAGCGGCACTCGATCCGGGTCGTCGGCTCCTCCGAAGGAGGAGTGGCGAGAAAGCGCCGGACCTCGTGGACGACCCCGCCGAGGTCCTCGGGGTGGATGAGCGAGGCGAGTTCCTCGCCGATCAGGTCCTCGGCCTCCCGTCCGTAGACGCCCGAAGCGGCGGGGCTGACGTACCGGAGTATGCCGGTCGGCGCGGCGATCATGATCACGTCGCTTGAGCCCTGCACCAGGGACCTGAAGTGGTTCTCCTGCTGGGCCAGTTCATGGGTGAGGGCGATGTTGTCGAGGAGCATGATGCCCTGGCGGACGACCAGGGCGAGCACGACCGTGCAGCCGGTGAGGACGACCACGCGGTCCACTCTGCGTCCCTCGACGACGTTGTACAGGATGCCGAGCGTGCAGACCGCGGCGGCGAGATACGGCGTGAGGGCGGCCAGCGAGCCCGCGATCGGGCGGCTGTGGTGGCGGGCCGCGCGCGCCGCCGCGGAGCCCGTGACGGGCGCGGTACGGCTCGCTCCCCAGGGGGCGTACGCGAGCAGCAGGGAGCCCGCGAACCAGCCGGCGTCGAGGAGCTGGCCCGAGGTGTAGTTCTCGCGGAGCAGCGGGGAGGTGAAGAGGGCGTCGCACAGCACGGTGAGGGCGAGGGCGGCGATGGCGGTGTTGATCGCCGACCGGTTCAGCTGCGAGCGGCGGAAGTGGAGGGCCAGGACCATGCTGACGAGAACGATGTCAAGCAGCGGGTACGCGAGGGTCAGCGCGGCTCTCGCGACGCTCTCGCCCTCGAAGTGGGCGGTGTGCGCGAGGGCGAGGCTCCACGAGAGTGTGAGCAGCGAGCCGCCGATGAGCCAGGCGTCGAGGGCGAGGCAGACCCAGCCGGCCCGGGTGACGGGCTTCTTGGCGAGGACGAGCAGCCCGACGATCGCGGGCGGCGCGAAGAGCAGGAAGAAGACGTCGGCGAGGGACGGGCTGGGCACGTCCTGGCGGAGCACGACTTCGTACCACCCCCAGACCGCGTTCCCGGCGGCGGCCATCCCCGAGGAGAAGGCGAAGAGCAGCCAGGCGGGGCGGAAGCGGCTCTCGTGCACGCGCGCGTAGAGGAAGCAGGAGACGGCGGCGGCCAGGGCGGCGGCGCTCAGGCCGAAGTCGCCCATGACCAGGGCGAGTCGCTCGGAGCCCCAGCCGAGGGCGGCGCCGGTGGCGTACCCCGCGCAGATGAGCCCGAGGACGACCTGGGTGAGGAGCGTGGGGACCCCGGAGCGCGCGGGGCCCGGCCGTGTCTGCCCCGGCCCGGTGGCGGCCCCGCCCGCGCCCGTGACGCGACCGCGCTCGATCAGCGCACCGGGGGCGTTCATCGCCCCCGCCGGCCTTCCGTGCGCGTGGTCACGCGCGGGGGCGGCGGCGCCGTCCGGGCCGGCGTGCCGGTGGTCGTCGTGGGTGCCGGTGTTCCGATGGTCGTCGGCACGCGAGGGTCCGGTAACGCGATCGGCGGCCGGGACCGTGTCGGCGCTGCGCCGGTCGGTCTGGGCGGGCAGGGCGGTGGTGCCGCCCGGCCCGCGGAGTCGGGCGCCGCATGGGGGCGACCCGGTGTCGTCGTCGCGGGCGAGGGTCGTCGACGGCGGCCCCGCCGCGTCGGATCGTCGGTCCATCGGCCGTACGTCACCCGTCGCCCCCCTCGGAATCTGATGTCCCGTCACTTCACTCCCCGGCGTCAGCTCGTACTCGACGCAGTCCCCCGCTTCGGGACGATACACCAGGACCGTCACTCAGGGGCAGGGTCGCAGTACTCTCCGTGACGGCCCGGGGGCTCGCGACAGGCGCACCGAGGGGGCGCGTGGGGCCGGGCGCCCGCTCAGGTGGTCAGCACCACGTTGGCCGGCCGCTCCCCCGCCGCGAAACGGGTGAGCTGGGCGGCGATCAGCCGCTTGGCCCGCGGCATGAACGCCGAAGTGGAACCGCCGACATGGGGGCTCACCAGAACACCGGGAGCGTGCCACAACGGGTGGCCCGGCGGCAGGGGTTCGGGGTCGGTCACGTCCAGGGCGGCGGTGATCCGGCCGGACTCGACCTCCTTGAGCAGCGCGGCGGTGTCCACCACGGGACCTCGGGCGACGTTCACCAGAAGGGCGTCGTCCTTCATCCGGGCGAGGAAGCCCGCGTCGGCGAGATGCCGGGTGTCGGGCGTGAGCGGAGTGGACAGCACGACCACGTCGGCCTGCGGCAACAGGGCCGGAAGCTCCGCCAGGGCGTGTACGGGACCGCGCTCCGTGGTGCGTGCGGAGCGCGCGACGCGCACCACCCGCGCGCACTTGAACGGAGCGAGCCGGTCCTCGATGGCGGCGCCGATGGATCCGTACCCCACGATCAGCACGGACTTGTCGGCGAGCGCCGGGTAGAAACCGGCCCGCCACTCCTCCTTGTCCTGGCCGCGCACGAAGCCGGGGATGCCGCGCAGCGAGGCGAGGATCAGGGCGAGGGTGAGTTCGGCGGTGCTGGCCTCGTGGACGCCCTTGGCGTTGCACAGGTCGACCCCCGGCCCCAACGAGCCGATGCCGGGCGTCACATGGTCCGTTCCGGCCGACAGGGTCTGGACGACACGGACCGAGCTCATCGCGGCGAGCGGCCGGATCGCGATCTCCGTGCCCTTCATGTACGGCACCACGTAGAACGCGCACCGCGCCGGGTCGGCGGGAAAGTCGGGACCGCCGTCCCAGAAGCGGTAGTTCAGACCCGACGCGCCCGGGTCGGGAAGCCCTTCGACCTCGTCGGCCGGAATCGGAAGCCACACGTCAGGGGTCGTCTCATCGAGTGTCATGACCGGGAGGCTATGCGAAGAATCCCGGCCGGCATTGGTTACTTTGGGGGACGGCACAGGGAGGGGTACCGGCAGGTGGAGCGCAGGACTATCGGGGCGGCACCGCTCGACGTGGGCGCGGTCGGCCTGGGCTGTATGCCGATGAACTGGGCCTACAGCTGCTCGCAGCAGCGCGGGGACCGGTCGCTGCGCACGGTGCACGCGGCGCTCGACGCCGGGGTGAGCCTGCTCGACACCGCCGACATGTACGGGCCGTTCACCAACGAGTTGCTGGTGGGGCGGGCGTTGAAGGAGCGCCGGGCGGATGCGTTCGTCTCGACCAAGTGCGGCCTGCTCGTGGGCGATCAGCACATCGTGGCCAACGGTCGGCCCGGGTACGTGCGCCGGGCCTGCGACGCCTCGCTGCGGCGGCTGCAGACGGACGTGATCGATCTCTACCAGCTGCATCGGGCGGACCCGGAGGTCCCGGTCGAGGAGACCTGGGGCGCGATGGCCGAGCTGGTGTCCGCGGGCAAGGTGCGGGCGCTCGGATTCTGCGCGGTCGGCGCGCGGGCGGCGCGGCGCGGATCGGCGGCGGATGTGTTCGAGGGAACGATCCGGCAGCTGGAACGGGTCCAGCAGGTGTTCCCGGTGAGCGCGGTGGAGGCCGAGCTGTCGGTGTGGTCGCGGGAGGCGCTGGCGCGGCTGCTGCCCTGGTGCGAGGCGCGGGGCGTGGGGTTCCTGGCCGCGATGCCGCTGGGGAACGGGTTCCTGACCGGGACGCTGACGCCGGGCGGCGGTTTCGAGCCGGACGACCCGCGGGCCAGGCACCCCAGGTTCACGGCCGAGATGATGGCCGCGAACCAGCCGCTGGTGGCGGGGCTGCGGCGGGTGGCGGCGCGGCACGGGGAGGACGTCACCCCGGCGCAGGTCGCCCTGGCGTGGGCGTTGGCGCAGGGGCCGCACGTCGTGCCGATCCCGGGCGCCAAGCGGGAGCGCTGGGCGGTGGAGAACGCGCGGGCGGCGGAGCTGGCCCTGACGGCCGGGGACCTGGCGGAGATCGCGGGGCTGCCGCGGCCGCGCGGATCGTGGGACTGAGGGCGCGGGCGGGAATCCGGGGCGAGCGGTTCCGGCGGGAGCGAACCCGGCGGGCGGGAATCCGGGGCGAGCGGTTCCGGCGGGAGCGAATCCGGGAGCGAACCCGGCGGGCGGGAATCCGGCGGCCGGGAACCTGATCGGGCCGAGCGGTGTATCAAGGGTAGTGATCGCCGCTTGAAGGGATCGGGACCGTGGGCCGAGCTTATGTGGGTGCCGTGGGGGCCGTGGGAGTCGCCGCGCTGCTGGGGCTGCTGACCGGGTGCGGGTCGGGCGGGGACGGGGAAGGGGCCTCGCCGGGCTCCCCCTCCGTGTCCGCGCCCGCCTCCTCGTCCGCGTCCGCCTCGGGATCGGGGTCGCGGGGCGCCCCGGGCTCCGTGCGCGTCGCCGGGACGCTGACCGAGGACCTGGAGTCGCCGTGGGGCGTGGCCGCGCTGCCGGACGGTGACCTGCTGGTCGCCTCGCGCGACGAGCGCACGGTCACCCGGGTCGACGCGGACACCGGGAGAAAGACGCCGCTCGGCGAGGTGCCGGGGGTGGTTCCCGGCGGAGAGGGCGGACTGCTCGGCCTCGCCGTGCGGGACGGCATGGTGTACGCGTACTTCACGGCGGAGTCGGACAACCGCATCGTCCGCATGCCGTACGGAGGCGGGGCCGGGGACCGCCTCGGCGCGCCCGAGGTGGTCCTCGCGAGCATCCCGAAGGGGAACGTGCACAACGGCGGGCGGATCGCGTTCGGCCCGGACGGGATGCTGTACGCGGGAACGGGTGAGCGCGGGGAGACGGGGCTCGCGCAGAGCCCGGGGTCGCTGGGCGGCAAGATCCTGCGCATGACGCCGGAGGGCAGGCCGGCGCCTGGCAATCCGTTCCCGGACTCCGTGGTCTATTCGCTCGGCCACCGCAATGTGCAGGGCCTGGCCTGGGACGGGGACGGAAGGCTGTGGGCGGCCGAGTTCGGGCAGAACACCTGGGACGAGCTGAATCTGATCGAGGCCGGGAAGAACTACGGCTGGCCGAAGGTTGAGGGCGTGGCGAACGTGTCCGACTTCGTGGACCCGGTCGCCCAGTGGAGAACGGACGAGGCCTCGCCCAGCGGCATCGCGTACGCCGAGGGCGCGATCTGGATGGCGGGGCTGCGCGGCGAGCGCCTCTGGCGGATCCCGGTGTCCGGAGCGGAACGCTCCGGGGACCCCGAGGCGTTCCTCGTGGAGGAGCACGGCCGGCTGCGCACGGTCCTGGCAGCGGGTGACGGTCGGCTCTGGCTGACGACGAGCGAGACGGACACCCGGGGCACGCCCGGGCCCGGCGACGACAAGATCCTCCGGTTGGAGGTGAAGTAGGAGGCGGAGACGATGTTCAACATGACGGAAGAGCTGTTCGCGCCCGGCCGTCAGCACACCGAGGACGAGCGGCAGCGCCTGGAGCTCACCCGGGAGGACCCGGGCGACGCGGACCCCGCGCGCGGGCCCATCGACCTCAGCTCCGGCGCCGTGCTGATACGCCTGCCGCAGCCGGTGACCGTCCGCGACGAGGACGGCGACGGCGGCGACGGGGACGACGACGAGACTCCCTAGGGCGGGAGCGTCCGCCTAGGCCGTCGGTTCCAGGAGGCGGAGGCGGTGGGCCAGGGCGGCGGCCTCGCCCCGGCCGGAGACGCCGAGTTTGGCGAGGATGTTGGAGACGTGGACACTCGCGGTCTTCGGTGAGATGAAGAGTTCCTCGGCGATCTGCCGGTTGGTGCGGCCGGCGGCGACCAGGCGCAGGACGTCCTGCTCCCGGGGGGTCAGGCCGAAGCCGTCGTCGCCCGGCTCCGCTTCCGGGGCGCGGTCCGGTGCGGTCAGCGGGAGGCGGGCGCGGGCGGCCAGGAGTTCGACGTCCTCGCGGAGCGGCTGGGCGCCGAGGCGGACGGCCGTGGCGTGCGCCTCGCGGAGCAGCGCGGCGGCCTCCTCGCGCCGGCCGCCCTCGGCCAGGAGGGCGTCGGCGAGGCGGTGCCGGGCGAGGGCCAGGACGTAGGGGCGCTCCACGGCCTCGTACGCGGCGACGGTCGCGGTCCAGCGTTCGACCGGGTGGCGGCCGTCGGCGCGGTCCAACTCGGCCGAGGTGTGCCGGGCGTACGCCTCCCAGACGGGCGCCGGGGTCGCCATCTGCCGGGCGCTGCGCCGGAGCAGGGCGAGGGACTCCGCGCGGCCCTCCTCGGCGGCGGGCAGGCCGAGGGCGTCCGCCTCGGCGGTGGCGGCGGCGAGGAGCAGCGGCCAGGCCTCGCGGTGGGTGCCGGGCGGGAAGCCGGTCTCGACGGCGGCGGCGAGCACGGTCCGTACGTCCTGGATCCGGCCTCCGGCGGCGGCGATGCTCAGCTCGACCTGCTTCCTCGGCACGACGTACTGAGGCATGGGGTCGGCTTCGCCGAAGTGCTCGCGAGCCAGGGCAAGTTGGGTGGTAGCCGTGGCGAGTTCGCCCCGGGCGACGGCCAGTTGGGCGAGGCGGAGGGCGGCGGAGCCGCGCGGCTTGGAGCTGGTCCCGGAGTGCTCCAGCCACTCGCAGTTGCGCTGGGCCTCGTCCCAGAGACCGAGGGAGAGCTGGGACTCGGCCTGGTTGGCGCGGATCCAGCCCTGGCTGTCGAGAAGGCCGTGGGAGCGGGCGAGGCGGAGGCCGTCCTCGGCGACCTCGACGGCCTCCCGGGAGCGGCCGAGGTTCTCCAGGACGTGGGAGAGGTTGACGTGGGCGCGGGAGCACTCGTGGTACAGGCCGAGGGCGCGGGTGCGGTCGCGGGTCGCGTACATGGCAGCGAGCCCGGCCTCGCGGTCGCCGGCGCTGACCTGGAGGGTGCCGAGGGTGAGACGGGCGCCGAGTTCGATGGGCTCGTTGTCGACGAGGCGGGCGTACTCCACGGCCCGTTCGGCGGCGGCGAGGCTCTCGGGTCCCGGCTTGTGGAGCATGCCCCAGCCGGCGGCCACGACGAGGACGCGGGCGTGGACGGCGGACGGCGGGAGGCCCTTGACGAGTTCCTGGGCCTTCGCGATCTCGGCCCAGCCGTCGGAGCGGCCGAGGCCGGAGACGATGCGGGACCGCTCGCACCAGAACCAGGCGGCGCGGAGCGGGTCGGTCTCGCCGCCCTCCTCGGAGGAGTCGAGGAGTCGAAGGGCCATCTTGCCGATCTTCAGGGCGCGTTCGCGTTCCCCGGCGAACCGGGCGGCGATGGCGGCCTCGGCCAGCAGATCGAGGTAGCGCAGCGGGGTCGTGACCGGGTCGCAGCCGCACGCGGGGTAGGCCTCGACGTAGTCGATGGGCCGCAGCGCGTCGCGGACCGCGGCGGGGACCTCGTCCCAGAGCTCCATGGCCCGTTCGAGGAGGCTCAGTTGCTCGGCGTGGGCGTAGCGCTTGCGGGTCTCCACGGAGGCGCGGAGCACGGCGGGCAGCGCCTTGGCCGGGTCGTGGGCGTGGTACCAGTACGTGGCGATCCTGGTCACGCGCTCGTCGGAGCGGACGAGCGTGGGGTCGGCCTCCAGGGCCTCGGCGTAGCGCCGGTTGAGCCGGGAGCGTTCGCCGGGCAGCAGGTCGTCGCTGACGGCCTCACGGACCAGGGAGTGCCGGAAACGGTAGCTGTCGCCGTCGGGGACGGCGAGCAGGATGTTGGCGCCGACGGCGGCCCGGAGCGCCTCGATCAGGTCGTCCTCCGAGAGCCGGGCGACAGCGGCGAGCAGCGCGTACTCGACGGTGGAGCCGCCCTCGGCGACGATCCGGGCGACCCGCTGAGCGTCCTCGGGCAGCGTCTCGACGCGGACGAGCAGCAGGTCGCGCAGGGAGTCGCTGAGGGAGCCGACGGCGCAGCCGGCCTCGTGGGAGACGACCAACTCCTCGACGAAGAAGGCGTTGCCGTCGGAGCGGTCGAAGACCTCGTCGACGAGTCCGGCGTCCGGTTCGGCGGCCAGGATGCCGGTGAGCTGGCGGCGCACCTCGGCGCGGGTGAAGCGGGCGAGTTCGATGCGGCGGATGGTCCGCAGCCGGTCGAGTTCGGCCAGCAGGGGGCGCATCGGGTGGCGGCGGTGGATGTCGTCGGAGCGGTAGGTGGCGACGACCACGATCCGGCCCCGGCGCAGGGTGCGCAGGAGGTAGGAGAGGAGGTGCCGGGTGGACGCGTCGGCCCAGTGCAGGTCCTCCAGGACGAGGACGATCGTCCGGTCGCCGGCGAGGCGCTCCAGGAGCCGTACGGTCAGCTCGAAGAGGCGGGCGGTGGAGTCCTCGTGGGACGGCTCGTGGCTGCCGACGTCACCCAGCTCGGGCAGGAGCCGGGCGAGTTCGCCCTCCTGGCCCGCGGCCGCGGCGGCCAGTTCGTCCGGCAGTCGGCGGCTGAGCGAGCGCAGGGCCGTGGAGAAGGGCGCGAACGGCAGCCCGTCCGCGCCTACTTCGACACAGCCTCCGACAGCGACGTACGCGCCCCGGTCGCAGGCCGCCGCCACGAACTCCTCGATGAGCCGTGTCTTGCCGACGCCCGCCTCGCCGCCGACGAGCAGCGCCTGGGGCTCGCCGTCGCCGGCGCGGACGAGGGCGTCGGTCAGGGCGGCTGTCTCACCGGCCCTGCCGACGAACACGGGACTGACTGACCTGGTCTCCACGCCGCCGAGCATCGCACAGCCGTCCGGGTTGACACCCACAAGGGGTCACGCGGCCCGGGCGAAACGGTCCCGCGCCTCTCCCACCCGCCCTTCGGATTCGTGCTCGCCGGACCGGGCGGCGGCCTTCGCGGCCCGCCGCGCCGTGACGGCCTGACGGGTCAGGCGCTGGGCGGCGGCCTCACGGACGAGCTCGGCGTGGTGCAGGCGGTTCAGTTCGTACGCGAACATCTCGTTCTCCCCTGGTGTCGGTATCGCTCCTTGCGATGCCTCCACTCTCGTGGCCCAGGGGGTGCGGCCACATCGGGCGAGTGCCGCATGTTCGGGGTACGGGGGGCCTTAGGCGGGCCCCGGGCGGTGCCTTAGGGCGCGGTCGGGAGACTCAGGAACAGGTCGAAGTACATCCCCGCCGACAGGAACATGCCGATGCCGCCAAGGACCGCGCCGGCGACGGCCACCGCACCGACCCACGCGGGGCGCCGCGGGCGGGTGAGGACGAGGACGGCGACGATGAGGGCGAGGAAGGCGAAGACCCCGTTGACGAGGGCGGTGGCGTGCCAGGCGTCGGCGTAGATCTCGTTGATCTGCTGGGCGGCGGTGCCGCCCTGGGCCTTGATCTGGCCGATGAGCGTCTCGCGCTCGCTGCTGACCTTGCCCACCCAGGTGCCGGTGAGGGCGGCGAGCCCGAGCCCGGCGGAGACGACGGCGGCGGCCCCGGCGCCGATCCCGTCACCGGCGGGGGCGACCGGAGCCTCTTCGAGCTCGTCGAGATCCTCGTCGAGGTCCTCGTCGCGCTCGTCCTCGAGCTTCTGGTCCGCCTCGTCGACCGGCTCGACGGCCTCGGCCTTCTCCTCGGCCTCGGTGTTCTCGGTGGTCGTCTTCTCCGTCTTGATAGTCATACGCCGCACGCTAGGTGCCGCGGATGAGAAGTGTCTTAAGACGCCTTCTCGTCACGCCTTCTCGTCCACCGCCACGCGCTGCGCGGGGATGGCGGCGGCATCGGCGTCCAAGACGACCTCCGCGTCCAGGACGACCTCGGCGTCCCGCGCGTCGGCGGCGGCCCGGGACTCGGGCGGTTCGATGCTGATGCGGGGCATGCGGCGGTCGAGCCAGCGCGGCAGCCACCAGTTGGCGCCGCCGAGCATGTGCATGAGGGCCGGTACGAGCAGGGTCCGCAGGACGAAGGCGTCCAGGGCGACGGCCGCCGCGAGGGCGATGCCGAACATCGCGACGACCCGGTCGCCGGAGAGCACGAAGGCGAGGAAGACGGAGATCATGATGACCGCCGCCGAGTTGATCACGCGGCTGGTCTCGGCGAGCCCGACCCGGACCGCCCGCCGGTTGTCTCCGGTCTCCAGCCACTCCTCGTACATCCGGCTGACCAGGAAGACCTGGTAGTCCATGGAGAGCCCGAAGAGCACGGAGACCATGATCACCGGCAGGAAGGGCTCGATCGGGCCCGCGCTGCCGAGCCCGAGCAGTTCGCTCCCCCAGCCCCACTGGAAGATCGCGACGACGATCCCGAAGGCCGAGGCGACGGCCATCACGTTCATCAGGGCGGCCTTCAGCGGGATGCCGATCGACCGGAAGGCGACCAGGAGCAGCAGACAGCCGAGCGCGATGACGACGCCGACGAAGAGCGGCAGCTTGCCGACGATGATCTCGGCGAAGTCGTCGTACGAGGCGGTCACGCCCCCCACGTGCACATCGAGCGACGTGCCCCGCTCGGCCGTGGGCAGGACGTCCGTGCGCAGCCGGTCGACCAGCTCGCTGGTGGCCTTCGACTGCGGCGAGGAGTCCGGTACGACGGTGAGGACGGCGGTGTCGCCGGCGCTGTTGTACGTGACCGGGGAGACCGACCCGACGCCCTTGGTGTGCGCGAGCGCGGCCGGCAGCTCGCCGAGCGCGACGCGGTCGTCGGCGCCGTCGATCTGGGCGACGAGGGTGAGCGGCCCGTTGACGCCGGGCCCGAAGCCGTCGGCGAGCAGGTCGTAGGCCTGCCGGGTGGTCGAGGTGGCCGGGCCGTTGCCCTGGTCGGAGGTGCCGAGGTGGAGCGAGAAGGTCGGCAGCGCGAGGACGGCCATGACGACGGCGGCGACCACGCCGAGCAACTTGGGGTGGCGCTCCACGAAGGCGGACCAGCGGGCGGCGAAGCCGGTCGGCAGCTCGGGCTGCGGCCCGTGCTCGGCCAGCTGCCGGCGCTCGCGGCGCGAGAGCGCCCGCATGCCGATCAGGGAGAGCAGCGCGGGCAGCAGGGTGACGGAGGCGGCGACCGTGAGGACGACGGTCAGGGAGGCGGCGATGGCGACGCCGTTGAGGAAGCTGAGGCGCAGGATCAGCATGCCGAGCAGCGCGATACAGACGGTCGCCCCGGCGAAGACGACGGCGCGGCCGGTGGTCGCGACGGCGATCTCCGCGGATTCGGGGACCGAGAGCCCTCGTTTGAGGCCCTTGCGGTGGCGCGTGACGATGAAGAGCGCGTAGTCGATGCCGACGCCGAGGCCGATGAGCATGCCCAGCATGGGGGCGAAGTCGGCGACGGTCATCACATGACCGAGGAGCGCGATCCCGGAGTACGCGATGCCGACGCTGACCAGCGCGGTGGCGATGGGGAGCGCGGAGGCGGCGAGCGAGCCGAAGGCGAGGAAGAGGACGACGGCCGCGACGGCGACGCCGACGGCCTCGGCGACATGGCCGCCGGAGGCCTCCGTGAGGGCGACGGCGCTGCCGCCGAGCTCGACCTGGAGGTTCTCGCCCCCGGCGGAGCGGGCGGTGTCGACGAGCGCCTGGGCCTGGGACTTCGGGATGTCGTCGGCCTGCTCCTGGAAGGTGACGGCCGCGAAGGCGGTGTGCCCGTCCTCGCTGATCTGCGCCTGGGCGCCGGGCCCGGGGCCGTACGGGGAGGCCACGGAGGCGATGCCGGGGAGCTCGGCGACCTCGTCGAGCACGTCGGTCATGCGCTGCTCGACGCCGGCGGCCCGGACGGTGCCCTTGTCGGTGTGCCACACGATGGTGTTGCCGTCACCGCCGCTGCCGGGGAAGCCCTTTTCGAGGAGGGCGGTGGCGCGGCCGGACTCGGTGCCGGGGACCTCGTAGTCGTTGGAGTACGCGGAGCCGGCGACCGACGCTCCGGCGACAGCGCCGCCGAGGGCGACGAGCCAGAGCAGGACGGCGACGAGGCGGTGCTTGATGCACCACCGTGCGATGGCTGCCAAAGGACGTGCTCCCTGGTGGTGGTTCGTGGATCTTTACCGGGGAACAGCCCGAAAAGAACACTTGACCTGGATGAGCCCACTCTCGCAGCCCAATAAGATCAAATGCCCCATTCGTGTCGATACTCACAGCGCCGCGCGGAGGCTCGGGCCTTTGGACCCGGGCCCCCGCGCGAACGCCGCGTACGAGGGGTCTCAGCCGGAGACGCTGGCCCGCCCGTTCTCGATGTGCCCCATGAGCCGTCGGCGGAAGCCGCCCGGGGCGGTCACCTCGACGTCGTACCAGCCGTGCGCGTCGGCGGCCGAGTGCACGAGGGTACGGCTGCGGCCGGGCTTCACCTTGACCGTACGGCTCCAGTCGCGCAGGTCGCCGAGGTCTTCGGGGTCCACGTATCCGAGCGGGCGGACGGTGAAGGAGACCGGCGCGGAGCCCGTGTTCCGTACGGTGAGATGCAGGTCACGGTCATGGTGGTCGATGTGCGAGGCGAGCTCGGCGCCGCCCGTCGCCGGACCCTCGAACTCGCGGCGGAAGCCGTTCGGGCCGGTGATCGTGAACCGGTAATGATCACGCGTAAGGGGTACCGCCCACTGTGCCGTGCCCCTTACATCGCGGTGCTGGGGGACGGTGAACTCACCCGCGTACGGGTACAGCGCGAAGTGCGCGGAGCCCTTCCCGGTGTTCTTGAGGTCGACGGTGATCTCGGCGCCGACCCGCGCCTGGGCGTCCGGCTGGTACGGCAGCGGCCTGGCCGGGCGGGTGCCCGGCTCCTGGACCGGCATCGTCTGGACCAGCGGGGGCTGCGGCCGCCAGCGGCCGGAGAACGGCGGGATCGGGCCGGGCTCCTGGACGTCGGGCTGCCGGTGGGTGCGCCGGAAGTCGAAGGCGGAGGTCAGGTCGCCGACGGCGGCCCGCCGCCAGGGGGTGATGTTGGGTTCCTTGATGCCGGTGAGCTGCTCCAGGAAGCGGATCACCGAGGTGTGGTCGAAGGTCTCGGAGCAGACGTAGCCGCCGAGCGACCAGGGCGAGACGACGAGCATCGGGACCCGGATGCCGAGGCCGGTGGGCAGGCCCTTCCAGCGCTCGTCCGTGTTGTCGGCCGGCGGGACGGGCGGCGGCACGTGGTCGAAGAAGCCGTCGTTCTCGTCGTAGTTGATCAGCAGGACGGTGTGACGCCAGACGTCCGGGTGCGCGCCGAGGGCGTCGAGCACCTTGTAGACGAGGGAGGCGGAGGCGACGGGCGAGGAGGAGCCGGGGTGCTCGGAGTCGATCGCGGACGGCACGAGGTACGAGACCTCCGGCAGCGTCCCGGCGGCGACGTCGGCGCGGAAGGCGTCGGCGAGCTTCCCGGTCTCGACCCGGCGAAGGCCGCGCTCGAAGAGCGAGCGCTCGGCGGCGCTGAGCGTGGCGACCCCGTCCTCCAGGGCGGCGAGCAGCCGGGCCCGCTCACCCGCGTCCTCGGTATCCCGCACGGCGGCGTAGAAGGACTCCATGAAGGTGTGGCCGCCGGTCGGGGCGAGGGCCTTGCGGGCGATCTTCTTGAAGGAGGTGAAGAACTCGATGTTGTTGTCGGTGAAGTTCTCCCACTCCGTGTACGTCTTCCAGCTCCGCCCGGCCGCTTCGAGGCGCTCGGCGTAGGTGGGCCAGGAGTAGCCGGGGTGGGTGCCCTCGGCGTACGCGGCGTTGGTGACGGCGCGGCTGCCGTCGGCCTCGTAACCGGTCCAGCCGGACCACAGGTGGTTGCGGTTGGGGCTCGTCGAGGTGTGCGTGGACGAGTGGTAGGCGTCGCAGATGGTGAAGGTGTCCGCGAGCTCGTAGTGGAGCGGGATGTCCTGGCGGTCGTAGTACGCCATGGTGGCGGCGGTCTTGGCGGAGACCCAGCCGTCCATCCAGCCCTCGTGCCAGGCCTTGGCGCCACCGCTCCAGGAGTGGTCGAGGTCGCCGATGTACTGGAGGTCCTTCGCCTGCGTCTCGGCCGCGCCCCGGATCGGGAACGGCAGCACGGTCCGGCCGAGGGCGGCGGGCTGCTCGAAGACGGGCTTGCCGGAGGGCAGCTCGATCGCGTTGCGGTCACCGAAGCCGCGGACACCGCGGAGGGTGCCGAAGTAGTGATCGAAGGAACGGTTCTCCTGCATGAGGATCACCACGTGCCGCACGGCGGACATGCCCCCGGCCGGCGGCCCCGCGGCGATCGCCTCCTGGAGCGACGGCGGGAGCAGCGAACCGGCAGCCGCGGCGCCGAGCGCGCCTCCGCCCAGGGCGAGCACCTTGCGGCGGGACATCCGGGACTTCTCGGGGGACAAGACCGACCTCCAGTCGACGGCCAATGGTTCGCCTTCGAGCCATTGGGTGGTACCTGGGGGACGGTAGTGAGGCCGGGTGACGGAGAGAAGACCCGATTCGGACGCGGTGGTGAACGTCCCCTGCCCGTATTTCGGTCACGCCTCGTCAAAAGCCGGTCGGCGCCCCGCCCGTCGACGTACGAATCCGCGCCACCCGGCGAGCAGGGTGATCCCCGCCCAGCCGACCAGTCCGAGGGCGAGCACCTGGAGCTGCCCGCCCGGGTCGCCCCGGCTGCCGAGCGCGGCCTCGACCGGGTACTCGACGGAGCCGACGAGGACGAACAGCCCCGGGAGGAAGGAGAGGAAGGCCAGCCACCAGGCGCAGTGAAGGAGGCGCAGGACGACGGCATGGGCGCAGCACGCGACGAAACCGATCATGATCGGGATCGCCTCCAGCCCCGATGCCAGGTACGAGACCCCCGCGATGGCCCCGGCGATGATCCAGCCGAGCACCACCACGGCCAGGGTGAACCCGAAATACAGCCCACGGGACATGTCCTGCGACGGCCCGCTCACGTCCACTCCGGTCATCCGGACAGCCTAGAGCGCCGACGGGCCCTCGGCTGTGGATCACACGTTCTACGATCCCAGGATGACTGAGGAGCTGCGCCTTACGGTCCTGGGTTCCGCGACGCCGTACCCCCGTGTCGACAACCCCTGCTCGGGCTACCTGGTGTCGAGCGGTGGCACCCGGATCTGGATGGACGCGGGCAGTGGGACCCTCGGCCCGCTCCAACAGCACGTCCGCCTGGACGACCTGGACGCCGTCTGGATCTCCCACCTGCACGCGGACCACAGCGCGGACCTGCTCACCGCGTACTACGGCCTCCTGTACGCGGACATCCGCCTGGCGGCGCCGATCCCGCTCTACGGCCCGCCCGGCATCGCCGACCGGCTGGCCGGGTTCCTCACCAACACGGCCGGCCGCAGCCCGGTCGAATCCGCCTTCGCCGTGACCGAGTTGTACGACGGACACCGGGCCGACGTCGGCTCGCTGCGGCTGACCAGCCGTGCGGTGGCGCACGGCATCCCGGCCTTCGCCGTCCGCGTCGAGGGAGCGGGAGGGTCGCTGGTGTACTCCGGCGACACCGCGCCGTGCCCGAGCCTGACGGAGTTGGCCGAGGGCTGCGACGCGCTGCTGTGCGAGGCGGAGAGCCCGGAGCCACCGGCCGAGGGCGAACAGGTGCACCACACCCCGGAGGACGCCGGCGACACGGCCCGCGCGGCCGGCGCGGGCCGGCTGCTCGTCACGCACGTCGGACGGTTCCTCACCCCGGAGGAGGCGGTGACCCGCGCCTCGGCCCGCTTCGACGGCCCGGTCGACTACGCGTCCCCGGGCACCACGTTCACCGTGCGCCCGAGGACCTGACCACGTCCGGGAGCGGGGCCGAACGACGTGGTACCGCCTGCGTGGCATCCAGCACCAGGGCCAGCAACCGGTCGGGCTGCCCGGCGTCTTCGGGGCGCGCGGTGGACAGCGCGATGCCGATGACGAGTTGGAGGAGGTCGTCGGCGGTGAGGTCGGTGCGAGCCGTTCCCTGCCGCTGAGCCCGTGTGAGCAGACCGGCCGCCGCGCCGAGGATGCGTCGGTGGCAGTCGAGGCCCAGCTCCCCGGCCGATCCCACCATCAGGGCACTTCCGATGCCCTGGCTCACACGCGCGTGGGCCAGGAAGGCCCGCAGCCACTGCGCCAGGGCTTCGTCGGCGCTCTCCGAGGCGAGCAAGTCTTCCGCATGCGCGCACAACGCCTCGATCCGGTCCCTCAGCACCGCGGCCAGCAAAGCTGTTCGGTTCGGGAAGTGGCGGTAGAGGGTCCCGGGGCCCACCCCCGCACGGGAGGCGATCTCGTTGAGGGACGCTCCGGGGCCGGCTTCTGCGAACACTTCCCGCGCCGTCGCCAACAGACGTTCCCGATTGAGACGGGCGTCCGTGCGCTGCGTGGTCGTCATCGTCCTGCCCTTCGGTCAACTCCCGGGATGGCCAACCGGAGAGGTTCTCCGTATCGTAGCGGCAGCCACGAAAACGGAGAACCTCTCCGGAATGCCTTCCCAAGGAGTACTGATGACTGACGACGCACGGACCGGGCTCGGCCGGGTCGGGATATGGACCTTCGCCTACGACGGGCAACCCGCCGGACGCGTGCGTGAATCGGCGGCGGAGCTGGAGGAACTCGGTTACGGTGCCATCTGGTACGGAGAGGCGTTCGGCCGCGACTCGGTGGGCCAGGCGTGGTTACTCCTGTCGGCGACCCGCCGGATCACCGTCGCGTCCGGCATCGCCAACATCGCCTTCCGCGACGCGATCGCCACCGCCGCCGCAGCACGTACGCTCGGCGAGGCCTTCCCCGGACGCTACGTACTCGGCCTCGGCGGGCACAGGGTCGACGACACCGTTCATCACGTGGACGGCTATCCCGTCCCGGCCCGCGGCAGGGCGCTCACCACGATGCGCGCCTACCTCGAAGCCATGGACGCCACACCCGCCCACGGCCCCGTACCGGACCCGGCTCCACGCCGTGTCCTCGCGGCCCTCGGGCCGAAGATGCTCGCACTGGCCGCCGAACGCACCTGGGGCGCGCACCCCTACTTCGTGCCCGTCGAACACACCGCGCAGGCCCGGACGATCATGGGGCCGGACGCGTTTCTCGGGGTCGAGCAGGCCGTCGTCCTGGACACCGACCTCGCCCGGGCCCGGGAGGTGGCCACGGCACACGTCGCCGGCTATCTCGCAGCGGCGCCGCACCAGCAGGCGAACGTCCGAAGGCTCGGTTTCGGTGACGAGGACGTCGGCGGCGACCCGAGTCGCCGCCTGGTGGACGCGATCGTCGCGTACGGAGACACAGAGGCGATCCGCCGCCGCGTTCAGCAGCACCTCGACGCCGGGGCCGACCACGTCTGCCTGCAAGTGCTGGGCGCGGACCCGACCACACTGCCGGAACGAGAGTGGCGGGAACTCGCTTCAGCCCTGGTTCCCTGACGACGCGTGCCCTCCCCAAGCCGCAGTCCGTCCCCCTCGCACCAGCGCTCCTTTCCCGTTACTGGCGCCTGGTCGGCTACTTGCTCCGTACGTTCCCCAGCGGGCCGAGGTCCTCCTCCAGCGGGGCCCCACGGAGGAACGCCGTCGTGACCCGCTGGATCAGCCGCACCCGCGCGGGGTTCTCGTCGGTCGTCTCGGCGACCTCGTAGCCGGGTATGCCGCCGAGCGAGTGCTCGGCGCCGAACAAGGTGAGCAGGGTCTTGGGCCCGGGGCTGCCGGTGTACGCGTCGGTGAACCAGTCCGGTCCGCGGGTCGACAGATGGGACTGGTCCTTGTCACCGGCGACGACCAGGGCCGGCGTGGTCATGGTGGCGAACGACGGCCTCATGAACGGGAGATGCTCCGCCGCCCACGGCGTCAGGTCGTCGCCCAGGCCGGCCGCCGCGAGCAACACGCCCACCTTGACCCGGGGGTCGGACATGTCCTCGCCCGGCACCCCGTCCGCGTCGAGGACACGCGCTCCAAGCAGCGTGCCGACGGTTTGCGCGCCCCAGGAGTGCCCCGCCACCGCCACGCGCTCGCGGTCGACGCGACCCGCCAGGCCCGGGACGGCGGCCTCCAGCGTGTCGAGGCCGTCCAGCACCCGCGTGATGTCCTCGATCCGATGGCGCCAGATCCGCGGCGTACGCGGATCTTCGGCCGGAATGCCGAGCGTCCTGGAGTCGAGGTGGGTCGGCTGGACGACCACGAAGCCGTGCGCCGCCCAGTGGTCCGCCAGCGGGGCATAGCCGTCCATCGACCAGCCGAAGCCGTGCGAGAAGACGACGACGGGCAGGTCGCCGCCGGTCGCGGGGGCGGAGACGCGGACCTGGAGGTCCCCGCCCCGGCCACTTGGGGCGGGCAGGACGATCGGCCTCGCCGATACGACCGTGGCCATCGAGGTGTCGTCGGACATGGAGGTGCCTTCCGTCGTCGGCGCACGCTCACGCGTGCGATCTGCCATCATGAATGAAACGGAACATCGCTCCGTTAACGATACGGAACACTGTTCCGTTTCACAAGACCCGTGTGTGGTTGTGGAAGGAGTGCCGCGGTGAGCGAAAACGTCCCGGCCCCGGGAAGTTCGGCCCGGTCCAAGCGCAAGGACGCCCAGCGCAACCAGCAGACCCTGCTGGAGGCGGCGGCCGCGGCCTTCGTCGCCTCGGGTGTCGACGCGCCGGTGCGCGACATCGCGGCCCGCGCGGGCGTCGGGATGGGCACGATCTACCGGCACTTCCCCACCCGCGCCGACCTCGTCATCGCCGTCTACCGCCACCAGGTCGACGCCTGCGCCGAAGCCGGTCCCGGACTGCTGGCCGACAGCCCGACGCCACACGCGGCCCTGACCCAGTGGGTCGACCAGTTCGTGGACTTCCTGGTCACCAAGCACGGCCTGGCCGCCGCCATGCAGGGCGACGGCCCCGGCTTCGAGGCCCTGCACGCCTACTTCCTCGAGCGGCTCGTGCCGGTCTGCGACCAACTCCTCGACGCCGCCGTCGCCTCCGGCGAGATCCGCGCCGACCTCGACCTCGACGCGTACCAACTCATGCGCGGCATCGGCAACCTCTGCATCGGCGCCGAGAGCGACCCCCGCTACGACGCCCGCCGCCTCGTCACCGTCCTCGTCGCCGGGCTGCGCCAGGCGCAGCCGACTGGTTGAGACGCAAAAGAGCGGCGCCCCGAGTCCAGTGGACCCGGGGCGCCGCCCTCGTACGCGTACGAGACAACCAGTCGATCAGCCCTCGCTGACGCCCAGCTTCTCCAGGATCAGGTCCTTCACGCGCGCCGCGTCCGCCTGGCCGCGGGTGGCCTTCATGACCGCGCCGACCAGGGCGCCGACCGCCGCGACCTTGCCGCCGCGGATCTTGTCGGCGATGCCCGCGTTGGCCGCGATGGCCTCGTCGACCGCCGTGCCGAGCGCGCCCTCGTCGGAGACGACCTTCAGGCCGCGCTTCTCGACGACCTCGTCCGGGCCGCCCTCGCCGGCCAGCACGCCCTCGATGACCTGGCGGGCCAGCTTGTCGGTGAGGTCACCGGAGGCGACCAGCTCGGTCACCCGGGCGACCTGCGCCGGGGTGATCGGCAGCTCGTCCAGGGCAGTGCCCGACTCGTTGGCGGAGCGGGCCAGTTCGCCCATCCACCACTTGCGCGCCTGGTCCGACGGGGCGCCGGCGTCCGTGGTCGCGACGATCAGGTCGACCGCGCCCGCGTTGAGGATGGACTGCATGTCGTGCTCCGACACGCCCCACTCCTCGCGGAGCCGGTTGCGGCGCACGCGCGGCAGCTCGGGCAGCTCGCCGCGCAGCTCCTCGACCCACGCACGGGCCGGGGCGACGGGGACGAGGTCGGGCTCCGGGAAGTACCGGTAGTCCTCGGCGTTGTCCTTGATCCGGCCCGAGGTGGTGGAGCCGTCTTCCTCGTGGAAGTGCCGGGTCTCCTGCACGATCGTGCCGCCGGAGGTCAGCACGGCCGCGTGGCGCTGGATCTCGAAGCGCGCCGCCCGCTCCACCGAACGGAGCGAGTTGACGTTCTTCGTCTCCGAGCGGGTGCCGAAGGTCTGCGTGCCGTTGGGGCGCAGCGACAGGTTCACGTCGCAGCGCATCTGGCCCTTGTCCATGCGCGCCTCGGAGACGCCCAGGGCGCGGATCAGCTCGCGCAGCTCGGCGACGTACGCCTTGGCGACCTCGGGGGCCCGCTCGCCCGCGCCCTCGATGGGCTTGGTGACGATCTCGATGAGCGGGATGCCGGCGCGGTTGTAGTCCAGCAGGGAGTGGGACGCGCCGTGGATACGGCCGGTGGCGCCGCCGACGTGCAGCGACTTGCCGGTGTCCTCCTCCATGTGGGCGCGCTCGATCTCCACGCGGAAGATCTCCCCGTCCTCCAGCTGGACGTCCAGATAGCCGTTGAAGGCGATCGGCTCGTCGTACTGCGAGGTCTGGAAGTTCTTCGGCATGTCCGGATAGAAGTAGTTCTTCCGGGCGAAGCGGCACCACTCGGCGATCTCGCAGTTCAGCGCGAGACCGATCTTCACGGCCGACTCGACGCCGATCGCGTTGACGACCGGGAGCGAGCCGGGCAGACCGAGACAGGTGGGGCAGGTCTGCGAGTTGGGCTCGGCGCCCAGCTCGGTCGAACAACCGCAGAACATCTTGGTCTTCGTACCGAGTTCGACATGGACCTCCAGGCCCATGACGGGGTCGTACGCGGCCAGCGCGGCTTCGTACGACAGCAGTTCAGTGACAGTCACGGTGGAACTTCCCTCTCAGCCCAGCAGGACGTCGTCGTCGCCGAGGCGCTTCAGCTCGCGGTAAAGGATCGCGAGGCCGGTGACGATGGCGGCGGCGGACACGGCGGAGTCGATCAGCCGCAGCATGTCGTTGTCATTGCGGGCCATCTTGGCCTGCTTCGCGACGCTGATGGCACCGAACGCGGTGGTCGCAAGCGAGACGTAGACGCCGGTCTTCGACTTCTTGAAGTTCTTGGCCTTCTTTGCCATGGCACTCACAGCGACGGAGCCTCCTCAAGCAGCGGGTGACCCCACTTTTCCACGAAGGCGGCCTCGACGGCGGCTCCGACCTTGTACAGCC
Organism: Streptomyces sp. NPDC026092; assembly: GCF_040638605.1. Lineage (NCBI taxonomy): Bacteria > Bacillati > Actinomycetota > Actinomycetes > Kitasatosporales > Streptomycetaceae > Streptomyces > Streptomyces sp. NPDC026092. The sequence continues at coordinate 262,240 of NZ_JBEZYN010000002.1, forward strand.
GGTCGTCCTTCATGGCAGGGGCGATGATCTGCAGGCCGACCGGCAGGCCGTCCTCCGGCGCGAGGCCGCAGGGCAGCGACATGGCGGCGTTGCCGGCCAGGTTGGTCGGGATGGTGCACAGGTCCGCGAGGTACATCGCCATCGGGTCGTCGGCGCGCTCGCCGATCGGGAAGGCGGTGGTGGGGGTCGTCGGGGAGACGATCACGTCCACCTGCTCGAAGGCCTGCTCGAACTCGCGGGTGATGAGCGTGCGGACCTTCTGCGCCGAGCCGTAGTACGCGTCGTAGTAGCCGGAGCTGAGCGCGTACGTACCGAGGATGATGCGGCGCTTGACCTCGTCGCCGAAGCCGGCCTCACGGGTGAGGGCGGTGACGTCCTCGGCCGACCGGGTGCCGTCGTCGCCGACGCGCAGGCCGTAGCGCATGGCGTCGAAGCGGGCCAGGTTGGAGGAGCACTCGGACGGCGCGATCAGGTAGTACGCCGACAGGGCGAGGTCGAAGGTCGGGCAGTCCAGCTCGACGATCTCGGCGCCCAGCTCCTTGAGGAGCTCGACGGACTCGTCGAAGCGCTGCACGACACCGGCCTGGTAGCCCTCGCCGCGGAACTGCTTGACGACACCGACGCGCATGCCGGCGACGGAGCCGTTGCGGGCGGCCTCGACGACCTGCGGGACCGGGGCGTCGATGGAGGTCGAGTCCAGCGGGTCGTGCCCGGCGATGGCCTCGTGCAGCAGGGCCGCGTCCAGGACCGTACGGGCGCAGGGGCCGCCCTGGTCGAGGGAGGAGGAGAAGGCCACCATGCCGAAGCGGGAGACGCCGCCGTAGGTCGGCTTGACGCCGACGGTGCCGGTGACGGCGGCGGGCTGGCGGATCGAGCCGCCGGTGTCCGTGCCGATGGCGAGCGGGGCCTCGTACGCGGCGAGGGCGGCGGAGGAGCCACCGCCGGAGCCGCCGGGGATCCGGGTGAGGTCCCAGGGGTTGCCGGTGGGGCCGTAGGCGCTGTTCTCGGTGGAGGACCCCATGGCGAACTCGTCCATGTTGGTCTTGCCGAGGATGACGACGTCGGCGGCCTTCAGGTTCTTGACCAGGGTCGCGTCGTACGGCGGGATCCAGCCTTCGAGGATCTTCGAACCGACGGTCGTCGGCATGCCGGACGTGGTGAAGATGTCCTTCAGCGCGAGCGGGACACCGGCGAGCGGGCCGAGCTTCTCGCCCTTGGCGCGCTTCTCGTCCACGGCGCGGGCCTGGGCGAGGGCGCCCTCGCGGTCGACGTGCAGGAAGGCGTGGACCTTCTCGTCGACGGCCTCGATCCGGGCCAGGTGGGCCTCGGTCACCTCGACGGCGGTGAGCTCGCCGGAGGCGATCTTCGCGGCGATCTCGGCGGCCGTGAGCTTGATGATGGTGCTGTCCGTCATGTGATTAGTCCTCCCCCAGGATCTGCGGCACCTTGAAACGCTGCTGCTCCTGGGCCGGGGCGCCGGAGAGCGCCTGCTCGGGGGTGAGCGACGGACGGACCTCGTCCGCGCGCATGACGTTCGTCAGCGGCAGCGGGTGGGAGGTCGGCGGTACGTCTTGGTCGGCGACCTCGGAGACGCGGGCGACCGCGCCGATGATGTCGTCGAGCTGACCGGCGAAGTGATCGAGCTCTTCGCCCTTCAGCTCCAGACGCGCCAGCCGTGCGAGGTGGGCGACCTCCTCGCGCGTGATGCCAGGCATGCGATCCTCACGGGGTGAGTTTGATGGTGTTGGCCCAATCCTATGGGGCCCGCACCGCCACCCGTGAAACGGTTCGTCCGCGGCACTCGCGCGGGGGCTACTGCACCACCTGGCCCGAGGGGTGGTCGAGGTCCACGGGCGAGGCCGTCTCGGCGGCCTCCAGGGCCCGGAGCTCGGCGGCCTCCTCGGAGGGGCGGCGCCAGCCGTGCTCGCCGCGGGCGCGCAGCCAGGCGGTCGTCTCGGCGGGCGGCATCGCGGCGGCGACCAGCCAGCCCTGGACGGCGTCGCAGCCCAGGTCCCGCAGCCGCTCCCAGGTCTCGTCGTCCTCGACGCCCTCGGCGACCACGAGCAGGCCGAGCGAGTGGGCGAGGTCCAGGGTGCAGCGGACGATCTCGGCGTCCTCCGCGTCGACGGCGAGCCGGGCGACGAAGGAGCGGTCGATCTTCAGCTCGCTCACCGGGAGGCGGCGCAGGTGGACGAGGGAGGAGTAGCCGGTGCCGAAGTCGTCCAGGGACATCTTCACGCCGTGGCCGGTCAGGCCGGCCATGGTGTCGGCGGCGCGCTGCGGGTCCTCCAGGAGCACGTGCTCGGTTATCTCCAGCTGGAGCGCCCCGGCCGGGACGCCGTGGCGGGCCAGACGGGCGGCGACGGCGCCCGCGAAGCCGGGGGTGTGGACGTCGCGGGGCGAGACGTTGACGGCCACAGGAACGTTCAACCCCTGGGCCCGCCACCGGGCCACCTGCGCGAGCGCGGTCTCCAGGACGTACTCGGTGAGGTGCGGCATCAGGCCGGAGGACTCGGCGATGGCGATGAACTCGTCCGGAGGGACCCGGCCGCGCTCCGGGTGCACCCAGCGGACCAGGGCCTCCAGGCCGGCGACCTGGCCGTCGAAGCGGACCTTGGGCTGGTAGTGCAGCTCGACCTCGCCGGCGTCCAGGGCGCGGCGCAGGTCGCCGAGGAGACCGAGCCGGTCGGGGGTGTTGGAGTCGCGCTTCGACTCGTACACTTCGACGCCCGTACGGTCCCGCTTCGCCTGGTACATGGCGACGTCGGCGCGGCGCAGGAGACCCTCGGCGTCGAGCGCGTGGTCGGGGAAGACGGCGACGCCCGCGCTGGCCTCCAGGACGAGGGTGAGCCCGTCGAGGTCGAGCGGCGAGGAGAGTTCGGCGACGAGGTGGCGGGCGACGCGCTGGGCGCTGGTGGTGGAGTCGGCGATGGGGAGCAGGACGGCGAACTCGTCGCCGCCTAGCCGGGCGGCCTCCGCTCCGCGCGGCAGGGCGAGCTTGAGCCGCTCGGCGATCTGGAGGAGCAGCCGGTCTCCCGCGAGGTGCCCGAGGGTGTCGTTGACCGATCGGAAGCGGTCGAGGTCGATCAGGACGAGCGCGGAACGGGCGCCCTCGCCCTCGGCCTGCTCCAGGGCGGTCCAGGCCCGCTCCAGGAGCCACTGGCGGTTCGGCAGGCCGGTGAGCGGGTCCTTCAGCTGCTCCTCGGCGCGGGCGCGGGCGATCCAGAGCGTGGAGTCAAGGGCGATGAGCGGGACGGCGAAGAGCGGAAGCAGCAGCGGCTGGGAGACGGCGACGACGCAGATCAGCGGCGCGATGCCGAGCAGCGCGACGGCGACGAGGCCCTGGCGGAGCAGGGCGGTGCGGGCGACCGTCGGCAGCCCGCCCTGGGGCGAGAGGGAGTACCAGAGGAGCAGCCGGGTCACCACGAGGTAGGTGCCGGCGGCAAGGGCGACCTCGGGGATGTCGGAGATCCCCCAGGCGGGGGGCTGCCAGGGGTTCTCGACGGTCGGTACGTCTCCGAAGGCGGCGAGGACCAGGGCGGCCGCGCCGACGCCGAGGACGTCCACGGAGCCGTGCAGGAGGCCCTGGCGCCAGCGGTGGCGGCGGGCGGCGCCGACGAGGACGACGACGGCCATGGAGACGAGTCCGGCGGGCACCCAGCCGTACAGGAGCAGGACGGCGAGGGTGAGGGCGGCGCCGGAGCCGGTACCGCCCCACCAGCGGTCCCGGCCGAGGGCCACGAGGTGTCCGACGATGAGTCCGGTGAGGACGGCGAGGGACCAGCCCTCGGCGCCGCCGGGGAAGAGCCCGTGGCCGGAGCTCACGGCCCGGTAGATCCCGCTGGCGAGCACGACGGCGGCGAGACCGACCACGACGCCGGGGAGCCCGGAGGTGATCGCCACGCAGGCCGCGCGGCCGCGCGCCCGCGAGAGCGGGGCGGCGGCACTCTCGGTCGGTTTCATTCCGTCCCTCTCACAGCCGGCGGTGCCGTCGCAACGCGGTGGGCCGTTGTCATGCCGCCACGGCCGGCAGAGCCCACTCGGCCGCGCGACAGACGCACGGTCTCAACAGTAGGCCGCGGAGGGCTCCGACGGGCAGCGCTCTCCATCTCTTGCCCGAATGCGACCTGCCCACCCGTAACGATCTGGTATGCGCCGAACGGGTGACGCCGACAGGGCTTCCCGTCGGCGTCACCCGGGCTACGCCTCGGCCGGGACGGCCGCCTCCCGAGCGGCTTCGGGCCCCTGTTCGAGCAGGACGGCAAAGCCGTCCTCGTCCAGAACCGGAACCTTCAGCTGCATCGCCTTGTCGTACTTGGATCCGGGGTTCTCGCCCACGACGACGAAGTCGGTCTTCTTCGAAACGGAACCTGTCACCTTCGCACCGCGGCTCTGGAGCGACTCTTTTGCGCCATCCCTGGTGAAGTTCTGCAGCGTGCCGGTGACGACGACCGTGAGCCCCTCCAGCGGACGCGGCCCCTCGTCCTCGCCCGCGCCCTCGTCCTCGAGGAGCACCCCGGCGGCGCGCCACTTGCGCACGATCTCGCGGTGCCACTCCTCGGAGAACCAGTCCTTCACGGCGGCGGCGATGATCCCGCCGACCCCGTCGACGTCGGCGAGCTCCTGTTCGGTCGCCTGCTCGATCCGCTCCAGGGAGCGGAATTCGCGGGCGAGCGCCTGGGCGGCGACCGGGCCCACGTGCCGGATCGAGAGCCCGTTGAGGAACCGGGCCAGCGGACGGGTCTTGGCCGCCTCGATGTTGGCCAGCATGGCAAGCGCGTTCTTCTTCGGCTCGCCCTTCTGGTTGGCGAAGACCGTGACGACCTTCTCCTCGCCGGTCTTCGGGTCCCGCTTGGGCAGCCCGCTGTCCGGGTCGAGGACGTACGCCTTGATCGGCAGCAGCCGCTCGATGGTGAGGTCGAAGAGATCGCCCTCGTCGAGAAGCGGAGGCTCGGACGGCTCCAGCGGGCGGGTGAGCGCGGCGGCGGCCACCGAGCCGAAGTTCTCGATGTCCAGGCACTCGCGGCCGGCCAGATAGAAGAGCCGCTCCCGCAGCTGGGCGGGGCACGTCCGCGCGTTCGGGCAGCGCAGATCGATGTCGCCCTCCTTCATGGCCCGCAGCGGCGTCCCGCACTCGGGGCACTCGGCGGGCATCACGAACTCCCGCTCGGTGCCGTCCCGCAGGTCGGCGACCGGGCCGAGGATCTCCGGGATGACGTCACCGGCCTTGCGCAGCACGACCGTGTCGCCGATGAGCACGCCCTTGGCCTTCACGACCTCCTGGTTGTGGAGGGTGGCGAACTCGACCTCGGACCCGGCCACCGTCACCGGCTCGACCTGCGCGTACGGCGTGACCCGGCCGGTCCGGCCGACGCCGACCTTGATGTCGACGAGCTTGGTGTTGACCTCCTCCGGCGCGTACTTCCAGGCGATCGCCCAGCGCGGGGCGCGCGCGGTGGAGCCGAGCCGGCCCTGGAGCGGAATCTCGTCCAGCTTCACGACGACCCCGTCGATCTCGTGCTCCACGGAGTGCCGGTTCTCACCGAAGTACGCGATGAACTCCCGTACCGCCTCGAGGGAGTCCACCACCTTGTTGTGCCGGGCGGTCGGCAGGCCCCACTCGCGCAGCAGCTCGTACGCCTCGCTGAGCCGGTCGATGGCGAAGCCCTCACGGGCGCCGATGCCGTGGACGACCATGCGGAGGGGGAGCGTGGCCGTGACCCGCGGGTCCTTCTGCCGCAGCGAACCGGAGGCGGAGTTGCGCGGGTTGGCGTACGGCTGCTCACCGGCCGCCACCCGGCGGGCGTTGAGGTCGGCGAAGGCCTCCATCGGGAAGTAGACCTCGCCCCGGATCTCCACGAGATCGGGGACGCGGTCACCGGACAGCCGCTCCGGAATGCCGTGGATGGTACGGGCGTTGGGCGTGATGTCCTCGCCGGTGACGCCGGTGCCCCGGGTCGCCGCGCGGGTGAGCCGGCCCTTCTCGTACGTCAGGTTGATCGCCAGGCCGTCGACCTTGAGCTCGCACAGGAAGTGGTAGGCGGACGTGCCGACGTCCTTGGCGATCCGCTCGGCCCAGGCCGCGAGCTCGGCGTCGTCGAAGGCGTTGTCCAGCGAGTACATCCGCTCGCGGTGGTCGACCTTCGCCAGGCCCGTCTCGTAGTCCCCGGAGACCTTCTGCGTGGGCGAGTCCGGCGTGCGCAGCTCGGGGTACTCCTCCTCCAGCGCCTCCAGGGCGCGCAGAAGCTTGTCGAACTCGCCGTCGCTGATGACCGGCTGGTCCTTCACGTAGTACCGGAAGCGGTGCTCCTCGACCTGCTCGGCCAGCTCCGCGTGCTGCTCCCGTGCCGCGGCGGGCAGGGCCCCCTGTTCGACTGCCACCGTTACTCGTCCTCCCGTTGCCTCAGACCCCGTCACTCAGGGTTGTCCGCGAGCGATCTCGCCGCCCGGGCACAGTGGGCGAGGGCCGCGCGGGCGTAGGCGGGCGAAGCGCCCGCGAGCCCGCACGTCGGGGTGACCACGACGGACTCGGCGAGAGTCCCCGGATTCAGCCCCAGCCTGCGCCACAGCGTCCTGACACCCATGACGCTACCGCCCGGGTCGGACAATGCCGTGTCGGTGGACGGCACCACGCCCACGAAGAGCTTGGTGCCCGCCTCGACGGCCTCGCCGATCGGCTCCTCGTCACGTTCGGTGAGCAGCCCGAAGTCGAACGAGACGGCGTCGACGCCGGCCCGCCGCAGCAGCCCGAACGGCACGTCGGGGGCGCAGGAGTGGACGACGACCGGGCCGTCGTGGACCGCGATCACCTCGCGCAGGGCGCTCTCGACGACCTGCCGGTCGACGGCCCGGTACGTGCGGTAGCCGCTGGCGGTACGGACGTGGCCGCGCAGGACGGCGGTGAGGGAGGGCTCGTCGAGCTGGAGGGCGATCCTGGCGCCGGGGATCCGCTTGCGGAGCTCGGCGAGGTGGACGCCGAGGCCCTCGGCGAGGGAGCCCACGAGGTCCCGGCAGGCGCCGGGGTCGCCGAGGGCGGCCTCGCCGCCGCGCAGTTCGAGGGCGGCCGCGAGCGTCCAGGGGCCCACGGCCTGGACCTTGAGCGGACCTTCGTAGCCCTGGGTGAACTCCTCCAGGGCGTCGAGGTCCTCGCCGAGCCAGGAGCGGGCGCGCCGGGTGTCCCGGCCGGGCCGGTCGCTGATCCGCCAGCCGCTGGGCTCCACGTGCGCGTAGAGGTCGACGAGCAGCCCGAGGGTGCGGCCGATCATGTCGGCGCCGGGTCCGCGGGCGGGCAGTTCGGCGAGGAAGGGGAAGTCCTCGAAGCTGCCCGTGACGGTCTTGGCGGCTTCCCGGGCGTCACCGCCGGGGAGGGAGCCGACGCCGGTGGCGGGCCCCCAGACGAACGCGTGGGTCTCGCTGGTCTCGGTCACTGTTCCGGCGTCCCTATCGTCCCGGACGGACCGTCAGGTCGTTGATCTCCGCGTCGCGCGGGAGATCGACGGCCGTCAGGATCGCGGTCGCGACCGACTCGGGGTCGATCCAGCGGGAGGGGTCGTACTCCTTGCCCTCCTGGGAGTGGACCTTCGCCTGCATGGGGCTCGCGGTGCGACCCGGGTAGACCGAGGTGACCCGCACCCCGTTGGCGTGCTCCTCGTGGCGCAGGGAGTCGGCGAGGGCCTTCAGGCCGTGCTTGGAGGCGGCGTAGGCGCTCCACTCGGCGTGCGCGTTCAGCCCGGCGCCGGAGTTGACGAAGACCACGTGGCCCTGGGAGACCCGCAGCTGGGGCAGGAAGTGCCGGGTCAGTTCGGCGGGGGCGATCAGGTTGACGTTGAGCTGGTGGCGCCAGGTCTTGGGGGTGAGGTCGCCGACCGGCCCGAGGTCGACCACGCCCGCGATGTGCAGGAGCGTGTCGACCCGTTCGGGCAGGCTCTGGTGCGAGAAGGCCCAGGAGAGCCGGTCGGGGTCGGCGAGGTCGCCGACGAGCGTCCGGGCGCCGGGGAACTCGGCGGCGAGCTCCTTGGCCCGTCCGGCGTCGCGCGCGTGGAGCACGAGGTCGTCCCCGCGCGCGTGGAGCCGGCGGGCGACCGCCGCGCCGATGCCGGAACCCGCCCCGGTGATCACATGAGTAGCCATGGGACCCATGCTCGCATCACCGGGCGCGGACGGACTCCTCCAGGTGGGCGAGAGCGGACACGCCGTCCTCGGCGAAGAAGACCAGGTCGGTGAGGGGAAGGGGGAGGAAGCCCTCGGCCTCCATGCGGTGGAACTGGGCCTTCAGGCCGTCGTAGAACCCGGCCGTGTTCAGCAGGACCACGGGGTTCGTGTGCTTGCCGTGCTTCCGCAGCTCCAGGACCTCGGTGGCCTCGTCGAGGGTGCCGGTGCCGCCGACCATGATCACGATCGCGTCCGACTTGGCCAGAAGCAGGGCCTTGCGCTCGGCGAGGTCCTTGGCGAAGACCATCTGGTCCGCGCCCGGGCGGGCCTTGGCGGCGAGGAAGTCGACGGAGACGCCGACGAGCCGGCCGCCCGCCTCCTGCACCCCGTCCGCGACGACCTTCATCAGACCGGAGTCCGAGCCGCCCCACACGAGGGTGTGGCCCGCCTTGCCGAGGCGCTCGGCGAAGTCGCGGGCGGGGGCGGTGTAGCGCTCGTCGAGGTCGGCGGCGGAGAGGAAGACGCAGATGTTCATGGCGCCCACGGTAACGCGCGCCTGGCGGGTGCCTCCGGACCCCCGCTCTCAAGATTTTCCCGGAATTTCCGTGCCCCACCGATGAGTTCGGCGCAGGGGATCGGTCAGCACTGCCATGGACGAGACGAGCGGCACATGGGGCGGCGTCCGGGGGCGGGTGCGCTCCGCGGACGGGACGACGATCGCGTACGAGCTGCGCGGGGAGGGGACGCCGGTGATCCTGGTGAGCGGCGCCCCGTGCACGGCCGAGAGCGGGCAGCCCCTGGCCGATCTCCTGGCACCCCGGTACGCGATCGTCACGTACGACCGGCGGGAGTCGGGGGTGGAACAGGAGGAGATCGAGGACCTGGCGGCGCTGATCGACGAGGTGGGCGGCAAGGCCTTCGTGCACGGGATCGGGTCCGGCGGGGCGCTCGCGCTCGCGGCGGTGGCCGCCGGGCTGCCGGTGGAGCGGCTCTCGGTCTTCGAGCCGCCGTTCTCGGCGGAGGCGGCCGCGCGGCTCGGGCGGGTCCACGCGCGCGTGCTGGTCGTGGACGGCGGCGCGAGCCCGTCCCGGACGCGCCGGGCGGCCGTGGCGGTCTCGACGGCCCTCCCCCGGGGCCGCCACCGCACCCTGACGGGCCAGACGCACGAGGTGGCCCCGCACGTCCTGGCGCCGGTCCTGGAGGGCTTCTACGAGGAGGAGTAGCGAGGCCGTCCTGGCAAGCCTCAGGCCGTCACAGCGTCTCAGGCCCTAGGGAGTGTCCGGACAGTATGGTCGTCCGCCCGAAGGGCGGGGCTCGCGGCGTCCGGTGCGTGCGATCGCAAGGCGCCGGGATGCCCTCGTAGCGGAGCTACGTGGGCATGTCGGCAACGCAGCGTGGGGGTTCCCCCTGCTCGAAGAGCTTGGGGGAGTGCGTGCCGGGCGTCGCGAGCCAGGCCAGACTTTCCGGACACGACCTAGGCCGTCGCGGGCGTCGTCGCCCGTACCGTCGTCGCGATCGTCGCCGAGCCCACCACGCGCGTGCCGTCGTACAGCACGATCGCCTGCCCCGGGGCCACGCCCCGGACCGGCTCGTCGAAGGTGACCGTCAGCTCGCCGTCCGCCAGGGCGGCCGTGACCGGGGTCTCGCCGCCGTGGGCGCGCAGCTGGGCGGTGTAGCGGCCGGAGCCCTCGGGGGCCGTGCCGCACCAGCGGGGCTTGATCGCGCCCAGGCCGGTGACGTCGAGCGCCTCGACCGGGCCGACCGTGACCGTGTTGCTGACGGGCGAGATGTCCAGGACGTAGCGCGGCTTGCCGTCCGGCGCCGGGTGGCCGATCCGCAGGCCCTTGCGCTGGCCGATGGTGAAGCCGTACGCGCCCTCGTGGGTGCCGACCTTCTCCCCGGACTCGTCGACGATGTCGCCCTCCGCCTTGCCGAGCCGGGAGGCCAGGAAGCCCTGGGTGTCGCCGTCGGCGATGAAGCAGATGTCGTGGCTGTCGGGCTTCTTCGCCACCGCGAGCCCGCGCCGCTCCGCCTCCGCCCGGATCTCGTCCTTGGTGGTGAGGGTGTCGCCGAGCGGGAACATCGCGTGGGCGAGCTGCTTCTCGTCCAGGACACCGAGGACGTACGACTGGTCCTTGGCCATGTCGGAGGCCCGGTGCAGCTCGCGCGTGCCGTCCTCGTTCAGGACGACCGTGGCGTAGTGGCCGGTGCAGACCGCGTCGAAGCCGAGGGCGAGCGCCTTGTCGAGCAGCGCCGCGAACTTGATCTTCTCGTTGCAGCGCAGGCAGGGGTTGGGCGTGCGGCCCGCTTCGTACTCCGCGACGAAGTCGTCCACGACGTCCTCGCGGAAGCGCTCGGCGAGGTCCCAGACGTAGAAGGGGATGCCGATGACGTCGGCGGCCCTGCGGGCGTCCCGGGAGTCCTCGATGGTGCAGCAGCCGCGCGCACCCGTACGGAAGGACTGCGGGTTCGCGGAGAGCGCGAGGTGGACGCCGGTGACGTCGTGCCCGGCTTCGGCGGCCCTGGCGGCGGCGACGGCGGAGTCGACGCCTCCCGACATGGCGGCAAGGACACGGAGGCGGCGCTGGGGGGTCTCGGTCCGCTGGGAAGTCTCAGTCATAGCCCTACCAGGGTACGGGGCCCGGGAACCAGGGTCGCGTGAGTAAGCGTTGTTCTGGACATGGGGAGCGAGAACAAGAAGCGGGGGGTGGGGCGGCGAGCCGTCCTGCTCGGCGGCGGCGCGGCCGTCCTCGGTACGGCGGCGCTGGCCCGCGACGAGCTGGCGCGCGCCTGGTGGCGGCTGCCCGGCACGGAGCAGGCCCGGGTCGAGGGCGAGCTCGACCACAAGGGCGCGGACTGGACGGCGGCGTCCCGGGCGAACTGGCGGCGGGCCGACCGCCCGGCCGACTTCACGATCGACCGGGTCGTGATCCACGTCGTCCAGGGCAGTTACGCGACCGCTCTGAAGGTCTTCAAGAACCCGGGGCACGGCGCCGCCACGCACTACGTCGTCCGCAAGGACGGCCATGTGGCGCAGATGATCCGCGAGCTCGACGTGGCCTTCCACGCCGGGAGCCGGGACATGAACGAGCGGAGCGTCGGCATCGAGCACGAGGGCTTCGTCGACCGCCCGCAGGACTTCACGGCGGCCATGTACGCGTCCTCGGCCCGGCTGACGGCGGGCATCTGCGCGCGCTACGACATACCCGTCGACCGGAAGCACATCATCGGCCACGTCGAGGTCCCGGGCACCGACCACACGGACCCCGGCCCGCACTGGGACTGGGACCGCTACATGAAGCTGGTCCGGGAGGCTTCGAAGAAGCCGGCGTGACCGGAGGGCGAGCTAGACCAGGCCCGCGGTCCTCGCCCGTTCCACCGCCGGCCCGATGGCCTCGGCTACGGCTGCCACGTCCGCTTCGGTGGAGGTGTGGCCGAGGGTGAAGCGGAGGGTTCCGCGGGCGAGGTCCGGGTCGGTGCCGGTGGCGAGCAGGACGTGGCTGGGCTGGGCGACGCCGGCGGTGCAGGCGGAGCCGGTCGAGCACTCGATGTCCTGGGCGTCGAGGAGCAGGAGCAGGGAGTCGCCCTCGCAGCCGGGGAAGGTGAAGTGCGCGTTGGCGGGGAGCCGGTCGTCCGGGTCGCCGCCGAGGATCGCGTCCGGGACCGCGGCGCGGACGGCCGCCACCAGCTTGTCGCGGAGGGCGCCGACCTCGCGCGCGTACTCCTCGCGGCGCTCGGCGGCGAGCCGGCCGGCGACGGCGAACGCGGCGATGGCGGGCGCGTCCAGGGTGCCGGACCGGACGTGGCGCTCCTGGCCGCCGCCGTGCAGCACGGGGACCGGGCTGTACTCACGGCCGAGGAGCAGCGCGCCGATGCCGTAGGGGCCGCCGATCTTGTGACCGGAGACGGTCAGGGCGGCGAGCCCGGAGTCGGCGAAGTCGACCGGGACCTGGCCGAAGGCCTGGACCGCGTCGGAGTGCAGGGGGACGCCGAACTCGCGGGCGACGTCGGCGAGTTCGCGTACCGGCATGATCGTGCCGATCTCGTTGTTCGCCCACATGACGGTGGCAAGCGCGACGGTCTCCGGCTCGCGCGCGATCGCCTCGCGCAGCGCGTCCGGGTGGACCCGGCCGTACCGGTCGACCGGGAGGTACTCGACGGTGGCGCCCTCGTGCGTGGCGAGCCAGTCGACGGCGTCGAGGACGGCGTGGTGCTCGACGGGACTGGCGAGGACGCGGGTGCGGGCCGGGTCGGCGTCGCGGCGGGCCCAGTACAGGCCCTTGACGGCGAGGTTGTCGGCCTCGGTGCCGCCGGAGGTGAAGACGACCTCGCTGGGTCGTGCGCCCAGGGCGGCGGCGAGGGTCTCGCGGGCCTCCTCGACGGTCCGCCGGGCGCGCCGCCCGGCCGCGTGCAGGGAGGAGGCGTTGCCCGTGACGGCGAGGTGGGCGGTCATCGCCTCGATCGCCTCGGGGAGCATCGGCGTGGTCGCGGCGTGGTCGAGGTAAGCCATGATTTCTCGATTCTACGAGGGCGCTCGCGCACGTCTGCCGCCTGGCCTGTCCACGCCACCGCTTCCCGGAGCCTCGCGGGTCCTCCCGGGTCCTCACGCGTCCGGGTAGAGCGCGACGATCTCCGCCGCCGCCCGCGCGAGGAGCGTACGGATCTCCGGCGGGTCCAGGACCTCCAGGCTGCCGCCCATCGCCAGGAGGGGGCGGGTGTCGCCCGGTTGATGGAAGGCGAGTTCGACCTCGGTCCACTCCTCGTCCAGGGCCGGCTCCGAGTCCGAATTCGGGTCCGCATCCGGGGCCGGCCGCCCCGGTGCGGCCGTCAGGCGGTCGCCGTGCAGCCGCAGGAAGCGGTCGAGGCGGTCGCGGTGGACCTGGGCGCGGACCCGGATCTCGGCGGGTCGGGCCTCGACGCGGAGGCGGAGCACCTCCCACACGTCGGCGAGCTCGACCCCGTCCCGGCGCCGGACCGGGTCGTCGAGGAGTTCGGCGAGGTGGACGCGGTCGGCGCGGAAGAGCCGGGGCTCGCCGTCCCGGTCGGCGACCAGGTACCAGACGCCCGCCTTCACGACGAGTCCGTACGGGTCGACCGTGTACGCCTTCGGGGCGGGCGCCCCGCCGCTGCGGTACTGGAGCCGTACACGCCGGTCGGCGAAGACGGCCCGGTTGAGGACGTCGAGGTCCACGGCCGCCTGAGGGGTGCGCATCCAGCGGTCGGGGTCGACGAGGATCCGGCGGCTCGTCAGTTCGGCGGCGGGCCGATGGGGTTCCGGGAGAGCGGCCATGACCTTGCGGAGGGCCGAGCCGAGGGCCCGGTCCAGGCCGAGCGCGGCGTGCGCGCCCTGCGCGGCGAGGACGAACAGGGCGCGGGACTCGTCGGCGGTGAGCCCCGTGACGTCCGTGCGGAAGCCGGGGAGCAGGGTGATGCCGCCGTGCCGGCCGCGTTCGGCGTAGACGGGGACGCCGGACGCGGAGAGCGCCTCGACGTCCCGGTAGATGGTGCGTACGGAGACCTCAAGGCGCTCGGCGAGCTCGGTTGCGGGGACCAGTCCCCGGGTCTGGAGCAGCAGAAGGAGGGAGAGGAGCCGGTCGGACTTCACCGGCTCACGGTAGCCGCAGGCGCGGACACCCCCCAGGGGCCCTAGCCGCGCGGGGCGCGGGCGAGTTGGCGGGACTGGGCGACCAGGCGGTCCGCGCTGTCCCAGACCTCGGCGTCCTCCTCCAGGAAGCCGCCGGCGAGGTTACGGGTGGTGATGGAGACCCGCAGCGGGCCGGGGGCCGGGCGGCAGCGGACGTGGGTCGTCAGCTCGACGGTCGGGGTCCAGCCCTTGAGGCCCAGCTCGAAGGAGGTCGGCGGGAGCGCGTCGACGGTGAGGAGCAGGGAGAGCGCGTCGGGCTCGCGGCCGTCGGCGAGGGCGAACCAGGCGCGCATCTCGCCCTTGCCGGAGGGCGCGCCGATCGCCCAGCCGACGGTGGCCGGGTCGAGCTTGAGGGCGAGGCGGTCGGTGATGGCGCTGGAGCCGGGGATCGGCGGCCGGGGGCCGTCGCCGGTGCCGAAGCACTGCTCGATGGGGGCGAAGGCGGGCGGCGTGGCGGTGGTGCGGACGTCGTCGGTGAGCGCGTCGAGGTCGCCGTAGGAGGCGAGGACCCGGATGCGCTCGACCTCGGTGCCGTCCTCGGCGTACTGGAAGAGGGAGGCCTGGCCGGTGGAGAGGGTGCGGCCGGTGCGGACGGTCTCGGTGCGGATCACCGCCGGGCCGGGCACGGACGGCGTGAGGTAGTGCGCCGAGATCGTGAACGGGTCCGGATGCGGGAGGTGGTCGCCGAGGGCGCGGCCGAGCAGGGCGAGGAGGTAGCCGCCGTTGACGGCGCTGATGATCGTCCAGCCGGCGGAGAGGTCGGCGTCGTACACGCCGGGGGCGCGGAGGGTGACGGCGGTGTCGCGGTCGAACTCGCTGACCGTCGTCGTCTCCGCCATCGTCTCGATGCTCGTGCTCATGGTTCCGACGGTACCGCAGGAGGCTACTGAGCGGTAGCTTTTTCTGGCTCCTCGCGGGCGGAGGACCGGCGGTTCCAGGCGCGGGGCGCGCGCCAGTGGTAGCGCATGGCGAGGAGACGGAGCACGAAGGCCATGAGGACGGCGGCGCCGCTGGTGTACGCGTTGAGGGCCTCGAAGCGGATGCAGAGCACGACCGTCGTGGCGCCGACGATGGCGGGCACGGCGTAGAGGTCGCGGTCCCAGCGGAGGAGGGACGGCACCTCGTTGGCGAGCACGTCGCGCAGGACACCGCCGCCGACGGCGGTCGCGAGACCCAGGGCGGCGGAGGAGGTGAGGCCGAGGCCGTACTCGTACGCCTTGATGGTGCCGGTGACGGCGAAGAGGCCGAGGCCCGCGGCGTCGAAGACGTTGACGGCGGTCTGGGTGCGCTCGACCTCGGGGTGGAGGAAGAAGACGAGCACGGTGGCGACGAGCGGCATGAGGAAGTAGCCGAGATCGGTGAAGGCGGCCGGGGGTACGGCGCCGATGATCAGGTCGCGGAGGAGACCGCCGCCGAGGGCGGTGACCTCGGCGAGGACGGCGATGCCGAAGACGTCGAAGTTCTTGCGGACGGCGAGGAGGGCGCCGGAGATGGCGAAGACGAAGATGCCGACGAGATCGAGGGCGTGCTGTACGTCGGGACTGAACAGATCGTGAACCACGGCGACCATTGTGACGGGTGGGGCGGGGGCCGGCCGCAGGGCCAGGCCGCCCGCATTGGCCGCCGGCATGCGCGAGGCCCCCGCTGCCGGGTGGCGGCGGGGGCCTCGTCGGGTGTCAGGCCTCGTCGCCCTCGGCGGGCTCCGCGGTCGGCTCCGGAGCCGCGGGCTTCGGCTCCGGCTCCGGCTTGGTGATCGTGACCTCCACCGACTCCCGCGCCGCGGGGACCGTCACGCCCTCCGCGTTCTCCGGGTGGTGGCAGGCGACACGCTGGCCCGGGCGGAGTTCCAGGAGCGGGGGCTCGACCGTCTTGCAGAGGTCCGTCGCCTTCCAGCACCGGGTGTGGAAGCGGCAGCCCGGCGGCGGGGCGATCGGGGACGGGACGTCGCCGGTGAGGAGGATGCGGTCGCTCTTCGCGCCCTTGCGGCGGGGGTCCGGGATCGGGACCGCCGACATCAGGGCGCGGGTGTACGGGTGCATCGGGGACTCGTACAGCGACTTGCGGTCCGCCAGCTCCACGATCTTGCCCAGGTACATGACCGCGATCCGGTCCGAGACGTGCCGGATCACCGACAGGTCGTGGGCGATGATCACGTACGTCAGGCCCAGCTCCTCCTGGAGGTCGTCCAGGAGGTTCACCACCTGCGCCTGGATCGAGACGTCCAGCGCCGAGACCGGCTCGTCCGCCACGACCAGCTTGGGCTTGAGGGCGAGCGCCCGCGCGATGCCGATGCGCTGGCGCTGGCCGCCCGAGAACTCGTGCGGGTAGCGGTTGTAGTGCTCCGGGTTCAGGCCGACCAGGCCGAGCAGGCGCTGGACCTCCTTCTTGACCCCGCCCTCGGGCTCCACGCCCTGGAGCTTGAACGGCGCCGAGACGATCGAGCCCACCGTGTGCCGCGGGTTCAGCGAACCGTACGGGTCCTGGAAGATCATCTGGATGTCGCGGCGCAGCGGACGCATCTTGGCCACGCCGAGGTGCGAGACGTCGACGCCCTCGAACTCGACCGTGCCGCCCGTCGGTTCGAGCAGCCGGGTGATCAGCCGGCCCATCGTCGACTTGCCGCAGCCCGACTCGCCGACGACACCGAGCGTCTCGCCCGGGTAGACCTCGAAGTCGATGCCGTCGACCGCCTTGACCGCCCCGACCTGGCGCTGAAGCAGCCCCTTCTTGATCGGGAAGTGCTTCACCAGGCCGTTGACCTTGAGCAGGGGCTCAGTGCTCTTCTTGTCGCTCACGACGTTGTCGCTCACCGCTTTGTCGCTCACAGCTTCGGCGCAATCTCTTCGGTCCAGATCCGGGTCCGCTCCTCGCGCTCCATGTGGCACGCGGAGTAGTGGCGGCTGCCCGTCTCCTTCAGCTCGGGGCGCTCGGTGCGCGTGATGCCGCCCTTGGGCACGTCCGCGTACGGGCAGCGCGGGTTGAAGGCGCAGCCGCTGGGGACGTTGATGAGGCTGGGCGGGTTGCCCTTGACCGGGATCAGGCGTTCGGTCTGCTCGCGGTCGATCCGCGGCATCGAGCCGAGCAGGCCCCAGGTGTAGGGGTGCTGCGGCTCGTAGAAGACCGACTCGGCCGGTCCGCGCTCCACGCACCGGCCGCCGTACATCACGAGGATGTCGTCGGCGACCTCGGCGACGACGCCGAGGTCGTGCGTGATGATGACGACCGCGGAGCCGAACTCCTTCTGCAGGTCCCGGATCAGGTCCAGGATCTGCGCCTGGACCGTGACGTCGAGGGCCGTCGTCGGCTCGTCCGCGATGAGCAGTTCGGGGTTGTTGACCAGCGCCATCGCGATCATCGCGCGCTGGCGCATACCGCCGGAGAACTCGTGCGGGTAGTTCGAGAAGCGCTTGGCCGGCTCGGGGATGCCGACCCGGTCGAGGAGTTCGACGGCCCGCTTCTTCGCGGTCTTCTTGTCGACCGGGTGGTGGACCCGGTACGCCTCCGAGATCTGCGCGCCGACCGTGTAGTACGGGTGCATCGCGGACAGCGGGTCCTGGAAGATCATCGCCATGTCGCGGCCGCGCAGCTTGCGGACCTCTTCGGGGTCGGCCGTGAGCAGCTCGCGGCCGTTCAGCCAGATCTCGCCGGAGATCCGGGCCTTCTGCCGGCCGTACTGGCCGACGGTGTGCAGGCCCATGATGCCGAGCGAGGTCACCGACTTGCCGGAGCCGGACTCGCCCACGATGCCGAGGGTCTTGCCCTTCTCCAGCTGGAAGCTGAGCCCGTCGACGGACTTGACCAGGCCGTCGTCGGTCGGGAAGTGGATCTTCAGGTCGCGGACGTCGAGGAAGGCGTCGGACGGGGCGTTCGAGGCCGCGACCGGTTCACCCAGGGCCGCGCCGGTCTTGGTCAGCTTGTCCGTCATGCGAGCCTCACTCGGGGGTCGATCACCGCGTACAGAAGGTCCACCACGAGGTTGGCGATGACGACACAGGTCGCTGTGATGAGCGTGACCGCCAGAATCAGTGGCAGGTCGCGCTCGGTCACTCCCTTGATGGCCATCCAGCCGAGGCCCTGGAGGTTGAAGGTGCTCTCGGTCAGGATCGCGCCGCCGACGAGAGCACCGAGGTCCATGCCGAAGATGGTCAGGATGGGGGTCATCGTGGAGCGCATGGCGTGCTTTCCGAGCACGACCCGCTCCGGCAGGCCCTTGGCGCGTGCCGTACGGATGTAGTCCTCGCCGAGGACCTCCAGCATGGTGGCGCGGGTGAGTCGCGCGTACATCGCCGCGTACAGGAACGCGAGCGTGACCCAGGGCAGCAGCAGTCCGCCGAACCAGCTGCCGAAGGACTCGCTGATGGGCGTGTACGAGGCGTTGAGCCAGCCCAGTTGGGTGCGGAAGACGAACATCGACAGCATGCCCGTGAAGAAGATGGGGAGCGAGACGCCGGCGAGCGCGGTGATCATCGCGGTCCGGTCGACGACCGTGCCCCGCTTCAGCGCGGAGATCACACCCGTGGTGACGCCCATCAGCAGCCACAGCGCGGCGGCTCCGACGACCATGGAGAGGGTCACGGGGAACGCGTCGACCAGCATCGTCGAGACGTCCTGCTCGGTACGGAACGAGTAGCCGAAGCAGGGTGCCTCGCAGTGGATGGTGCTGCCACCGCCGGTGTAGTCACGTCCGACGAAGATGCCGGAGACGAAGTGCCAGAACTGCACCAGGATCGGCTCGTCCAGGCCCAGCTTCTGCCGGACAGCTTCGATGGAAGCCGGATCCGCCTGCTTGCCGACGAACATCGCGGCAGGGTCGCTGCCGGTCATCTTGGGGATGAGGAAGAAGATGCTGAGCGTCGTCAGGGTGACGACCATCAGCATCACTACGACGGCGAACAACCGTCGGACGAGATATGCAAGCATGCGGTCGGCCGACCGGCGGCCGGGGATCCCGATCGGGTCCCCCGGCCGCCGTGCGCGGCCATCACCTGCCCTTCGGACCTAGCGGCGGGTGGTGCGCCGTTGGAGCGGGTGGATTGACTCGGACTTACTTCATGACGCCGAGCGACGAGTAGTCGTAGCGGCCGTTGTAGGCGTCGGCCGTGTAGACGTTGGTCAGTCGCGAGGAGCGCCAGATGATGTTCTTCTCGTGCGTGAAGGGCAGGTAGACCGCGGCCTCGGAGACCTTGGTGTTGATCTGCTTGTAGAGCTCGCCGGCCTTGACCGGGTCGGTCTCCTTCAGCGCCTGGTCGAACAGGCCGTTGACGGCCGGGTCGTTCAGCTCCGAGAAGTTGTTGTTACCGCTCTGGAGGATGAAGCGGCCGTCGACGAGCGGCTGCAGGAAGCCCTGGCCGGTCGGGAAGTCGGCGCCCCAGCCCATGATGATGATGCCGTAGCCCTTCTCCTTGACCACCTTCGGCGAACCGATGATGCCGGAGGTCTGGGCGCCGTCGAACTGGTCGATCTGGGCGTCGATGCCGACGGCCTTCAGCGACTGCTGGAGGGACTCGGCGGTCGCGATCTCGATCTTCTTGTTGTTGCGGACCGCGATCGTGGTCTTGAAGCCGTTCGGCTTGCCGCACTTGGCCAGGGCCTCCTTGGCCTTGGCCACGTCCGCCTTGCCCTCCAGCTTGCCGTACGGGTCGGCCTTCGGGTCGGCACCCTTGATCGCCGGCGGCAGCATGTTGGAGGCGATGTCGCCACCGGCCTGCGGGCCGCCACGGGCGGTCTGCAGGGACTTGGAGTCGGCCGCGTAGATGATCGCCTTGCGGCACTCGACGTTGTCGATGACCGTCTGCGGGAAGACCGCGTAGCGGATGAAGCCGGTCTGCGGGTTGTCCGCGTTCTCCTTGTGCTGCTGGAGCACCTTGGCGCGGGCCGCCGCGCCGACACCGGTGGCGTTGAGGTCGAGGTCGTACTCGCCCTCGACCAGACGGTTGTCCATGTCGTCGGCGTTGGTGGTGAACTTGACGCTGATCTTGTCCGGCAGCGCCTTGCGGACGGTGTCCGTCTTCGCGTCCCACTTGTCGTTGCGGACGAGCAGCATCGACTTGTTCGGGGTGTACGACTGCCACTTGTACGGGCCGGAGGAGAAGGGCTTCAGGCCGTACTGGGCCTTGGTGTCCTTGTCCTGGCGGACCGGGGAGGCGGCGGGCATGGCCAGCATCTGCAGGAAGTCACCGTTGGCGACCGGCAGCTTGAAGATGATGGTCTTGTCGTCCGGGGTCTCGATCGCCTTCAGGCCGAGCTTGTCCGGGGTGGTGTCCTTGTAGGGACCCTTGTACTCGCCCTTGGGGTCGAGGACCTGCTGGAGGTAGATCGGGCCGCCGGAGATGACGTCCTGCGCCCAGATGCGCTCGATGCCGTACTTGATGTCCTTGGAGGTGATCGGCTTGCCGTCCTCCCAGGTGACCCCGTCCTTCAGCGTGAAGGTGTAGGTCAGGCCGTCCTCCGAGACCTTGCCGGCGTCGGTGGCGAGGTCGGGGACCAGCTCGGTGGAGGCGGCGCCCGGCTCGGCCTTGAAGGTGACCAGCTGGCGCGTGTAGTAGCGGGCGAAGTCCCACACGAAGCCGTAGTAGCCGCGCTGCGGGTCCCACGAGTCGGCCTCCTGCGAGCCGATGAACTTCAGCTCGCCGCCCTTCTTGTCCGAGGGGTTGGCGACCTTGTTCACCGCGGCGTTGAAGCCGGGTGCGCCGGTCTTGCTCTTGCCGTCGCCGGTGCCGCCGCCACACGCGGTGGTGACGACCATCGTGGCCGCGGCGAGCAGCGCGCCGGCGGCGATTCTGCGCCGCGAAGAGCTGTTCAGAGTCATGGTCTCGCAACCTCCGGAATAGTGGCGGCCGTTACGGCGGTCCGCCGGTGTTGATTGCCTCCTGTCAACAGCGGCAGGGGCGGGTCTGTACGGGCGTGCGGGCGGTCTGCGGGCGGTCAGCGAGCGGCCTTCGGGTCGAGCGCGTCCCGCACGCCGTCGCCGAAGAGGTTGAACGCCAGAACGGTGATGAAGATCGCGAGGCCGGGGATCACCATGAACAGGGGGTCCGACTCGTAGGTGGAGATGGCCGTCGACAGCATCTGGCCCCAGGAAGCGGTGGGCGGCTTCACACCCGCGCCGAGGAAGCTGAGGGCCGCTTCTGTGAGGATGTTGGTGGGGATCATGAGCGTCGCGTAGACCATGATCGGGGCGACCAGGTTGGGCAGCAGCTCCCGGCGCAGGATGTAGAGCCGGCCGGCGCCGAGCGAGCGGGCGGCCTCCACGTACTCGCGGTTGCGCAGCGAGAGGGTCTGGCCGCGGACGATCCGGCCGACGTACGGCCAGCCGAAGAAGCCGATCACGATCACCAGCGCGCCGATGCGGACCCCCGAACCGGAGAAGCCGAGCAGCTCGTTGGGGAGCACGGAGACCAGGGCGATGGTGAAGAGCAGCTGCGGGAAGGCGAGCATGACGTCCATGACGCGGCTGAGCGCCGCGTCGACCCAGCCGCCGAAGTAGCCGGCGACGATGCCGAGGATCGTGCCGAGGACGACCGCGAACATCGCAGCGAGGAAGGCGACGAGGAGCGAGATCCGGGCGCCGTAGACGATCCGGCTGAAGACGTCACGGCCGTTGACGGGCTCGACACCGAGCAGGAAGTCGGAGCTGATGCCGCCGTAGGGACCGATCGGGGTGCCGAAGAGCGGGTCGATCTGGTCCTCGTGGAACTCGTCCGGCGGGTGGCCGAGCAGACCCACGATGACGGGCGCGAGGATCGCGACGACGACCAGGAAGATCACGATCGCGCCGCCGGCCAGCGCGAGCTTGTCGCGCTTGAGCCGGGTCCAGGCGATCTGCCAGGGGGAACGTCCCTCGATCGTCTTGCCGGGCGGCGCTGGGGGCACGGCATCGACGGCGGCGGTCGACTCGGCCGCACTCGTCTCGTGCAGTGGTGCCGTCATCGTGGTGAGGACCCCTCTCGGCCGCCGGTAGCCGGCCCTTGCCCGCCGCGGGTAGCGGCTTGGTGGAACAACTGCGGGGCACCGGCCAGGAGGCCGAACGCCCGGTGTTCCGGGGAGTCTTCAATGTGG
This sequence comes from Streptomyces sp. NPDC026092, assembly GCF_040638605.1. Lineage (NCBI taxonomy): Bacteria > Bacillati > Actinomycetota > Actinomycetes > Kitasatosporales > Streptomycetaceae > Streptomyces > Streptomyces sp. NPDC026092. Next base: position 284,093 of record NZ_JBEZYN010000002.1, read on the forward strand.
TCGCGATCACCCGCCAGACCTGACGGGGAATGTTTGCGCAACCGTGATGCGGTTCGTTGCCTTCCGTTATCCGGACGCTGTGATCGCGCCAGCGGACCATCTCGCCCACTATTCGGCCAGAACGGACATCCGACCCAACCCCTGTGTGACAGGGGTCAATTGGTGCGACGGAACGGACGTATCAGTACGTACGCGGTACGGCCGGCGGGTAGCCGTAGCCCGGGGCGGGCGGCGCGGGCGCCGCGTGCGCGTCGCGGTCGTAGAACGGGCGCGCGTTGGCGCGCAGCCACATCGCGACGGGGTCGTACGCGTCCGACATCGCGACCGTCGAGACGGGCAGGCCGTCGGGGACGGCGGAGACAGACTGGCGCATCATCGCCCGCACCGACTCGACCGAGGCGGCCGAGGTGTCGTACAGGTCGAGGCCGATGGCGAGGTACGGGGTGCCGAGCGCGGGATGCACCCAGGCCCGGCGCAGCGTCCGTACGGCCGGGGTGCGGTGGGCGTTCTGGGTCAGCAGGGCGTAGAACTGCGGGATCTCCAGGGCAGGTTCGGAGAGCCTGAGCGGTCCGGCCGGCATCCGGTCGAGGCCGGTGGCGATCCGGCGCAGGTCGGCCCAGGGGATGCCGACGCCGCCGTTCTGGTCGTGCGGATTGAGCCAGATGCCCACCCGGTCGGGGAAGAGCGCGCCGGCGATCTCGCGCCCGGTGACCACCTCGTGGGCTCGGTTCCAGCCGGAGGCGGCGAGCTCCTGGGCGGAGGTGACGCAGGGGGCGTACCCGAGGCCGTCGACCTCGATGTTCCCGTACTGGGCGTCGGACGAGCCGGGCGTGCCCTGCCAGAGCAGCATCCAGACACCGCCGTCGGCGAGGGCGCGCAGCAGGTCCTCGTACGCCTCGTAGCGTCCGGGTGTGACCTGGCGCAGCATGTGCTCGACCTGTCCGGTCGCAGCGGTGCCCGACGCGCTCACGCTGTTTTCCGCCCCTCTTCCGTAGACCCCATCAGCTTAGTTATCAGGAGGCCCGCTGGTAGAAGGGGCGCACCCGCTCCAGCATCCACTCGCCGACCGGGTCCTGTGCGACGTCGAGCAGGATGAGGTTGACCGGCCAGGCCACCTCGACCCGGCCGAGCGCGCGGCCGAGGGCGTCCAGCGGGGCGTTCCGGTCGACGCCGTCCCAGGTGACGAGCTCGACGCCGACGAAGAGGGCCGGTTCGGTGCCCTCGACGCTGGCGAGGGCGCGGCGGGCAGAGAGGACGACTCCGGTGGCCTCGAACTCGGCGGCCGCGGCGGAGAGGAAGTCGACGGGGTCGTCCTGCCAGTCGGGCTCGAAGAGCCGGACCCGGCCGCCGCTCGCGGGGCCGTCCAGCGGGGTGCGGCCGGTCCGGCAGAGCTCGGCGACGGCGGGCGGGGGCAGCGGGGCGCCGACGGTGCCGCCGGGGTTCACGGCGATGCCGAGCTGCGGGGGCAGGCCGCGGGCGAAGTCCCGGGCGGGGGCGACGGTGAACGACATGTGGCTGCCGACGCAGGCCAGGAACTGCTGCTCGGAGCTGAAGACGGGGACGTACGGGAGTCCGTCGATCTCCATCGTGGGCAGGTCGAGGTCACGGCTCTCGGGGCTGCCGCCGTTGGGCAGCGGCACCCAGACGGGGCTCCGGCCGAGGACCTCGACGAGGCGGCCTCCGGCGGAGGGGTTGCCGAGCGAGGCCGCGAGGACCTCTTCGAGCTCGTTGCCCGGCCACGTAACGTCCACGGTTCCCGCTTCCCCTGTCTCACGCGTCCTGATCGCGCTGTCTCACGCGTCCTGATCGCGCGTCTCCCGCGTCCTCGTCACGACGCCCTCGGGGCAGAACCCTAACGCCGCCCTGGCACCCCCGTGGCCAAAAGCGCTCAGTGGACGGAGCGGAAGGCGATGGTCCGCAGGGCGCCGGCGGCGTCCCGGTCTAGCAGGGTCGCCGAGGCGCAGCCCCGGGGCAGCCGACCCGACTCGACCGAGCCGAGGAGCCGGCCGACGGCCCGGCGGTGCCGGGCGAAGGCGTACCCCGAGACGCCCCGGCCGCGCTCGCGCTGGCCGGCGCGGGCGGTGTCGGGCGTGACGTCGAGCAGGATCAGATGGAGGGCGCTGCCGCGGCGGCGGGCCTCGCGGGCCAGCCAGTTCCGCACCCAGGACTGGGTGCCGCAGTCGTGGACGACGACGCTCCGCCCGGCGCGCAGGACGCGCCAGAGCCCGGCGTAGTGCGCGATCCGGGCCAGCGGGCGGTAGACCGCGTACGGCAGGAAGGCGGGCAGCCGGGCCTCCCAGCGCTCGCGGGCGTCCTGGGAGTCGATGCCCAGGCCGTCCGCGGCGCGCCGCATCAGGGTGGACTTGCCGCTTCCGGGCAGCCCGGAGACCACCACGAGGTCGCCCGCGGCGAAGGCGAGCGTCCGGGGGCCGCGGCCGCCGCGCTCGCGCAGGTCGCGCAGCAGGGGCGCGGCGCGGCGCCTGCGGGTTCTGGCGCGGGCGCGGGCACGCGGGCCGGGTATCCCCGTCCCGGTGCCCGTGGCGTAGGCGCCGGAGTGCTGGATCGTCATCGTCTCTCCCCCAGTCGGGTCCCGAGAACCCCTTGCCCACAAAGTGTAAAGAAGGGGTAATCAGTCACAAGCGATTTGCCGATCGGACACCGCGTGCAATGATGTCCGCGCCAAGCGCACACAACCGCATACCGGCCGCTCGAATCCGCGCGGGAGAGTCCCGGAACCACCTCCACGGTGGGCCCCGGGCGCCGAAGGAGCAAGACCCTCCCTTGAATCTCTCAGGCCCCGTACCGCGTGGATGAGGCAGATCTGAAAAGCGGGACGCCTTCCGGCGTTCCCACCCAAGGTGCAAGCCGAGGTCTCGGTGACGAGATGCCCTCGGTGAACCTCTCAGGTTCCATGACAGATGGGGAGGACGTCCTCGCCCGTCATGTTTTCCGCCCTTGGGATCCGGGAGCCACCTCATGAGCACGTCTGCCCCCCGTCTGACCGCCCTCGATGCCCTGCATCGCTCCCTGGGCGCGACCATGACCGACTTCGCCGGCTGGGACATGCCGCTGCGCTACGCCAGCGAGCGGGACGAGCACCTCGCCGTCCGCACCAAGGCGGGCCTCTTCGACCTCTCCCACATGGGCGAGATCACCGTCACCGGTCCGCAGGCCGTCGAGCTGCTCGACCACGCGCTGGTCGGCAACATCTCCACGGTGGGTGTGGGCCGGGCGCGGTACACGATGATCTGCCAGGAGGACGGCGGCATCCTCGACGACCTGATCGTGTACCGGCTCCAGGAGCACGAGTACATGGTCGTGGCGAACGCCTCCAACGCGCAGATCGTCCTCGACGCCCTCGTGGCGCGTGCCGAGGGCTTCGACGCCGAGGTCCGCGACGACCGTGACGCGTACGCCCTGATCGCCGTCCAGGGCCCGGAGTCCCCCGGCATCCTGAAGTCGCTCACCGACGCCGACCTGGACGGGCTGAAGTACTACGCGGGCCTCCCGGGCACGGTCGCCGGGGTCCCCGCGCTGATCGCCCGTACCGGCTACACCGGCGAGGACGGCTTCGAGCTGTTCCTGAAGCCGGAGCACGCCGAGGGCGTCTGGAAGGCGCTGACCGAGGCGGGCGCGCCGGTCGGCCTGATCCCCTGCGGCCTCTCCTGCCGTGACACGCTCCGCCTGGAGGCGGGCATGCCGCTGTACGGGCACGAGCTGACGACCTCGCTCACCCCGTTCGACGCGGGCCTGGGCCGGGTCGTGAAGTTCGAGAAGACGACGAACGAGGGCCGCTTCGTGGGCCGCGAGGCGCTCGAGAAGGCCGCCGAGCGCGCCGAGACCGCCCCGCCGCGCAAGCTCGTCGGCCTGATCGCCGTGGGCCGCCGGGTCCCGCGCGCCGGGATGGCGGTCGTCGCGGACGGCCAGGTCATCGGCGAGGTCACCTCGGGCGCCCCGTCGCCGACGCTCGGAAAGCCGATCGCGATGGCCTACGTGGACGCGGCGCACGCCGCGCCCGGCACCCAGGGTGTAGGTGTGGACATCCGCGGCACCCACGAGCCGTACGAGGTCGTGGCGCTGCCCTTCTACAAGCGCCAGAAGTGACGTTTCCCACCCCGTCACGTCTCACCTCCCGTCTCATCCCGTAAGACCCGCGTTCATCAGTACTCCCCCGATCCAGGAGAATCACGACATGAGCAACCCCCAGCAGCTCCGCTACAGCAAGGAGCACGAGTGGCTGTCGGACGTCGTCGACGGCGTCGCGACGGTCGGCATCACCGAGCACGCGGCGAACGCCCTCGGTGACGTCGTCTACGTGCAGCTCCCGGAGGTCGGGGACACGGTGACCGCGGGCGAGTCCTGTGGCGAGCTGGAGTCCACCAAGTCCGTCAGCGACCTGTACGCCCCGGTGACCGGCGAGATCGTCGAGGCCAACCAGGACGTCGTGGACGACCCCTCCCTGGTGAACACCGCCCCGTTCGAGGGTGGCTGGCTGTTCAAGGTGCGCCTCGCGGGCGAGCCGGACGACCTGCTCACCGCCGACGAGTACACCGCCTTCACCGCCGGCTAACCGAGACCCCGTAGGGATCGATTCATGTCGCTTCTGAACACCCCTCTCCACGAGCTGGACCCCGACGTCGCCGCCGCCGTCGACGCCGAGCTCCACCGCCAGCAGTCCACCCTCGAGATGATCGCCTCGGAGAACTTCGCTCCGGTCTCGGTCATGGAGGCCCAGGGCTCGGTCCTCACCAACAAGTACGCCGAGGGCTACCCGGGCCGCCGCTACTACGGCGGCTGCGAGCACGTCGACGTGGCCGAGCAGATCGCCATCGACCGGATCAAGGACCTGTTCGGCGCCGAGTACGCCAACGTCCAGCCGCACTCCGGCGCCTCCGCGAACCAGGCCGCGCTCTTCGCGATCGCCCAGCCCGGCGACACGATCCTGGGCCTGGACCTGGCGCACGGCGGTCACCTGACCCACGGCATGCGCCTGAACTTCTCGGGCAAGCAGTTCAACGTGGTCGCGTACCACGTGGACGAGGCCGGCCTGGTCGACATGGCCGAGGTCGAGCGCCTCGCCAAGGAGCACCGCCCGAAGGTGATCATCGCGGGCTGGTCCGCCTACCCGCGTCAGCTGGACTTCGCCGAGTTCCGCCGGATCGCCGACGAGGTCGAGGCGTACCTGTGGGTCGACATGGCCCACTTCGCGGGTCTGGTCGCGGCCGGTCTGCACCCGAACCCGGTCGCGTACGCGGACGTGGTCACCTCGACCACGCACAAGACGCTCGGCGGCCCGCGCGGCGGCATCATCCTCGCGAAGAAGGAGTTCGCGAAGAAGCTGAACTCCTCGGTCTTCCCCGGATTCCAGGGTGGCCCGCTGGAGCACGTGATCGCGGCCAAGGCCGTCTCGTTCAAGATCGCGGCCTCGGAGGAGTTCAAGGAGCGCCAGCAGCGCACGCTCGACGGCGCCCGGATCCTGGCCGAGCGCCTGGTCCAGGACGACGTCACCGCGCACGGCGTCTCGGTCCTGTCCGGCGGCACGGACGTGCACCTGGTCCTGGTGGACCTGCGCAACTCCGAGCTGGACGGCCAGCAGGCCGAGGACCGTCTCCACGAGGTCGGCATCACGGTCAACCGGAACGCGATCCCGAACGACCCGCGTCCGCCGATGGTCACCTCGGGTCTGCGCATCGGTACGCCGGCGCTCGCGACCCGCGGTTTCGGCACCGAGGACTTCGCCGAGGTCGCCGACATCATCGCGGAGACCCTGAAGCCCGGCTTCGACGCGGACGCCCTCAAGGCCCGCGTGACCGCTCTGGCCGAGAAGCACCCGCTGTACCCCGGCCTGAAGTAATTTCGTACCCTTTTGTTCGTACGAAGCTCCGGGGCACCGCGCACACTGGTAGTGAGCGGTGCCCCACCCCTTTGTTCCGCCTGTTTCGTCCTCCGTTCTGCACCACCCCGGCAGACAACGGCGTCAGCCCCCCACAAGGAGTTCCCCGTGGCCATCTCGGTCTTCGACCTGTTCTCGATCGGCATCGGCCCGTCCAGCTCGCACACGGTGGGCCCGATGCGGGCCGCCCGGATGTTCGCGCGCCGGCTGAAGAACGAGGGCCTCCTGGCGCACACGGCGTCGATACGGGCCGAGCTGTACGGCTCGCTCGGCGCGACCGGCCACGGCCACGGCACGCCGAAGGCGGTCCTGCTCGGCCTGGAGGGCAACTCTCCGCGCACGGTGAACGTGGAGACGGCGGACGAGGAGTTCGAGCGGATCAAGGCGAGCGGCCGGATCAACCTGCTCGGCGCGCACGAGATCCCCTTCGACTTCGACGAGGACCTGATCCTGCACCGCCGGAAGGCGCTGCCGTACCACGCCAACGGCATGACGGTCTTCGCGTACGACGCGGAGGGCGCGCTGGTCCTGGAGAAGACGTACTACTCGGTCGGCGGCGGCTTCGTCGTGGACGAGGACGCGGTCGAGGGCTCGGACCCGATCATCCCGGACGACACGGTCCTGAAGTACCCGTTCCGTACGGGCGACGAGCTGCTGCGTCTCGCGAAGGAGACCGGCCTGTCGATCTCCGCGATGATGATGGAGAACGAGAAGGCCTGGCGCACGGAGGAGGAGATCCGCGCGGGCCTCCTGGAGATCTGGCGGGTCATGCAGGCCTGCGTCTCGCGCGGCATGTCCCGCGAGGGCATCCTGCCCGGCGGCCTGAAGGTCCGCCGCCGCGCCGCGAACACGGCCCGCAAGCTGCGCTCCGAGGGCGAGCCGGCGGCGCTGGCGATGGAGTGGATCACGCTCTACGCGATGGCCGTGAACGAGGAGAACGCGGCGGGCGGCCGCGTGGTCACCGCCCCGACGAACGGCGCGGCGGGCATCATCCCGGCGGTCCTGCACTACTACATGAACTTCGTGCCGGGCGCCGACGACGACGGCGTGGTCCGCTTCATGCTGGCGGCGGGCGCGGTCGGCATGCTCTTCAAGGAGAACGCCTCGATCTCGGGCGCCGAGGTCGGCTGCCAGGGCGAGGTCGGCTCGGCCTGCTCGATGGCGGCCGGCGCCCTCGCGGAGGTCATGGGCGGCTCCCCGGAGCAGGTCGAGAACGCGGCCGAGATCGGCATGGAACACAACCTGGGCCTGACCTGCGACCCGGTCGGCGGCCTGGTCCAGATCCCGTGCATCGAGCGCAACGGCATGGCGGCCGTCAAGGCGGTCACGGCGGCCAAGATGGCCCTCCGCGGCGACGGCAGCCACCTGGTCTCCCTGGACAAGGTCATCAAGACGATGAAGGAGACCGGCGCGGACATGTCGGTCAAGTACAAGGAGACGGCGCGGGGCGGTCTCGCGGTGAACATCATCGAGTGCTGATCAGCACGGGCTGATCACCGCCTGCTGATTCCCGGGGCGGTCCGGGCCTCGTGCGGGTTCGGCTCGTCGCGCAGCAGCGGCACCGGGCCCCGCAACGCGAATCCGCCGGGGAGGTCCAGCCGGCCGCCCCGGCGCTCGGCGATCACCGCCCCCTGCGCCCCCAGGCTCACGTCGACCGCGCACTCCCCTGACCGCACGCCGGTCAGACAGGTGTCGCGGACCACGCAGACGAGCCCGGAGATCCAGAAGACCACGCTCAGCTGCACGTCCAGTGTGCCGATCTTGGCGCCGTCCACGTAGACGTCGACGTAGGGCCGGTGCGTGGAGGTCACCCGGTGGGTCGCGAGCGCGACGACCTCCTCGCTGCCCGGCAGATCCCGGGTACGGCGCGCGGCGGACTGGAGCGCGGAGTGGCCGCGCCAGCCGGCTGCGGCCAGGTCGAGCACGTCGAGGCCGAGGAAGTCGTCCACGACGGTGGCCAGCTCGTGCTCGACCGCCCGGTCGGCAGCGGGCGTCCGGCCCCGTACGGGCGCGAGCAGCGGCTCGGCCGTGCCATGGGCACGCAGCGGGCCGTCAAGGCCCTCACCGTCGCCGAGCAGGAACGAGCGGACGGTCGTCGGGGTCGTGGCCCTCGCGGGCGCGGTCGTGGTCATCGGTCCTCCTCGTCGAGGGTCTGCCGGCCGGGGTCCGGGTGCGGGTCGAGCCGGGTGGAGTGGGTGGGCGGCTCGCCGGGCGGCCGGTACTCGGTCAGCGCCGTGTCGCCGATGGCGGGCCGCAGGGTCGCCCGTACGTGGTTGCGCACCCAGCGGGGGCCGCGGTGCAGGCGCCCGAAGTAGACGGCCGCGGCGGCGGCGAGGGCGAGCGCGCCGCCGAGGGATGCGGGGCCGACGACCCACCCGACGGGGGTGGAGCCATCGCCGTTGCCTCCGGGCGGGACGTTCGGGTTCGAGTCGGTCGGGTTCGGATCCGTCGAGTTCGGATCCGTCTGGTTGGGGTCGGTCGGGTTCGGATCCGTCGAGTTGGGATCCGTCGGGTTCGGCTCGTCAGTGACCTCGTACGAAGCCTCGTCGTACTGCTCCGGATAGTCCTGGCAGACCGCCACCACTGTGTGCTCGCCCGACTCCGCGTCGCTCGGTACCGGGATCTCGGTGGCGAAGGTGGCCTGCTCCGTGACGGGGGCGGTGGCCAGCGGCGGCCCTTCGCCGTCCCACCGCAGGTCGACGTTCGAGCACCTGAAGCCCGTGCCCTCCGCCTGTACGGTGCTCCCTTTCGCGCCCTCCTCCTCGGCGAGGGTGAGGAGCGGGTCCCCCGGGGTTTCGACGACATAGTCCGCGTCCGCATAGAGGGACGGCTCATCGGTGCACTCGGCCCGCAAGGTGTAGGTGTCCGGGTCCGAATCCGGGACGGTCTCCGTGTATGAGAAGTCGCCGTTCTCCGCCACGGGGATGCCGGACGCGATCGCGGGCCCGTCGACCACGTGGAGATACACGGTGCCGGCGGGGCACTCCTGGAAGCCCGTGCCCCGGACGTCGATCACGTCCCCGACGGAGCCGTGGTCCGGGTCGAGCGTGAGGGAGGCCTCGGCATCCGGTGGTTCCGTCGTCGGCGCCGGTTCCGATGTCGTGGGCGGCGGCTCCGACGTGCCGGGTGGCGGCTCCGTCGTCGGCGGCGGGGGTTCCGTCGTGTCCGCCGGCGGTTCCGAGGTCGTCGGCGGGGGCGTCGGTTCGGCCGACGCCTGAATGGCGACCGGTCCCACGCTGATCGCTACGCTCAGAAGCACAGCCATCAGCAATCGACGCACCAGCCGCGCGGCAGTGACCATAGGAAGGAGGGATTGGGGAACACCCCTATTTTCCCATCAGGTTCACACCCGCGCGCGTCGTCCCTCCCGGCGGCTCAGCCGGGCGCGTCGGCGCTCGGTCGGCGCCGGTGCCCGGGCGGGCGGCACCTCACGTGCGTCTACGCACGGAGTGCGCGCCGCCCGCCACGCCCCGCAGGGGTCAGGCCTTGTTGAGGTGGGACCAGAACTCGTCCCACGACAGCTTGCCGTCGCTGTTGCTGTCCCGCTGCTTGATGAGCGCCTCGGCGACCGTCTCGGTCACGTTGAAGTCGCCCAGCTGGGCCATGACGCTCTTGTACTCGGAGGCGGTGATGAAGCCGTCCTTGTCCACGTCGAACCGATCGAACGCCGTGCGTGCCGACTCGATGTCCGCCACTGTTTCCGCCCCTTCTTGGTGCTTCTCTGACGGGGTCAGATTAGCGGGCGCGACCATGTCAGATGATGGGGGTATGAGCGATGACGTGGGACGGATTCTTGCGGCGGCCGCCGGCGGACTGTTTCCGCCGCCCGACGGGGGTACGACGATCGTGCCGCAGCCCAGCCCCCGCGATGCCGGAGTCCTCGCCTTCACCGCGCACTCCGTCGTGTTCACCGACGCGGATCCGGACTGGGTACGGGCCGAGCTGGCCGCCACCGCCAGTGATCCGCTCGCCGCGTCCATGAATCCGGGCTTCCTGCTCGCCCTCATGCGGCGTACCGGCCGGCGGATGAACACCGTCGACCTGCTCACCGTCGCCCCCGCCCTGCCCGGCGCCCCCGAGCTGCCGCTGCGTGAGATCGAGGATCCCGAGCATCCCCGGGTCGCGCGGGCGATGAAGTACCGCGACGACGTACGCGTCTGGGGCGCCGAGGGTGGTCTGCTCGTTCTCGGGCGGGGTGTCGCCGGGCGCTGGGAGGCCGCGATCGAGGTGGACGAGGACGTCAGGCACCGCGGGATCGGCCGAGCCCTCGCGCTCGCCGCCCGGCACCTGACACCGGGCGACGTCGTCTGGTCCCAGCAGTCCCCCGGAAACGCCCGCAGCGTCCGGGTGTTCCAGGCCGCCGGCTATCGGCCCGTCGCCTCCGAGGCCCTGTTGAGCGCCGGGTGACGAGTCATCTGAACACGCCCGTGTGGCCCAGGGAGTAGCGGCCCGGTTGGGGGTAGACCGCCAGGCCGTGCGGGCCGCCGCCCACCGGGATGCGGGCCAGTTGCTTTCCGGTCTTCGTGTCGATCGCGTACACCTCGGCGTCGTAACGGCCCGACAGCCACAGCACCTTGCCGTCGGCCGAGACGCCGCCCATGTCCGGGGAGCCGCCGTCCGGCAGCCGCCACTTCTTCGTCAGCCGGTTCTGGGCGAAGTCGAAGACCGAGATGGAGCCCTCGCCGCGGTTGGGGACGTACATCTCCTTGGAGTCGCGGGAGATGTAGAGGCCGTGGGCTCCCTTGCCGGTCGGCATCAGCTGCGGCGTGGTGAACTTCTCGCCGTCGAGGACCCACATGCCGTGGGCCATCATGTCGGCGATGTAGAAGGTCTTGCCGTCCGGGGAGAGCTTCACGTCCTGCGGCATGGCGCCCTCGAACGGCAGCCTCTGCTGGCCGACGACCTTCATCTTCTCCGTGTCGACCTTCAGGAGCTCGCCGGAGAACTCGCAGGAGACCACGAAGTACCGGCCGTCGGCCGAGAAGTCCGCGTGGTTGACGCCGTAGCAGGAGACCGGGACGGTCTTCTTCCGCTCCATCGTGTGCGGGTCGCGGAAGACCAGCTCCCGGTCGAGCGAGGCCATGACGACGGCGTACTTCCCGTTGGGCGTGAAGTACAGGTTGTACGGGTCGTGGACCTCGACCGGCTTGCCCGCGACACCGGTGGCCGGGTCGATCGGGGTGAGCGTGTGGCCCCGGTTGTTGTTGACCCAGAGGGTCTTCAGGTCCCAGGACGGCACGACGTGCTGCGGCTGGATGCCGACCGGGATCGTCTCGACGACCTTGTACGTCGCCGGGTCGATGACCGAGACCGTGTTGGAGTTGGTGTTCGGGACGTAGACCCGGCTGGGGAAGCCCTTCACCACGGGCGAGAGCTTGCCGGGGCGGTCGGCCGCGTAGATGTCGTTCGGGTCGAGGACCGGCGGCATCCCCGGCAGGCCCGCGGGGGTGGCCTTCTTCGGTACGGCGGGGAGCGCGGCGGCCTCCTCCTTGCCGGCGCCGCCCCGGGGCTCGGGGGCCCGGTCGGCGGTCCCGCACCCGGCGAGCGCGGCGAGCAGCGCGGCGGCGAGGAGGCTCTTCGTGCGCGTGGTCATCGTGCGCGTGGTCATCGTGCGCGTGGTGAGAGGCGGCATCAGGTCAGCAGCTCCGTGGTCGTCACCGCGCGCAGGCCGCGGCGGTCGAGGTCGGCGAGGAGGGGCGGCAGCGCGGCGAGGGTGTCCGCGTAGCCGAGGTGCAGGCTCACCACCGACCCCGGGTGGATCCGTGCCGCGACGTTGCGGACGACGGCCTGGGCGCCGGGCGACGTGTGGTCGAGGGAGTCGACGTCGTACGAGAGAACGTGCGGATAGCCGGCCCGACGGGCGGCCCGCTGGACGACCGCACCGGCGTGCTGGGTCCTCGACGGCCGGAACCAGGTGCCGATGGAGCCGGTGAGGCGGCGCAGCCGGGTGGCGCAGGCGGCGATCTCGGCGTGCGCCTCGTCCTCGGTCATCGCGTTCACGTCGAGGTGGCGCTGGGTGTGGTTGCCGAGGTCGTGGCCGCCGTCGAGGACGCGGCGAGCCAGGTCGGGGTGGGCGTCGAGCCACTCCCCCACGGCGAGGACGGTGACCCGGGCCCCGCCCTTCTCGGCCTCGGCGAGCACGGCGCGGGCGAGGGCGGGGTCGCCCGCGCCGTGGAAGGTGAGGGCGACCCGGGGGCGGTCGCGCGGGCCGCTCGCGATCTCGACCGGCAGCCCGGGGAAGCGGCGCGGGGCCGGCGCATCCGGCGGCCTGGGGGCGGGCGCGGGCTCCCGAGGCGCGGGATCCCGGGACGCAGGGTCCCGGTGCTCGGAGCCTCCGCGCGCGGCGTCCGGTTCCGTGCCGCTGCAAGCGTTCGTGAGGAACCCGGCGGCGGCTCCCGCGAAGGCGGCCGCCGCACCTGCCCGGAGCGCGCCACGACGGTCGGTGAGGGTCACGCGCCCATTAAAGAGGCGATCTGTCTGGAAAATTACGATTGAGCCAATTCAGGACGTTTGCCGCCCCGCGTCCGGTGTCCGGCATGCGGACAAGTCGAGGAAACACCCGGTGAACACCATACTTATTCACCATTTACAAGGTTCGTGCTCCAGGTCACCAATGATTCATTGGCGAACCGTACCGGTTTGACCGATTTTGAACCGATAGGGACTTTTGGCGGCAGAGCCACCTGTCTGCCATAGTCGAAGCCACGACCCCCATTGACCCGGGCCAGGTCGTCGAGCACCGTGGGTTACACCCCCCCCGATCCGCGGCGCTCCATGCATGGAAGCCCCCTCGCGGGGGCTTTTGTGTATCCGCGGCGTATCCGCGGTCGAAGCAGGGCCGGAGACCCTCAGCGGTCCGACACCCGCATCTCGAACCAGGTCGTCTTCCCGCGCGGCTGCAGGTCCACGCCCCAGCGGTCGGAGAGCTTGTCGACGAGGAAGAGGCCGCGGCCGCTTATGTCCAGCTCCTGCACCGGCATCAGACAGGGCAGCCCGCGCGAGGGGTCGCGGACCTCGATCCGGATCCAGCCCCGCCGGCGCAGCAGCCTCAGGGCGAAGACGCGCGCCCCGGTGTGCCGGACGGCGTTCCCGACGAGTTCCGAGACGAGTAAGACCGCGTGCTCCGCGATCTGTGGCGTCAGGGCCCACTGACGGAGCACCACGCACTGCGTGAGCCGGCGGGCGACGGCGGCGGACTCGGGGCGGGACGACAACCGGACGTCGTCCTCGGCCGGATTCCCGTACAACTCCAGTGCCTTGAGGGCCTGTTCGTCCTCGGCTGTCGGTACCCACCGTGCGGCGGTCGCACCGCCGTGCTGCCGCGGTTGTTCCACACCCTCCAGGCCCGCCATGCCCCCATCATGGCCGCACGGACGGGGCCGCGTGGCCGTTCCGGAGGAATCGGTACCCCGGAATCGACAATTCCGGGAGATTCCTCCGGCATATGCCAGCGGCTTGCGGGTTCGGCGGGCGTCAGGCGAACTTGGCCTTGCCCGGGCCCTCCTCGACGAAGCTCCGCATCCCGGTCTCCCGGTCCTCGGTCGCGAACAGGCCCGCGAACCAGGTGCGTTCGATCGCGAGGCCGGTGTCGATGTCGGCCTCCAGACCCTGGTCGATCGCCTCCTTGGCGGCGCGCAGCGCGATGGCGGGGCCCTGCGCGAGCTTCGCGGCCCAGGCGTGCGCCTGCTCGTACACCTCGGCCGCGGGGACGACACGGTCCACCAGACCGAGTGTCAGGGCCTCCTCCGCCTTGACCATACGGCCGGTGAAGATGAGGTCCTTCGCCTTGGACGGCCCGATGAGCCGGGAGAGCCGCTGGGTGCCGCCGGCGCCGGGGATGAGGCCGAGCAGGATCTCGGGCTGGCCGAGCTTGGCGTTGTCGGCGGCGATCCGGTAGTCGGCGCAGAGCGCCAGCTCGCAGCCGCCGCCCAGGGCGTAGCCGGTGACCGCGGCGACGACGGGCTTGGGGATGCGGGCGATCGCGGTGAAGGAGTCCTGGAGCGCGCGCGACCGCTTCACCATGGCCGCGTGGTCCATGTTCTGCATCTCTTTGATGTCCGCGCCGGCCGCGAACACCTTCTCGCCGCCGTAGAGGATCACCGCGCGCACGTCGTCCCGATCGGTCGCCTCCTGGGCCAGCTCGCGCAGCCGGTCCTGTACGGCGATGTCGAGGGCGTTCATCGGGGGGCGGTCGAGGCGGATCGTGCCGACGCCGTCCGCGACTTCGAGGTTCACAGTCATGGGGGCAGGTTAGTCCGCGTTAACGCGAAGGGGCCCGGTGCCGTTGGTCACAGCACCGGGCCCCTTGAAGAGGGAGCTACTTGATCCACTCCGACCAGGACATGTTCCAGCCGTTGAGGCCGTTGTCCGGCTGGATCTGCTTGTCCTTCGAGTTCTTCACGACGACCACGTCACCGATGAGCGAGCGGTCGTAGAACCAGGCCGCCGGGGTGGAGCTGTCGCCCGCGCCCCGCGCGTCGCGCAGACCGACGCAGCCGTGGCTGACGTTGGCGGAGCCGAACGTCCCGGACGAGGCCCAGTAGTTGCCGTGGACGAAGGTGCCCGAGGTGGACAGGCGCATCGCGTGCGGCACGTCCTTGATGTCGTACTCGCCGCCGAAGCCGACGGTGGCGCCGTTCATCCGGGTCACCTTGTACTTCTCGCTGATGACCATCTGACCGTTGTACGTGGTCGTGGACGGCGCGCCCGCGGTGATCGGGATGGTCTTGATGATCTTGCCGTCGCGCTCGACCTTCATGGTCTTGGCGCTGGCGTCGACCGTGGAGACCTGGCGGCGGCCGATGGTGAAGGAGAGCGTCTTCTTCTGCTTGCCGTAGACACCCGGGCGGCCCTCGACGCCGTCCAGGTTCAGCTCGACCTTCACCTTGGTGCCGGCGGCCCAGTAGTTCTCCGGGCGGAAGTCGAGGCGGTCGTTGCCGAACCAGTGGCCCTGGATGTCGACGGCGGGCGTCGCGGTGACCTTGATGGCCTTCTCCACGGCCTCGGGGTCGGTGATGCCCCGGGTGAAGCGGATGGAGACCGGCATGCCGACGCCGACGGTCGAACCGTCCTCGGGCGTGTAGTGGCCGATGAAGGTGTTCTTCGGGGTCAGCGTGGTGAAGGTGGTGTCCTTGGCCGACTCACGGCCCTCGGAGTCCTTCGCGATCGCGTGGACCTTGTACTGCGTACCGGCGGAGAGGTGTCCGACGGGCTGCCAGCTCGCGCCGTCCGCCGCTATCTTGCCCTCGATCTCGGCACCCTTGGTGTCCGCGACCGTGACCGTCGTCAGCTTGCCCTGCTCGGCCGTGACCTTCAGTACGCCGCTGGTCGCGACCGAGACGGCGCCGTCCTTCGGGGCGATCGTGACGACCGCCTGCGAGGCCGCGATCTCCTGCTTGCCGCCGCCGTCCTTGCCCGGCTCCTGCCCGCCCCCCTTGGCGCCGCCGGTGTCCCCGCCACCGCACGCGGTCAGGACGAGGAGCAGCGCTCCCGTCGCCAGCGCCCCCAGGCGGGTGCCGCGGCGCCTCCGTCCGGTGGTCGCTCCGGATATCGGCTGCCCGTTCACTATGGTGTTCTCCCCTCGCACGACCCGGCTAATGCCTGGGCCCCACCCCCGTGCACATCCTCTCGCGCACACGGCGTTAGACAATCACACTGGAAGACACGAAAGTTCCACGCGAATGTCACCGTTCAGTCCCAGTTCGCGTGGGGTTCGGGCAGCCACCCGGGTCAGCGCAGGGCGGAACCCGTCTTCCACTCCTCCCAGTCCATGTTCCAGCCTCCGAGGCCGTTGTCGGGAGCGACCTTTCGGTCACGGGAGTTGACCACCTCGACGACATCGCCGATGAGCGTACGGTCGAAGAACCAGCCCGCCGGGGAGTCCGCGCTGCCGCCCTTCTCGTCCCGCAGGCCCACGCAGCCGTGGCTGACGTTGGCCGAGCCGAAGGTGGAGGGCGTGGCCCAGTAGTTGCCGTGCAGGAAGGTCCCGGACTCGGTCAGCCGCATCGCGTGCGGCACGTCCTTGATGTCGTACTCCCCGCCGAAGCCGACCGTCCGGCCGTCCATCCGGGTCACGTCGTAGAGCTCCGTGACCACCATCTTCCCGTTGTACGTCGTGGTCTTCGGCGCCCCGGCCGTGATGGGGATGGTCGCGAGCAGCTCGCCGTCCTTGCGGACCTCCATGGTGTGCTCGGCCGCGTCGACGAGGGAGACCTGGGAGCGGCCGACCGTGAACCCGACGCGCTTGCTCTGGATGCCGTACACCCCCGGGGCGCCCTCGACGTCGCGCAGGGCGAGGTCGACGGTCACCTTGGTGCCGGGCCGCCAGTACTCCGCCGGGCGGAAGTCGAGCCGCTCCTTGCCGAACCAGTGGCCGACCACGTCGACCGGCGGGTCGGAGGTGACCGTGATGGCCCGCTCGACGGCCTCGCGGTTCTCGACGGCGCGGTTGAAGGAGAAGGAGACGATCATTCCGGTGCCGACAGTGGAACGGTTCTCCGGCTTGAAGTAGCCGATGAACCGGCTCTCGGGGACGACGGTGGTGAACGTGGTGTGCCGGGCGGAGCGCCGGCCGTGCGCGTCGAGCGCCACCGCGTCGACGCTGTACTTGGCCGCGAGGGCGAGCCGGGAGTCCGGCTTCGGCCGCCAGCGCAGCCCGTCCTCGCTGATCGCGCCCGCCACCGCGGTGCGCTGGGCGTCCTCGACCCGGACGACGGTGACCCGTTCGAGCCGTCCGCTGTCGACCCTGATCTCGATCGGTCCCTCGGCCGGTACGCCCTTGCTGCCGTCCTCCGGGCTGACCCGGATGACATCGCCCGGAGCCCGCGCCTTCCCGGGCAGGGGGAGGTCGATCCCACCGCCGCCCTCGCCCGTGCCGGTGCAGCCCGCCACACCCGCCACCAGTGCCGCCACCGCGAGCGCGCGGCCCGCCCGCTTCCATACGTGTCTCACGACCGGCCCAACGACAGCCACCCTCCAGGGGAAACGTGCGTGCGGGTCATGTTGGGAGTACGGCCGTACGGGCAGAACAGGTGGGAGGACCCCGCACGGGGAGCCGCGGCCGGGACGCCGCGGGTCCGCGCCGCGCGGAGCCCGACGAGCCGCGGGAGGCCGACAGGTGTCGAGCGCAGCCGAGCAGAAGGCGGAGGCGGTACCGGACGGAGGGGGACCCACCCCTGCCCCGGAACGGGCCCGGCCGCCCACAGGGAGGTCGGGCGCGGTCTGGCAGGGCCCGGTGTGGCCGGGCGCGCCCACACCGTTGGGAGCGCGCTGCCGGAGCGGTCCCGACGGGGTCACCGGCACCAACTTCGCGCTGTGGGCCGGCGGGGCGGAGGCCGTCGAGCTCTGCCTCTTCGACGCGGACGGGACCGAACGGCGGCTGCCGCTGACCGAGCTGACCCACGAGATCTGGCACGGCTTCGTGCCCGGTGTCGGGGCAGGGCAGCGGTACGGATTCCGGGTGCACGGCCGCTGGGACCCGTGGACGGGCGCCCGCTGGAACCCGGCCAAGCTGCTCCTCGACCCGTACGCGCGGGCGGTCGACGGCGACTTCACGCTGCCGCCGGAGGTGTACGGGCACGTCCGGGACTGGCCGCAGCAGCATGTGGCCGACACCGTCCGGGACGACCGGGACTCCGCCCCGTACGTGCCGAAGGGGGTCGTCGTCCTGGACGACGACGACTGGGCCGACGACCGCAGGCCGAAGACCCCGTGGCCGGACTCGGTCATCTACGAGCTGCACGTGAAGGGGTTCACCAAGCTCCACCCGGGCATCCCCGAGGAGCTGCGCGGCACCTACGCGGGGCTCGCGCACCCGGCGGCCGTCGAGCATCTCGTACGGCTCGGGGTGACGGCGGTGGAGCTGCTGCCGGTGCACCAGTTCGCGCACGAGGACCATCTGCTGCGGCGGGGGCTGCGCAACTACTGGGGGTACAACTCCATCGGCTACTTCGCCCCGCACGCCGGCTACTCCTCCTCGGGGACCACCGGGCAGCAGGTCGGCGAGTTCAAGCGGATGGTGCGGGCGCTGCACGCGGCCGGGATCGAGGTCATCCTCGACGTGGTCTACAACCACACCGCCGAGGCGGGCGAGCTGGGGCCGACGCTCTCCCTGAAGGGCATCGACAACCGCGGCTACTACCGGCTCCAGTCGGACGCCCGCCGGTACGCCGACTACACCGGCTGCGGCAACACCCTGCACGTGGTCCAGCCGCAGGTGCTGCGGCTCATCACCGACTCGCTGCGGTACTGGGTGACGGAGATGGGCGTCGACGGCTTCCGCTTCGACCTGGCGGCGGCGCTCGCCCGCTCGATGCACGACGTCGACATGCTCTCCCCGTTCCTCGCGGTCATCGCCCAGGACCCGGTGCTTCGACGGGTGAAGCTGATCGCCGAACCCTGGGACGTCGGCAACGGCGGCTACCAGGTGGGCGCGTTCCCGCCGCTGTGGACGGAGTGGAACGACCGCTACCGCGACGCGGTACGGGACTTCTGGCGCGGGGCCCTGCCCGATGTACGCGACCTCGGCTACCGCCTCTCCGGATCGAGCGACCTGTACGCGTGGGGCGGGCGGCGGCCGTACGCCTCGGTCAACTTCGTCACCGCGCACGACGGCTTCACGCTGCGGGACCTCGTCACGTACGAGCGCAAGCACAACGAGGCCAACGGGGAGGGCAACCGGGACGGCACGAACGACAACCGGGCCTGGAACTGCGGGGCGGAGGGCGAGACCGACGACCCCGCCGTGCAGGAGCTGCGGCTGCGGCAGCTGCGGAACCTGCTGACGACGCTGCTTCTGTCGACCGGGGTGCCGATGCTGGTCGCGGGCGACGAGATGGGGCGCACGCAGGGCGGCAACAACAACGCGTACTGCCAGGACAACGAGACGAGCTGGCTCGACTGGGCCCTGCCCGAGGACCCGGGGCGGCGCGAGCTGCTCGCCCTGACCCGGCGGCTGCTCGCGCTGCGGCACCGGCATCCGGTGCTGCGCCGCCGTGCGTTCTTCTCCGGGCGTCCGCAGGGCGCGGACGGGCTGCGGGACCTGGCCTGGTTCACGGCGGACGGCACGGAGATGACGGAGGCCGACTGGTACGCGCCGGCGGCCACGCTGGGCCTCTATCTCTCGGGCCGGGACATCCCGGGGCGGGACGAGCGGGGGAAGCAGGTCACCGACGACAGCTTCCTGGCGATCCTGCACGCGGGCCCGCGCCCGGCGGAGTACCGGCTGCCGGGGCCGCCGTGGGCGGAGTCGTACGAACTGGTCCTGGACACCGCCCTGGAGGACCAGACGCACGCCCCGGAGACCGTGTACGCGGGCGGGGCGACGGTGACGGTGGGGGCGCGCTCGGTGTGGCTGCTGCGGGTCGGGGGGTGAGGGACCGGGGGCCTCGTCAGGTGCGGCCGAGGATGCCGCGTTCGTATCCGACCGCCACCGCCGCCGCGCGGTCCTTGGCGCCGAGCTTGCCGAAGATGTGCGTCAGATGGGTCTTCACCGTCGCCTCGCTGATGAACAGCTCGGCGGCGATGGCGCGGTTGGAGGTGCCCTTGGCGACGAGTTCGAGGACCTCGCGTTCGCGGGCGGAGAGCGAGTCGTCGACCGGGGCGGCCGGGGTGCGGACGCGGGAGACGAGGCGGCTGGCGACGGCGGGTGACAGGACCGTACGGCCCTCGGCGGCGGCCCGGACGGCCGCGAACAGCTCCTCGCGCGGGGCGTCCTTGAGGAGGTAGCCGGTGGCGCCCGCCTCGATCGCGGGGAGGGTGTCCGTGTCGGTGTCGTACGTGGTGAGGACGAGGACCCGGGAGCGGGCGCCGCGCCGGGTCAGCTCGGCGATGGCGTCGACTCCGTTGCCGCCGGGCATCCGCAGGTCCATGAGGACGACGTCCGGGTCGAGGCTCAGGGCGAGTTCGACGCCCTGGACGCCGTCGGCGGCCTCGCCGAGGACGCGGAAGCCGGGGTCGGCGGTGAACATGCCGCGCAGCCCGTCCCGTACGACCGGGTGGTCGTCGACGATCAGCAGCGTGGTGGGGGTGCGGTCAGCCATGGTGCACCAACGGTACGCGGGCGGAGATCGCCGTGCCCTCGCCGGGGGCGGTCTCCAGGGTGACGCGGCCGGCGAGGCGTTCGGCCCGGGCGCGCATGCCGTCGAGGCCGAAGCCGCCGCCGCTGCCGGAGGTGGTGCGGGTGGTCCGGGTCGGGACGGCCGCCGGGTCGAAGCCGCGCCCGTCGTCCCGTACGTCGAGGGTGATCTCGTCGCCCATGTACGAGAGGGTGACGCCGGCCCGGGTGGCGCCGGAGTGCCGTTCGGCGTTGGCGAGGGCCTCCTGGGCGATCCGCAGGAGGGTGGCGGCGACCTCGTCGTGGGTCGGTTCCTCGGTGCCCGTGACGGTGAACCGGGTGGTGATGCCCGTCCGTTCGGACCAGGCGGCGACCGATTTCCTGAGCGCCTCGGGGAGCGGGTCGTGCTCCAGGGCGGCCGGGCTCAGGTTCTGCACGGAGCGGCGGGCCTCGCCGAGGCTGTGCCGGGCGAGGTCGGCGGCGCGCTGGACGTGGACCCGGGCGAGCTCGGCGTCGGGGGTGGCCGTGACGACCTGGAGCTGGGCGATGATGCCGGTAAGACCCTGGGCGATGGTGTCGTGGATCTCGGCGGCGAGCCGGCGCCGTTCGTCGGCGACCCCGGCCTCGCGGGCCTGGAGGAGGAGCTGGGCCTGGAGGGCGGCGTTCTCGGCGAGGGCCTGTTCCAGGCGGGCGTTGGTACGGGCGAGTTCGGTGATGGTGGCGGCCCGCTCGACGGCCTTCTCGGCCTCCTTCGTACCGAGGTGGGAGAAGACCAGGGCGAGGAAGGCGTTGAGCGCGAACAGTCCGCCGAAGGCGACCCAGACGACGAGCGAGGTCGGCGGGAGTCCGCCGGCCTGGGCTCCGGCCATGATGACGGCGGTGACGAGGAGCCCGGCCCGGACGAGCCTGCGGGGCAGCAGGTGGGGGCCGTCGAAGTAGCCGATGGAGGCGTGGACGGCGAAGAAGGGGTTGAGCCAGGTGAGCGCGAAGGCGAGGGCGGTGCGGACGGTGTAGTAGGCGGTGGACGCCGGTCCTGGGGCGTCCAGGACGACGGGGGGTCCGTCCGCCGGGTCCGCCTCCGACTCGGGGGGAGCGGGGGCGGCGCGGCGGCGGTGGAGGTCCCAGCCGATCTGGAGGACGAGCGCGGCGGCGGCCAGGGCCGCGGCGGCGAACGCCTCCGTACGGCTCATGTCGATCGCGTCGGCCGCCGTCGCGGCGAGGACCACCGCGATGGCGAGCAGACCGTACGGACCCCAGCGGAAGAACTGGCGCCACCGCTCCTCGACCGTCGTGGCCATCACCCTTGCGTCCCCTCCGTCATTCCCAGCGGAACCAGCGCGCCGCCGTCACGGTGAGGACGGCCGTCCACAGCGCCATCACCCCCAGCGCGACCCACGCGGTCCCCCCGCCCGTCGTCGCGGTGTCGAGGGCCTGCGAGGCGGCGCCGGACGGCGTGAACTGCACGACGGTCCGGAGCATATCGGGCAGCACCTGCACAGGAACCCAGACGCCGGCCGTGAACATCGTCGGGAAGAACACGGCCGAACCGACGGCGTAGGCGATGTTCTGCGTACGGGAGACGGCACAGATGGCGGCTCCGAGGGCCAGGCCGCCGGCGACGGCGAGCACGAGCGCGAGGGCGTACGGGGCGAGGTCCTGCGGCAGCCGGACGGCGAAGGCGAGGCGGCCGACGACGATGACGAGGACGGCGGAGACGAGCGACGCGACCCCGTGCAGCACGATCTGGGCGGTGAGGAGCGCGGCCGGGCGGACGGGAGTGGTCGACATCCGGCGCAGGATGCCGCGTTCGCGGTGTCCTGCGAGGACGGGCGGCATGGCCTGGATGCCGGCCATGATCACGGCGAACAGGACACAGACGGGGACGTAGAGGTCGATGACGCGGCGACCGCCGAGGTCGGCGGAGACCTCGCGGAAGGACGGGATCAGACCGAGGATCACGAGGAGGACGGTCGGCGAGGCCATCACCCAGAACAGGGCGCCGGGTTCCCGGGTGAAGAGACGGACCTCGGTCTTCAGGACCATGGTGGTGGCGGTGCTCATCGCTGGTCGGCTCCCGTCAGGTCGAGGAAGGCGTCGTCGAGGGTGGCGTCGGCGACCCGGAGTTGGCGGGCGGTGACGCCCCGGCGGGCGAGGAGGGCGACGAAGGCGTCGACGGTCGCCTCGGTGCCCTCGACGACGGTCCGCCCGTCCCGGGTCTCCACGGCGGCCGCCGCCGGCAGGGCGCGCAGCTCGGCCGGGTCCAGCGGGGTGCCGGCCGCGAAGGAGATGACCTTGGCGGCGGTGGAGCGGCCGATCAGCCCGTCGGGGGTGTCGAGCGCGGCGAGCCGGCCCTTGTCGATGACGGCGATCCGGTCGCAGAGGCGCTGGGCCTCCTCCATGGAGTGGGTGACGAGCAGGACGGTCACGCCGGAGGCCCGGACGTCCTCGATGAGCGCCCAGGTGTCGCGCCGGGCGCGCGGGTCGAGCCCGGTGGTGAGCTCGTCGAGGACGACGGCGCGCGGGTCGCCGATCAGGGCGAGCGCGATGAAGAGCCGCTGCTTCTGCCCGCCGGACAGCTTCCCGAACCGGCTGCCCAGCTGCCCTTCGAGCCCCAGGCGCTCGACGAGCCCGCGCCAGTCGGCGGGCCGTTCGTAGAAGGAGGCGTACAGCTCCAGGGCCTCGCGGACGGTGATCTTCGCCTGGAGTTCGCTCTCCTGGAGCTGGACGCCGAGGATGCGCGTGACGTCGGCGTGGTGGGCGACGGGGTCGAGCCCGCCGACCCGCACGGTCCCGGCGTCCGGGGTCCGCAGCCCCTCGACGCACTCCACGGTCGTGGTCTTGCCGGCGCCGTTGGGGCCGAGGATCCCGAAGATCTCCCCCTCCTCGACCGCGAAGGAGACTCCGTCGACGACGACCTTGTCGCCGTAGGCCTTGCGCAGGCCCTGTACTTCGATCATTGGCATGGCTCAAGGCTGGCGCGAGCGGCCTCGCGGCGACATCGGCCATCGCGCTCGACCCGCGGTCAATCGATCGGTTGACCGGCGGTACGACCGGCGGGCGTCCGGTGCGACCGCCGGGTGGCCGGAAAACCACATGAGCGGTGTCAGTGGTGAACCGTAGGCTCGCTCGTGATGCCCGGAGAAGATGCAGTCACCAAGAAGTCCGCCGTACGGAACCTGCTGCGCCTGTGGCCGTACGTACGTCCGGTCCAGGGGCGGTTGGTCACGGCCGCCGTGGTCGCGATCGTCGCCTCGTGTCTGTCGCTCGTGTTTCCGCTCGTCCTGAAGTGGATGGTGGACGGGCCCGTCGCCGCGGGGGATCCCGGCGGGGTGTGGCTCGGCGCGCTGTATCTGCTGCTGCTCGGAATCCTGGAGGCCGTGCTCTTCGGGTTCCGGCGGTGGCTGGTGGCGCGGCCGCTCGCCGGGGTCGAGGCGCGGATGCGGGAGGATCTGTACGGACGGCTGCAGCGGCTGCCGATCGCCTTCCACGACCGGTGGGCCTCGGGCCAGCTGCTCTCGCGCGGCACGACCGATCTGATGCTGCTCCGGATGTTCCTGGCCTTCCCGCTGACCTTCCTCGTCGTCAACGGCGTGACGATCCTGGCCGGTTTCGTGCTGCTGCTCGCCCAGGACTGGTCGCTCGGGCTCCTGCTGCTGACCCCCGTGATCCCGCTGGTGGTCCTCTGCTCGCTCTTCGAGACGAAGTACTCGCTCGTCGCGCGCCGCGCCCAGGACCAGGTCGGCGACCTGACGACGGTGGTCGAGGAGAGCGTCCTCGGCATCCGGATCGTCAAGGGGTTCGGGCGCCACCGCAGCCAGGCGCTCGCGTTCGGCGCGCTCGCCGAGCGGCTGCGCGGCACGGAGCTGGTCAAGGCGCGGCTGCTCGCCGGGATCTGGGCGCTCATCACGATCATCCCCGAGCTGGCGATCGGCGCCGCGCTGGTGCTCGGCACCGTCCAGGTGGCCGACGGGCAGCTGTCGGCGGGCACGCTCGTCGCCTTCCTGTCGACCGCGCTCGCGCTGCGCTGGCCGGTGGAGTCGATCGGCTTCCTGCTCGCGATGAGCCAGGAGGCGGCGACGGCGACGGAACGGTACTTCGAGGTGATGGACGCGCCGGAGGAGACGCCGGGGCCGGGCACCGCCGTGCCGGGGGCCCTGGACGGGGTCCGGTTCGAGAACGTCACCTTCCGCTACCCGGACGCGCCGCCGGACGCCCCTCCCGTGCTCGACCGCGTCGACCTCCACATCCGGCCGGGCGAGACCCTCGCGCTCGTCGGCGCGACCGGTTCCGGCAAGACGACGCTCACCGCGCTCGTGCCGCGCCTGCACGAGGCGACCGGCGGGCGGATCCTGCTGGACGGCGAGGACATCGCGCTCATGGAGCGCGAACGGCTGCGCGGGCTCGTCGCGGTGGCCTTCGAGGAGCCGACCCTCTTCTCGGCGAGCGTCGGCACGAACGTGCTGATGGGCGGGACGGCTTCCGGTACGGACTCCGGTGAGGCCTCCGATACGGGAGAGGCCGGCGAACCAGACCTGTGGCGGGCGCTCGCCGTGGCCCAGGCGGACGGCTTCGTCACGGCGCTGCCCGAGGGCACGGACACCCAGGTCGGCGAGCAGGGGCTGAGCCTCTCCGGCGGCCAGCGCCAGCGCCTCGCCCTGGCCCGCGCGGTCGTCGGACGGCCCCGCTTCCTGGTCCTCGACGACCCGCTCTCCGCGCTCGACGTCCACACGGAGGCCCTGGTGGAGGCCGCCCTCCGCGAGGTCCTGCGCGACACGACGGCTCTGGTCGTGGCCCACCGGCCGTCGACGGTCCTGCTCGCTGACCGGGTGGCGCTCCTGTCGGAGGGCCGGGTCGCGGCGGTGGGCACCCACCACGAACTGCTCCGGAGCAACGCCGAGTACGCCTGGCTGATGTCGGGCGAGGGGGCTGAGACACGATGACGGACGCGAAGAAGGCGCCGGGCACGGACGCGCCCGCCGCCGGCGGCGACCCCTTCGACCGGGACGACCTGCCGACCGCCCCCGGTGCCACCGGGGCCCTGCTGCGGTCGCTGCTCTCGGCGCACCGGGCGCGGGTGACGGTCGCCGCGCTCCTGCTGCTGCTCCAGCAGGCGGCGCTGCAGGCGGGGCCGTTGCTCGTCGCGTACGCCATCGACCGGGGCGTGCCGGCCTTCCGGGACGGCGACTACGGGCCGGTCGTGGCCGTCGCCGTCGGGTACGTGATCTGTGCCCTGGCCGGCGGGCTCCTCCAGTACGCCTTCCTGCGCCGCGCCGCGCGCGTCAACCAGGACGTGCTGCTCGATCTGCGTGGGCGGATCTTCCGGCACGCGCAGGTGCTGAGCGTCGACTTCCACGAGCGGTACACCTCGGGCCGGCTCATCTCCCGGTCCACCACCGATGTGGAGTCGCTGCGCGAGCTGCTCGCCGAGGGGCTCCAGGAGCTGATCGGGGTCGTCCTCGCGTTCGTGTACATCTCGGTGATGCTGCTCTGGCTGGACCTGGGCATCGGCGCGGTCGCGGTCGCCTCCTTCGTGCCGCTGTATCTGCTGGTACGGCTCTACCAGCGGCGGGCGGCTGTCGTCTTCGCCGAGCGGTCGACCGCCATCGCGGGCGTCATCGTGAAGTTCGCGGAGACGATGAACGGGATCCGTCCGGTGCGGGCGTTCCGCCGGGAGCGGGCCAACGACGCCGAGTTCGCCGGGCTCAACCAGCGGCACGAGCGCTCCAACGGCGACGCGCTCCTGGAGATGGCCCGCTATGTCGTCGGTTCCCGGCTCATCGCGAACACGGCCGTGGCGGGCATGTGCCTGTGGGGTGCGTACCGGGTCGCGGGCGGAACGCTGGAGCTGGGTGTGCTCGCGGCGGCGGTGCTGTTCATGCGACGCCTCTACGACCCGATCGACCGCCTCGGCATGTTCCTCAACTCGTACCAGTCGGCGGCCGCTTCCCTCGGCAAGATCGCGGGGCTGCTCGCGCAGGAGCCCGGTGTCCCGGAGGCCGTCGCGCCGAAGGAGCTGCCGGCGAGCGGGGGCGGGCGCCCCGGCCGCGAGGTCGTCTTCGACGGGGTGAGCTTCGCGTACCGGACCGGTGGCGAGGTACTCCCCCGCTTCGACCTGACGATTCCGGCGGGGCAGACGGTCGCGGTGGTGGGTTCCACGGGCGCGGGCAAGTCGACGCTCGCCAAGCTGCTCGCCCGGTTCTACGACCCGACGCAAGGCCGGGTGCTGCTCGACGGCGTCGACGTCCGCGAGCTGTCGACGCCCGAACTGCGGCGGGGCGTGGTGATGGTGACCCAGGAGGCGTTCCTGTTCTCCGGGACGGTCGCCGAGAACATCGCGATCGGGCGGCCGGACGCGAGCCGCGAGGAGATCGAGCGGGCGGCGAAGGCGATCGGCGCGCACGACTTCATCGCGGGCCTCCCGGACGGCTACGACACGGACGTACGGAAGCGGGGCGGCCGGATCTCGGCGGGCCAGCGGCAGTTGGTGGCCTTCGCCCGCGCCCTGCTCGCGGACCCGGCGGTGCTGATCCTGGACGAGGCGACCAGCTCGCTCGACGTGCCGGGGGAACGGGCGGTGCAGCGCGCCATGGACACGGTGCTCGCGGGCCGCACGGCCGTCGTGATCGCCCACCGCCTCTCGACGGTCGAGATCGCGGACCGCGTCCTGGTGATGGAGGCGGGCCGGATCGTGGAGGACGGCACACCGGACGAACTCAGCGACGGCGAGGGCCGGTTCGCGGGGCTGCACCGGGCATGGCGGGACAGCCTGGTGGGGTGAGACGCCCAGGACGACTGACTGACCGTCACCTTGACCTGCCGGGGCAAGGGGGCGGAACGAGCCACGCCGCTACGGGATCTCCGGGTGTGGCGCGAATCGTCCGTCGGGCGGTCCGGGCGAGGGTGCGGGTCCGTTCTCAACCCGTGGACGCCTTGCGAATTCGGGCCGCGACGAACACCGCACGACGACGCCCCCATGATCGATGAAACGTCCGGTTAACGAACGCCGGGTTTCGGGCTCCGGACGATTTCCGGCCAAGTTGTTGACGCGCTCCTGACAGATTGCCGTCACGACTGCCACTCTCTCCCCGACTCGTATGAGAGTTCGTGCTCCACAGCTCTGTTTGCACCGCCCGGACGACCCACCCAGCCGTCCGGTACCCCCCTCGCAAAAGGAGTCTGCGTGAGATCCACGCCCAGCCGTCGCGCCACCGCGACCGGCGCTCTGATCGCCGCCGCCGCCATGATCGCGGTCGGCGTCCAGTCCGGTTCCGCGACCGCCGCCGACCCCGGCCTGCCCGTCGCCCCCAAGGCACAGGCCGCCGGACAGGCCAACCCCGGCAAGCTGCCGGCGGACCTCTCCCCGGCCCAGCGCACCGCGCTGATACGCGCGGCCGACGCGGACAAGGCGGCCACCGCCAAGTCCCTCGGGCTCGGCGCCCAGGAGAAGCTCGTCGTCCGTGACGTGGTCCAGGACCGCGACGGCACGACCCACACGCGCTACGAGCGCACGTACGCCGGACTCCCGGTCCTCGGTGGCGACCTGGTCGTCCAGGAGACCAGGGCCGGCGTCACGCAGGGCGTCACCAAGGCCTCCCGCGCCGAGCTGAAGAACGTCGACACGACCGCCGACGTCGCCCCGGCCGCCGCCGAGAAGCAGGCCGTCGCCGAGGCCAAGGCGGAGGGCTCCAAGGAGACCGCCGCCGACCGCGCCCCGCGCAAGGTCGTCTGGATGGCGCAGGGTTCGCCCGTCCTCGCGTACGAGACCGTCGTCGGCGGCCTCCAGCACGACGGCACGCCGAACGAGCTGCACGTCGTCACCGACGCCACCACCGGCAAGAAGCTGTACGAGTGGCAGGCCGTCCACACCGGTACCGGCAACACCCAGTACAGCGGCCAGGTGACCCTCGGCACCGCGCCGTCGTACACGCTGACCGACACCGGGCGCGGCAACCACAAGACGTACAACCTCAACCGCGGCACGTCCGGCACCGGGACGCTGTTCTCGGGCGCCGACGACATCTGGGGCGACGGCACCCCGCAGAACGCGGAGACCGCGGGCGCGGACGCGCACTTCGGCGCCGGGGTCACCTGGGACTACTTCAAGAACGTGCACGGCCGCTCCGGCATCCGCGGTGACGGCGTCGGCGCGTACTCCCGCGTCCACTACGGCAACGCGTACGTCAACGCCTTCTGGCAGGACTCCTGCTTCTGCATGACGTACGGCGACGGCGCGGGCAACACCAAGCCGCTCACCTCGATCGACGTGGCCGCGCACGAGATGTCGCACGGTGTCACCTCGAACACCGCCGGCCTGGTCTACAGCGGTGAGTCCGGCGGTCTGAACGAGGCCACCTCCGACATCTTCGCGGCGGCGGTCGAGTTCTACGCCAACAACGCCTCGGACAAGGGCGACTACCTCGTCGGCGAGAAGATCGACATCCGCGGCAACGGCACCCCGCTGCGGTACATGGACAAGCCGAGCAAGGACGGCTCGTCCAAGGACGCCTGGTACTCGGGCATCGGCGGCATCGACGTCCACTACTCCTCGGGCCCGGCGAACCACTGGTACTACCTGCTCTCCGAGGGCAGCGGCGCGAAGACCATCAACGGCGTCAACTACGACTCGCCGACCTCGGACGGCCTGCCCGTCACCGGCATCGGCCGGGACAAGGCCTCGCTGATCTGGTTCAAGGCCCTCACCACGAAGTTCAGCTCCAACACGAACTACGCGGGTGCCCGTACGGGTACGGTCGCGGTCGCCACCGAGCTGTACGGCGCCGGCAGCCCCGAGGTCCTGGCCGTCGAGCACGCCTGGGCCGGCATCAACGTGGGCTCGCGCCCCGGCGGCGGCAACCCCGGCGGCAAGGTCTTCGAGAACGCGGCCGACGTGTCCATCCCGGACAACGGCGCCGCGGTGACCTCCACGGTCAACGTCACGGGCGTCACCGGCAACGCGCCGGCCGCGCTCAAGGTGGACGTGGACATCGTCCACACCTACCGCGGTGACCTGATCGTGGACCTCGTCGCCCCCGACGGCTCGGTCTACAACCTGCACAACCGGACCGGCGGCAGCGCCGACAACATCGTGCAGTCCTACACCGTGAACGCCTCCTCGGAGGTCGCCAACGGCGCCTGGAAGCTCCGCGTCCAGGACCGGGCCGCGATCGACACCGGCTACATCAACAGCGTCAAGCTCACCTTCCCGTAAGGGCCGCCGCAGCGGCTCGCGCAGCGCGAAGTGAGTGAGGGAAGCCCCGGGGGCCGTGCCCCCGGGGCTTCCCCGCGTCTGCGTAGGGTGGCACGCATGATCAGGGTGCTGCTCGCGGACGACGAGACGATGATCCGGGCCGGGGTCAGGGCGATCCTCGCCGCCGACCCGGGGATCGAGGTGGTCGCGGAGGCGGGTGACGGCCGGGAGGCCGTCGAGCTGGCGCGGCGCCATCTGCCGGACGTGGTCCTGCTCGACATCCGGATGCCCCGGCTCGACGGGCTCGGGGCGGCGGAGGAGCTGCGGCGGGCGGTGCCGGACGCGGCGGTCGTGATGCTCACGACGTTCTCGGAGGACGAGTACATCGCCCAGGCCCTCGGCTCGGGCGCCGCCGGCTTCCTGCTCAAGTCCGGTGACCCGAGGGAGCTGCTCACGGGGGTACGGGCGGTGGCCGCCGGGGCCGCGTTCCTCTCCCCCGAGGTCACCCGGCGGGTCATCGCCCACCTGCCGACCGGCCGGCTCTCGCGGGCGGCGGAGGCGCGCGAGCGCCTCGACCCGCTGACGGCCCGGGAGCGCGAGGTGGTGGCCCTGGTCGGCGCGGGCCTCTCGAACGCCGAGATCGCGGCCCGCCTGTACGTCGTCGAGGGCACCGTGAAGGCCCACGTGAGCGCGGTCCTGTCCCGCCTCGGCCTGAAGAACCGGGTCCAGCTGGCGATCCTGGCGTACGAGGCGGGGCTTGTCGAGGGCTGAGGGGCGCCCTCACTTTCGTCGGGGGCGCCCGGGCGTCGTCGTCCGGCAAGCTGGGCCGATGCGCGGTGAACGACTCCGGGACCTGTTGCTCGATCTGGGCCTCTGGGGGCTGCTCGCCACCCCCGTGCTGCTGCGGCTCGACCCGAACGACGGCGGCTCCTGGGGGCAGGTCGTCGTGGGGATCTTCGTGCTCGGCGTGGCCGTGGCGTGCTGCCGGGGCCTGCCACTGGTTTCGCTGGGCCTCGCGGTCGGTCTGAGCCTGGCCACGTCACCGGAGCTGTTCACCCCGGCGTACGCGCTCGCGCTCGTCGTCTTCGGCTACCTCGCGGGCCGGCGGCAGCAGCGGCCCACCTGGGCCGCGCCGGCCCTGTTCGCGACGGTCGCCGCGCTCGGCTTCGCGCTCGTGCCGCTCTCGGACGGGAACGTCTCCCAGGGCTTCACCGTCGTTCTCGTCCTCGCGCTCGCGATCGTCGCGCCCTGGCTGACGGGCCGGTACGTGCGCCAGTACACCCGGCTCGTCCGGGCCGGCTGGCAGCTGGCCGCCCGCATGGAGCGCGAGCAGGAGGCCGTCGCGGACCGGGAGCGGCTGCGCGAACGGTCGCGGATCGCGGGCGACATGCACGACTCGCTCGGTCACGACCTCGCGCTGATCGCGCTGCGCGCCGCCGCTCTGGAGGTCGATCCGGCGCTCGGCGCGCGGCAGCAGGCGGCGGCCGGGGAGTTGCGGGTGGCCGCCGCCGACGCGACGGCCCGGCTGCGGGACATCATCGGGGTGCTGCGCGAGCCGGGCGCGCCGACCACCCCCGTCGGGGAGACGGTCGAGGAGGTCGTGGAGCGGGCCCGCGCGTCCGGTCTCGGGGTGGAGCTGACGCGGCGCGGGCCGGACGGCGCGACCCCGCCGATGGTCGACCGCGCGGTCCACCGCCTGGTGGTGGAGTCCCTCACGAACGCGGCCAAGCACGCGCCCGGAGCCCCGGTCCGGGTCGTCCTGGAGCGCACGGCGGACACCGTCACGGTCGCCGTCTCGAACGGGGCGGCCGACGGCGGCCCCGCCGCCTCGGGCGGCACCGGGCTCGTCGGGCTCGACGAGCGGGTGCGGCTCGCCGGGGGGCGGTTGAGCCATGGGGCGCGGGCGGACGGCGGGTTCGTCGTACGGGCGGTGCTGCCCCTGGAGCCGGGGAAGGCCACGCCCGTACCCGTCGCCGCGCCCACGTCCGTACGGGAACGGGAACAGGCGCGGCGGGAGGTGCGGCGCGGGCTGGCGCGGGCGATCTGGATCCCGCTCGCCCTTGTCGCCGCGCTCGGTGTCGTCATGCTGGCCTTCGGCCTGTGGACGCAGTCCCGGTCCTTCCTGGACCGGGACGACTACGCCGGCCTCCGCGTCGGCGCACCGCTCGCCGCCGACTCCGAGGAACTCCCGCCGCACCCCCTGGACGGGCCGCCCGCCGACGCCCCGCCCGAGCCGCCCGGGATGGACGCCTGCCTGTACTACCGGGCGACGATGACGGCCTCGGTGCCCGTCTACCGGCTCTGTCTGGTCGACGGGCGCCTCGCCGACAAGGCGATCGTGGGGTGAGCCCGCGTCAGCTCGGGTTCCCCGCGTGGGTCAGGGTCTCCCAGGAGACGAAGTAGTTGTCGGTGCCGGAGGGCCGGTGGGACTCGGTGTAGGTCTTGGTGTTGGTCATCCCGATCCCCATGCGGCCGTTCAGCGCGTTGTACCCCATCTCCGTCACCCGACCGAGGCCCGGCTTCACCGTGCCGCCGCAGAGCCAGGACGGGACGGCCGTGCCGTTCTCGTACTTGGTGTGGAAGCCCAGCGCGTGCCGCAGCCGCTCGGAGACCTGGGGGTAGAGGTCGGCGCCCTGGATCCGGCTGGTCTCGGCGGTGTGGACGGCAGCGGCGAGGCCCCAGCCGGTGTGGCCGAAGTCCCTGCAGGTCTCCTGGGAGATGCCGTCGGCGAAGGTGGACTGGCCCTGCCAGTACTTCACGATCTCGTCGCGGGTGTCGATGGAGCTGTTCGGCGGCGGCTTCGGCGTGGAGCCGTCCGAGGCCAGGTAGATGTAGGCGGGGACCCGGCCGAGGTAGGTCTTGACGGCCTTGTCGTAGGCCGCGCGGTCCTCCAGGTGGACCGCGATGCCGATCGCGGCCTCGGTCATGATGAGTTCCCAGTTGCCGTTCTTGGTCGCGGCGCCGTTGATGACCTCGGGCAGGTAGACGTTCCGCAGCATCGTCGCGAAGCGGCCGGAGTTGGCCCAGCTGCCGGTGTACGTGTGCTTGATGATCTCGGCGGCCCGGGGCCAGGAGGAGCCCGCCCAGCCGGTCTGGAGCGGGGCGTTGGAGTTGGTGTGGTCGGTGATCACGGCCGACCAGGCGTCCATGATCGCGATCGCCTTCTGGGCGTGCCGGTCGTCCCGGGTGATGTACCAGGCCAGCGCCTGCGTGTACGCGGCGACCGCGTCCTGCCGCTCGTCCGTGCAGCCGTGGTTCGGGTTGGAGGACGAGCCGCACTCGACGATCGCGCGGGGCTTGGGCGCCCGGCTCAGGGAGGCGTACGGGCTCGCCATCATCTGGTCGTACGCGCCCTTCCAGGGCTGCGCGCCCGCCTGCACCTTCGCGCGGACGAAGTCGAGTTGGGGGCGGGAGACGACGACGCCGGGGTGGGTGAAGGCCGCCGGGGCGGCGGCCTTCACCGGAGCGGGCGCGGGCACGGCTTCTTCCGCCTGGGGCGGGCCGGCGACGGCCGTCGACGTGACCGTGACGGCGACGGCCGCCGTGAGGGCGAGGACCAGGGCTCTGAGGCGCATGTGGGGGGTGCCTTTCGTTCCTGTATGTGAATGCCGGGCGGAGGATTGAACTCCGCGTCGAGCGTGGAACTTAAGGGCACCCCATGGACACGTCAAGACCTTGGTTCAGACCACAGGCCGACAGCTCACCTCAGGAGCACGCCCGCCCCCTCCCCCGTGCACTCCGTCGGCAGGGTCACCAGGCCCAGCTCCGCCGCGGACGCGAGCAGCGGGTGGGCCGGAAGCACCCGGACCGTGCAGCCGAAGCAGCCCGTACGGTCCAGGACCAGCGAGCCCTCGTAGAGCTGCCTGCCCTCCAGGTCGGGGCCGCCCACCGGCTTCAGGACGCAGATCCGGGTCTCCACCAGCGCGTCGTCCGGGGTGACCCGGCCGGCCACCGCCTGCACCTCCACGTCGTCGGGGCCCAGTTCACCGAGCGCCACCCGGACCCGTACCGCCGTCGTCGCGCCCAGCTCCGCGTCGGCCAGGTCCTCGTCGAGCTCGCCGACCTCGATGTGGTCGAGGGCGACCTTCGGCCAGCCGCCCCGCGCCCGGGACTTCCACGCCGCGAGCTCCCGCGCGGCCGCCGGGGCGAGCGCGCGGTGGGCCAGGGCAGCCGGGGCGTACAGCTTCTCGACGTACTCGCGCACCATGCGGTCGGCGAGCACCTTCGGGCCGAGGTCCCGCAGCGTCCTGCGGACCATCTCCGTCCAGCGGACCGGCACCCCGTCCGGGCCCCGGTCGTAGAAGCGGGGCGCGACCCGGCGCTCGATCAGCTCGTAGAGCGCGGCCGCCTCCAGGTCGTCGCGGCGCTCCTCGTCCGTCGCCGCGGCCCCGTCGGCCGTGGGGATCGCCCAGCCGAAGTCGGGCTCGAACCACTCGTCCCACCAGCCGTCCAGGACCGAGAGGTTGAGGCAGCCGTTGAGGGCGGCCTTCATCCCGCTGGTGCCGCAGGCCTCCAGCGGGCGCAGCGGGTTGTTGAGCCAGACGTCGCAGCCGGGGTAGAGCTTGCGGGCCATGGCCATGCCGTAGTCGGGCAGGAAGACGATCCGGTGCCGCACCCGGGGGTCGTCGGCGAACCGCACCAGCTCCTGCACGAGCCGCTTCCCGCCGTGGTCGGCCGGGTGCGCCTTGCCCGCCACCACGAGCTGCACCGGCCGCTCGGGGTGGAGCAGCAGCGCCCGCAGCCGGTCGGGGTCGCGCAGCATCAGCGTGAGCCGCTTGTACGAGGGGACCCGGCGGGCGAAGCCGATGGTGAGCACGTCCGGGTCGAGGACGGAGTCGGTCCAGCCGAGTTCGGCGGCGCCGGCCCCGCGCTGCCGCCAGGAGCCTCGCACCCGTTCCCGTACCTCGGTCACGAGCTGTTCGCGCAGGGTCCTGCGCAGCTCCCACAGCTCCCGGTCGTCCGCCCCCTCGGCGCGCCGGCCGACCTCGGGCGCGGTCCAGGTCGGGGCGTGGACGCCGTTGGTGATGGAGCCGATCGGCACCTCCTCCGGGTCGAAGCCCGGCCACAGGCCGCCGAACATCGCCCGGCTGACGGAGCCGTGGAGGGTGGAGACACCGTTGGCCCGCTGGGCGAGCCGCAGGCCCATGGCGGCCATGTTGAAGAGCCCGGGTTCGCCGCCGAGCGGGGTCTCGTCCCCGAGCGCGAGGATCCGCCCGACGTCGACACCCGGCAGCTCGCCGTCCTCGCCGAGGTGGCGGGCGACGAGGCTCCGCTCGAAGCGGTCGATGCCGGCGGGTACGGGGGTGTGGGTGGTGAACACCGTCCCGGCGCGGACGGTCTCCAGGGCCGCGTCGAAGTCCAGGCCGGCCCCGGCGAGTTCGCGGATGCGTTCGAGTCCGAGGAAGCCCGCGTGGCCCTCGTTGGAGTGGAAGACCTCGGGCGCCGGGGTGCCGGTGAGCCGGCAGTAGGTGCGCACGGCGCGGACGCCGCCGATGCCGAGCAGCATCTCCTGG
Organism: Streptomyces sp. NPDC026092; assembly: GCF_040638605.1. Lineage (NCBI taxonomy): Bacteria > Bacillati > Actinomycetota > Actinomycetes > Kitasatosporales > Streptomycetaceae > Streptomyces > Streptomyces sp. NPDC026092. The sequence continues at coordinate 318,739 of NZ_JBEZYN010000002.1, forward strand.
AGCAGCCGGTGCTCGCTGCCGCCGCCGTACAGCCGGTCGGTGACCTCGCGTTCGGCGGGCGCGTTCCCCTCGACGTCGGAGTCGAGCATCAGCAGCGGTACGCGGCCGACCTGCGCGGTCCAGATGTGGGCGTGCAGGCCCCGGCCGCCGGGCAGCGCGAGGGTGACCCGGGCGGGGGTGCCGTCGCTCTCGCGGAGCAGGGTGACGGGCAGCTCGCCGGGGTCGAGGACGGGGTAGTGCTCCTGCTGCCAGCCCTCACGCGAGAGCGACTGGCGGAAGTAGCCGTGCCGGTAGAGCAGACCGACGCCGACGAGCGGGACGCCGAGGTCGCTCGCGGCCTTGAGGTGGTCGCCGGCGAGGATGCCGAGACCGCCGGAGTACTGGGGCAGGGCGGCCGCGACCCCGAACTCGGGCGAGAAGTACGCGACGCTCGCGGGCAGCCGCGCACCCTGCCCCTGCTGCTCCTGGTACCAGCGGGGGGCGCGCAGATAGTGGTCGAGGTCCTCGGCCGCGGCGCGCAGCCGGGCCAGGAACTCCTGGTCGTCGGCGAGCGCGGCGAGCCGGGCGGCGGAGACGGAGCCGAGCAGCCGGACCGGGTCGAGGTCGTCGGCGCTGCGTTCGCCCGCGCGGCCGGCCTGGTCGGCGTGGTCGGGGTCGACGGAGCGGAAGAGTTCCCTGGTGGAGTCGTGCCACGACCAGCGCAGGTTCCGCGCCAGGTCGGTGAGGGGTCGAAGGGAGTCGGGGAGGACGGGACGCACGGTGAATCGACGGATTGCCTTCACGCGTTCCACCTTCGCAGGCGAGTACGGAGCGGAGCCGACGCACCACGCTGTGCAGCCGGTCTGTGCATCCACCGAAGGTAGGCCACCCCGGCCTCCCGGGCCACGGCGCGCGGGGGTGGTGCCGTGGCCCGGGAGGGGCGTCAGCGCGGCGCGCCCACCGGAAGGACCGGTCCGCCGGGCTTCACCTCGTAGGGCGAGCCCAGGTTGACGACGGTCGGCTCGGCGGCGCCGGTGGCGGCGTAGCGCTCGGCGATGTCGGCCAGTTCGGCGGCGGGGATCACCTGGTGGATGTCGGTGAAGCCGTGCGGGGCCCGCTGGTGCGCCAGGTCGATGACGACCTCGGGGCCGAGCCGCCGGCCCGCGCGCTGGAGCTCGGTGGTGACGGGCCTGCGGGCCGCCTCGTAGGCGGCGAGGGCCTCGGCGGGGTCGCGGTGGAGCGCGAGGGCGTGCGCGAGGGCGCGCGCGTCGAGGATGGACTGCGAGGCACCGTTGGAGCCGATCGGGTACATGGCGTGCGCCGCGTCGCCGATGAGGGTGGTCCGGCCGTGGGTCCACCCGGCCAGCGGCTCGCGGTCGACCATGGGGTACTCGTGGGCGGCGGTGGCGGCCCGGAGCACCTCGGGGACGCTGACGCCGCCGAACTCCCAGCCCTCGTAATGGTGCAGGAACGTTTCGACAGGGACCGGTCGGTTCCAGTCGCCGAGGTACCGGTCGTCCGCCTGGTCCGCGGGCCGGGCGAGCGCCCAGTTGACGAGGACCTCGCGGAAGGGGCCCGAGGGCCCGCTCATCGGGTAGACGACGGCCTTCTGCCGGTCGTCGCCCGCGATGAGCATGAAGGTGCCGACGGACCGGGCGGGCATCCGGGAGACGCCCCGCCAGATCAGCGTCCCGTTCCACGGCGGGGCGCCCTCGCCGGGGTTGAGCGCCGCCCGGACCGCGGAGCGGATGCCGTCGGCGCCGACGAGGACGTCCGGTTCGAGGGAGGCCCGGCCCCGGACGGCGCCGTCGCGGTGGACCAGCTGGATGCGGGGGCGGCCGTCGGGCAGCGGCTCCACGCCGGTCACCCGGACGCCGGTCACCAGGGCGGCGGCGCCGAGCCGTTCCCGTACCGCCTCGGCCAGGACCTGCTGGAGGTGGGCGCGGTGGACGGAGAGCTGGGGCCAGCGGTAGCCGGCGCCGAGGCCGCGGGGCTCGCGGGAGATCAGGCCGCCCGAGCGGTGGTAGTAGCGCAGTTCGCGGGTGCGCAGCGCGCCGGCTTCGAGACGGGGCAGCAGACCGAGGGCGTCCAGCTCGCGGACGGCGGGCGGCATCAGGTTGAGGCCCGCGCCGACGGGACGGCTCTCGCGGACGGACTCCACGACGGTGACCCGGTCGAATCCGGCGGCGTGCAGGGCGAGGGCCGCGGTGAGCCCGGCGATGCCGCCGCCCGCGACGACGACGTGGAGCAGCGGGGGCGGGAGGGTCATCGGACTCCCCCTCGCTGCGCGGCGGCGTGCGCGCCGTGTCCTGGCGTCCCCAACGCGCCCTGCGCCGCGCGCCGCACCAGCGTGTCGTTGTCCCGGGTCAGGTCGAGTATCGAGCGCAGCAGGGCGACGGGCGCGCCGCCGCTGCCCTCCTCGTACAGCCGGACGTCCTCCGCGTAGGCCTTGCGGGCGATGCCGATGTGGCGGGCGCGGAAGGTCTTGAGGATCTTCAGGACCCGGCCGAGCGCGAGGGCGGAGGCGGCCAGGTGCGGGGGCAGCCGGTGGCCGCTCTCCCAGCTGACGGCGGCCGAGAGCTTGCTGACGGCGGACACCCCGCCGGCGTGCCGGGCGTGGAAGGCGCGCCAGGACGGCAGGCTGTACGGGACGGACTCGGCGAGGAACGCGTCGTAGGCCGGGTCGGAGCGGTCGCACTGCCAGAGCGTCAGGTCGACCAGCCAGAGCGGGACCTGGGCGGCGGCGGGGCCGAGGTAGGCACGCCCGTCGATCTCGACCTCCTCGAAGTACGGCCGCAGGGTCAGCGCGAAGTACTCGGGGCTGACGTGGGCGACGGTGAAGTCGATGGCGTCGACGATCGACTGGACGTGGTGGGCGGTGCGGTCGAGCGCGACCGCGAAGCCGGGGTCGTACGGTTCGAGCTCGGCGAGCCGCGCGCAGCTGTCGAGGGCGGAGACGAGGCCGGGGAACGCCATCCGGACCGCGTCCTGGAGCCGGGCCTCCATGGGGTCGCCGGTGTACATGCGCTGGCGGGGGCCGAGCGGGTTCCACGTCGTGTAGTGGTGGACGGTGTCGCGCGGCACCATGTCCGTGCGCCGGCCGAGGAGTTCGAGGACCGGGAGGACCTCGGGCACGGCGTCCACGGGCTGTATGCCGTGGCGTTTCAGGGAGCCGAGCAGGAGGCCGAGGTCGCGCATGGCCGCGAGGGCGTCGATCACGCTCCACTGGGCGGCCAGTTCGCGCTCCGGGACGAGGGCCCGCAGGGCGACGGTCAGCGCGGCCGCGTCGCCGCGCTCGTTCATCCCCGGCACCGCCGCCAGCAGTGCGTCGGCGCCGAGCGGGTCGGCGGCGCGTATGTCGGCTATGCGGTAACGCGGATCGCCGCGTTCCTCGAGCCGTGGCGCGACAAGGTCGTACAGGGCCAACGGAATGCCCCCTCTGTTTCGGGGCTCGTTCGCCTCCGGGCGCCTCGCGCGGACGTCGTCGGTCGCTCGCGCGCGGGCCCCTCGTTCCTCGGGACCTGCGCGCGGTCTTCCGGTGCGACGGCCGCGGCGCCCTTCGGCTCACTCGCCGGGTCTACGTGGTCACCGTGCTCACCGTGGTTCGGTCACGCGTCCCTGGCGTGGCGGCGCCGGGGTCGGCGTGGGCAGGCGCAAGCGTAGGGAGATCACCGCGGCGACGGCGGCGAAGGCCCCGCCGACGAGCAGAGCGGCCCGGAAGCCGTCGGTCTGGGCGGCCGCGGTGGCTGATTCGGTACGGGTGGTGGCGACGGCCACGAGGACGGCGAGGCCGAGCACCGAACCGAACTGCTGGGCGGTGTTGACGAGTCCGGAGGCGAGCCCGGTCTCCTCGGGGGCCGCGTCGGCGGTGGCGGCCACGTTGGTGGTCACCATGACCAGCGGCAGGGCCGCGCCGAGGAGCAGGCTGGGCGCGAGGACGGTGGTGAGGAACGTGCCGTCGGCGCGGAGCGCGAGGGCGAGCCACCCGGTTCCGGCGCTGAGCAACACGAATCCGAGGGTCATGGTCCGGGTCAGGCCGAGCCGGAAGATGAGCCGGCCGGCCTGCGGGGCGACCGCGACGACGACCAGGGAGAGCGGCAGCAGACCGAGGCCGCCGCCGAGGGGCGCGTACCCGAGGACGCTCTGCAGATAGAGGCTCACCAGGAAGAACATCGGGAAGAGCGTCATCTGGGCGAGGGCGCTGAGGACGTTGGCGAGCCGGAGCGCGGGGCGGGCGAGGACCGCGGGCGGCACGAGGGGCCGGCGGGTCCGGGTCTCGACGACCGCGAACACGGCGAGGAGCAGCAGTCCGGCGCCGCCCGAGCCGAGGGTCTGCGCGGAGACCCAGCCCTGCCCGGCGGCGCCGACGAGGGCGTACGCGACGAGGGCGAGCCCTGCGGTGACGGTGAGCGCGCCGGCGAGGTCGAAGCGGTCGCCGTCCTCGGGCGGTGTCGTACGGCCTTCAAGGAGCCGCAGCACGAGGGCGCCGAGGAGCAGCGCGGCGAGGACGTTGAGCCAGAGGGTGGAGCGCCAGCCGAGGAGGTCGGTGAGGACACCGCCGAGCACGGTGCCGAGGACACCGCCCAGGCCGCCCATCGCGGCGAAGGCGGCGAGCGCCTTGTGCCGCGCGGGCCCGTCGGGGAAGAGGACGAGCAGCAGGGCGAAGGCGGCGGCCGCGGCGAACGCGGCCCCGACGCCCTGCGCGGCCCGGGCGGCGACCAGGACACCCGCGTGCGGCGCGAGGCCGCCGAGCGCCGAGGCGGCGGCGAGCAGGCCGAGCCCGGCGAGGAAGACCCTGCGGTGGCCGAGCAGATCGGCGGCGCGGCCGCCGAGCAGCAACAGGCCGCCGAAGGCGATCAGATACGCGTTGGCCACCCAGGACAGGTCGGCGGAGCCCGCCCCGAGGTCCTCGCCTATGGAGGGCAGCGCGACGTTGACGATCGCGGTGTCGAGGATCAGCAGCAGCTGGGTGGCGGCGAGCAGCGGGAGGGCGCCCCGGGGGACGCGGTCGGCGAGGTCGAGAGGGGCGCCCTTCACCGGGCTCACTTCTTCGTGCCCAGGTCGTACCCGTCCAGGCAGGTGCGTGCCAGGCTCTCGCAGGCGTCGGCGGCGCCCGCCCAGGTCTGCATGGTGAGGTAGACGTGCGGGGCGCCCTGGTAGAAGCGCTCGTACTGCTCGTGGCGGCCCGCGAACTCCGAACCGAGCGCGTCCCAGGCCAGCTTGAGGAGCTTGATCCGGTCCTCGGCAGGGTCGCCGGGGGTGCGGACGTACCGCTGGATCAGCGGCCCGAGCTCGGGATGGAGCAACTCGCGCCCACTGGCCGGGGTCTGCAGCAGGGCACCACCGGCGAGCAGCTTGATGTCGGCCACGGCCCGCGGATAGATCTCGCCGGCCATGATCCGCTGCGCGAAGGAGATCTCCTGCCCCGGCCGCACCCCGCCGCGCCCGCCGGCGACCGGCTCCCAGGACGCCTCCGCGCCGAGGACGAACGCCTTGGCCTGGGCGACCATGCCGAGCAGCCGCCCGATGGCCTGCGTGACCTGCGGAATGCCTTCGGTCCCATTCGACCGGGCGAGAAGGATGGCCAGACCGGTGAGGAACTCCAGCTTGGTCCAGAAACGGGTCGAGGACTGGTGCGTGAAGTGCAGATAGGCGGGCGTCCGCCACCAGATGGCGCCGGTGGCGGCCACGTCCCGGTAGGTCAGCACGCGCTCCCACGGCACGAACACGTCCTCGCAGATGAGCAGCGCGTCGTTCTCGTCGTACCGCGAGGAGAGCGGCGCGTCGAAGACGGACCGGGCGTTGCCTTCGTACGAGGTACGGGAGACGAGCTTGAGACCGGGCGTGTCGACGGCCACCGAGAAGGTCACGGCCCGTTCGACGGCCTCGGCCGGAAGCGGCTCGATGGTCCCCACCAGGATCTCGTCGGCGAAGACGGCCCCGGTGCCGATGGTCTTGGCCCCCCGCACCACGATCCCGCCCTCCCGCTCGCCGACGACCCGCACGCCCTCACTGGCGGGGTCGGTGATGGTGAAGGCGCCGTACAACCCGCCCTCGGCGAGCCGCCGATGGTAGGCGAGCGCGTTCTCGGAGCCGTCGAAGCCCTCGGTCGTGAACACCTCGGGCGCGGCGGCGAACCCGGCGGCACCGGAGGCCATGTAGTCGGGGGTCCGTCCGAGGAAGCCGTAACTCGCCTCCGCCCACACCTTGTACGCCAATCGGCGGGCGACCAGGTCCTCGTAGGAGCGGGGCACGGCGTACGCGCGGTGCACCCCACCGGAGAGGAGCGTCTCACCGTGCGCCGAGTCGTGCGCGAGGTCGAAGAGCCCGGCGAAGGAGGCCGCGGTGGCCCGGAAGGCGGGGTGCGCGGTGACGTCCTTGATCCGCTCCCCGTCGAGCCAGATCTCGCGCCCGTCGCGCAGCGCCTCCAGATACTCCTGCCCGGACCTCGTCACGGTGGTATCGCCTCTCCTCGTACGTCACGGCTGACTGCCGGTCCCGAGCCTTCACGGCCCGGCACGCACGAGGCAATGAACGTCCGTCCAGCGGTCCTTAAGAACCGGCCAGCCTCGTTACGTTCACGCGGCATTTGTACGGATCAGGCGGCGTGGCACATGCCCGCCCGGTACTCCCCCGGTGTCATCCCGAACCATTTCCTGAACGCCAAGTGGAATCCGACCGCGCTCTGGTAGCCGACCCGGGAGGGGACGGCGGACTGCGGGAGGGAGGTCTCGGAGAGCAGGCGGGCGGCCTCCTGCATGCGGCGGGAGGTGAGGTGGCGGGCCGGCGACTCGCCGACGAGTTCGCGGAAGGCGGCCGTGAACGCCGAGCGGGACATGCCGACCTCGCGGGCGAGCGAGTCGATGGTCCACGGCTGGGCGAACCGGGTGGCGATCATCACCACCGCCTGGCTGATCCCGGGGTGCCGGAGCAGCGGCAGCGAGGTCGGGTTGTCGGCGAGGTCGCGCAGGAGCGGGCGGAGCGCGAGGACGAGGGCCATCTCGAAGGCACGCAGCGTGATGAGCCGGTCCCCGGGGCCGACCGGGCGGTCCGGGGCGGCGAGCAGCCGCAGGGTGTCCCGGAGCAACGGCTCGCGGTCGACCTGGGCGCCGTCGAGGACGAGCGCCCAGGGCAGCGAGGTGTAGAGCCCGCTGGCCGCGCTGGCGTCGTAGTGGAGTCCGGCGCACAGCAGCCGGCTCACCGGTCCTGTGCCGTCGATGCGGATCTCGCCCGAGGTGCCCGGCTTGCGTTCGGGCAGGACGGCCCTGAGCGGCACGCCCTGCCGGTCGGGCCGGTCGGAGAGCCGGTGGGCGCTGCCGGTGGGGAAGAGGATCAGGTCGCCCGCGTTCAGCTCCAGCGGCGGGTGGCCGTCGCCGGTGATCCAGCAGCCGCCCTCGACGATGTAGTGGAGCACGGCACAGCTCTGCTCGGCGTCCCCCTCGATGGCCCAGGGTGCGCGGACGTGCCAGCGGCTGTCGAAGACGCCGGTCAGCCGCAGCGGTTTGAGCAGTTCGCTCAGGAGGTCCTCGGCCTCGTCTTCCTCACGCCGGTCGTCACGGTCGGTTGCCACGGTGTCCATGGACGATCCTTCAACTTCCGCCCCGGTTTGTTAATTGAACGGTGTGAGCCGCCGCCGCCAGCCTGAGAGAAGACGTCACGGCAGCCACCACACCCTACCGAAGGGCCTCTACGACACATGTCCAGTCAGATACCGATGCGGGTAGCGGTCGTGGGAGCGACCGGTTTCCAGGGCGGCGCGATCGCGCGCCTGCTCGTCGAGCGGCACCACCGGGTGCGGACGCTCACCCGGCGCCCCTCGGGCGACCGGCCGCCGCTGCCGGGCGCCCTGTTCGTGCCGGGCGACCTGGCCAGACCCGCGGACGTCCGGCGGCTGTTCGAGGGGACGACGCACGGGGTGGTGACGCTGCCGCTGGTGTACGAGCCCGAGCGGATCCGCGTCTACGCCCGGAACGTGGCCCAGGCGGCCCTCGCGGCCGGCACCGTGCGCCTGGTCCTGAACGCCAACACCCGGGTCCCGCAGGGCCCGACGTCGGTGGCCGCGTTCGAGACGCGGCGGATCGCCGAGGAGGAGCTGCGCGGCAGCGGCGTCCCGCTGGTCGTCGTACGGCCGCCGGTCTATCTGGACAACCTGTTCTCGCCGTGGAACGGACCGGCCCTGGTGGACGAGGGCGTCCTCGCCTACCCGCTGCCCGCGTCCACGCCGACGGCCTGGCTCTCCCACCGGGACCTGGCGGAGGCGGTGCACGCGGCGCTGACCGGCGAGGGCCTGGAGGGCCGTACGTTCGACATCGGCGGGGACCGGTCGCTGACGGGCGACGAGCTGGCGGCCGCGTTCAGCCGCGGTCTCGGCCGCACGGTGCGGTACATGCAGCTGGCGCCGGAGGTGTTCGAGCGCGGGCTCGGCCGACTGCTCGGCCCGGAGACCGCGGCGGGCGTCGCGGGGATCTACCACTACATGGCGACGGGCGCCGACCCGCTGCTGCTCGCCGCCGACGACGGGGTCTCGGCGGAGGTGCTCGGGGTGCGGGCGGCCCCGGTGGAGGAGTGGGTGACGCGTCAGCCGTGGCAGGTGTGGTCCGGCGACGCGGAGGAGCAGTCGCCCTCGGCCCAGGGCTGAAGATCAGGAACACGCTCCACGACCGGCCTCGTCCCTCAGGGACGGGGCCGGTTTCCCGTGTCGGGGCGCTTGCCCGCGCGACTACGCCCGAGTAGTTAACAAAGCGCCGGATTGCCCACCCGAAGTGGGTGGAAGGCTCCCCCGGTACAACCCCGTGTCACCCGTGCACGAACCCTCGCACGAAGCCCCGCACGAACCCCTGAACAAAGCCCGTACGTACACCCCGTGTCACCCCGTACAAACCCCCGTACGTACACCCCGTAGACCCGCCATCCGAGTGAACGCGGACAGGAGCGGCCATGCCCGCAACCCGCCAGCCGTCGACGGAGCTACAAAGAGCGCACCACCACCCGCACCCCCGTACCCCCTCAGGTGATGCTGTGAATCCGCTCATGGGACGCATTCCCGTACTCGACGTCCGCCCCCTGGTCGACTGCGGCCGCCGGCCCGCGAAGGCGGTGGCCGGGGAGACCTTCGAGGTCACCGCCACCGTCTTCCGCGAGGGCCACGACGCCGTCGCCGCCAATGTCGTGCTGCGCGGCCCCTCCGGCCGTCCCGGCCCCTGGCTCCCGATGCGTGAACTGGCCCCCGGCACCGACCGGTGGGGCGCCGAGGTCACGCCGGACGCCGAGGGGCTCTGGACGTACGCGGTCGAGGCGTGGAGCGACCCGCTGGCGACCTGGCGACACGCCGCGAAGATCAAGATCCCTGCCGGGATCGACTCCGAGCTCGTCCTCGCCGAGGGCGCGGAGCTGCACGAGCGCGCCGCGAAGGGCGTCCCGAAGAAGGGCGGCGGCCGGGAAGCCGTCCTCGCGGCCGCCGACGCGCTCCGCGACGGCGCCCGGCCCGCCGCCGCCCGGCTCGCGGCCGCGCTCGCCCCGCAGGTCACCGAGGCGCTGAGGCGGCACCCGCTGCGCGAACTGGTCAGCTCCTCGCCCGCGTTGCCGCTCCGCGTGGAGCGCGAGCGGGCGCTGTACGGCTCCTGGTACGAGTTCTTCCCGCGCTCGGAGGGCGTGAAGAAGGTACGGGGCAGGACGGTCGCCGGGACGTTCCGTACCGCGGCCGAGCGGCTGCCGGCGATCGCCGCGATGGGCTTCGACGTCGTCTACCTCCCGCCGATCCACCCCATCGGCACCACGCACCGCAAGGGCCCCAACAACGCCCTCGCGGCGAGCCCGAGCGACGTCGGCGTGCCGTGGGCGATCGGCTCCCCGGAGGGCGGGCACGACGCCGTCCACCCGGATCTGGGCACGATCGAGGACTTCGACGCCTTCGTGGCGCGCGCCCGCGAACTGCGCCTGGAGATCGCGCTCGACTTCGCGCTCCAGTGCTCGCCCGACCACCCGTGGGTGGAGAAGCACCCGGAGTGGTTCCACCACCGCGCGGACGGCTCGATCGCGTACGCGGAGAACCCGCCGAAGAAGTACCAGGACATCTACCCCATCGCCTTCGACCAGGACATGAAGGGGATCGTCGCCGAGACCGTCCGGGTACTGCGGCACTGGATGGACCACGGCGTACGGATCTTCCGGGTGGACAACCCGCACACCAAGCCGGTGGTGTTCTGGGAGCGGGTGATCGGCGAGATCAACGGCACCGACCCGGACGTGATCTTCCTGGCGGAGGCGTTCACCCGGCCCGCGATGATGCGCACGCTCGGCGCGATCGGCTTCCAGCAGTCGTACACGTACTTCACCTGGCGCAACACCAAGGCCGAGCTGACCGAGTACGCGACCGAGCTGTCCGGCGAAGCGGCCGCGTCCATGCGGCCGAACTTCTTCGTGAACACCCCGGACATCCTGCACGCCTACCTCCAGGAGGGCGGCCGGCCGGCCTTCGAGGTGCGGGCGGTGCTCGCCGCCACCCTCTCGCCGACCTGGGGCGTGTACGCCGGCTACGAGCTGTGCGAGGGCACCGCGCTGCGCGCCGGCAGCGAGGAGTACCTGGATTCGGAGAAGTACCAACTCCGGCCCCGCGACTGGGAGTCGGCGGAGCGTGCGGGCGCCTCGATCGCGCCCCTGATCACCACGCTCAACCGGGTGAGGCGTCGCCACCCGGCCCTGCGCCGGCTGCGGAACGTGCACTTCCACACGACCGACAACGAGGCGGTGATCGCGTACAGCAAGCGCTCGGGGTCGAACACCGTTCTGGTGGTCGCCAACCTCGATCCGCACCACACCCAGGAGGCCACGGTCTCGTTGGACATGCCGGAACTCGGCCTCGACTGGCACGAGACCGTACCGGTGCGCGACGAGCTCACCGGTGAGACCTATCACTGGGGCAGGGCCAACTATGTGCGCCTCGAGCCGGGCGTCACGCCCGCGCACGTCTTCGCTCTGCGACCGTCCCCGTCGACCGGAGGGTCACCCACACCATGACTGTCAACGAACCCGTCCCCGACACCTTCGAGGACACGCCCGCCAAGGACCGTGACCCGGACTGGTTCAAGAGGGCCGTCTTCTACGAAGTACTCGTGCGGTCCTTCCAGGACAGCAACGGGGACGGCGTAGGCGACCTCAAGGGCATCACCTCCCGCCTGGACTACCTGCAGTGGCTGGGCGTCGACTGCCTCTGGCTGCCGCCGTTCTTCAAGTCCCCGCTGCGGGACGGTGGCTACGACGTCGCCGACTACACGTCCGTGCTGCCGGAGTTCGGCGATCTCGCCGACTTCGTGGAGTTCGTCGACGCGGCGCACCAGCGCGGCATGCGCGTGATCATCGACTTCGTCATGAACCACACGAGCGACGCGCATCCGTGGTTCCAGGAGTCGCGCGCCCATCCCGACGGGCCGTACGGCGACTACTACGTCTGGGCCGACGACGACAAGCAGTTCCAGGACGCCCGGATCATCTTCGTCGACACGGAGACCTCGAACTGGACCTTCGATCCGGTGCGCAAGCAGTACTACTGGCACCGGTTCTTCTCGCACCAGCCGGACCTCAACTACGAGAACCCGGCGGTGCAGGAGGAGATCCTCTCGGCGCTGAAGTTCTGGCTGGACCTCGGGATCGACGGCTTCCGGCTCGACGCGGTGCCGTACCTGTACCAGCAGGAGGGGACCAACTGCGAGAACCTCCCGGCCACCCACACCTTCCTGAAGCGGGTCCGCAAGGAGATCGACGACCACTACCCGGACACGGTGCTGCTCGCCGAGGCGAACCAGTGGCCGGAGGACGTGGTCGACTACTTCGGGGACTTCCCCTCGGGCGGCGACGAGTGCCACATGGCGTTCCACTTCCCGGTGATGCCGCGCATCTTCATGGCGGTACGGCGGGAGTCGCGCACACCGGTCTCGGAGATCCTGGCGAAGACCCCGGCGATCCCGGACGGCTGCCAGTGGGGCATCTTCCTGCGCAACCACGACGAGCTGACGCTCGAGATGGTCACGGACGAAGAGCGCGACTACATGTACGCGGAGTACGCCAAGGATCCCCGGATGCGGGCGAACATCGGCATCCGGCGGCGGCTCGCCCCGCTGCTCGACAACGACCGCAAGCAGATGGAGCTGTTCACCGCGCTGCTCTTCTCGCTGCCGGGTTCGCCGGTGCTGTACTACGGCGACGAGATCGGGATGGGCGACAACATCTGGCTCGGCGACCGGGACGGGGTGCGGACCCCGATGCAGTGGACGCCGGACCGGAACGCGGGCTTCTCGTCCTGCGATCCGGGGCGGCTGACGCTGCCGGCCATCATGGATCCGGTCCACGGCTTCCAGGTGACCAACGTGGAGTCGGGGATGGCCTCGCCGTCCTCGCTACTGCACTGGACGAAGCGGATGATCGAGATCCGTAAGCAGAACGTGGCCTTCGGGCTCGGCTCGTACACGGAACTGCCGTCCTCCAACCCGGCGGTGCTCGCCTTCCTCCGGGAGTCCGGCGACGACCTGGTGCTCTGCGTGAACAACTTCTCGCGGTTCGCGCAGCCGACGGAGCTGGATCTGCGGCAGTTCGACGGGATGAGCCCGGTGGAGCTGATCGGTCAGGTGCGGTTCCCGGCAATCGGGCAGTGGCCGTACCTGCTGACCCTGGCCGGTCACGGCTTCTACTGGTTCCGCCTGAAGAAGAGCCGGCTGGCAACTCCCTGACACATCGTCAGCCAACTGCCCGGGGTGGAACGGGTTTCCCCCGCGCCACCCTGGGCACTGTGTCCCACACACAGTCGATTCAGGTCCATACGGGCCTTCTTGTCGGGCCCATACGGATCTTCCCCATCCGACACGTCCCGCACATCCGGACAGCCGAAGCCGCCATCCGGGACACTCTGCGCATTTGAACTCGATTCACGCGAACTCGAATCTGCGCCCCCCGGGGAAAGGACGCGATGCCATGCCGGAGACCGCATCCACCACCCGGGCCCCGGCCGCCCTCCTTCCGTCACTCGCTCCCCTGCTCCATGAATGGCTGCCCCGGCAGCGCTGGTTCGCGGGCAAGGGCCGCCGGGTCACCGGATTCACCCTGGAGGCGGCCACGGAGCTGCTGCCGCTGGACGGCACGGGACCCGGACTGCTGCATCTCCTCGTCCGGGTGGAGCAACCCGGCCGCCCGACCGGCACACCGGCGGACTGCTACCAACTCCTCCTGGGGGTACGCACCCAACTGCCACCGCGCCTGGCCCCCGCCCTGATCGGGCGGATCCGGCAGGGCCCGCTGGCGGGCCGGGCGGTCTACGAAGGGCTGCGGGACCCGCGGCTCGCCGGGTTGCTCTACGAACGGCTGCGTACGCCCGGCCGGATCGGCCCGCTCACGTTCCAGGGCACGGCCGAACTGCCCGCGTCGCTCGCGCCCAGGGTCCTGGACGCGGAGCAGTCCAACTCCTCGCTCGTGTACGGCGATACGTACATCCTGAAGATCTTCCGCCGGGTCAGCCCCGGGGTGAACCCGGACCTGGAGCTGCCGCTCGCGCTCGCCCGCGCGGGATGCGCGCGGGTACCGGCGCCGGTGGCCTGGTTCGAGTCGGGCGCGAGCACGCTCGGCGTCCTCCAGCCGTACCTGCGGGACTCGCGGGACGGCTGGCGGCTCGCGCTCGACGCCCTGGCGGAGGGCCGCGAGTTCACGACCGAGGCGCACGCGCTCGGCCGTGCGACGGCAGAAGTGCACCTGGCCCTGGCGACGGCACTCCCCACCGAGGCGCTGCTCCGCCCCCAGACGGAACACCTGGCCGCCGAGATGGACCAGCGCCTCCACGCGGCCGCTCAGGCGGTGCCGGCGCTGCTGCCGCACGTACCGGGGCTCCGGTCGGTCTTCGCGGCGGCGGGCGAGGGCTCCGGGCACCTCCAGCGGATCCACGGAGACCTCCACCTGGGGCAGACGCTCCGGGCGGCGGACGGCGGCTGGTCGGTGATCGACTTCGAGGGCGAGCCGGCGAAACCGCTCGCCGAGCGCTGCCGCCCGCAGCCGGCGGTCCGCGACGTCGCGGGCATGCTCCGCTCCTTCGACTACGCGGCCCGCACGCACCGCCCCTGGTCGCCCGAGTGGGCGGCGCGCTGCCGCGCGGCGTACTGCACGGGCTACGCGGAGACCTCGGGCACGGACCCCCGCGAGGACCCGGCACTGCTGCGCGCCTACGAGACGGACAAGGCGGTCTACGAGGTCCTCTACGAAGCCCGCCACCGCCCGGACTGGCTCCCGGTCCCGATGGCCGCGATCGAACGCCTGGCGGGCGGGGAGTGAGCACCGCCCCCTACGCGACGGAACGGCGCCCTCGCGGGCGCCTCCGCCCCGTACCCCCGCCCACCCGGGGCCGTCCGCCCGGCGCGCACGCGTGCGCGGAGCCCGTTCGGCGGAGTGTCCTGTGCGGGACTCGCGCCGTTGCGGTTGCGTGGGAACCGGCGCGATTTTCCTCAGCCCCACACCTACCGATCCCCTTGCAGGAGGCATCCCCGTGACCGCCCGATCCGCTCGCAAGACGGCAGCGCCCCCGGCCAAGACGCCCGCCCCCCGGGCCGCCCAGGAGGCGGTACGGAAGGCGCCGCCGCTCGACCCCGGGGACCGCGCGCGACTGCTCGCCGGGGAGCACCACGATCCGCACGCCCACCTCGGCGCGCACGCCGTCCGCGGCGGGGTCGCGATCCGGGTCCTGCGCCCGTACGCCCGTGAGGTCGCCGTCCTCGCCAAGGGCAAGCGCGTCACCCTGCACGACGACGGCGACGGCTTCTTCTCCGGGCTGCTGCCCCTGCTGCGCAAGATCCCGCCGTACGAGCTCCGGGTCCGCTACGACGGCGACGAGCAGCCCGTGGAGGACCCGTACCGCTTCCTGCCCGCCCTCGGCGACCTCGACCTCCACCTCATCGGCGAGGGCCGGCACGAGGAGCTGTGGAAGGCGCTCGGCGCGCGCCCGATGGTCCACCAGGGCGTCTCCGGCACCCGGTTCACGGTCTGGGCCCCCAACGCCCGGGGCGTTCGCGTCACCGGCGACTTCACGCACTGGGACGGCACGGCCCTGCCGATGCGCTCGCTGGGCGCCACCGGCGTCTGGGAGCTGTTCGTGCCCGGGATCGGCGAGGGCGCGGTCTACAAGTTCGACATCGCCCGCCCCGACGGCTCCCACACGCTGCGCGCCGACCCGATGGCCCGCCGCGCCGAGTGCCCCCCGAACACCGCGTCCGTCGTCACGGACTCGTACCACGAGTGGGACGACGCCGCGTGGATGGCGAGCCGTGGAGACCGCCCCCACCACGAGGCCCCGCTCTCCGTCTACGAGCTGCATCTCCCGTCCTGGCGACCCGGCCTGACGTACCGGCAGCTCGCCGAGCAGCTCCCCGCCTACGTCCGCGATCTCGGCTTCACACACGTGGAGTTCATGGCCGTCGCCGAGCACCCCTTCAGCGGCTCCTGGGGCTACCAGGTCACCGGCTACTACGCGCCGACCTCCCGCCTCGGCACCCCCGACGACTTCAAGTACCTCGTCGACGCCCTGCACGGCGCCGGGATCGGGGTCCTGATGGACTGGGTGCCCGCGCACTTCCCGCGCGACGACTGGGCGCTCGCCGAGTTCGACGGCCGGCCGCTGTACGAGCACGAGGACCCGCGCCGCTCGGCCCACCCGGACTGGGGCACGCTGGAGTTCGACTACGGCCGCAAGGAGGTGCGGAACTTCCTCGTCGCCAACGCGGTGTACTGGTGCGAGGAGTTCCACATCGACGGCCTGCGCGTGGACGCCGTCGCCTCGATGCTCTACCTCGACTACTCGCGCGAGCACGGCGAGTGGCTGCCGAACGAGTTCGGCGGCCGGGAGAACCTGGACGCGGTCGCCTTCCTCCAGGAGATGAACGCGACGGTCTACCGCCGCTGCCCCGGCGTCGTCACCTTCGCCGAGGAGTCGACCGCCTGGGACGGCGTGACCCGGGCGACCGACCAGGTCGGCCCCGGCGGCTTCGGCGGGCTCGGCTTCGGCATGAAGTGGAACATGGGCTGGATGCACGACTCCCTCGGCTACGTCTCGAAGGAGCCGGTGCACCGCAAGTACCACCACAACGAGATGACGTTCTCGATGGTGTACGCGTACAGCGAGAACTACATCCTGCCGATCTCCCACGACGAGGTCGTGCACGGCAAGCAGGCGCTGGTCTCGAAGATGCCCGGCGACTGGTGGCAGCGGCGCGCCAACCACCGCGCCTACCTCGGCTTCATGTGGTCCCACCCGGGCAAGCAACTCCTCTTCATGGGACAGGAGTTCGCCCAGGGCGCGGAGTGGTCGGCCGAGCACGGTCCCGAGTGGTGGCTGATGGACGAGACGTACCACTCGGCCGGTGACCACCGGGGCGTACGGGATCTGGTGCGCGACCTGAACACGGTGTACGGGGCGACCCCGGCGCTCTGGGAGCGGGACACCGCCCCCGAGGGCTTCCAGTGGGTGGTCGGCGACGCGGCCGAGGACAACGTCTTCGCCTTCCTCCGCTACGACGCCGAGGGCTCCCCGCTGCTCGCGGTCTGCAACTTCTCGCCGGTCGTACGGCACGACTTCCGGCTCGGCGTCCCGGACGCGTTCGCGGCCTGGGCGGAGGTCCTGAACACGGACGACGCGCGGTACGGCGGCGGTGGCGTGGCGAACACCGACCCGGTGAAGACCGAGTCGGTGCCCTCCCACGGCCGAGCGGCGAGCGTACGGATGACACTGCCGCCGCTGGCGACGGTGTGGCTGAGGCCCGCGTGAAGCCCGGGCAGGGTGACGCTCAGGCCTGGCTGATGATCCCCAGGCGCTGAGTCGCCCGGGTCAGCGCCACGTACAGGTCGTTGATGCCGTGCGTGGCGCCGGCCCGGATGCCGTCCGGGTCGACGACCAGGACCGTGTCGAACTCCAGGCCCTTTGCCTGCCGCGGGTCGAGGACGACCACCGGCCGGGTCAGGTCCGGGTCAGAGCCGTGGGAGGCCTCCGGGAGCGCGGCGGTGAGCGCCGGGTGGAGGTCCGCCGGGGCGATCACGGCGAGGCGGGCGTCGTCGCGCGCCTCGGCGGCGACCGCGTCGGCGGCCTCCTTCACCGGGTCCTCGACGACGCGCCGCCAGGGCTCGACGCCCGTGGAGCGGACGGAGCTGGGCGGCTCGAAGCCCGGGTCGGCCTCGCGCCGTACGTCGGCGGCGACCGCCATGATCTCGGCGGGGGTGCGGTAGTTGACGCCGAGCCGCACGAGTTCCCAGCGGTCCTGCACGTACGGCGCGAGGATCTCCTCCCAGGAGCCGACGCCCGCCGCGTCACCGGTCTGCGCCGGGTCACCGACGAGGGTCATGGAGCGGGTCGGGCTGCGGCGCATGAGCAGCCGCCAGGTCATCGCGGAGAGCTCCTGCGCCTCGTCGACGATGATGTGGCCGAAGGCCCAGGTGCGGTCGGCGGCGGCGCGCTCGACGGCGCTGCGGTGGTCGGCCTCCTCGTGCCGCTCGGCGAACCGCTCGGCGTCGATGATGTCGTGCGCCGACAGGACCTCGGCGGCGTCCTTGTCCAGCTCCTCCTTGTCCTCGAACTCGTAGGTCCGCGAGGCGTAACTGACGTCGAGGACGCCCTGCGCGTACTGGATCCGCTTGTCCCGCTCGGCCTCCTCGGCGGCGCGGGCGGCGGAGTCGTCCACGCCGAGCAGCTCGGCGGCCTCGTCGAGGAGCGGAACGTCGGAGGGGGTCCAGGGGCCGTCCTCCCGCCGGATCGCGTCCGCGTCCTCGTCGCCGGCGAGGTGGGTCGGCTCGGCGAGGTAGTCGGCGAGGAAGCCCTCGGGGGTGAGGGCGGGCCAGAGGGTCTCGATGGCGGCGTGGACCTCGGGGTTGGCGGCGATGCCCTTGGCGAGGAGGGCGATGTCGTCGGGGCCGAGGAAGTTGGGGCCGCCGTAGGGGTCGGCGCCGATGCGGTCGGCGAGCTGGGCGGCGAGCGCGTCGAGGATGTTGAAGACGAAGTACGGCCGGGCCAGGTTGTGCGGCAGGGCGGTCTCGCGGGCCTTGTGGCGGGCCTCCAGGGCCATGTCCCAGTCGATGACGAGGTCGCCGTCGTCGTGCCGGACGATCAGCGGCGCACCGCGCTCGGGGACCTGCTGCCGGTCCCGCACCGCGGCGGCGAGCGCGTCGGCCATCGTGGCGGCGCCCTTGACGGCGGCGGCGCGCGGGGTGTCCGTACCGGTGGCGCGGACGCCGGGGAACAGCTCGGCGGGGGTGGCGAGCAGAACGCCGGTCTCGCCGAGGGAGGGCAGCACGTTGCCGATGTAGCCGAGGAAGGCGGGGTTGGGGCCGACGATGAGGACGGCGCGCTTGGCGAGCTGCTCGCGGTGGGCGTAGAGGAGGTACGCGGCGCGGTGCAGGGCCACGGCGGTCTTGCCGGTGCCGGGGCCGCCCTCGACGACGAGGACGCCGCGGTGCGGGGAGCGGATGATGCGGTCCTGCTCGGCCTGGATGGTCTGCACGATGTCGTGCATGCGTCCGGTGCGAGCGGCGTCGAGCGCGGCGAGGAGGACCTCGTCGGCGTCCCGGTTCTCGTGTCCGGTGCGGGTCGCGTCGGCGAGGTCGAGGACCTCGTCGTGGAGGGCGGTCACCTCGCGGCCGTGGGTGGTGATGTGCCGGCGGCGGCTGAGGCCCATCGGCTCGTACCCGGTGGCGAGGTAGAAGGGCCGCGCGACCTCGGCGCGCCAGTCGACGACGAGGGGCGTGCGGTTCGGGTCGTCCTCGCGGATACCAATGCGCCCGATGTGATGGTCGCGCCCGTCCCGGAACACGAGCCGCCCGAAGCAGAGCCCGGTCTCCCCCGCGTCGAGCGCGGCGAGCACCCCGGTCTGCTCGGCCACCAGCACGTCCCGCTCCAGACGCCCCTGGTTGCCGACCCAGGGCGCCTTCAGCGCGCTGCCGACGGCGGCCTCGGCGCGGTCCCTCAGAGCGTCGAGTCGTGCGTAGAGCTGTGTGATGAATTGCTGCTCTTTCCGAAATTCCTCGGTTGACAATTCGACTCCCGGCGCGATACAGTGCTTTTAGTGAACTTCTCCGTGCTTTTCCTGTGCGTGAACACGGAACTTCAAAATATACGCGATGCATAACCCCGACTGTCAATTCTAGTCGGGGTATTTTTGTGTGCCATGGCGAGCGAAAAAGCCGTGCGGCGGGGAAACGGTTCGGCTACCGTCGACGGCATGAAGCGTGGAGCGGTCATGACGACGACGCCGGAGAGTGTCCCGGCGCGCTGACCGCTGTTCTCACGTCACGAAGCCCCGGGGCCGAGCGCCCCGGGGCTTCGTCGTTCCTCCCTCGGTGGCAGCTCGCCCCACCTCACCGGAGGAGAAGCGAGATGGAGCACGACCACCGCAGGCTGGGCCGCGAGCTGGAGCTGTTCGGGACCGACCCGCTGATCGGAGCCGGTCTGCCGTACTGGCTGCCCGACGGGGCCGCCGTACGGCACGCGTTGGAGGAGTACGTCCGCGAGGTCGAGCGGCGCGCCGGGTACCGGCACGTGTACTCGCCCGTCCTCGGCAAGCGCGAGCTGTACGAGATCTCCGGGCACTGGGCGCACTACAGCGACGACATGTTCCCGCCCATGGAGCTCGGCGGCGAGCAGGTCGTCCTGCGGCCCAGCCTCTGCCCGCACCACGCCGTCATCTACCGCTCCCGCGCCCACAGCTACCGCGAACTCCCGCTGCGCATGGCCGAACTCGGCCCCATGTACCGCTCCGAACTCTCGGGCGTCCTGGGCGGGTTGACCCGCGTCCGGGCCATCCAGCTCAACGACGCGCACATCTTCTGCACCCTGGACCAGGTCCGGGAGGAGGCCGCCGGCGCGCTTGAGCTGATCCGGCGGGCGTACGAGGCGATGGGCATCGAGCCCGCGCGGTACCGGCTCTCGCTGCCCGGGCCCGGCGGCAAGTACGTGGACGCGCCCGAGCTGTGGCAGCGGTCGGTCGCCCTCCTGTCGGAGGTCCTCGACGCCTCGGGGCTACCGTACGAGTCCGCCGAGGGCGAGGCCGCGTTCTACGGCCCGAAGATCGACGTGCAGGTCACGGACGGCGCGGGGCGGGAGTCGACCCTGTCGACCGTACAGATCGACTTCCACCAGCCGGAACGCTTCGACCTGAGCTACATCGGCGCCGACGGTGCGAAGCACCGGCCGGTCATGGTCCACCGGAGCGTCGTCGGCAGCGTCGAGCGGGCCGTCGCCCACCTGCTCGAAGCGCACGGCGGCGCGTTCCCCGGCTGGCTGGCCCCCGTCCAGCTCGTGGTCCTCCCGGTCGCGGAGTCCGAACGCCCCGCCGCCGAGGACCTGGCCGCCCGCTGTATCGAACGCGGCCTCCGCGCCGAGGTGGCGGGCCCGGACCGCGGCACCCTGGGCGCCCGCATCCGGGAGTCCCGCCTCGTCCCCTGCCAGGCGGTCATCGGCGCGCGGGAGGCCTTGGGCGGGCAGGTGGCGCTGCGGCTGCGCGACGGCCGCAGGCTCGACCCACTGCCGGCGGACGAGGTCCTGCGACGGATCGAGGACCAAGTCGCTTCGTACAGCTCGGTGTTGTGGGACGCCGGCGCCGTCTATCCGGTCACCGGTCGACGCCCGTGCCCCGCGTCGGCGCGGGCGCGGACGGTGGGGGCGTCGCCGGCGCGGCGGGGCCTCGGGGGGCCGGGGGCCGGGTGGGGGTCATGGCCACACCGGGCATGAACTCGGCCCCTGGGCGGACACGTACGGTCGTGTCGCCTTGCTGGAAGGCCCGGGTGGGGGCGGGGACGGCGACCGATGGGGACGGCGTTGGCGTCGGCGTCGGCGTCGGCGTCGGCGTCGGACCGAAATCGCCTCGGTCGGTGGCGATCAGCCCCGTGGCAAGACCGCGTTCGGCGAGCTTCTCGGCGTTCTCGCGCCCGATGGAGTAGCCCCGGCCGGTGCTGCTGGCCTCGTAGAGGCTCCTGATGAACCCCTCCGGCGCCATACGGCCGCCGTACCAGTCCTTCCCGGCGTCGAAGTCACGTCGGCCGTTCTCCCAGCGGCCGGCGTTCTGGTCCAGACACTGCTCCTCGGGGACCTCTACCGAGAGCACGACGCGCTTGTCGTAGCCCTCCTGTTGAAGGTCGTTGAGGAGGTTCGCGGTCCAGTCGAAGGCCCGCAGGGACTGGTCGTAGAGCAGGTTGTAGCCCTCGCCCCGGGCCCACCCCTCGATCAGGTTCTGGACGTAGCCCGACTCCTGGTGCACCAGGGAGGCCTTCTCCGATGGGGCCAGGGCCCGACCGTCGGACAGGCGATCGAGCGTGGCGGGCAACACCGGTGCGCCGCCGTGCTCGAAGAGCATCACCTTGAACTCGTCCGGATCGAGCACGACGTAGTCGTTCAGGTCCACGCCGTGCATACGGCGCAGCTCGTCACCGAGTTCGGAGTCCTGCCTCTCCCACTGCGCCACGTTGCGCTGCGCCCTGCCCTTGCCGGAACCGGGCGCTCCGCCTGTGAAGAGCACGGCATGACCGTCGCGGGGCTTGTCCCTGCACTGCTCCTTGAATCGCTCCAGGAGTGCGTCGTGCATCCGTGCTCGGTCGGGCGTCCACATTCCACGACTCGCAAGGCGGTTCATCGTGTCGAACTCGCCCCCCATCGCCAGGTCGCCCCCGGTACCCATCCGGTGTTGAAGCTCCCGGTAGACCGGCTCGTACTCCCCTGTCACCCGCACGCGCTGCTCCCTCCCCCGCCCGATGCCCGCCCTTCCGCCGTCAGAAGCCACGTCGCTGAAGGAGGACGCGGATCTCCTCGATGTCCTCGGGCGTCAGCCGGCCGAGCCCCCGCGCCTGATTGACCACGCCCAGGTGGTTGTCCTGATGCGTCGGCGCCATGTGCGTCGGGTCGAACCACTCCTCTTCGAAGTCCCAGGCGCCGATGGTCGCCAGGGCCTCGTCGCGGGGGATCTCGCCCGCCGCGTAACGCTCGATGTACGCACGCAGCGAAGGCCTCCTGTCGGTGGGGCCGCCCCTCCGCCGGGCTACCTTCGCGAGAATCTCCCCCAAGTCGTCGTTCGACAGCTTGCCGAGCGACCGCGCCTGATTGATCACGGCCATGCTGTTGTCCTGGATCGGCTGCTCGGCCGTGTAGTACCACACCACGTCGAAGTCCCACGCGGCGATGGCCGCCAGGGCCTCGTCGCGCGGGATCTCGCCCGCCGCGTAACGCTCGATGTACGCACGCAGCGACGGCTTCTCGTCGGTCATGACTCCCACCCCGGCCTCTCTGTCCGTCCTCGCCTCGGGCGATCCTGCCAGACCTAGGACCTGACCGAGGGCAGTACGTCGTCCAGCTCCTGGAGGAGGCGGCGCTTCGGGCGGGCACCCACCAACGACTTCACGGGTTCGCCGGCGCGGAACACCATCAACGTCGGTGTGGCGAGGACGCCGTAGCGGACCGTCGTCTCCGGGTTGCGGTCCACGTCGATCTGGACGATCTTCAGCCGGTCCCGCTCCTCCGCCGCGATCGTCTGGAGCACCGGCCCCAGCTGGCGGCACGGGCCGCACCAGTCCGCGGTGAACTTCACCAGGACCGGCAGCTCCGCGCCGAGGACCTCGGTGTCGAAGTCCGTGTCGCTCACGTCCGTCACGTGGGTCATTCCGTCAGCCTCCGAGTTCGCATGTGGGTTCCGGGCCGCCCGGCAGTTCCGCCTCGGCCCGCAGCAACTGCGCCGCGACCTGCGCGCGTACCGCCTGGAGCTGGTCCACGAGGGCGTCCAGCTCCGCCAGTTTGCGGCGGTAGACGTCGAGCGAGGCGGGACACGCGTCCCCCGCCGGGTGGCCGGCGCGCAGGCACTCCACGAACGGCCTCGTCTCCTCCAGTTCGAACCCGAAGTCCTGCAGGGTCCTGATCTGGCGGAGGAGGCGCAGGTCGCCCTCGTCGTACGTGCGGTAGCCGTTCTCCGTGCGCCGGGCGGCCAGGAGGCCACGGGACTCGTAGTAGCGCAGAGTCCGCGTGGTCGTTCCGGCCCGCTCGGCCAGCTCGCCGATTCGCATGGGCCCGAACGTACGGCTTGACGTCGGCGTCAAGGCAAGGGCGACGGTTCCCGCGCCCCCGTCAGGCGCGGCGGCTCTTGCGCCAGTCGCTGGCCAGGACCGCCAAGACCTGCGTGTCGTGGCGGACGCCTTCGTACGGCCACGACTCCCGCTCCACGCCCTCGAGGACCATGCCGAGGCGTTCCGCCACCGCCGCGCTGCGCGCGTTGTCGGCCCGGCAGTGCCACGCGGCGCGGTGCAGGCCACGGGTGAGGAAGGCCCAGTCGAGCAGGGCGGCGCACGCGGGGGTGATGAGGCCCTGGCCCTCGGCCGCCGGCTCCAGCCAGCAGCCGACCTCGCAGGCGCCGGAGGCCACGTCGAAGGACGTGAACATGACGCCGCCGACGAGCGTGCCGTCGAGCCAGATGCCGTAGAGGCGAGCGCCGTCGGCGGCCTGCCGCTCGGCGTAGCGGAGCAGGGTCGCCCGGGCCCCGTCGAGGCTGTCGGTGACGAAGGACGCCCCGACCCACGGCCGGATGTGCTCGCGCGCCCGGTCCATGTGGGCGGCGAACTCTTCGGCGTGCCATGTCTCCAGCGGGCGCAGGAGGGCGTTGTCCCGGAGGGGGAGGGAGAACATGGCGGCGACCCCATTCGCATAACAAGTGTTACGGCTATGTACAGTAGCAGCATGCCACGCGCCAAGGGGGACCACGAGGCCCGCCGACTCGAAGTCTCGGAGGCGGTCTGGCGCGTACTCGCCACCCGTGGGTTCGGCGGGCTGACCCTGCGGGCCGTCGCCACCGAGCTGGGCGCGACGACCGGCCTGCTGACCCACTACTTCCCCGCCAAGAGCGACCTGGTCGCGCACGCCCTCGACCTGCTCGAACAGCGCACCGACAGCCGCGCCCGGCGCACCTCGGGGACGGGCCTCGCGGCGGTACGGAACGCCCTGCTCGACATCCTGCCGCTGACCCCCGAGGCCACCGACTCCAACCGGATCTGGGTCTCCTCCTGGGACACCGCGCTCGCCGACGAGGCTCTGCGCGCCGACTACGCCGGCAAGTACGCGCGCGGCCGCGACCGGCTCCAAGGCGCCGTCGCCGCGGCCCAGGAGCTCGGCGAGCTGCCCCCCGGCGACCCGGCCCGCGTAGCCGCCGGCGCCCTGTCCTTCGCCCTCGGCCTGGTCGTCCAGGCGCTGCTCGACCCGCCGGCCTTCCCGCCCGACCGCCAGGTCGAGCTGCTCGACGACTACGTGGCCGCGCTCGCTCCCTGACCGGCCGGCGGCAGCAGGGGCTTCCGCTCGACCGGGGACGACAGGACGATCGACGTCGTCGTGCGGCCGAGGGCCGAGGTCTGTTCCAGGATCTCTTCGAGGTGGATGGTGTCGGTGACGGCGACCTTGAGGATCCAGCAGTCCTCGCCGACCACGTGGTGGACCTCGACGATCTCCGGACGGGCGGTCAGCTCCAGCGTCCTGGGGTGTTTGAGGGTGTAGCCGCCGTGCGGGTTCACCCTGATGAAGGCCTGGATGCCGTAGCCGAGCCGGGCCGGGGAGACGTGGGCGCCGTACCCGGTGATCGCCCCGCACGCCTCCAGCCTCCGCACCCGTTCGGTGACGGCCGCCGGGCTCAGCCGGACGCGGCGGCCCAGCTCGCTGAGCTTGATCCGGCCGTCCTCCTGGACGAGCTCCAGGATCTGCCGGTCGATGGGGTCGAAGGCCGCTACCGAGGTTTCGTTGGCGGCGGGACGCAGATGCCGTGGTTCCTTCGGTGCGGCGGCCGTGACTCCCATGTTTCCCCCTTCAGCTGACGAGCGCCCAACGTAACACTTGTCGTATGGACATTCTGATCATCGGCGGGAACCGCTATTTCGGAAAGCGGCTGACAGCCCGTCTGCTGAATTCCGGGCATTCCGTCAGCATGCTCAATCGGGGGTCTTCCGGTGCGGTGGAGGGGGCTTCTCATATCGTCGCCGACCGGAATGACGAAGGCGCCCTGGAACGCGCGCTCGGCGCGCGGACCTTCGATGTCGTCGTCGACCAGGTCTGCTACACCCCGCGCCAGGCCGCCCTCGCCCGGCGGGTTTTCGGATCGCGCACACGGCGCTATGTGATGACGTCGACGGTCGAGGTGTACGAGTACGAGGACTCCACCGCGCCCGTACGGGAGGAGGCCGTCGACCCGCGGACCGTCACCGTCGATCCCGACCTCCCCTGGGAGGACCCGGAGTTCCTCGACGCGCACTACGGAGAGGGGAAGCGGCAGGCGGAGGCGGTCTTCGCGGCCGAGCCCGCGTTCCCGTACACGGCGGTCCGGGTCGCCCATGTGCTCGGCGGCGCGGACGACTTCACGGGGCGGGTCGGCCACTACGCGGACCGGATCCGGGCGGGCGAGCCGATCGCCGTACCGCCGGTGAACCAGCCGGCCACCTATGTGTATGTCGAGGAGATCGCCGAATTCCTGGCGTGGGTGGTGGAGCAGGATTTCACCGGCGCCGTCAACGCGCATTCCCACGGTCCGCTCACCACCGCCGAGATCTGTGCGGAGATCGAGCGACAGGTGGGCGGACGGACCGTGTTCCGGGAGATCGAGGTCGGCGAGGTGTCGCCGTTCTCCTTCGCCCGCTCGTACGGAATGGACAACTCCCGCGCGACCGCTCTCGGATTCTCCTTCCGGAATTCCGCGGAGTGGCTCGGCCGGGCGCTCTCCGAGACGCTGGGGGCGCGCTGATGCGGTACCGCATGCTCGGAGACGTACGGGTCGGGGCGATCGGACTCGGCGCCATGCCGCTCTCCATCGAGGGGCACCCGGACGAGGCCCGCGCCCTGGCCACCGTCCACGCGGCGCTCGACGCGGGCGTGACGCTGCTCGACACGGCCGACTCCTACCACCCGCCCGGCGGCGAGCCGGGCGCCGGCGAGCTGCTGGTGGCGCGGGCGCTGGCCACGTACGGGGGTCGTGGCCGGACCGAGGGCGTCCTGGTGGCGACGAAGGGCGGGCGGGGGCGGACCGCCGACGGCGGCTGGACCGTGGACGGGCGGCCGGAGCACCTGCGGCGGGCGGCCGAGGCGTCGGCGCGGCGGCTCGGCGTCGGGGCGATCGGGCTCTACCAGCTCCACAGGCCGGACCCGGCCGTGCCGTACGCGGAATCGCTGGGCGCGCTACGGGAGTTGCTGGACGCGGGCACGATCCGGCTGGCCGGGATCTCGAACGTGGACGGGGAACAGATCCTGCTCGCGCGGGAGATGCTCGGCGAGCGGCTCGTCTCCGTGCAGAACCGGTACTCCCCCGCCGTGCGGACCGCCGAGGCCGAGCTGCGGCTCTGCGCGGAGCTGGGGCTCGCGTTCCTGCCGTGGAGCCCGCTGGGCGGGATCTCGCGGAGCTCGCTCGACGGGGCGTCGGACCTGGCGGAGGACCCGGAGTTCGGGGGGTTCCACCGAGTGGCGCGGGCGCGCGGGGTGAGCCCGCAGCGGGTGGCGCTCGCGTGGCTGCTCGCGCGGTCGGAGACGGTGCTTCCGATCCCGGGCGCCAGTCGCCCGGAGACCGTACGGGATTCGGCGGCGGCGGGCGAACTGGTGCTGGATGCACGGGAGTTGGCTGAGCTGGACGCCGACTAGGCGTTCGGTCGGGCTTCAGCGGTTGGACACACCGCACCCATTGACGGGTGAGGTGTGTCCAACTACAAAAGCTTGCTGAGAGCGCTCTCAGGCGCTCGTCCCCCCAGCGGAGGTGTTCTCCCTTGAGCTCCTTGAGCCGCGTCAGACGCACCCCACTCCTCGCCTCACTCCTCGCCGCAGCCCTCGCCGCGGGCGCCCTCATCGGCCTGGGCGGTGCCGGTACCGCCAACGGCGCCGTACCCCCGGCGCCCGGCTGGTCGCTCCAGTGGAGCGACGACTTCAACGGCCCCGACCGCGCCCTCCCGAACGGCGCCGAGTGGCAGATAGACACCGGTCACGGCTACCCCGGCGGCCCCGGCAACTGGGGCACCGGAGAGATCCAGAACTACACGTCGAGCCCCGACAACGTGCGCCTCGACGGCACCGGGAACCTCCGCATCACCCCGCTCAAGGACGGCGCCGGCAACTGGACCTCGGCCCGCGTCGAGACGAAGCGCGCCGACTTCAAGGCCCCCGCGGGCGGCACCCTGCGCATCGAGGGCCGGATTCAGATGCCGAACGTGACCGGGGCCGAGGCGGCCGGCTACTGGCCCGCCTTCTGGGCGCTCGGCGCGCCCTACCGGGGCAACTACTGGAACTGGCCCGCCATCGGCGAGTTCGACATCATGGAGAACGTCAACGGCATCAACTCGGTCTGGGGCGTGCTGCACTGCGGCGTGAACCCGGGCGGCCCGTGCGGCGAGACCACCGGCATCGGCGCCAGCCGCGTCTGCCCGGGCGCGAGCTGCCAGTCGGCCTTCCACACGTACCGCTTCGAGTGGGACCGCTCGACCTCCCCCAACGCGCTGCGCTGGTACGTGGACGACCAGCTCTTCCACAGCGTCGACGAGAACCGGGTCGGCGCGCAGGCCTGGGCCGACATGACCAGCCACGCGGGCTACTTCCTGCTCCTCAACGTGGCGATGGGCGGCGCCTTCCCGGACGCCCTGGGCGGCCCGACCCCGACCGCCGCGACGGTCTCGGGACGGCCGATGCTCGTCGACTACGTGGCCGTGTGGACGAAGGGCGGCGGTACGACCCCGCCGACGACTCCCCCGACCACCCCGCCGCCCTCGGGCTCCTCGCAGCTGTACCTGCGGACCGGCGCGGGCGCGGGTGACGCCCAGGCGTCCGCCGCGACGGTGACCCTCGCCTCGGCGGGCGGTGCCAACCACGACGGCGCCCCGGCCGACCCGCAGGTCTTCACCTCGGGCCCGATCACCCGGACGTACAACGGCGGCGCGACACAGTTCGACCTGTTCGTGGACGCCGGCTCGGTCGTCGCCAATGGGCAACAGGTGCGCGTGAGTTACGACCGGACCGGCGACGGGAGCTGGGAGCGCGTCGAGACGTACGCGTACTTCGCGACCGATCCGGTACCGGGGTACGAGCACTACACGCAGGCGAGCGGTCTGAAGTCGGCGACCGGCAGCCACGGGAACCTGACGAACGGGCGGGTCCGCGTCGAGGTGTGGAACGCGATCGGCAACGGGGCGAGCACCGTCGGCGTGGGCAACCAGTCGGTGGTCCGGATCCCGTTCTCCTGACGGAGCACGGACGGGAGCACGAAGGGGCGCCCCCGGCCGCGTGTGCGGCCGGGGGCGCCCCGTACCCCGGAGCCCGGATCCGGCTCAAGGCCCGGGAGCCGGGGCGGTCTTCGGATCCGATGTCTTGGATCCAATATCCATGATCCTGGATCCAATGCACCGTATCCAAGGCTCTGGACGCGATGCGTCGGATCCGGGATTTCGGCCGGAGGGATCGGATCCGCTCAGACCGTCGCGCGGGTCTTCTGGTCCGGTACCGGTGTGTCCTCGTCCGGCTCGGACGACGCCGGGCCGTGGTCGTCGACCAGGGTCTTCTCGTCGAAGGGGACCCGCCCGGCGAGGACCTCCGCGACGCGCTCCTTGTCGATCTCCTTGGTCCACGTGCCGACGAGGACGGTGGCGACGGCGTTGCCCGCGAAGTTGGTGAGGGCGCGGGCCTCGCTCATGAAGCGGTCGATGCCGACGATCAGGCCGACGCCGTCGACCAGTTCGGGGCGGTGGGACTGCAGGCCGCCCGCGAGGGTCGCCAGGCCGGCGCCGGTGACACCGGCCGCGCCCTTCGACGCGATGATCATGAAGACGAGGAGCGAGATCTGCTCGCCGACCGAGAGCGGGTTGCCCATGGCCTCGGCGACGAAGAGGGAGGCCATCGTCAGGTAGATCGCCGTGCCGTCGAGGTTGAAGGAGTAGCCGGTCGGGACGGTGATGCCGACGACGGGCTTGCTGACGCCCATGTGCTCCATCTTCGCGATCAGCCGGGGCAGCGCGGACTCGGAGGACGAGGTGGAGAGGATCAGCAGGAACTCGCGGCCCAGGTACTTCAGGAGCGTGAGGATGTTGACGCCGGCGACGATCCGCAGCAGCGCGCCCAGGACCACGAAGACGAACAGGGCGCAGGTCACGTAGAAGCCGATCATGATGACCGCGAGCGACTTCAGCGCGTCGATGCCGGTCGCGCCGACGACCGCGGCCATGGCGCCGAACGCGCCGATCGGGGCGACCCACATGATCATGGCGAGGATCCGGAAGACGAGGCGCTGGATGTGCCCGATCCCGCGCAGCACGGGCTCCCCGGCCCGCCCCATGGCCTGCAGGGCGAAGCCCGCGAGGAGGGCGACGAGCAGGGTCTGCAGCACCTCGCCCTCGGTGAAGGCGGAGACGAGGGTGTGCGGGATGATCCCGAGCAGGAAGTCCGCCGTGGACTCGCTCGTCCCGCCGGCCTGCTTGGCGCCCGCCTCGGCCAGCTCCTTGGTGAGGTGGAGGCTGGAGCCGGGCTCCAGGATGTTGCCGACGAGCAGGCCGATCGCGAGGGCGACGGTCGACATGACGAGGAAGTACCCGAGCGCGAGCCCGCCGACGGCACCGACCTTCGCGGCCTTGCGGACCGAGCCGACGCCGAGGACGATCGTGCAGAAGATGATCGGGGAGATCATCATCTTGATCAGGTTCACGAAGCCGGTGCCGAGTGGCTTGAGTTCGACGGCGAAGTCCGGCGCCACGAAGCCGACCGTGACGCCCAGGAGCACGGCTCCGATGACGGCGATGTACAGATAATGGGTCCGGTCCCGCTGTGCGGCCACGGGGTCCTCCTCGTGCTGATGGGGGTGTCCACGTCCCGGTGGATCCCCGCGACTATCCATCAGCCTGTGACCCGGGTCACGCTTGCGTTCGTTTCGTTCATGGCCGAACTGTCACACTGGCCCGCATGCGCATACCCCTCCCCCGGCCGCGCAGCCTCGCCGGCCAGCTCTTCGCGATGCAGGTCGTGCTGGTCGCGGCGATCGTGGCCGGCTGCGCGGTCTTCGCGTACGTCACCGATCGCGGCCAGGCCGAGGAGACCGCGCGCCGCCAGTCCACCGCGACCGCGACGGCCGTCGCCGCCTCCCCCACCGTGCCGCAGGCCCTGCGCTCCCCGAACCCCACGGCCGTGCTCCAGCCGTACGCCGAGTCGGTACGGAAGCGGACCGGCGTCGCCTTCGTGGTGATCATGTCCCCGGACGGCACGCGCTGGTCGCACCCGGAGGCGGGCGAGATCGGGCGCGCGTACCTGGGCCACATCGAGCCGGCGCTCCAGGGGCGGGCCTTCTCCGAGACGCACATGGGGGTGCTCGGGCGCTCGGTGCGGACGATCACGCCGGTGTACGAGGAGGGCAAGGTCGTCGCCCTGGTCAGCTCGGGCATCACCATCGAGAAGATCAGCGAGCAGGTACGGGAGCAGGTCACGGCCCTGCTGGGGATGGCGGGGGCGGCCCTGGCCATCGGTGGAGCCGGTACGTACGTCATCAACGCGCGGCTGCGGCGGCACACGCACGGGATGAACGCGACCGAGCTGAGCCGGATGCACGATTACCACGAGGCGGCGCTGCACGCGGTGAGCGAGGGCCTGGTGATGCTGGACGGGCAGCGCCGGATCGCGCTCATCAACGACGGCGCGCGCGAGCTGCTCGGTCTGGACGCGGAGGTCGTGGGCCGGTCGGCGGCCGATCTCGCGCTTCCGGTCTCGCTCACCAGCGCGCTGCTCGCCTCGGAGCCGCGGGTGGACGAGCTGCACCTGACGGCGGAGCGGGTGCTCGTGGTCAACACCCGGCCGGTGGTCGGCGGGGAGCGCCGGGGTACGGTCGCGACGCTCCGGGACCGTACCGAACTCCAGGCGCTGTCCGGTGAGTTGACCTCCGAGCGGGGGTTCACGCAGGCGCTGCGCTCGCAGGCGCACGAGGCGGCGAACCGGCTGCACACGGTCGTCTCGCTGATCGAGCTCGGCCGGGTGGAGGAGGCCGTCGGCTTCGCGACGGCGGAGCTGGAGCTGGCGCAGGCGCTCACCGACCGGGTCGTGGACGCGGTCGGCGAGCCGGTGCTCGCGGCGCTGCTCCTCGGCAAGGCGGCGCAGGCCAACGAGCGGGGTGTGGAGCTGACCCTCAGCGAGGACAGCCGCATCGACGACGGGCTCCTGCCGCCGGAGATCCCCTCGCGGGACCTGGTGACGATCCTCGGCAACCTGATCGACAACGCGGTGGAGGCGACGAGCGGGACCCCGCACGCGCGGGTCGCGGTCACCGCCCGCACGTACGACGGCGAACTCCTCCTGCGGGTCCGCGACACCGGGCCCGGGATCGAGGAGGGCGACCGGGACGCGGTCTTCGACCGGGGCTGGTCCACCCACGGCCCCGCCCGGGGCCTCGGCCTGGCCCTGGTCCGCCAGGCGGCCACCCGCGCCTCGGGCACGGTGACCCTGACGGACACCCCGGAGGGCGGCGCGGAGTTCACCGTACGGCTGCCCCTGACACCGACCACGGACGCCGTTGCGGACGCCGACGCGGGTGCCGGTCCCGCCGCCCGGCCGCCGGCGCCCCGCACCGAACCCGAACCCGTGCCCGTACCCAAGCCCGCGCTCGAGCCGCAGTCCGCGGAAACCGACCCGGAGGTGTCCACATGACCACGAGCAGCCAGGGCGGCCAGGGCATCCGGGTCCTTGTCGTCGAGGACGACCCGGTCGCCGCGGACGCGCACGCGCTGTACGCCGGGCGGGTCGCCGGGTTCACCGTCGTCGGGGTGGCGCACTCCCGGGCCGCCGCCGTGCGGGTCCTCGACCGGACGCCGGTCGACCTCATCCTCCTCGACCTGTACCTCCCCGACGGGCACGGCCTCCAGCTGCTCCGCGCGCTGCGCGCGGGCGGACACTCGGCCGACGTCATCGCGGTGACCTCGGCCCGGGACCTGGCGATCGTGCGCGAGGGGGTGTCCCTCGGGGTCGTCCAGTACGTGCTGAAGCCGTTCACGTTCGCGACCCTGCGGGACCGGCTCTCCCGGTACGCCGAGTTCCGCGCCGCCGCGGGCGAGGCGTCCGGGCAGGACGACGTGGACCGCGCGCTCGCCGCGCTGCGCGCCCCGCAGCCGGTCTCGCTCCCCAAGGGGCTGAGCGCGCCGACCCTGGAGGCCGTGACCCGTACGCTGCGGGACGCGGCCGACGGTCTGACCGCGGCCGAGGCCGCCGCGGCCGTCGGCATCTCCCGGATCACCGCGCGCCGCTATCTGGAACATCTGGTCACGGACGGGCGCGCGGCACGGGCGCCGCAGTACGGTCAGATCGGCCGGCCGGAGCTCCAGTACCGCTGGATCTCGACGATCGTCCGCTGACCGGACTCCTCCCGCCGACTACCGAACCGGTGCGTGATCACTACGGATGGTTACCACCGGGTTCCCATGTTTCTACGACATCTGGCCTTGGGCGAACGCACCGTAGCCATTGCTCACGTTA
This sequence comes from Streptomyces sp. NPDC026092, assembly GCF_040638605.1. Classification (NCBI taxonomy): domain Bacteria; kingdom Bacillati; phylum Actinomycetota; class Actinomycetes; order Kitasatosporales; family Streptomycetaceae; genus Streptomyces; species Streptomyces sp. NPDC026092. The sequence goes on from NZ_JBEZYN010000002.1 coordinate 351,206, forward strand.
CGCATCTACCGTGACGGCGTGCACCACACCCCTCCCCCTCCTCCCCCTCCTTTCAACGCGCTCGCCGCGCGCCGCCTCCGTGAGGGTCTCGGCATGGCTCCCGGACATGTCGCCTACGGTCTGCGCGCGCAGTACGGTCTCGCCGTCGTCCCCGAGACGGTCATCGCCTGGGAACGCGGGCGGCTCGCCCCCTCCGCCCAGGAACTCACCGCCCTCGCGGGCGTCCTCTGGTGCGCCCCCGGCGAGCTGATAGCCGACGCCACCACCCTGCGCGAGCACCGGATGGCCCGCGGTCTCTCGACCGACGAACTCGCCCGGCGGGTGGGCCTCGACGGCCCCGGCTACCTCAAGATGGAGGAGTCCGGCCGCTGGCGCGGCAACGAGCGCCAGACCGCCGCCCTCGCCGAGACCCTCGGCCTCGGGCCCCGCGAACTGGTTCAGGTGACCGGCCGGTCCGACGAGCTGGCGACGCTGCTGCGGGACGCGGCGACGACGCGCTGGCAGGCGTACGTCCGGCCGGTCGTGAAGCTGCTGCCGCTGCCCAAGCGCGTCCTGGAGGCCGCGCTCCAGCGACTGCACACCGACTACCACGCCAAGATGGTGGCCACCAGCAGCTGGGGCGCCTCGGGCGCCAGCGGCGACGCGGGCCGCGAGTACCTGGACGGCATCGTGGCCCACTTCTGGGACGCCGTCGGCCCCTGATCCCTAGGGTGGGGGGGTGAGACGACACATACCCTTCGAGAATCTCCACAACGTCCGTGATCTGGGCGGCCATCGGACCGCCGACGGCTCCACCGTCCGCTGGCAGGTCCTCTACCGTGCCGACTCCCTCGCCAAGCTGCGCGGCCCCGACCTGGGCCGCTTCCGCGCCCTGGGCGTGAAGACCGTGATCGACCTGCGCTACCCGTGGGAGATCGAGGCCAAGGGCCGGCTCCCGGAGACCCCGGAGACCGACGGCATCGCCTGGCACAACCTGAGCATCGAGCACCGCCCGTACGACCAGGCGGAGATCGACCCCGACCTCGACCCGTGGCGCTACCTCGCCGACCGGTTCGCCGAAGTCGCGGCCGACGGCGCCGCCGAACTGCGCGAGGCCCTGGAGGTCGTCGCGGCGGCGGACGGTCCGCTCGTCTTCCACTGCGCCTCGGGGAAGGACCGTACGGGTCTGCTCGCCGCGCTGCTGCTCGCGCTGCTCGACGTCTCCGACGAGCAGATCCTCGACGACTTCGCCCTGACCGAGCTCGCCACCGCGCGTCTGGTCGCCGACTGGCACGCCGCCCACCCGGGGCGCGAGCTGCGCTGGCCGGGGTACGGGCGCGCACCGGCGGAGATCATGCGGCTCGTCCTCGCGGACCTGCGCGCCACCTACGGGTCGGTGTACGGGTACGTCACCGGGCACGTCGGTCTCGACCCGGCCGTGGTCGAGGCGCTCCGCACCCGGCTCGTGGAACCGGCGCCGGTCAGGCCCTAGCGGCGGTCGAAGCTGAAGAGCTGGCCGGCTGCGTCCGCGCGGCAGGGCGCCTGCGCCAGCTTCGCCCACTCGGCGGCCCGGTCGCCGACGACGGTCACGCAGGAGTCGGGGGTCGCCGAGCGGGCGGGGACGATGCGGTAGCCGGTGACGGGGCTGCCGAAGGGGTCCAGGCGGAACGTTTCGACCCGGCTCGTGTCCCCGCACTCGGAGTCCTCGAAGGCGGCGTCCGCGATCTTGCCGCCGGAGGGGATGCCGGAGCAGCCGGGGCCGTAGTCCGGGTGGTCGGAAACGATTCGCCACTCGCCGGAGCCGAGGTCCTTGAGGGAGTAGCGCGGGACGTCGGCGCCCTCGCACGCGCGCTGGTGGATCTGGCCGCTGCGGCCGCCGCGCCGCTCGTTCAGGCAGAGGTCCGGGCCGATCACCCGGATCTGGACGTCCCCGGCGGCGGGCGCGGTGACGGTCATCGGCCGGTCGCCGCGTCCGTTGCTCCCGCCGTGCTGCCCCGCGTTCCCGCCGTGCCCGTCGTTCCCGTCCCGGACGAGGGCGCCGACCACACTGACGGTGGCGAGGACGAGCCCGGCGACGGCGACGAGGGCGACGAACGTGCGCCGGAGGCGGGACTGCGGGTCGGCGGGCTGGTCCTCGGCCTCCGGCTCGATTCCGGGGTCGGGATCGGCTTCCGCCACCTGCGGCCAGGAAGCACCCGCGGCATCCTCCGCCCCACCGTCGGAACCCGCGTACACCCCCCGTACCGCCAGCTCCTTGCGGACGGTCTGCCAGCTCTCCAGCTCCCCGGGCTCCACCCCGCAGGCGCGTACGAAGGTGGTGAGCAGCTCCTCGCGCGGGACGGTCGAGCGGGCCAGCATGTTCGCCACCGTCGAGCGCGGCAGGACCTCGCCGAGCGCCTCCGCGTGGGCCGACAGCTCGCGGTAGGTCAGGCCGGACCAGTCCTTGAGCCGCTGCAGCAGTGCGATGAACGAGGCGGCGTCGGTGGCCTCGCGCGGGTCGGGTGCGCCGCCCGCGCCGGCGGGTCCGCCGGCCGTTCCCTCGGTCATGCGCGCTCCCCGCCCCTCCCCCGGACAGGGTTGGGACATGTCCGGGACAGCCCCAAGCCTTGTTGATCCGGCTGTTCAACTCAAGAGTGGAAATCGGCAATTCCGGTCAGGGGCCGGAATCGCCACGGGGGAAGCACGGGGGAACACGGGGGAACGGAAAAGGCCCCGATCGTCCACGGGGGGACGATCGGGGCCCACACATACTCAGGACTTCTTCGGGACCTACGTCCCGGACGACCGGGCCGGACGGCCGGGTCAGAAGACCGACTCGGCCTCGGACATCCGGGCCGCCGGTACGGTCTTCAGCTGCGTCACGGCCTCGGCCAGCGGCACCATCACGACGTCCGTGCCCCGCAGCGCCGTCATCCGGCCGAACTCGCCCCGGTGCGCGGCCTCCACCGCGTGCCAGCCGAAGCGGGTCGCGAGCACCCGGTCGTACGCCGTCGGCGTCCCGCCGCGCTGGACGTGACCGAGGATGACGGGCCGGGCCTCCTTGCCGAGGCGCTGCTCCAGCTCGACCGCCAGCCGGTTGCCGATGCCCTGGAAGCGCTCGTGGCCGTACTGGTCGATCTCGCCCTTCTGGTACTCCATGGAGCCCTCGGCGGGGTGCGCGCCCTCGGCGACGCAGATGACGGCGAACTTCTTGCCGCGCGCGAACCGCTCCTCGACCATCTTGACCAGGTCGTCGACCTGGAAGGGGCGCTCGGGCAGGCAGATGCCGTGGGCGCCGCCGGCCATGCCGGACTCCAGGGCGATCCAGCCGGCGTGCCGGCCCATCACCTCGACGACCATCACGCGCTGGTGGGACTCGGCGGTCGTCTTGAGGCGGTCTATGGCCTCCGTCGCGACGCCCACGGCGGTGTCGAAGCCGAAGGTGCGGTCGGTGGAGGAGATGTCGTTGTCGATGGTCTTCGGTACGCCGACGACGGGCATTCCGGCGTCGGAGAGCATCCGGGCGGCGGTCAGGGTGCCTTCGCCGCCGATCGGGATGAGGACGTCGATGCCGTACTTCTTCGCCAACTCCGGGGCGGACTCGGCGGCTTCGGCGAGGCGGTTGCGCTCCAGGCGGGCGGAGCCGAGGATGGTGCCGCCGCGGGCGAGGATGCCGCTGACCGCGTTGAGGTCGAGCGGCCGGACATGTCCGTCGAGGAGACCCTTGAACCCGTCCTCGAAGCCGATGACTTCGTCGTCGTGGCCGGTGAGCGCCCGGTGCACGACCGACCGGATCACTGCGTTCAGGCCAGGACAGTCGCCGCCTGCGGTGAGAACTCCGATGCGCATCGTGCTGTGTCTCCTGCTCGGTAGTGGTACATGTGAGCTCTGTCGATTCTCCCACGCCCGGTGTGGCGCCCGCGCTCCCGGCTACTCCGCGTGCCGGGCTTCTGGGGCCTTTCGTCCCCCTTTTCCAGGCCGTTCGTCCGGCCTGCGTCCTATCCACCCCCAGAGGTATTGTCAAGGGGGTATCGCCACCCTATCGGGGTTTTTTGAACACACTCGGTTGACGAGACCGGGCGGACAGGACTGGACAGGAGCCACGGCGTGACGCGCAGCGTGTACGTGACCGGGATCGACCGCGGAGACGGCCGACAGGTGGTCGAGCTGGGAGTCATGGAACTCCTGACCCGCCAGGTGGACCGGGTGGGGGTGTTCCGGCCCCTGGTCCACGACGGACCCGACCGTCTGTTCGATCTCCTGCGCGCGCGTTACCGGCTCTCCCAGGACGCCTCGACGGTCTACGGCATGGACTACCACGAGGCCTCGGCGCTCCAGGCCGAGCGGGGCACCGACGAGCTGGTCTCCCGGCTCGTCGACCGCTTCCACGCGGTGGCCCGCGACTACGAGGTCGTCCTCGTCCTCGGTACGGACTTCGCCGCCACCCAGCTCCCCGACGAGCTGGCGCTCAACGCGCGCCTGGCCAACGAGTTCGGCGCCTCGGTGATACCGGTGGTCGGCGGCAAGAACCAGACCGCCGAGTCCGTGCGCGCCGAGGCCCGCAACGCCTTCCGGGCGTACGACGGGCTCGGCTGCGACGTCCTCGCGATGGTCGTCAACCGGGCGGCGAGCGAGGACCGGGAGGCCATCGCCGAGCGGCTCGCCGCCCGGGTCCCCGTGCCCTGCTACGTGCTCCCCGACGAGCCGGCGCTGGCGGCCCCCACGGTCGCCCAGATCACCCACCACCTGGGGGCCTCGGTCGTGCTCGGCGACGACGCGGGCCTGGCGCGCGACGCGCTCGACTTCGTCTTCGGCGGCGCGATGCTGCCGAACTTCCTGAACGCGCTGACCCCGGGCTGCCTCGTGGTCACCCCCGGGGACCGCGCCGACCTGGTCGTGGGCGCGCTCGCGGCGCACTCGGCCGGCACCCCGCCGATCGCCGGTGTGGTGCTCACCCTGAACGAGCGCCCCAGCGAGGAGATCCTGACCCTGGCGGCCCGGCTCGCGCCCGGCACCCCGGTCATCTCCGTCCCGGGCAACAGCTTCCCGACGGCCGCCGAACTCTTCTCCCTCGAAGGGAAGTTGAACGCGGCCACGCCCCGCAAGGCGGAGACGGCGCTCGGTCTCTTCGAGCGGCACGTGGACACCGCCGATCTGCTGAAGCGGATCTCGCTGGCCCGCAGCGGCCGGGTGACGCCGATGATGTTCGAGCACGAACTCCTGGAGCAGGCCCGCGCCGACCGTCGCCGCGTGGTCCTCCCCGAGGGCACCGAGGAGCGGGTGCTGCGCGCCGCCGACGTGCTGCTGCGCCGCGACGTCTGCGACCTGACCCTGCTCGGTGACGTCGAGGTCATCCGCAAGAAGGCGGCGGACCTCGGCATCGACCTGTCCTCGCCGGCCACCCAGCTGATCGACCCGCAGACCTCCGAGCTGCGCGACGGCTTCGCCACGAAGTACGCCGAGCTGCGTGCCCACAAGGGCGTGACGGTGGAGCTGGCGTACGACGTCGTCTCGGACGTCAACTACTTCGGCACGCTGATGGTCCAGGAGGGCCTCGCCGACGGCATGGTGTCCGGCTCGGTGCACTCCACGGCCGCGACGATCCGCCCCGCCTTCGAGATCATCAAGACCAAGCCGGACGCCTCGATCGTCTCGTCCGTCTTCTTCATGTGCCTCGCCGACAAGGTGCTCGTGTACGGCGACTGCGCGGTGAACCCGGATCCGGACGCGGTGCAGCTCGCGGACATCGCCGTGCAGTCGGCGGCCACCGCGGCCCGCTTCGGCGTCGAGCCGCGGATCGCGATGCTCTCGTACTCCACCGGCACCTCGGGCTCGGGCGCGGACGTCGACAAGGTCCGCGAGGCGACGAAGCTGGTACGGGAGTCCCACCCGGAGCTGCGGATCGAGGGGCCCATCCAGTACGACGCGGCCGTCGAACCGTCGGTCGCCGCGACCAAGCTGCCGGGCTCCGAGGTGGCCGGTCAGGCGACCGTGCTGATCTTCCCCGACCTCAACACCGGCAACAACACCTACAAGGCCGTGCAGCGCTCGGCGGGCGCCGTGGCGGTCGGCCCGGTCCTGCAGGGCCTGCGCAAGCCCGTGAACGACCTCTCGCGCGGCGCGCTCGTCAGCGACATCGTCAACACGGTCGCCATCACGGCGATCCAGTCCCAGGTCCCCCAGGAGCCCACGGCATGACCTCCCCCACGCGTGTTCTCGTCCTCAACTCCGGTTCCTCGTCCGTGAAGTACCAGCTCCTCGACATGAGCGACAGCTCCCGTCTCGCCCTCGGCCTGGTCGAGCGGATCGGCGAGGAGACCTCCCGGCTCGTCCACACGCCGCTCCAGGGCGACGGGGGCGAGAAGCGCGAGCGGACCGGGCCGATCCCCGACCACGCGGCGGCCCTGAAGGCGGTGGCCGAGGAGCTCGCGGCGGACGGCCTCGGCCTCGACTCCCCCGAACTGGCCGCGATCGGCCACCGGGTGGTCCACGGCGGGCTGCGGTTCTCCGCGCCGACCGTGATCGACGAGGAGGTGCTCGCCGAGATCGAGCGGCTCGTGCCGGTCGCGCCGCTGCACAACCCGGCGAACCTCACCGGCATCCGTACGGCGATGGCGCTCCGCCCGGACCTGCCGCAGGTCGCGGTCTTCGACACCGCGTTCCACACGACGATGCCGGAGTCGGCGGCCCGGTACGCGATCGACGTGGAGACGGCGGACGCGCACCGCATCCGGCGGTACGGCTTCCACGGCACCTCGCACGCCTATGTGTCGCGCGAGACGGCGAAGCTGCTCGGCAAGGAGCCCGAGGAGGTGAACGTGATCGTGCTGCACCTGGGCAACGGGGCCTCCGCCTCGGCCGTCAGGGGCGGGCGGTGCGTGGACACCTCGATGGGCCTCACCCCGCTGGAGGGCCTGGTCATGGGCACCCGCTCGGGCGACGTCGACCCGGCGGTCACCTTCCACCTGAAGCGGGTGGCGGGGATGTCGGCGGACGAGATCGACACGCTGCTCAACAAGAAGTCCGGGCTCGTGGGACTCTGCGGCGACAACGACATGCGGGAGATCCGGCGCCGGATCGACGAGGGCGACGAGCGGGCGGCGCTCGCCTTCGACATCTACATCCACCGGCTGAAGAAGTACATCGGGGCGTACTACGCGGTGCTCGGCCGGGTGGACGCGGTCGCGTTCACGGCGGGTGTCGGCGAGAACGCGGCCCCGGTGCGGGAAGCTGCGATCGCGGGCCTGGAGGAGCTGGGCCTGGCGGTGGACGCCGACCTCAACGCCGTACGGTCCGACGAGGCCCGGATCATCTCGCCGGCGTACGCGCGGGTGGCGGTCGCCGTGGTGCCGACGGACGAGGAGTTGGAGATCGCGCGCCAGAGCTATGAACTGGTGGCCCCCGAGACGGCTCCGTAGGGGCTCTTCAGGAGACTCCGGAAGTGAACGCCTGAGCGACCCCGCGCCCATTTGTACTTTCCACCAGACGGAATATTCCGCAGTGAAACAAACCGATAGGATCCGCCTCATGCGCCGTTCCAAAATCGTCTGCACGCTGGGCCCCGCCGTCGACTCGTACGAGCAGCTGAAAGCGCTCATCGAGGCCGGTATGAACGTGGCCCGATTCAACATGAGCCACGGGACCCAGGCAGAGCACCAGGAGCGGTACGACCGTCTCCGCAGGGCGGTGGCGGACACCGGCCGCGCCGTGGGCGTGCTCGCCGACCTCCAGGGCCCCAAGATCCGTCTGGAGACCTTCGCGGAGGGTCCCGTCGAGCTGGTGCGCGGTGACGAGTTCACCATCACCACCGACGACGTCCCGGGCGACAAGTCCATCTGCGGCACCACGTACAAGGGCCTGCCGGGTGACGTCTCCAAGGGCGACCAGGTCCTGATCAACGACGGCAACGTCGAGCTGCGGGTCGTCGAGGTCGAGGGCCCGCGGGTGAAGACCGTGGTCATCGAGGGCGGTGTCATCTCCGACCACAAGGGCATCAACCTGCCCGGTGCGGCGGTCAACGTCCCGGCCCTGTCCGAGAAGGACGTCGAGGACCTGCGGTTCGCCCTCCGGATGGGCTGCGACATGGTCGCCCTCTCCTTCGTCCGCAACGCCGACGACGTCAAGGACGTCCACAAGGTGATGGACGAGGAGGGCCGCCGGGTCCCGGTCATCGCCAAGGTGGAGAAGCCGCAGGCGGTCGAGAACATGGCCGACGTCGTCGCCGCGTTCGACGCCGTCATGGTGGCCCGTGGCGACCTCGCGGTGGAGTACCCGCTGGAGAAGGTCCCGATGGTGCAGAAGCGCCTCGTGGAGATGTGCCGCCGCAACGCCAAGCCGGTCATCGTCGCCACCCAGATGATGGAGTCGATGATCACCAACTCCCGCCCCACGCGCGCCGAGGCCTCCGACGTGGCCAACGCGATCCTGGACGGCGCGGACGCGGTCATGCTCTCCGCGGAGTCCTCCGTGGGCGCCTACCCGATCGAGACCGTCAAGACGATGTCGAAGATCGTCGCGGCGGCCGAGGAGGAGCTGCTCTCCAAGGGCCTGCAGCCGCTCGTACCCGGCAAGAAGCCGCGTACGCAGGGCGGTTCGGTGGCCCGCGCGGCCTGCGAGATCGCGGACTTCCTGGGCGGCAAGGCACTCATCGCCTTCACCCAGTCCGGCGACACCGCGCGCCGGCTCTCCCGCTACCGGACGATCCAGCCGATCCTCGCCTTCACCACGGACGAGTCGACCCGCAACCAGCTCACCCTGAGCTGGGGCGTGGAGTCCTTCCTCGTCCCGTTCGTGGAGACCACGGACGCGATGGTCGACATCGTCGACGCGGAGCTGCTGAAGCTCCAGCGCTACGGTTCGGGCGACACCATGGTCATCACGGCCGGCTCGCCCCCCGGCGTCCCCGGCACCACGAACATGGTCCGGGTGCACCACCTCGGCGGCGCGAAGGTCTGACGCCCACGCGGCACACGGCATGACGAAGGCCCCCGTCCGGATCGGACGGGGGCCTTCGTCAAGGGAAAGGTGCCGGCGCGAAGCACCGTCGTCGAGGGGCGGTGGTCGGGCGGCGGGCGGGATCCCGAATGGGTTCTTGCTCGGTCAGCCGGGCTCGACCGTGTTGCGCAGGCCGGGGACCTTGAGGGTGCCGCCGAACTGGCCCGCCTGGATGACCTCCACGTTCGTGAAGAAGGCGAACGGGACGTCGAGCGGCGGCGGGGTCTGCGGGTTGAAGGTGATCGGGATCAGGCCGAAGAGGTTGCCCTTCAGCTGCTCCGTGTACATGGTCACCGTGCCGTTGCGGATGGTCGACGTCGAGCCCTTGTCGGAGCGGACGTGGCCCGTGTAGCCCGGCTCGTGCACCGTGAGCTGGTGCAGGTCCTTGATGTCGACCTCGCTCGCGGTGAACTTCAGCGCCTTCTTGATCTTGCCGCTGCCGGTCTTGACCTCGACGATGCCGTGGTACTTCAGCCCCTTCAGCGTGAGCAGGGTGCTCTGCAGCTTCCACGGCTCGTCCGGCAGGAGCGGGATCCCCGGCTCCAGTTCGGCCGCCGCGAGCGCCTTGGGGTCGGGCTCCGGGCACGGGAAGCGCGGCTTGGCGCCGTCGGGTATCGCCTCGTCCTTCTTGGCGTCGAGGCCCTTGGCGTCCTCCGGCAGCTCCTCGACCTTCAGGCCGGCCTCGTCGGCGGCCTTCTCGATGGCGGCCTTGGTCTTGTCGACCGGGCCGTCGGCGGAGTCCGCCTTGCCCGCCGCGGGCGCGGTGGTCGAAGGCTTGGCCGAGGGGGTCGTCGACGGCGTCTCGGGCGCGGGCTTCGCCGGCTTGGTGGCCGTGGCGGAGGGCGTCGGGGTGGCCGACGGCGTGGTGTTCGGCCCGTCGAAGAAGTCCTTGATCTTGTCACCGAGGCCCAGCGGGTCGAGCGGGTTGACGCTCTTCGTCGCCGTCGGGGTGGGCGTCGGGGCAGGGGACTTCTGCTGGGTGGCCTGCTGCTCGGCCGCGGCCGTCGCCGAGGGAGTGGCGGTCGGCTTCGGCGACGCGCTCCCCTCGGAGGTCTCCGGCTTCGGCGTCTCGGTCGCACCCGTGCTCGCGCTGGCCGTGGGCTTGGGCGTCTCGGCGGGCTTCGTCGTCTCCTCGGTCACCGGCTCGTCGGAGCGGGTGACGCACGGGCCGGGCGCGAAGGGGATGTCCTTCTCGTCGGCGACGGCGAGCCTGGGCGCCATACCCATGCCCATCAGGACCGCGGTCGGCATGGCGGCAAGGGCCATGGCCTTGCCCGCGGGTCCCTGGATCTTGTTCAGCAGCGACTTGCGCGGTGCCGCGTGCCGCGGACCCCCGCGAGCCAGAGTGGCGCCGTCCGCAGCCGTCGCCGACTGCGCCGACTGTGTTTCGTCACCCCGCACTGTTCCTCCCGCCGTTGGCGTCGATCGTCGATTCGGTCGCCTGCGCACCGGGACCCGCCTGCGGGTCCGGCTCCTCACCGGCGCGCTGCTCCGGGACCGGGGCCTTGCCGAAGTCGACCGTTCCGGTCGGCTCCGTCGCCTCGGTGCCGTGCTGCTGACCGTCGTACTCGTGCTCGCCCGCTACGGCCTCCGTACGCTCGCCGGCCGGCTCGGCCGACGGGCGCTCGCCCTCCTCCACCGGCTTGCCCGGGGCCCACGCCACGGAGAGCCCGCCGCCGACGAGGGCGAGCAGGAAGCCCATGAAGAAGCCACCGAGGTTGGAGACCGGGATGGAGACGAGTGCCAGGACGATCGCCGCGACGCCCGCGAACACCCGGACGATGGGCTGGAACCACATCGTCAGACCGAGCGTCACCAGAAGGACACCGATGATGAGGGCTCCGGCGCCGCCCGTGGTCGCCATCGCGATCGTCATGTTGCCGAGTCGCAGGTCGGCGTACGGGAAGTAGGCGATCGGTACGCCGCCGATCATGGTGAACAGTCCGGCCCAGAAGGGACGGCTGCCCCGCCATTCGCGGAAGCGGCGCACGCTCTGGTTCGGGACTCCGCGGGAAGCAGTGGACTCGGCGCTCATGGAAAACAGCTCCCTGGAAGCGGTGTTGCGTGGAGAAGTGGAGACATGGAGAAGGCGAGAAGGCGGCACTGGGGCCGGGAACGGGCGGGGCCGTACGGAACGGATCGACGGCCCACGCCCGCCGGGCGTCACTGCCGGGTGCGCACCGAGTGACTACTCGGTGAAGCACTCCTTGGTGCCCTTGTGCAGCTTCAGGCTCAGGTTGCTGAGCTTGAAGGTTCCGGCGGTGGTCGCCCACGCCTTCTGCTCCACGTTGGTCAGCGTCGCCGTCTCGGCGCGCTGCGAGAAGCCGTACGGGTTGGCCTTCGTACCCGGCTGGATACCCGGCTTGCCCTCGGCCTTCGGGAGCGAACCCGCGGCCACACCGATGTCGATGTTGCCGAACTCGGCGTCGGCCTTCAGCGAGGAGACATCCAGGTAGATGTCCTTCGCGTAGACCGGCTTGTTCTTCTCCGTACCGGCGCGCAGCTCCAGCGAGACGTTGCCGATGAACGGCACGTCCGGCGTCACCACGGACTGGCACATGTTGGTGATCCAGGCCTCGGAGAAGCCCGAGACACCGACGGGCTCCGCGAACGGCTTGCCGTGCAGGTCCTTACCGGACGCCACGCTGCCGTACTGGACGAAGTCCTTGCCGACAAGGCTGTCGGCCTTCACCTTGAACTCCTGGCCGGAGATGCTGAAGGACGCGGCGAGCGCGCCCTGAGCCAGGCCGACACCGATCGCGGCCGTCGCGGCCACACTCGGCACCATGACGACGGCGAACCGCTTCCATCTGGTCCCGCCACGAACCTGGGACTTCATGAGAATCCTCCTTCTCGGACGTACATCTCCGGATGGGCCCAGGGCCCGTCCTGGGATGGGAGAAGTGCTACGTCCTCGGGAAGGAGCGCCGAACACCGGGCGCGCGGAGCGTCCGACTTCACCGGCGATCACCCCCGAGCGACAACCACTGGCCACGCCTTGCGCGCAACCTCTTGGACAGGCCCTGCCCGTGAAAGCAGGAACCCCCCTGTCCGCTCGGTGGGGACCCTCCGCCGCGGACCCGGATGGTTGCCGGGGTGGTGCGGTATCGGACCGAGCGTCGCCGATCGTGGTCCATTCCGGGCGCCCGCACAAGGGGGTTCGTTACTCGCTAGTAACGGACGGATAACCTCGCCACGACAGCGCGATGCCGCGTGGCCACACAGGGTGCAGCCCGCGGCATCGGCAAAGCGGTAGGAGTATGAGGAAACCCGGACACAATCGCGGGTTCGATTTACTGCAAGTAACAGCGGCCGCGATTACCAAGTTTTGGTAAAGCGCGGCCGCGTCTTGTCGCTGTGTCGCCAAATCGGCGCCCTCCCGCAGGGGAGGGAAAGGGTCAGAACAGCACCCGCGCGAGGGCCTGCCGGGCCGCCGTGACCCGGGGGTCCTCAGGACCGATCACCTCGAAGAGCTCCAGGAGCCGCAGCCGCGCCGCGTCCCGCTCCTCGCCGGCCGTACGACGCACGGCGTCCACGAGCCGGCCGAAGGCGTCCTCGACATGACCGCCCACCAGGTCGAGGTCGGCGGCGGCGATCTGCGCGGCGGAGTCGGCCGGGTTGTCGGCCGCGGTCTTCCGCACCTGCTGCGGGTCCATGTCCTGCACGCGGGCGAGCAGCTCCGCCTGGGCCAGGCCCAGCTTCGCCTCCGGGTGGCCGGGGTCGTCGGCGAGCACGTTCTTGTACGCCTGGACGGCACCGGCCAGGTCACCGGCGTCGAGCGCCGACATGGCCGCTTCGAGCAGCGCGTCGTACGGTCCGGCCGGCACCGGGGCCGGGGCGGCGGCATCGTCGGACTCGGCGTTCGGGTCCACGGCGATACCGGTGAGGCCGAAGCGCTCCTCGCCGACCTGGATCAGCTGGTCCAGGGTCTGGCGGATCTGGGCCTCGGGCGCCGCGCCCTGGAAGAGCGGCAGCGCCTGGCCGGCGACCACCGCGAAAACGGCCGGAATTCCCTGGATGCCGAACTGCTGCATCAGCATCTGGTTGGCGTCGACGTCGATCTTGGCCAGTAGGAAGCGGCCGTTGTACTCGACGGCGAGCCGCTCCAGGAGGGGGCTGAGCTGCTTGCACGGCTCGCACCACTCGGCCCAGAAGTCGATGACGACCGGAACCTCGGCCGAGCGCTGCAGGACATCGCGCTCGAAGCCGGCCTCGTCGACATCGATCACCAGGGCAGAGGGGGCGACGGCTGCCGCGCCACCCTGCCGGGCGGCATCGGCCCGCGCCTGCTCCGCCTTCGCCTTGGCCTCACCGGCCGCCTTCACCGCGGCGAGGTCGACGACGCCGCTCATGGACATGTTTCTGGGCTGCATGAGTACATCCTCCCCCTTCCGCGCGCGTAACCGGTACGTCATGGCTGAACCGCGCACCACGGTGCACGGCTCTCGTTCTTTCACGTACTGTGCGCGCCGGGTCCCCACCCGGCGCAGGTGGTTGTCGCTCAGGCCGGTCTCAGCCTTTCGCTACGGGTCGTAGCGTAACTGTCCCGGTCGGCCGAGGGGAAGGGCTCCTCGGTGAACTGGCTCACATCGCGGGCCTCTGGCGCAAGACCTACCGGCGGGTATGGTCGACCTCCATGTGCAGCCGTACCAGCCCCCGAACCCGTACCGGACGCCCGCGCAGTGCCGAGGCCGATACGGCGATCCTCGACGCGACCCGGGCCGCGCTGGTCGAACTGGGCTGGTCCAAGCTGACGATGGGCGATGTGGCGAGCCGCGCGGGGGTCGCCAAGACCACCCTCTACCGGCGCTGGGCGAGCAAGAACGAGCTCGTCGTGGACGCCGTGGCCGTCCTCTTCGACGAACTCGAACTCCCCGACCTCGGCTCCCTCCAGGCCGACATCGAGAACGTGGTCCTCCAGTTCGCCGCGCTGCTCCAGCGCCCCGAGACCAAGACCGCGCTGATGGCGGTCGTGGCGGAGTCCACCCGGGACGAGCCGCTGCGCGAGCGCATCCGCACCTCGATCGTCGACCGGCAGAAGCGGCTCGTCCTCGAAGGCCGCCAGCGCGCCCAGGAGCGCGGCGAACTCCCCACCGACCGCGACCCCCGCTCGGTCGACAGCACCGACGACCTGATCTTCGACGTCATCGCCGGCGCGGTGGTCCACCGCGCCCTGGTGAGCGCGGAACCGGTCGACGAGGCCTGGGTCCAGCGCTTCACGGCCCTGCTGATCGGCGGATTGGGCGCGGCGGCGGCCACTCCCTTGGAGTGACGGCCACCCCCTAGGGTGACGGGCGTGACGATCTCACTGAACAGCGCCGTGCGCGCGCTCCTGGACGGCACCAACCCCGCGATCCTGGCCACCGTCCACCCCGACGGTTCCCCGCAGACCTCGGTGGTCTGGGTGGGCAGGGACGGCGACGACCTCCTGATCTCCTCCCAGGCGGGCCGCCGCAAGGTACGGAACATCGAGGCCGACCCCCGGGTCAGCCTGACCCTGTACGACAGCGAGGACCCGCAGCTGTACGCCGAGATACGCGGCACGGCCACGGTCACGGAGGACGCGGGGCGGGCGCTCGCGGTCGCGCTCGACGAGCACTACGAGGGCCCGGGCGCGGGTCAGGACTACCTCGAACTCCCGCCGGAGGTGGTGCGGGTGGTGATCCGCGTGACGCCGACGAAGGTGGTGGGCACGGCGACGGAGTAGCACGTACGGGCTTACGGGCTTACGGGCTTACGGGCTTACGGGAAGGGCCGGTACGGGAAGTCCCGTACCGGCCCTTCTTCCTGCTCCCGCACGTACGGCTAGAAGCCCGGGGGCTCCGTGTAGATACCCCACTCGTCGCGGAGGACGTCGCAGATCTCGCCGAGGGTGGCCTCCGCGCGGACCGCGTCGAGCATCGGGGCGATCATGTTCGAGCCGTCCCTGGCCGCCGCCAGCATCGCGTCGAGCGCGGCGCGTACCCGGGCGTCGTCACGGCGGCCCTTGCGCTCGCCGAGGACCCGGACCTGCTCCCACTCGACCTCGTGGCTGACCCGCAGGATCTCCAGGTCGCCGGTGACCGAGCCGTGGTGGACGTTGACACCGACGACCCGCTTGTCGCCCTTCTCCAGGGACTGCTGGTACTGGAAGGCGGACTCGGCGATCTCGCCGGTGAACCAGCCGTCCTCGATGCCGCGCAGGATGCCGGAGGTGATCGGCCCGATCGGGTGCTGACCGTCCGGGTGGGCCCGGCGGCCGCGCTCCTTGATCTGGTCGAAGATCTTCTCGGCGTCGGCCTCGATGCGGTCGGTGAGCTGCTCGATGAACCAGGAGCCGCCGAGCGGGTCGGCCACGTTGGCCACGCCCGTCTCCTCCATCAGCACCTGCTGGGTGCGGAGCGCGATCTCGGCGGCCTGCTCGCTGGGGAGCGCGAGGGTCTCGTCGAGGGCGTTGGTGTGCAGCGAGTTCGTCCCGCCGAGGACGGCGGCGAGCGCCTCGACGGCGGTCCGCACGACGTTGTTGTACGGCTGCTGTGCGGTGAGCGAGACACCGGCGGTCTGGGTGTGGAAGCGGAGCCACTGCGCCTTGTCGGTCTTGGCGCCGTAGACCTCCTTCATCCAGCGGGCCCAGATCCGGCGGGCGGCGCGGAACTTGGCGATCTCCTCGAAGAAGTCGAGGTGCGCGTCGAAGAAGAAGGAGAGGCCGGGGGCGAAGACGTCGACGTCCAGGCCGCGGGAGAGGCCGAGTTCCACGTAGCCGAAGCCGTCGGCGAGGGTGTACGCGAGCTCCTGCGCGGCCGTCGCTCCGGCCTCGCGGATGTGGTAGCCGGAGACGGAGAGCGGCTTGTAGGCGGGGATGCCCTGGGCGCAGTGCTCCATCAGGTCGCCGATGAGGCGCAGGTGCGGCTCGGGCTGGAAGAGCCACTCCTTCTGCGCGATGTACTCCTTGAAGATGTCGGTCTGGAGCGTCCCGTTGAGGACGGCCGGGTCGACGCCCTGGCGCTCGGCGGCGACCAGGTACATGCAGAAGACGGGCACGGCGGGCCCGGAGATGGTCATCGAGGTGGTGACGTCGCCGAGCGGGATGTCCTTGAAGAGGACCTCCATGTCGGCGGCGGAGTCGATGGCGACACCGCAGTGGCCGACCTCGCCGAGCGCCTTCGGGTCGTCGGAGTCGCGGCCCATGAGCGTGGGCATGTCGAAGGCGACCGAGAGCCCGCCGCCGCCGGCGGCCAGGATCATCTTGTACCGCTCGTTGGTCTGCTCGGCGTTGCCGAAGCCGGCGAACTGCCGGATGGTCCAGGTCCGGCCGCGGTAGCCGGTGGCGTGCAGGCCGCGGGTGAAGGGGTACTCGCCGGGCCAGCCGATGCGCTCGAAGCCCTCGTAGGTGTCGCCGGGCCGGGGCCCGTAGACGGGCTCCACGGTGTCGCCGGAGAGCGTGGTGAAGTCGGCGTCGCGCTTGCGGGCCTTGTCGTAGCGGGCCTGCCAGCGTCGGCGGCCTTCCTCGATCGCGTCAGCGTCCATGCTTCGAATTTACTAGGACGTCCTAGTAAATGTCGATGGGAAACCCCCCGCACATCCGTGCGGGGGTGCGGTCCCGGGCTGCGTCAGGCCTTGACGGGCGCCGACTGTGCGCCGCTGACCAGCGGAAGCGTCTCGCGGACGACCTTGCGCTCGACGAAGAACGCGGCGAAGGGAATCGTCCCGGACAGCAGCACCCACAGGAGCTTGCCGAACGGCCACTTCGCCTTGGAGCCGAGGTCGAAGGCGAAGATCAGGTAGATGATGTAGAGGACGCCGTGGGTCTGGGAGACCGCGAAGGTCACGTCCTCGCCCATGTCGAACCCGTACTTGAAGACCATGCACGTGCAGAGCACGAGCAGCATGACGGCGGTGATGTACGCCATGACGCGGTAACGGGTCAGCACGCTGGATTTCATGCCGTCGAGCGTAACGGCACGTTCCGGGCGATCTTCGGGCGGGGCCGGGTCCTGCCGCGGGGCTCAGACCTCGTCGAAGTCCTCGGCGGAGACGCGCAGCGGGCGGAGCATCGCGAAGATCTCGGCGCACTCCTCGGCGTCGTAGACCCCGAGCCCGAAGTCCATGGCCATCAGGTCGCGGGTGGCCGCCTCGACGACCTCGCGCCCCTTCTCGGTGATGGAGGCGAGGGTGCCGCGCCCGTCGTTGGGGTTGGGCCGCTTGTCGACGAGTCCGGACTTCACCAGCCGGTCGACGGTGTTGGTGACCGAGGTCGGGTGGACCATCAGCCGCTCGCCGATCTTGGACATCGGCAGCTCACCGGCCTTGGAGAAAGTGAGCAGGACCAGGGCCTCGTAGCGCGCGAAGGTCAGTCCGTACGGCTTGACGACGGCGTCGACCTCCGCGAGGAGGATCTGGTGGGCGCGCATGATCGAGGTGATCGCGGCCATCGAGGGGACCGGCCCCCAGCGCTTCTGCCAGAGTTCGTCGGCGCGGGCGATGGGATCGAAGGGGAGACTGAGCGGCTTCGGCACGCGTCGACCTTACCCACTGGTCACATGCCGGTCAGCCCCGTCTCGCACTTCGGTCGCCCGCACTTCGAGGACGACGGCGACGAGAGAGAGCGTGCCGAGGACACCGGTGGCGGCGACCACGAGGTGGACGGGGAGGAACTCGGCGGCGAGCCCCGCGCCGGCCATGCCGACGCCCTGGGCGGTCATCATCCCGGCGGTCATCAGGGTCATCGCTCTCCCCCGCCGGTCCTCGGGCACGGCGGCGACGAACCAGGCGTCGAGCCCCAGGGTGTACGCGCCGGTGAGCCCGGCGACCGCGAGGGCGAACCCGGCGAGGGCGGCGCCGGGCTGAACGAGATAGAGCAGGTAGGGCAGGACCCCGAGGAGCACGAGCGGGTGGACGAGCCGGGACCGGGTGGCGGGGCCGAGCGCGGACCCGGCGAACAGCTCGCCCGCGATGGTGCCGACGGGCAGGGCGCACATCAGCAGCCCGAGCGCGGCGGTGGAGACACCGGCCTGGTCGGCGTAGGGGGCGGCGAGGGCCTCGGGGACGACGGCGAACAGGGGCGGGACCCAGAACATGAGCATGAGGGCACGGATGCGCCGGTCGCGCAGGAGCGCGAGATTCCCCCCTCCCACCGCGGTCTTCACGGCCCCCCGGGCGGGCCGCTTGCGCGTCCCGAGCCGCAGGAGGAGGGCGGAGGCGAGGAAGGTGGCGGCGGTGATGGCGATCGCTCCGCGCGGGGCGACGACGGTGAGGAGCAGTCCGCCGACGGCGAAGCCGGTGAGCAGCGCGCTCTGGGAGACGATCCGGAGGAGGGAGCGGCCGAGGACGAAGAGGTCGCCCTCGCCGAGGATGTCGGCGAGGGTCGCCATCCGCGTCCCGTTGAAGACCGGCGCGACGGCGGCGACGACGCACCGCAGGACCAGCAGCCCGGCGACGGGGGTGGCGGGCAGGACCATGAGCGCGACGCACGCGGCACAGACGAGATCGCAGACGACGAGGACCCGGCGGGGCGGGTGGCGGTCGGCGACACCGGCGAGGAGGGTGCCGCCGACGAGGTACGGCAGGAAGCCGAGGGCGAAGGTGAGCGCGGAGAGGAGCGGCGAGCGGGTGAGCTCGTAGACGAGCACGGTGAGCGCGATCTCGCTGACGACGACACCGAGCAGCGAGAGCAGGTGCGCGCCGAAGACGACCCGGAACTCGCGTACGGCGAAGACGGCCCGGTAGCCGGGGGTGGGGGCGGGTCGCGGTGCCGTCGCAGCCGGGGCGGGCTCACCGCGGGACGCCGAAGGCGTCCGCTCGTCGGGGGCGGTTCTCGTGTCCTCGGTCGACATGAGCGCAGCCTGTCGTGGCCGACCGTCGCCACCTAGACTTTCGGCTCCACCCGAATCTTCCGCCCCCTCTTCCGCCCCCGGAGCGAGCACCACTCATGCCGTACCACCTCCACTTCGGCGAGGCGGACCCCCTGCGGATCCGGTTCGCGCTCTCGCCGCTCTGGGAGACGCACTCCGCCGTGCGCGTGCTCGCGCGGCCCCTGCAGCAGGGGTACCACCTGCCGTGGCTGCGGCGGATCCGGGGCGCGGCGGAGGGGCTCGAACTCGGCCCGCTGCACCTCCTCATGCCCCAGCGCGGGCACAGCCCCGACTTTCTCTACCCGCCGCCGCTGGGACCCGCGGCCTCCTTCGAGGAGGAGATCGCGGCCGTACGGGAGACCGACCCGGCCCTCGCCCGGGCCGACTTCGCGCGGGCGCTCGCCGAGACCCCGGGCGCCGCCGCGAGCGACGAGGGGCGGCGGATGCTGGCCGATCCGGCGGGAGCCGTCGAGCGGCTCGCGGACCTGCTCCAGGCGGCCTGGGAGGCCCTGGTCGCACCGGACTGGCCCCGGCTGCGGGCGCTCCTGGAGGCGGACGTGGCGTACCACTCGCGCAGGCTCGCGGAGGGCGGGCTGGAACGCCTCCTCGGCGAGCTCCACCCCGGCTTCGACTGGGCGTCGGACACCGCCACGCTCACCGTGGCGTACCGGGGCGAACACATCCGCGCCCTCGACGGCCAGGGCCTCGTCCTCGTGCCCTCCGTCTTCACCTGGCCCGACGTGGTGAGCGGCTTCGACCCGCCCTGGCAGCCGACCGTCGCGTACCCCGCGCGCGGGATCGGCGGCCTGTGGACCGAGCCCGCGGGCGACCGGACCCCCGAGGCGCTCGCCCGGCTGCTCGGCCGGGCCCGCGCGGACGTGCTGTGCGCGCTGGACGAGCCGGCCGGCACGACGGCGCTCGCGCACCGCCTGGGCCTGGCCCCGTCCTCCGTATCGGCGCACCTGTCGGTCCTCCGGGATGCGGGCCTGCTGACGTCCCGCCGCTACGGCCACCAGGTGCTGTACGAACGCACGCCGATCGGGATGGCCCTGACGGGGTCTCCGGTGTCGCACCCACTCGCCGACTGACCGAGATGTCACGATAAGGCCGTGTTGCCCCGATCCCGCTCCCGCATCCGCCCCACCGCACTCACCGCTCTGGCCGCCGCCCTGCTCCTGACCGGCCTGGTCGGCCTGACCGGCTGCAGCGACGGCGACCCGTCCTCCCCCGTCGGCACGCCGTCCGGGCGCGCCGAGTCCGTCGCCCCGGCCGGCGGCTCCCCGTTCTGGGTGGACCCGGACAGCGACGCGGCCCGGCAGGTGCGGCAGTACGAGGAGGAGGGCCGCGCCGAGGACGCGCGGCTGCTCAAGCGGATCGCGGAACGGCCGGTCGCGGAGTGGCCGGCGGGCGACGATCCCGTACCGGACATCGCCAAGGCGGTGCGCGGGGCCGCCGCCGACAAGCGGACCGTGGTGTTCGTCGCGTACAACATCCCGCACCGGGACTGCGGGATGTACTCGGCGGGCGGCTCGCACGACGGCGGGGCGTACCGCACCTGGGTCGACTCCTTCGCCTCCGCGATCGGGGACGCGCCCGCGATCGTCGTCCTGGAGCCGGACGCGGTGCCGCACGTCGTGGACGGCTGCACGCCCGCCCAGTACCACGACGAGCGCTACCAGTTGCTCTCCGAGGCGATCGACCGGCTGAAGCGGCAGCCGAACACCCGGGTCTACCTGGACGCGGGCAACCCGGCGTGGATCGACGACCCGGGCAAGCTGGTGGAGCCCCTGCGCCGCGCCGGGATCGACCGGGCCGACGGGTTCTCCCTCAACGTCTCCAACTTCCAGACCGACGACACCGTGAAGGGCTTCGGCGCCGAGCTCTCCGGCCTGCTCGGCGGCACGCACTTCACCGTCGACACGAGCCGCAACGGCGACGGCCCCCTTCCGGGCAACCGGGAGCAGGCCTGGTGCAACCCGCCGGGCCGTTCCCTCGGCGTTCCCCCGACCGACCGCACGGGCGACGAACTGGTCGACGCCTACCTCTGGGTCAAGCGCCCGGGCGAATCCGACGGCCCCTGCCGCGGTGGCCCTTCGGCCGGCACCTGGTGGCCCGACTACGCCCTGGGCCTGGCCCGCCGCGCGAAGGCCTGACCCACACGACAGGCCCTAGACTCGCCGCCCATGGACGATCTTGTGCGCGGCAGCTTCGATGTGGACGGTCGCAGACTCTCCTACCTCGACTTCGGCGGGCCGGGCCCGGTGCTGATCGCCCTGCACGGGCACTTCAGCGAGGGCGCGGACTTCGCTCCGCTGGCCGAGCGCCTCGCCTCCTCGTGGCGCGTGATCGCCCTCGACCAGCGGGGACACGGCGAGTCCGATCGTTCCGGCGACTACGAGCGCGCCGGCTACGTCGCCGACGTCAGGGCCCTCCTCGACCACCTCGGCCTCGCGCAGGTCGCGCTGCTCGGCCATTCCCTGGGCGGCGCGAACGCCTACCAGTTCGCCGCCCGGCACCCCGACCGTGTCACCGCGCTCGTCGTCGAGGACATCGGAGCGGTCTGCGACATCGACCTGACCTTCACGAGGAAGCTGCCCGAGCGCGCCGCGACCCGCGACGGCCTCGTCGAGGCCCTGGGCGCGGCCGCGCCGTACCTGGAGCGGACCTTCAGGCTGCGACCGGACGGCTGGGGCTTCTCCTTCGACCCGGCCGACACCATCCGTTCCCAGCAGGCACTCACCGGCGACCACTGGCACGACTGGCTGAGCGTCCGCTGCCCGACCCTCCTGATCCGAGGCGCCCACAGCGACGAACTGTCGGCCGCCCACGCCCGCGACATGGCGGCGAAGCGATCGATCCCCCTCGTCGAACTCCCCGCGGGCCACGTCGTCCACCACGACCAGCCCGACGCCTTCGCCGACTGCGTCCAGCAGTTCCTGACCGCCCCGGAAGACCGAGCGCGGGCCTGACCCTCACCCCACCTGGATCCACTTCGCCTCGGACGAGATGCCGTCCTGGTCCGTGACGAAGAGCATGTACCAGCCGGGTGGGACCAGGGTGCGGTCGAGGGGGACCTCGACCGTGATCGTGTCCTTCGTCTTCTTCAGGGCCAGTTCCACCGAGCGCTGTTCGACGTCCGTCGTGTGGGTGACCGCGCTCGGGCGCATCAGGCGGGCCTTGGTGATCGTCGCCGCGTCCTTGGTGCGGATCGTCACGCGGCCGTTCTGGTCGAGTTCCTGGGGGCCCTCGCCCAGGACCGGGCGGGCGGTGCCGGCGCGGTGCAGGGAGGGTGGGGTGAAGATCTCGATGCGCTGTTCGAAGCTGCCGAGCTTGGTGTTGGCCTGGTTGCCGTAGAGCGGGTCGGAGCCGAAAGTGGCGACGCGGCCGTCGGGCAGCAGAAGCGCCTCGGAGTGGTAGTTGCGGCCGACCGTCGGCTCGGCGGCGGCCGAGAAGGTGTTGGCGCGGGGGTGGTAGAACTGCGCCTTCAGGATGTCGCTGCCGCCGGCGCCCCGGTACTTCTCCGAGCCGCCGGTGGTGAAGACGGTGTCGTCGGGCATGAGGACGCTGCTGAGGTAGCGGGTGCCCTGCGGGAGCGCCGGTCCGTCCGCGAAGGACGGGTTCTCCTTCGAGAGGTCGATGATCGACGTACGTGCTGTGGACTTCGGGGACTCGCCGACCCCGCCGCCGCCGAGGACCATCAGCTTCTGGTCCTGGACGGGCGGCAGCATCAGGGAGGCGGAGGTCTCCAGCTGGTCGGGGTCGGTCAGGCCGCCCAGCTTGGTGAAGGAGTTCTTCTTCAGGTCCCAGAGCCCCGGCTCGCGCCCCTTCTCCGCGGGGCCGTACCCCGCGTTGGAGCCGGTGTAGAGGAGCTTGCCGCCCTTGGTGAGGAAGAGGGCCGGGTAGGTGGGGAAGTAACGGAAGGGGCCCTTGGTCCACTTCTTGGTCTTGGGGTCGTAGATCTCGTTGTCGCCCGGCACGACGTCGCCGACGTCGTTGAGCCCGGAGACCGCGAGGACCTTGCCGTCCTGGAGGGTGACGAGCGTCGGGTACCAGCGGGCGTCCTTCATCGGGGCGACCGGGATGTACTTCTCCGCCTTCGGGTCGAACTCGTACGCGCCTCTGATGCCCTGGAAGTCCTGCTTCTCCGTCGTGAGCCGCTGCGCCAGGCCGTAGACGTTGTCGGCGTCCTCGCCCTTGAGGCCGACGATCTCGTACTGCGCGGCCTGCGTGGTGAGCGCCTGCGCGCCCTCCTTCCTCGCTTCGACGAAGACCCGCGCCTCGGCGGCGGTGACCTTGGTCTTCCAGGGCTTCATCTGCCCGCTCGCGAAGTACGAGACCTCGAAGTCGCGCTTGGCCTTGGGGACCGTGACGTCGAACTTCGACACGTACTCGACCCCCGACGGGGAGCGGAAGACCGTGCCCTTCTTGAGGGTGACCGCCTTGTCGGGGCTCTCGTTCTTGACCCGCATCCCGCCGCCGGCCCGCTTGACCTCGCCCTCGAGGATCTCGTAGCGGGCGGTGCCGCCGGCCACCAGGAGGCGGCCGTTCGCGAGCTGGGTGTGGCCGGAGCAGAAGAAGTCCTCGGGGGTGGGGATCTTCTTGAAGGTGTTCTTCTTCGGGTCCCACAGGATGGTGTCGAAGGTGCCCGAGTCGAAGTTCTTCTGGTCGTTGCCCGAGCCGGCGATGAGCAGCACCTTGCCGGTGTGCAGCAGCGCCGCGTGGATGGCGTTGACGCTGTATCCGGCGGGGACGGAGACGGGCGCCCAGGAGCCGAACCGCTTCTTGTAGCCGGGCTGGGCGATCTTGTACGCGTGGTACTTCTCGCCGACGAACGAGACCGCGGCCGGCGCGTTCAGGGCCGCGAGGACCACGACGGCGCCACCGCCGAACAGCGTCTTCTTGAATTTCTTCGACGGCCGGTAGGCCATGGCTCAGTTCCCTCCGGTCGTGGTGGGCGCGGGCGCGGTGGCCGTGGGCGGGTGCGGGTGCGCGGTGGCGGCGGCCCGGACCTCGACGGCCTCGTGCGCGGGGGCGAGACGGCGGGCGCGGGTGCGGGCACGGGCGCGGTCCCGGACCCGCCGGCTGCGCCGGTCGCGCAGGACGGTCCAGGTCCAGACGGCCACCGGGGCGAGGGAGATGATCAGGGCGAGCACGGCCCAGGTGCGCATGGCCGCGTGGGTGTGCCCGAAGTGGACGGAGGCGAGCAGCGAGGCGATCAGGACCGCCGCCCAGTACAGGTGGACCCGGAAGGTCAGGATCCGGTCGGGGCTGGCCTCGCCGCCCTTGGGGGTGACGACGAAGCGGCCCCGGGTGCGCAGCACCGCCGAGCCGAGGGACTTGAGGTAGATCGGCGCGGAGAGCGCGGACATCGCCATGCCGGCGAGGCCGCCGGAGCCCTCGGGCTCGTGCGGCGAGACGTTGTGGCGCCGGTTCCAGAGGTAGAGGCCGATCTGCAGGGCGACCGCGTCGCTCCAGATCATCAGCCAGACCGAGGTGGAGACCTGGGTCCCGGACGCGCCCAGCCAGAGGAAGAGGGCGCAGCTGAGGATGCCGAGGAACCAGTTGATCGCCGTCATCGGGTAGTAGACGAGCATGAGCGTGTAGTTGAGGAAGCGGCCCGGCGGGACCCGGAAGGGGGTCTTCCAGTACTGCTTGATCAGCGTCTCGTACGTGCCACGGGACCAGCGCAGCTGCTGGGTGAAGAAGTCGGTCCAGGAGGCGGGGCCCTCGCCTACGGCGAGCACGTCGGGGGTGTAGACGGAGCGCCAGAAGTGGCCGGTGCCCGGGTTCTTCCTGCGGTGCAGCTCGAAGCCGGTGGCCATGTCCTCGGTGACGGAGTCGTAGAGGCCGCCGACCTGCTTGACGGCGGAGATCCGTACGACGTTGTTGGTGCCGACGAACATGGGCGCGCGGTAGCGGTTGCCGGCCCGCTGGATCAGCGCGTGGAAGAGGAACTGCTGGGACTCGGCGGCCTTGGTGACGGGCGAGGTGTAGTTGCCGTAGACCTGCGGTCCGACGACGAAGGCGATGTCCGGGTCGCGGAAGAAGCCGAGCATCCGCTCCAGGAAGTTGGGGAGCGGGACGTGGTCGGTGTCGACGGAGGCGAAGAAGTCGTACGCGTCCCCGTGCATCGCGAGCCAGGCGTTGTAGTTGCCGTGCTTGGTGCGGGCCTTGTGGACGCCCTTCCTGCGGTTCCACTCGGGTATCCCGGCCCGGGTGAAGTGCTTGACGCCCAGTTCGGCGCAGAGCGCCTTGGCGCGGGCGTCGTCGCCCTCGTCCAGGAGCCAGACGTCGAGCGTCCCCTCGTGCCGGAGGCGTACGGCCCCTTCGAGGGTGCGGCGGACCATGACGAGCGGTTCCTTGCCGGGGACGTACGTGGTGAGGAAGGCGACCCGGGTGCCCTTCTCCGGGTACACGGGTATGGGGTCGCGCGCGACCATCGTGGCGTGCGCGATCGAGGCGACGTTCACCAGCATGAAGAAGCAGATGAGCCCGATCGACACGAGCATCACGGCGTCGAACCTGACGAGCCATCGGTCGCCGCCCTCCCGGACGGTCCAGTGGCTGGGCCAGACGAGGTAGACGAGCAGCAGCGCGGAGAGGACCGGCGCGAGGCCCATGAGGAGGACGGCGCGTATGCGGTGCGGCTCCTTCGAGAGCAGACTCCGGTACCGCACCGTGTAGGCCGCCGTGCCCGGTTCCGTGAGCGGACCGGCGAGTCGGCTGTAGGTGTCGTAGTCGTAGCCTGTCGGCCGCACGGTGCCTCCAGCTGTCGTCGGACAGGTCGATACCCCCACAAAAAGGGAGAAGCATCGGCGTGTCGACTGGAGTAGTCCGAGCGAGTTGTTCTCGCCGCGCGTACGGGTGAGCCCCCGGCCCAGAGGGGTCGGGGGCTCGGCTACGCGGTAGGGCCGGCCAGCGGCCGCTCAGCCGTTCAAGTGACGTTCGACGGTGGCGACTTTGCTGGTCATGCCGTCCGTCACGCCGGGCCGAATGTCGGCCTTCAGAACCAGCGACACCCGGGGAGCGCGCGCCTCGACGGCGGCGACGGCGCGCTTGACGACGTCCATGACCTCGTCCCACTCGCCCTCGATCGAGGTGAACATCGCGTCGGTACGGTTCGGCAGCCCCGACTCCCGTACGACCCGGACGGCGTCGGCCACGTACTCGCCGACCTCCTCGCCGACACCGAGCGGGGTGACGGAGAACGCGACGATCACGCGGCTTCCACCGTGCCCTCGCGGCGGGCGCGGGAGGCGATGACGGCGTCCGCGGCCTCACGCTTGAGCTTGCGCTCGGCGAAGAAGCCGCCGAGGGGCAGGACGGAGAGCACGAAGTAGAGGGCGGCGGTCTTGAACTGCCACTTGGTGCGGTTCCAGGCGTCCAGCCAGAACAGCACGTACAGGATGAAGAGGATGCCGTGGATCGCGCCCATCACCGGCACGGCGTTGAACTCCGTGGTGCGCTTGAGCACCGAGCACACCAGCAGCAGCAGGAAGGAGACGGCCTCCGGAGCGGAGACGAGTCGGAGGCGGTGGAGGGAGGAGGCGGTCTTGATGTCCACGGGAGGGGGTCACCTTCGTTCGATCTTGTGAACGCGCGATCTTGTGAACGGATGCACAAGGGTGGGCGGGTCCATTGTGCACGCCGACTTTGCTGACTCTTTATCCGGGGGGCCCGTAATCTCCCTCCGTGGCTACGTTCCGACTCCAAGGCAGCAAAGTGCTCGCCGTCTCCATGACCGGCGACGCCGTCAAGGCGAAAAACGGCTCCATGGTCGCCTACGACGGCCAGATGGCCTTCAAGAAGATGTCCGGCGGCGGTGAGGGCCTGCGCGGCATGGTCACCCGCAGGCTGACCGGCGAACAGATGGAGGTGATGGAGGTGAAGGGCCAGGGGACCTGCTGGTTCGCCGACCGCGCCTCCGAGATCAACCTCGTCTCCCTGCACGGCGACAAGCTCTACGTCGAGGCGAGCAACCTGCTCTGCACCGACGCGGGGCTGCGCACCGGTACGAGCTTCACCGGCATGCGCGGCGGCGCGACCGGCAACGGCCTCTTCACGACCACGGTCGAGGGCACGGGCCAGGCGGCGATCATGTCCGACGGCCCGGCGGTGGTGCTGCGCGTGACCCCGCAGTACCCGCTCTCCGTCGACCCCGGCGCGTACGTCGCCCACCAGGGCAACCTCCAGCAGAGCTTCCAGTCCGGTGTGACGTTCCGCACGCTCCTCGGCGAGGGCGGCGGCGAGGCGTTCCAGATCCGCTTCGAGGGCGACGGGCTCGTCTACGTCCAGCCGAGCGAGCGGAACACGATCGGAGGTGACGTCTGATGCCGTTCCGCGAGATCAATTCCAAGATGGTCGAGGCCCAGGTGATCCCCGGGCAGCGCATGTTCAGCCAACGCGGCGCGATGCTGGCCTACCGCGGCGACGTCACTTTCACGCCGAACATCGCCGGCGGCCAGGGCGGCGTGATGTCGATGCTCGGCCGCCGGGTGGCCGGCGAGGCGACGCCGCTGATGACCGTCGAGGGCAACGGCACGGTGATGTTCGGGCACGGCGGCCACCACATCCAGGTGATCCAGCTGACCGGCGACACCCTGTACGTCGAGGCCGACCGGCTCCTCGCCTTCGACGGCACGCTGCAGCAGGGCACGATGTTCATGGGGTCCCAGGGCGGCGTCATGGGCATGGTGCGCGGCCAGGTGACCGGCCAGGGGCTTTTCACCACCACGCTCAAGGGCCACGGCGCGGTCGCCGTGATGGCGCACGGCGGCGTGATCGAGCTGCCGATCACGCCGGGGCGCGCGGTCCATGTGGACCCGCAGGCGTACGTCGCGCACCACGGCGACGTACGGAACAAGCTCTCGACCGCGCTCGGCTGGCGCGACATGGTCGGGCGCGGCTCGGGCGAGGCGTTCCAGCTGGAGCTGAGCGGCAGTGGCGTGGTGTACGTGCAGGCCTCGGAGGAGAAGCTGTGACCGGTCCCGTCGTGCTCGACCCGCACTCGCTCCCGTCCGACGACAACGTCAATCCGTACACCTTCTGCGTGGAGCTCAAGGGCTCCCAGTGGTTTCTGCAGAAGGGCAAGATGATCGCCTACTACGGGCGGATCGACTTCAACGGCATCGGCCACGGGCGCCTGGACCGGCTGGTCCGTACGTCCTTCCACTCGCCGCTGCACGCGAGCGACTGGGTGGTGGCGGAGGGCAGCGGCAAGATGCTGCTCGCCGACCGGGCCTTCGACGTGAACTCGTTCGACCTGGACGAGGGCAATCTGACGATCCGCTCGGGCAATCTGCTGGCGTACCAGCCGACGCTGGCGCTGAAGCAGTCGATCGTGCCGGGGTTCGTGACGCTGATCGGCACGGGCAAGTTCGTGGCGGCGTCGAACGGCCCGGTGGTCTTCATGGAGCCGCCGATGCGGGTGGACCCGCAGGCGCTGGTCGGCTGGGCGGACTGCCCGTCCCCGTGCCACCACTACGACCACGGCTACATGACGGGCGTGATGGGCGGCGTCCGGGCGCTTACGGGGATCGGTGGCACCTCGGGCGAGGAGCATCAGTTCGAGTTCGTCGGAGCGGGTACGGTACTGCTCCAGTCGACCGAGCTGCTGATGGCCGACCGGGCGATCGGTGAGGTCGGCGGGCAGCCCGGTGTCCCCGGGGCGCACGGTTCCGGCCACGGCGCGCAGGGGCAGGCACCGCGCCTTCCCGGACAGCTCGGGGACCTCCAGCGGCGCTTCGGGCTGTAGCCGGTAGTCTGCGGAGTGTGACGCCCTCGAACATCTGCACCCAGTTCGTCGGGCCCGGGTGCCTGGTGTCACACTCCGTACGCTCACCGACTTCGTCCAGAATTCAACTTCTTAGGTAGAATCCATACATGGAGACCGAGACGGCCACCCCCTGGCTCACCGATGCCGAACAGTGCGCGTGGCGCACGTACCTGGACGTCTTCCGGATGCTGACGTACCAGTTGGAGAAGGACCTCCAGCCCTTCGGCCTGACCATGAACGACTACGAGATCCTGGTGAACCTCTCGGAGTCGGCGGAACGGCGGCTGCGCATGAGCGACCTCGCCACGGCGACGCTGCAGTCCAAGAGCCGGCTCTCGCACCAGATCACCCGCATGGAGAACGCGGGGCTCGTGCGCCGCGTCAACTGCGAGTCCGACCGGCGCGGGCTCTACGCGGTCCTGACCGACGAGGGCATGGAGACCATGCGCAAGGTGGCGCCCCACCACGTGGAGTCCGTGCGCAAGCACTTCATCGACCAGCTCACCCCGGACGCCCTCGGCGACCTCCACGAGTCCCTGAAGCCGGTGGCGGATCAGCTCCGAGGCCGCCGCGGCAAGCCGTAGGACCCTGAAGGCCCAGCAGCGAGGGGCCCCGGTGTGCGCTGCGCACCGGGGCCCCTCGTTCCTGCTCTGCCTCAATTGCCGGTGAGGTCGGCCACCAGCTGGTCCGCCGCCGCGTACGGGTCCAGTTCCCCCGCCACGATGCGTTCCGCCAGCGCGTCCAGGCGGCGGTCGCCGTGGAGGTCGCCGATGCGTTCGCGCAGGGCCGTGACCGCGATCGTCTCGACCTCGCGCGCCGAGCGCGCCCGGCGGCGCTCCGCGAGGACGCCGTGCTCCTCCATCCACGCGCGGTGCTTCTCCAGCGCCTCGACGACCTCGTCGATGCCCTCGCCGCGCGCCGCGACCGTCTTGACGATCGGCGGCCGCCAGTCGCCCGGACCGCGCGCCTCGCCCAGGCCCAGCATGTGGTTCAGCTCGCGGGCCGTCGCGTCCGCGCCGTCCCGGTCCGCCTTGTTCACCACGTACACGTCGCCGATCTCCAGGATGCCCGCCTTCGCGGCCTGGATCCCGTCGCCCATGCCCGGCGCGAGCAGCACCACCGACGTGTCGGCCTGGGAGGCGATCTCCACCTCCGACTGACCGACACCGACGGTCTCCACGAGGATCACCTCGCAGCCCGCCGCGTCCAGGACGCGGATCGCCTGCGGCGCCGACCAGGCGAGCCCGCCCAGGTGCCCGCGGGTCGCCATCGAGCGGATGTAGACGCCCGGGTCCGAGGCGTGCTCCGACATCCGGACCCGGTCACCGAGCAGCGCTCCCCCACTGAAGGGGGACGAGGGGTCGACCGCCAGCACGCCGACCCGCTTCCCCGCCCGCCGGTACGCCGCGACCAGCGCCGACGTCGAGGTGGACTTGCCCACGCCGGGCGAACCCGTCAGGCCCACCACGTACGCGCCGCCGGTCAGCGGAGCGAGCGCCGCCATCACCTCGCGCAGCTGCGGGGACGCCCCCTCCACGAGCGAGATCAGCCGGGCCACCGCGCGCGGCCGGCCCTCCCGTGCCTGGGCGACCAGTTCGGGGACGTCCACCATGTGCCGTAACTCCTTGCTCGACGGGAACTACTTGCCCGGGACGCTGATGATCAGAGCGTCGCCCTGACCACCGCCGCCGCACAGCGCCGCCACGCCGGTACCGCCGCCGCGCCGCTTCAGCTCCAGGGCCAGGTGCAGCACCACACGGGCGCCGGACATGCCGATGGGGTGGCCGAGCGCGATCGCGCCGCCGTTGACGTTCACCTTTTCCGGGGTCACGCCGAGGTCCTTCATTGACTGCACGGCGACCGCCGCGAAGGCCTCGTTGATCTCGATCAGGTCGAGGTCCTCGACGCCCAGGCCCGCCTTCTTCAGGGCGTGCAGAATCGCGTTGGACGGCTGCGACTGGAGGGAGTTGTCCGGGCCCGCCACGTTGCCGTGGGCGCCGATCTCGGCGATCCACTCCAGGCCCAGCTCCTCGGCCTTCGCCTTGCTCATCACGACGACGGCGGCGGCGCCGTCCGAGATCTGCGAGGCGGTGCCGGCGGTGATCGTGCCGTCCTTGGCGAAGGCCGGACGCAGCTTGCCGAGCGACTCGACCGTCGTCTCGGGGCGGATGCCCTCGTCCTTCGAGAAGACGACCGGGTCGCCCTTGCGCTGCGGGATCTCGACCGGGGTGATCTCGGCCTCGAAGATGCCGTTCTTCTGCGCGGCGGCGGCGCGCTGGTGCGACAGCGCGCCGATCTCGTCCTGCTCGGTGCGCTGGAGCCCCAGGCGGGTGTTGTGCTTCTCGGTCGACTCGCCCATGGCGATCTTCTCGAAGGGGTCGGTCAGCCCGTCGTACGCCATCGCGTCGAGCATCTCGATCGCACCGTACTTGTAGCCCTCGCGGGACTTCGGGAGGACGTGCGGGGCGTTGGTCATCGACTCCTGGCCGCCGGCGACGACGATGTCGAACTCGCCCGCGCGGATCAGCTGGTCGGCGAGCGCGATGGCGTCCAGGCCGGACAGGCAGACCTTGTTGATGGTCAGCGCCGGGACGTTCATGGGGATGCCGGCCTTGACGGCGGCCTGGCGCGCGGGGATCTGGCCGGCGCCCGCCTGGAGCACCTGCCCCATGATCACGTACTGCACCTGGTCGCCGCCGATGCCGGCCCGGTCGAGCGCGGCCTTGATGGCGAAGCCGCCCAGATCGGCGCCGGAGAAGGAGGAGAGGGAGCCGAGCAGTCGGCCCATGGGCGTGCGGGCGCCCGCGACGATCACTGAGGTGGTACCGGTCGTTCCAGACATGAGGCACGGCCCCTTGGGATGAGGAGTGAACGAGGGTTTACCTTCAATGTACTGAGCCGTCACGCGCACGGTCACCGGCCAGTCGGTGTGACGGCGCGCACGTTGCGTAACCACCTCCGTGGCGCTGCACTGGAGGAATGCTGACGCGAATCGACCACATCGGGATCGCCTGCTTCGACCTCGACAAGACCGTCGAGTTCTACCGTGCGACCTACGGTTTCGAGGTGTTCCACTCCGAGGTCAACGAGGAGCAGGGCGTCCGCGAGGCCATGCTCAAGATCAACGACACCTCCGACGGCGGCGCCTCGTACCTCCAGCTCCTGGAGCCCACCCGGGAGGACTCCGCGGTGGGCAAATGGCTGGCCAAGAACGGCGAGGGCGTGCACCACATCGCCTTCGGCACCGCCGATGTCGACGGGGACGCCGAGGACATCCGCTCCAAGGGCGTCCGGGTCCTCTACGACCAGCCCAGGATCGGCTCCATGGGCTCCCGCATCACCTTCCTCCACCCCAAGGACTGCCACGGCGTACTGACCGAACTGGTCACGTCCGCCGACCCCTCCTCGGCCGAGCACTGACCTCCGGATTCCTGGGCCGGTAGAGTGGGCGACTCCGGGCCGGGGCCGGTCGGGGCCGCATGCCATGCGGCGTCGAAGTCGGGGTATCCGATCTGCCACGATTCCCGGGGGCCCGTTCTCCGGGGAACGGTGCTCGTTGGAGTGTGCGACCAGGGTTGGGGTCTCCCCTGCTCGAACGCGTTGAGAGCTCGGGGAAGGATGGGACCGCGCAGTGCGGGGCTACGAACGCCAGGAGAGCCACCGAGCTGAAGACGACCATCTCTCGCGGTTCGAAGCCGAGATGGACCGGCTGAAGACCGAGCGGGAGAAGGCCGTCCAGCACGCCGAGGACCTCGGTTACCAGGTCGAGGTGTTGCGCGCCAAGCTCCACGAGGCGCGCCGCACCATCGCGTCCCGGCCCGCGTACGACAGCGCGGACATCGGCTACCAGGCCGAACAGATGCTGCGCAACGCGCAGATCCAGGCCGAGCAGCTGCGCCAGGACGCCGAGCGCGAGCTGCGCGACGCCCGCGCCCAGACCCAGCGCATCCTGCAGGAGCACGCCGAGCACCAGGCCCGGCTCCAGGCCGAGCTGCACGCCGAGGCCGTCCAGCGCCGGCAGCGCCTCGACCAGGAGCTCGCCGAGCGCCGCCAGACCGTCGAGGCGCACGTCAACGAGAACGTCGCCTGGGCCGAACAGCTGCGCGCCCGTACGGAGTCGCAGGCCCGCCGCCTCATGGAGGAGTCCCGCGCCGAGGCCGAGCAGGCGCTCGCCGGCGCCCGCGCCGAGGCCACCCGGCTCGCCGAGGAGACCCGCCACCGGGTGGGCACCGAGGCCGAGGCGGCCCGTGCCGAGGCCGAAGCGATTCTGCTGCGCGCCCGCAAGGACGCCGAGCGGCTCCTCAACGCCGCGTCCACGCAGGCCCACGAGGCCACCAGCCACGCCGAGCAGCTGCGCT
This sequence comes from Streptomyces sp. NPDC026092, assembly GCF_040638605.1. NCBI lineage: Bacteria > Bacillati > Actinomycetota > Actinomycetes > Kitasatosporales > Streptomycetaceae > Streptomyces > Streptomyces sp. NPDC026092. The sequence goes on from NZ_JBEZYN010000002.1 coordinate 384,121, forward strand.
CCTCCACCTCGGCCGAGACCGAGCAGGCCCGTCAGCAGGCCACCGAGCTGTCCCGCGCCGCCGAGCAGCGGATGCACGAGGCCGAGGACCGGCTCCGCGAGGCCCGCGCCGAGGCCGAGAAGGCGCTCACCGAGGCCAAGGAGGCGGCGGCCAAGCAGCTGTCGTCCGCGGAGTCCGTCAACGAGCAGCGCACGCGTACGGCGAAGGCCGAGATCGCCCGGCTCGTCTCCGAGGCGACCAAGGAGGCCGAGACCCTCAAGGGGGCGGCCGAGGAGAAGCTCCGCGAGGCCACCGCCGAGGCGGAGAAGCTGCTCTCGGAGGCCTCCGACAAGGCCCGTACGGTCGCGGCCGAGGACTCCGCCGCCGCGCTCGCCAAGGCCGCGCGGACCGCCGAGGAGGTCCTGACCAAGGCGTCCGAGGACGCCCAGGAGACCACCCGCAAGGCCTCCGAAGAGGCTGAGCGGATCCGCCGCGAGGCCGAGACCGAGGCCGACCGGACCCGGACGCAGGCCGAGGAGCAGGCCGACGAGCTGCTCGGGTCCGCCAAGGACGACACCAAGGAGTACCGCGCCAAGACCGTCGAGCTCCAGGAGGAGGCGCGCCGGCTGCGCGGCGAGGCCGAGGGGCTGCGGGCCGAGGCGATCGCCGAGGGCGAGAGGATCCGCGGCGAGGCCCGCCGCGAGGCCGTCGGCCAGATCGAGGAGTCGGCCGGCGCCGCCGAGGAGCTGCTGACCAAGGCCCGTACGGACGCCGAGGAGTTGCGCGCGAGCGCGGGCGCCGAGGGCGAGCGGGTCCGCGCCGAGGCCATGGAGCGCGCGCAGACGCTGCGTACGCAGGCCGAGGAGACCCTCGAGCGCACGCGCGCCGAGGCGGAGCGGATGCGGGCGGAGGCCGAGGAGCAGGCCGAGGGCGTCAAGGAGGCGGCCGAGCGGGCCGCCGCCGAGCTCCGCGAGGAGGCCGAGCGGGCCGCCGTCGCCCGCCGCGAGGAGGCCGCCGAGGAGCTCACCCGGCTGCACACCGAGGCCGAGACCCGGGTGGAGAGCGCCGAGCAGGCGCTGACCGACGCCCGCGCCGAGAGCGAGCGGCTGCGCCGCGAGGCGGCCGAGGAGACCGAGCGGCTGCGCACCGAGGCCGCCGAGCGGATCCGTACGCTCCAGGCGCAGGCCGAGCAGGAGGCCGAGCGGCTGCGCACGGAGGCGGCGCAGGACGCGTCGACCTCGCGCGCCGAGGCCGAGACCGCTGCCGTACGGCTGCGGACGGAGGCGTCGACGGAGGCCGAGCGGCTGAAGTCGGAGGCCCAGGAGACCGCCGACCGGGTCCGCGCCGAGGCCGCGGCCGCCGCCGAGCGGGTCGCCGCCGAGGCCGCCGAGGCGCTGGCCGCCGCGCAGGAGGAGGCCAACCGGCGGCGCCGGGAGGCCGAGGAGACGCTGGAGTCGGCCCGTTCCGAGGCCGACCGCGAGCGCGAGCACGCCCGCGAACAGTCCGAGGAGCTTCTGGCCTCCGCCCGCAGGCGGGTGGAGGAGGCGCAGACCGAGGCGCAGCGCCTGGTCGAGGAGGCGGACCGGCGGGCCACGGAGATGGTCTCCGCCGCCGAGCAGACCGCCAAGGAGGTGCGTGACGCCGTCGCCGGCCTGCACGAGCAGGCCGAGGAGGAGATCGCCGGACTGCGCAGCGCCGCCGAGCACGCGGCGGACCGTACCCGTACCGAGGCGCAGGAGGAGGCGGACCGGGTCCGCGCCGACGCGTACGAGGAGCGGGAGCGGGCGACCGAGGACGCCAACCGGGTCCGGGCGCGCGCCCAGGAGGAGACCGAGGCCGCGAAGTCGCTGGCCGAGCGGACGGTCGCGGACGCGCTCGCCGAGTCGGAGAAGCTGCGCGCGGACACCGCCGAGTACGCCCAGCGGGTACGGACGGAGGCGTCGGACGCGCTCGGTTCGGCCGAGCAGGACGCGTCCCGCACCCGTGCCGACGCCCGCGAGGACGCCAACCGGATCCGTTCCGAGGCGGCCGCCGAGTCCGAGCGGCTCACCGCCGAGGCGGAGGAGCTCGTCACGCTCGCCCGCACCGAGGGCGAGCAGATCCTGGACGAGGCCCGCAAGTCGGCCGACAAGCGCCGCGCGGACGCCGCCGAGCAGGCGGACACCCTCATCACGGAGGCCTCGGGCGAGGCCGAGCGGCTCACGATCGAGGCGGAGGCGCTGCGCGCCGAGGCCGAGCAGTTGAAGACGGACGGCGAGGCGCACGCCCAGGCGCTGCGGGTCGCCGCGCTCGCCGACGGCGAGCAGGTCCTCGACGAGGCGCGCAAGGCCGCGGACAGGCGGCGTTCGGACGCCGCCGAGCAGGCCGACGCGATCACCGCGGAGGCGGTGGCGCTCCTGGAGTCGACCGAGCAGGACGCACAGCGGCTGCGCGCCGAGGCCGTGCAGGTCAAGGAGGCGGGCGAGGCCGAGGCGGAGGCCCTGCGGGCCGCCGCGCGCGCCGACGGCGAGCAGGTCCTCGACGAGGCGCGCAAGGCCGCCGACAAGCGGCGCGCGGACGCCGCCGAGCAGGCGGACTCGCTCATCACGGAGGCCAGAAGCGAGGCCGAGCGGATCACCGGCGAGGCCGGCGAGGAGGCGGAGCGGCTGCGCGCCGAGGGCGCGGAGAACGTGGGCCAGGCCCAGCAGGCCGCCGAGCGGATCCGGGTGGAGGCCGAGCGGGTCAGGGCGGACGCCGAGGCGGCGGCGGAGCAGATGCGCTCCGAGGCCCGCGAGGAGGCCGACCGTACGCTCGACGAGGCGCGCGAGGCCGGTGCCAAGCGCCGCTCGGACGCGGCCGAGCAGGCCGACCAGCTGATGGCGAAGGCCCAGGAGGAGGCGCTGCGCGCCACCACCGAGGCCGAGGCGCAGGCCGACACGATGGTCGGCGCGGCCCGTCAGGAGGCCGACCGGATCGTGGCCGAGGCGACGGTCGAGGGCAACTCCCTGGTGGAGAAGGCCCGTACGGACGCGGACGAGCTCCTGGTGGGCGCGCGCAGCGACGCGACGGCCATAAGGGAGCGGGCGGAGGAGCTGCGGGCCCGGATCGAGGGCGAGATCGAGGAGCTGCACGAGCGGGCGCGGCGCGAGACGGCCGAGCAGATGAAGACGGCCGGCGAGCGGGTCGACAAGCTGGTGAAGGCCGCCGAGGAGCAGCGGGCCGAGGCCGCGGCGAAGGCCAAGGAGCTGGTCTCCGACGCGAGTTCGGAGGCGAGCAAGGTCAGGATCGCCGCGGTGAAGAAGGCCGAGGCGCTCCTGAAGGAGGCCGAGCAGAAGAAGGCCTCGCTGGTCGCGGAGGCGGAGAAGGTGAAGTCGGAGGCCGAGCACGAGGCCGAGACGATGATCTCCGAGGGCAAGCGCGATCTCGATGTACTGGTGCGCCGTCGCGAGGACATCAATGCCGAGATCTCCCGTGTCCAGGACGTCCTCGAAGCGTTGGAGTCTTTCGAGGCGCCGACTGCGGGGGGCAAGTCCGCCGGGGCAAACGGTGAGAAGGCGGGTGTTCCGGCGGGGGCTACACGTTCGAGTGGCAAGTCCTCCGACGGCTAGCCACTCAAAAGGCTGGACATTCTCCAGATCAAACGGGCATCCGCTCGATGACACGCCGCTTCGGCCCCTAGGATTCCCCCTAACACCTCACCGGTCTCATTCGACAGGAACCCCATGAGCGACACTTCCTCCCCCTTCGGCTTCGAGCTCGTGCGGCGTGGTTACGACCGCGGTCAGGTGGATGACCGCATTACCAAGCTCGTCGCCGACCGAGACAGTGCTCTAGGACGCATCACCTCTCTGGAAAAGCGCATCGAGGAGCTCCACCTCGAGACGCAGAACGCCCAGGCCCAGGTCACCGACGCCGAGCCGTCGTACGCCGGGCTCGGCGCGCGTGTCGAGAAGATCCTCCGCCTCGCCGAGGAGGAGGCGAAGGACCTGCGCGAGGAGGCCCGTCGCGCCGCCGAGCAGCACCGCGAGCTGGCCGAGTCGGCCGCGCAGCAGGTGCGCAACGACGCCGAGTCGTTCGCGGCGGAGCGCAAGGCGAAGGCCGAGGACGAGGGCGTTCGGATCGTCGAGAAGGCGCAGGGCGAGGCCAACTCGCTGCGCGGCGAGGCGCAGAAGGACGCGCAGTCCAAGCGCGAGGAGGCGGACGCCCTCTTCGAGGAGACCCGCGCCAAGGCCGCCCAGGCCGCCGCGGACTTCGAGACCAACCTGGCCAAGCGCCGGGAGCAGTCGGAGCGCGACCTGGCCTCGCGTCAGGCGAAGGCCGAGAAGCGTCTCGCCGAGATCGAGCACCGCGCCGAGCAGCTCCGCCTGGAGGCCGAGAAGCTGCGTACGGACGCGGAGCGCCGGGCCCGTCAGACGGTGGAGACCGCGCAGCGCCAGGCCGAGGACATCGTGGCCGACGCGAACGCCAAGGCCGACCGGATCCGCTCGGAATCCGAGCGCGAGCTGGCGGCGCTGACGAACCGCCGCGACTCGATCAACGCCCAGCTGACCAACGTCCGCGAGATGCTGGCCACGCTGACCGGTGCCGCCGTGGCGGCCGCCGGCTCGCCGATCGACGACGAGCCCGCCCCCCGTGGCGTCCCGGCCCAGCAGACCCGCTGAGTCCCGTGAGCGCCCGCTGAGCGCGCGGCGCGCACCCGGTGAAGTGCCCGCTCGGTGACGAGTGGGCGACGCACCTGAAAACCCTCCGTCATTCCGGTGGCGGAGGGTTTTTCGCGCCCGTAGGTTGTACGCATGATCGAGCTCGAGGCCCTGACGAAACGGTTCGGATCGAAGACCGCGGTCGACCATCTCTCCTTCCAGGTGCGTCCCGGCGTGGTGACCGGCTTCCTCGGGCCCAACGGCGCGGGCAAGTCGACGACGATGCGGATGATGCTCGATCTGGACAACCCGACCAGCGGGACCGTCCGGATCGACGGCAAGCACTACCGGGAGCTCCAGGAGCCGCTGAAGTACATCGGGGCGCTGCTCGACGCGAAGGCGATGCACGGTGGCCGGTCGGCGTACAACAATCTGCTCTGCCTCGCGCAGTCGAACCGCATTCCGTCGAGCCGGGTCGGCGAGGTACTCGACCTGGTCGGTCTGACCTCGGTCGCGAAGAAGAAGTCGAAGGGCTTCTCCCTCGGCATGGGCCAGCGGCTCGGAATCGCCTCTGCGCTGCTCGGTGATCCCGAGATCCTGATGTTCGACGAACCCGTCAATGGTCTGGACCCCGAGGGAATTCACTGGATCCGCAATCTGATGAAGGCGCTCGCGGCCGAGGGCCGGACGATCTTCGTTTCCAGTCATCTGATGAGTGAAATGGCCCTGACGGCCGATCATCTCATCGTGATCGGGCAGGGAAAGCTGCTGGCGGACACGTCGATGGCGGATTTCATCCACCAGAATTCGCGGAGCTACGTACGGCTGCGCTCGCCGCAGCAGGAGCGGCTGCGGGACGTCCTGCACGAGAGCGGCTTCACGCCCGTCGAGGCGGGCAACGGCACGCTGGAGGTGGACAACGCCACCACCGAGAAGCTCGGTGAACTGGCGGCCGAGCACCGGCTCGTCCTGCACGAGCTGAGCGCGCAGCGCGCCTCCCTGGAGGAAGCGTTCATGCAGATGACCGCCGGCGCGGTGGAGTACCACGCGCACGGCACGAACGTACACGCGGCGGACGCGCCGGGCCCCCGCTGGGGCGAGACCACCAAGGGAGCCTGAACGATGGCAGCGGTATCGGCGGTCCTCCAGTCGGAGTGGACCAAGATCCGGACGGTCTCGTCGACGGTCTGGACCCTGGCGAGCGCGCTCCTGGTGACGGTGGCGATGGGCGCGGCCATCTCCGCGGTGGTGAAGGCGACCTACAGCGATCTGAACGAGGCGGAGCAGGCGACCTTCGACCCGACCTTCGTCAGCTTCTCCGGGATGGTGCTCGGGCAGCTGGCGATGGTGGTCTTCGGCGTGCTCGTGGTCGGCACCGAGTACAGCTCGGGGATGATCCGTACCTCGCTCGCGGCCGTCCCGCAGCGGGCGACCTTCCTCTTCTCCAAGATCGCGGTGGCCGGGGCGCTCGCCTTCGGCATCGGTCTGGTGACCAGCTTCCTGTCGTTCTTCCTCGGGCAGGGCCTCCTCGGTGAGTACCGGACGACCCTCGGCGCGGACAACGTGCTGCGCGCCGTGGTCGGCGGCGGGCTCTACATGGGGCTGATCGCGCTCTTCTCGATGGGCGTGGCGACGATGCTGCGCTCCTCGATGCTCTCGCTCGGCATCCTGATGCCCTTCTTCTTCCTGGTCTCGCAGATCCTCGCGGCGGTCCCGAAGGCCAAGGAGGTCGCGCGCTACTTCCCCGACCAGGCCGGCTCCAAGATCATGCAGGTCGTCCCCGACGCCCTGAACACGGAGAAGGCGCCGTACGGACCCTGGGGCGGGCTCGGGATCATGGTGCTCTGGGTGGCGGCCGCGTTGCTGGGCGGCTACCTGGTCATGAAGAAGCGCGACGCGTAGCTCGTCGGGGGTCTTTGGTCACGATTTCCACTTGGCCGGAACCGTCAACCCCTGGATAAGCTCCTAGCTCATACGGGGGCCCCGGCCGTCGGCCACGGCCCCGACGAGACCTGACCTTTTCGATGGGGCTGGAGAATGATCGAGGCAGTCGGCCTGACGAAGCGCTACGGCGCCAAGACGGCCGTGTACAACCTTTCCTTCCAGGTGAGGCCGGGTACCGTCACCGGCTTCCTCGGCCCCAACGGTTCCGGCAAGTCGACCACGATGCGCATGATCCTGGGGCTCGACCGCCCCACCTCGGGTCATGTCACGATCGGCGGCCACCCGTTCCGGCAGCTGCCGAACGCGCCGCGCCAGGTGGGCGCGCTGCTCGACGCGAAGGCCGTGCACGGTGGGCGGAGCGCCCGCAGCCACCTCCTCTCGCTCGCCCAGCTCGCCGGCATCCCGGCGCAGCGGGTCGACGAGGTCCTCGGGGTCGTCGGTCTCCAGGACGTCGCCAAGCGCCGCTCCAAGGGCTTCTCGCTGGGCATGGGGCAGCGCCTCGGCATCGCCGCCGCGCTGCTCGGCGACCCGCAGGTGCTGCTCTTCGACGAGCCGGTCAACGGTCTCGACCCCGAGGGCATCCTCTGGGTCCGTAACCTCATGAAGAAGCTCGCGGCCGAGGGCCGGACCGTCTTCGTCTCCAGCCACCTCATGAGCGAGATGGCGCTGACCGCCGACCACCTGATCGTGATCGGCCGGGGCCAGCTGATGGCCGACATGAGCGTCAAGGACTTCATCTCGGCGAACTCGGCCGACTTCGCCCGGGTCCGCACCCCGCAGGCGGAGCCGCAGCAGCGGGAGAAGCTGACGGCGACGCTGATCGAGGCCGGCGGGCGCGTGATGTCCGAGCCGGACGGCGCGCTGCGGGTGACCGGTCTGGCGCTGCCCCGGATCAGCGACCTGGCGCACGACGCGGACGTCCGGCTCTGGGAGCTCTCCCCGCACCAGGCCTCGCTGGAGGAGGCGTACATGCGGATGACGCAGGGCGCCGTGGACTACCGCTCCACCGACGACCAGCTGGCGCACCTCCAGCAGCCGCAGCCGCACCAGCACTTCCCGCAGCCGCCGGCCCAGCCGGTGGTGCAGGACGTGCCGCAGCAGGGCTGGTACGCGCCGCCACCGCCCGGACAGAACCCGTACGCGACGCAGAGCGAGCCCGCCAAGAACGCCGAGGACGCCCGATGACCGCCCCCGCCCCGCACTCGTACGTCTCCCCCATCCCGGTGCGCCGGGCGCACCTCGGGGACGCGCTCGCCTCGGAGTGGACGAAGATCCGTTCCCTGCGCTCCACGATGTGGACGCTGGGCGTGATGGTGCTGCTGATGCTGGGCATCGGTCTCGCCGTCGCGGCGGTCGTGGCCACCACGGAAGGGCCCGACGGGCCGGCGTCGAGCGAGTCGGCGCTCACGCTCGGCTTCTTCGGCGTGCTCCTCGGCTCGATCTGTGTGATCACGCTCGGGGTGCTCACCATCGCCTCCGAGTACGGCACCGGCATGATCCGTACGACCCTGACGGCCTGCCCGACCCGCGGCCGGGTCCTGACGGCCAAGGCGATCGTCTTCTTCCTGCTCGTCTTCACGATCACCACGGTCACGGCGACGGTGGTGGCCGTGGCGCAGGTGGCGATGGTGGAATCGGTGGCCGCGGAGCCCACCTCCGCCGAGTGGCTGCGGGCGACGGTCGGCGTCGGCCTGTTCCTCGCGCTGCTCGGCCTGCTGTCGCTGGCCATCGGCGCGATCATCCGGCACTCGGCGGGCGCGATCACGATCATGATCGGCGTCCTGCTGCTGCCGCTGGTGGCGGCCATGTTCATGTTCTCGGAGTCGCTCGCCAAGGTGCAGCAGTTCCTGCTCGACTACGCGATCCCGAGCCAGCTCATCGCGCTGTACGCCGGCAAGTCGACGACCGGCCAGTCCGGCCCCTCGGGCTGGGACCCGGTCTGGATCATGGCGGTCCTCGTGGCGGCCGTGATGGGCGGCGCGTACGCCCTGCTGAACAGCCGGGACGTCTGACAGCCGCTAGTACTTCGGCGCGTTTCGGGACCGCTGCACCCTGGAGGTGCGGCGGTCCTTCGCGTTCCAGCAGGCCTTGTGCCAGTGGCGGCGGTCGTCGACCCCGCCGTACTCCGGCCAGGCCACCACGTGCGGGGCGCCGCCCGGGATCTCCTGGTCGCAGCCGGGGCAGCGGTAGCGCTTGCCGGGGGCGCTGGCGCCGGCCACGTGCCGGACGAACCACTCCTCGCCCTGCCAGGACTCGCTGCGCTGCGCTCCTCCGTACCGGTCGCCGGACTCGGCCTGGGGATCGGGCCTATCGCCGCCCTGGGGGCGGTTGCGACGCGGGGACACCTGATCACCTCACGGGTCCGGGGACACAGAACGTTCTCTCCAGCCTACGGGCCGCGACGGAGTGACCTTCCCACCCGACGGGCCCAGTTAGCGGAAAATCGCAACAACTTCATCAGAGGCCGTGCCTTTGGCACGTGTCAGACGTTGTTGCCAGTGGAGAGGGAGAACCGCGTCGGCCGCAAGGAGGCAGAAGGCGATGCGCGTGGGTACGTTTGTTCTGGCCGCCCAGTTCCCGGGCCAGGGCCAGGGCGAGGCACTGCACCGGGCGGTACGGACCGCCGAGGTCGCCGAGGAATCGGGGCTCGACTCCGTCTGGCTGGCCGAGCACCACTTCGTCCCGTACGGAGTCTGTCCGTCCGCCGTGACGCTGGCGGCGGTGCTCCTGGGCCGGACCCGCCGGCTCCGGGTCGGTACGGCGGTGAGCGTGCTGCCGACGGTCCATCCGGTCGCCCTGGGCGAGCAGGCCGCCCTGCTCCATCTGACCTCCGGCGGCCGCTTCACGCTCGGCGTGGGCAGGGGCGGGCCGTGGGTCGACCTGGAGGTGTTCGGCGCGGGCCTGAAGGCGTACGAACAGGGGTTCCCCGAATCCCTCGACCTGCTGCTGCGCTGGCTGACCGAACCCCGGGTCTCCGCCGAGGGAGAACGATTCGCCTTCCGCGAGGTGGCCGTCGTCCCCCGCCCCGGCGAGCTGATCGGCGGGGACGCCTCGCCCGAGGTGGTGGTCGCCTGCACCTCCCGCAAGAGCGTCGAACTGGCCGCGCGGCGCGGGCTGCCGATGCTGCTCGGGATGCACTGCGGCGACGCGGAGAAGGCCGAGATGGTGGCCGCGTGGGAACGTTTCTCCCGGGACGCGGGCCGCAATCCGGACGAGATCGCGAGGATCGGCGCGAACCATGTCTCGGCGGGCGTCGCCCAGCTCGCCGACGGGACGCGCGAGGCGACCGAGGCGCTGGTGAAGGCGATGCCCGGCTGGCTGAAGCAGGGCCTGGACGCGCATGTGACCGTGGACGGCCGGCACCGCGCGATGCGGGACCCCGTCGCGTACACCGAGTTGCTGTGCGGGCTGCACCCCGTGGGCACGCCGCGGCGCGCGGCGGACCGGCTCGCGGCGACCTCGGAGCGCACGGGCATCACGCGCTTCGCGCTGCTCGCCGAGGGCACGGGGGACCTCGCGGCCACCGAGGAGAACGTACGACGGCTCGGCGCCGAGGTGCTCCCCCTGCTGGTCTGAGTCCGTGGGACCGGGTTCATGGTGGTGGGCGGACGGGCTGGGGCTCGTGGCGATGCCGCCGCTCCGCATCTCCCGCATCGTTCGCGTCTCCCGCGATGCGGAGCGGCGGCACCCGCCGTGCCTCAGCAGTCGCGCAGTTCCGGCGACTGGTTGAGCAGCTGACCCCGTACGGAGGTGAAGCGGGCGAGCCGCTCGTCGACCGCGGGGTCGAGCGGGAACACCGCGACGCGGTGGCAGTTCTGGAAGGCGAGGCGTACCCCGAAGTGCCGCTGCAGCGCACCGCGGATGGCATCACTCGCGAGTGCACGCAGCAGCTGACCACGTGCCTGCTCGTTCGGCGGCGGCGTCTGGTTGTCGGCGAACTCGCCGCCGTCGACCTTCAGCTGGGCCACCAGAGAGCTGATCATCTCCCATGCGTAGGGCAGGGAGGTCCGGACGCAGTCGACGAAGTCGGCTTCGTCGACCTCGCCTCGCTCGGCCTGTTCCAACAGCGCCGGTGAGACGTCGAGCGACATGGGTTCTCCTCTCGCGACCCCGACGGGCGGGGTCTTACGGGCAGGGATGAAGGACCCCCGTGCGACACGCTGCGTGCACGGACGGCGACCTCCTGCTTCCACGGTAAGCGCGTCCTTCGGAGCGCACCAGGAGATTGGGAACACAACCGGCCAATAAGTGACCCTCGTCCAGCGGGCGTTAAGAGCCGAATCGCGCGGAAGAGCGTGTGTCTTGTAGCGTTGCCGACCATGCGTCTCGTCATCGCCCGCTGTTCCGTGGACTACGCGGGCCGGCTCACGGCCCACCTGCCCTCCGCTCCCCGTCTGATCCTGGTCAAGGCAGACGGCAGCGTCTCCATCCACGCGGACGACCGGGCGTACAAACCGCTCAACTGGATGTCGCCGCCCTGCACCCTCAAGGAAGGGTCCGACGGGGAGGCCGGCATCTGGACCGTGGTGAACAAAGCGGGCGAGAAACTGATCATCACGATGGAGGAGATCCTCCACGACTCCTCGCACGAACTGGGCGTGGACCCGGGCCTCATCAAGGACGGCGTGGAAGCGCACCTCCAGGAGCTGCTCGCGGACCGCATCGAGACCCTCGGCGACGGCCACACGCTGATCCGCCGCGAGTACCCGACCGCGATCGGCCCGGTGGACATCCTGTGCCGGGACGCCGACGGGGCGACGGTCGCGGTGGAGATCAAGCGGCGCGGCGAGATCGACGGCGTGGAGCAGCTGACCCGCTATCTGGAGCTGCTCAACCGCGACCCGCACCTCGCGCCCGTGAAGGGCGTGTTCGCGGCCCAGGAGATCAAGCCGCAGGCGCGCGTGCTGGCGACGGACCGCGGCATCGACTGCGTGGTGCTCGACTACGACGCGCTGCGCGGAATCGAGGACGACAAGCTGCGGCTGTTCTGACCCTTCGTACGGTCGTACGCGTACGGCCCCGGGTGCGGTGATCGCACTCGGGGCCGTTCTGTGTTCCGCGGGGCCTTGCCGTCAGGCGGGGTTGCCGGTCGGAGTGGTGTCGCCGGAGGCGGAGTTGCTGGCGGGCGGCTCGGGGTTCGTGGGCTCCGTCGTCGGCGGCGTGGTGGGCGGGGTCGTCGGCGGTGTCGTCGACGGCGACGGGCTGGTCGTCGTCGGGGTCGGCCTCGTCGTCCGCGTCGGGCTCGTCGTCGGGCGCGGAGGGGTCGTCGTCGGGACCGGGGAGCCCGTCGGGGGCGCCGTCGTGGTCGGGGCGCCGGACGGCGCGGTGGACGGGCTGCCGGACGTGGTGGGCGTGCCCGCGCTCGTCGAGCCGGACGGGGTGGGCGAGGCGCTGCCCGAGGCGGGGTTCGTCGCGCCGTCGGTCGGCTCGTCGGCGTCCAGGACGGTGTCGCCGGTCTCCTCGTCGGCCGTGCGGTCGGAGGTGACGCGGCCGGTGCCCGGGTCCTCGGGGTCGCCCGAGGTGGCCCCGATGGTCACGACGGTGCCGAGCACGGCGGCCAGGAGCGCTCCCGTGCTGACGGCGACCACGTTGCGCCGGGCCCCGGCGAGGATGCCGGCGCGGCGGCCGCGCTTCTTGCCGTCGTCGCTCGTGAGGGTGTCCGGGCGCGTGATGAGGGTCGGGCCCTCGTCGGCGAAGTCCGGGAAGGACGGGACGGCAGCGGGGGCCTTGGCCATCGGGGAGACCGGGGACGCCTTGGCGGCGGCCGGTCGGGAGGCCGGGAGGGCCGCCCTCGGGATGCCGCGCGGCGGGGAGACGGGCCCCTCGGGGCGCGTGGCGGCCGGCTCGTCGCCGTGCGGCGGGACTCCGGCGCGGTCGGCGACCAGGGCGAGCGCCCGGCGTCCCGCGACCGTGCCGCGCTTGTCGGCGAGGACGCCGCGCATGCCGATCGAGGCCTCCAGCTCGGCGCGGGCCCGCTCCAGGTTCCCGGCGCAGAGCGCGAGGACGCCCAACTCGTGGTGGAAGTACGCCTCTTCGGCGACCTCGCCGGCCAGCCGGGCGGCCTCCTGGCCGCCGCGCAGGACCCGCTCCCAGGCGCCCCAGTGGAGGCCTGCGGCGAAGGCGGGCGCCGCGCTGCGGGCGAGCAGGACGGCGGTGGCGGGGTGTTCGGCGTCCGAGCCGGGGACGAGCGCGGCCAGAGCCGCGAGGACGGCGTCGGCCTCGGCGACGGCGCGGGCGGGCGTGACGGAGGGGTGTCCGGCCCACCAGGCGTAGTGCTGGGCGACGGTGTGGGCGCGGGCGGTGGCGTCCTCGTCGTAGCCGCGGGCGAGGAGCTGGGTGAGGACACCGGCGGCGAGGCGGTAGCGGGTGCCGACCGGGGAGAGCAGTCCGCAGGCCATGAGCTCGCCGAGGGCGGCGTCCGCGTGGGTGTCGCCGACGAGCGCGGGCAGGTGGGCCTGGTGCGGGACCTCGCCGCCGAGGGCGACGGCGAACCGCAGGGTGTCCTGGGCGGAGCGGCTGAGCCGGGAGGCGAGCAGGGCGGCGGGGGCTGCGCCCTCGCCGAGGCTCGGCAGCGGTATCTCGCGCAGCTCGATGTCGGCGGGGTCCGGCTGGGGCGCGGGGGTCTCGGCGGCCGGCCCGAAGGCGTCGTCGAGGGCGCCGAAGGCGTCGAACTCGGAGGGGACGGGCTCCTCCTGGGCGGCCGCCCCGAAGGCGTCGAACTCGGCCGGGGTGACCCGGAGCCGGTCGCGCTGCCGGAGCAGGGCGCCCGCCTGGACGAAGCGCAGCGGCAGGCCCTCGGACTCGAACCAGAGGTCGCCCGCCCAGTTGGCCTCGTCGTCGGTGAGCGGCCGGTCGACGGCGCGCTCCAGGAGTTCGAGGGAGGCGGCGCGGCCGAGGCCGGCGAGCACGACCTCGTCGAGGTGGGCGTCGGCGGAGGGGGCCTGGACGTCGGGGGTCGCGGCGAGCAGGAAGGCGCACTCGGGCGCGGCGGAGAGGAGCTCGTCCAGGGTCGCGCCGCCGAACTCCAGGTCGTCGACGAGGACGACGGCGCCGATGTCGCGGACCAGGTCGAGCAGGCCCTGGCGGTCGGGGCGGTGGTCGGGGGCGTGCTGGACCGTGCCGAGGAGTTCGTACAGCAGCTCGGTCGGGGTCCGGTGGTGGCCGGAGAGGCGGACGACGCCGTCGGGCGCGAGGTCGGCGCAGTCGGCGGCGACCTGGTCGAGGAGGGCGGTGCGGCCGGAGCCGGCGGGGCCGGTGACGCGGACGGAGCGGCCGCGGGCGAGGAGCTGGACGAGGCGCTCGTGCTCCTCCTGCCGTTCGACCAGGGCCAGCCGGGGGGCTGCGGGTCCGGCCGGTACGGGCGGGGTGGCCGCGCGGGCGGCTTCGGCGCGCTCCTGGGCGGTGCGCCGGCGCGAGGGCGCGGGCTGCTCGCCGGGCGGGCAGGCCTCGATCTCGCTGCCGTCGACGGGGTTGACGGTGAGCAGCAGGTCGCCGGAGACGAGGCGGGCGGTGCGGGCGCGGGTGGCCGCCGCTGCCGGTCCGCGGTCGCCCGCGGGGCCGCCGCGTCCGTCGCAGACGTCGTCGCCGTCGGTGTCGTGGCCGTAGTCTTCCGGCCCCCGGTTCATCGGGTCCATGGTCAAAGCCCCCAAAAGCGGTGCGTGCGGAAGCCCCTCCGGCCGATCTGCACGCTCGCTGTCGCTTCTGGTCCGGTGCCCGCCGGGTGGGTTCGTCAAATGGGCGGGCGACCGAACCCTAGACCTTCTTCGGGATTCCCGGAACAGCCGGGGTGGTGCCCCGACCAAGACGTCACGGTCCGTCGAGATTGGGGCGGGTCGCCGGTTTCGCACACCAGCTTCACAACCGCGCCCGCCGCCGGCCCTAGACGCGCGGCAGCGACTCCGCGGCGAGCCCGCCCTCGATGGCGAGGATCCGGTGCAGCCGGGTCGCCACGAGGAGGCGCTGCATCTGCGGCGGCACCCCGCGCAGCACGAGCCGCCGTCCGCAGCGGCCCGCACGCCGGTGTGCGCCCATGATGACCCCGAGTCCGGTGGCGTCCCAGGAGTCGAGACCGGTCAGGTCGAGCACGAGGTCGCCGACTCCGTCGTCGACGGCCGAGTGCAGGACCGTACGGGCGTCCGCCGCGCTGCGGACGTCGAGGCGGCCCCCGACGACCAGCTCGACATGGTCGCCCCTGATGTGCATATGCGCTCCCCGGGAGTGCTCCGTCTTTGCAACAACTGACTGCCGTTGGCGCAGAAGCGTTGCGCCTTGTAAGCGAACTGATACCGAATTCACCCGATGGGGTGTGGGCCGAACACCCGTCGGTGATCAGTGCGCGTAGAAGCCCTGCCCGCTCTTGCGGCCGATGTCACCGGCGTCCACCATCCGGCGCATCAGCTCCGGGGGCGCGAACTTCTCGTCCTGCGTCTCCGTGTAGATGTTGGAGGTGGCGTTGACGAGGATGTCGATGCCGGTGAGGTCCGCGGTGGCGAGCGGCCCCATGGCGTGACCGAAGCCCAGCTTGCAGGCGATGTCGATGTCCTCGGCGGAGGCGACGCCCGACTCGTGGAGCTTGGCGGCCTCGACGACGAGCGCGGAGATGAGGCGGGTGGTGACGAAGCCGGCGACGTCGCGGTTGACGACGATGCAGGTCTTGCCGACCGACTCGGCGAACTCCCGCGCGGCGGCGAGGGTGGCGTCGCTGGTCTTGTAGCCGCGGACGAGCTCGCAGAGCTGCATCATCGGGACCGGCGAGAAGAAGTGGGTGCCGACGACGGCCTCCGGCCGCTCCGTGACCGCGGCGATCTTGGTGATCGGGATCGCGGAGGTGTTGGAGGCGAGGACCGCGCCGTCCTTGGCGATCTTGTCGAGGGAGCGGAAGATCTCGTGCTTGACCTCGAGCTTCTCGAAGACGGCCTCCACGACGACGTCGGCGTCGGCCACCGCCTCGAGTTCGGTGGTGGCGGTGATCCGGCCGAGGGCGGCCTCGGCGTCCTCCGCGGTCAGCTTGCCCTTGGCGACGAAGCGGTCGTACGACGCCTTGATGCCGTCGGTGCCGCGGGTCAGCGCGGCGTCGGTGACGTCACGCAGCACGACGTCCCAGCCCGCCTGGGCCGAGACCTGCGCGATTCCCGACCCCATGAGACCGGCTCCGATGACAGCGAGCTTCCTGGCCACGTCTTCCACCCCTCAACGCCTGTTCCTGTCTGGCTCTCCCGGCGGAGATTAGCGGTCGGGGAGCGCGAAGTGACCGTGAAGTAACGCGCGTCACGCCCGGTTTGACGGACGTCACACTCACGACAGGCCGGCTACCCCCGTACGGCGTACGTGAGGACGCGTTCGCTCAGCAGCTCCTCGATCTCGTCGAGGAGGACGAGGGCCTCGCGGGAGACCTTGGTCGCCTTGCCGCCGGCGGACATCTCGCGGGTGATGTAGCCGACGACGGTGTTCTCGATCCACGCGAGCTGACCGCCGACGAGCAGGGGCAGCGGGTCGTCGTCGGCCGCGCCGGTCTCCTCGCGCAGGGTGGCGACGACGGCGTCGTGGACCTGCTGCTGAAGGTAGAAGAGCCGGGCCTTGAGGGTGGGGGCGTGGTCGATGACGTTCATGAAGGCGTCGAAGCCGTCCATGAGTCCGTACGCGGGTGAGACGGCGCCGATCTGCTGGCGCATCTCGCGCAGGACGGCGTCGGCAGCGGACTCGCCCTTGTCGCGGCCGCGGATCATCCGGGCGACGCGGAGGGTGACGCCTTCCATGCGGTCGAGGAAGAGGTCCTCCTTGGCGGGGAAGTAGTTGTACACCGTGTTGACGGAGACGTCCGCGGCCTCCGCGATCTCCGCGATGGTCACGGTCACGAAGCCGTGCTCCAGGAAGAGTCCGGTCGCGATGTCGGAGATCCGCTGCTTCGTCTGGCGCTTCTTGCGCTCCCTCAGCCCCTCAGCCATGGCGTCATTCTAGGTCGGCCTGAAATTTTGGGGACGTTGCAAAATTTCAGGGACTCTGTTTTTGTAGTCACCATGCCCATCATCAGTACGGCCGGGCTCGCCCGGACCTTCGAGACCAAGAACGGCCCCGTGGAGGCGGTCCGCGGGATCGACCTCACCGTCCGGCGCGGCGAGATCCTCGGCCTCCTCGGCCCCAACGGCGCGGGCAAGACCACGACCCTGCGCATGCTCACCACGCTGCTCCCGCCCACCGGCGGCGCCGCCACCATCGCCGGCCACGACCTGCTCACCGACCCGGCGTCCGTACGGAGCCGGATCGGGTACGTCGCCCAGTCCGGCGGGGTCGACCCGCAGGAGACCGTGCGCTCCGAACTCGTCATGCAGGGCCGCCTCTACCGGCTCTCCAAGGCGGACGCCGTCGCCCGCGCCGCGGAGCTGGCGGAGGAACTCGGCCTCACCGAGGTCCTCGACCGCTCCCCCGCCGCGCTCTCGGGTGGCCAGCGCCGCCGCCTCGACATCGCACTCGGCCTCGCCCACCGCCCCGACGTGCTCTTCCTCGACGAGCCGACGACCGGGCTCGACCCCGGCAGCCGCGCCGACCTGTGGGCCCTGGTGCGCCGGCTGCGCGACGAGCACGGCACGACCGTGGTGCTCACCACGCACTACCTCGACGAGGCCGACGCCCTCTCCGACCGGCTGGTCGTCGTCGACAAGGGCGTCGTCATCGCCGAGGGCACCCCCGCCGGCCTCAAGGCCGAGCACGGGGCGACCACCCTCCAGGACGCCTTCCTCGCCCTCACCGGGCGCGGCCCGGCCCCCGTCGACCCGGCCCCCGTGGCCGTCTAGGACCCAGGACTCCCCTTGCTGCTCCACGACACCGCGCTCGTCTTCGGGCGCTACGCCCGCCAGACCCTGCGCTCGAAGTTCCAGATCTTCTTCGGCGCCCTGATGCCGCTGCTGTACCTGCTCTTCTTCGGACCGCTGCTCAGCGATCTGCCGCTCGGCCGCGAGGGCGACTCCTGGCAGATCCTCGTCCCCGGCCTGCTGCTCCAACTCGGCCTGTTCGGCGCCTCGTTCGCCGGGTTCTCGCTCATCATGGAGAAGAACTGGGGCGTGGTGGAGCGGATGCGCGTCACCCCGGTCAGCCGGCTCGCGCTGCTCCTCGGCCGGCTCCTGCGCGACGCCTCGCTCTTCGTCTTCCAGGCCGTGCTGCTGGTCCTCACCGCGCTGGTGATGGGGCTGCGCGCCCCGCTCTTCGGGGTCCTCGTCGGCTTCGTCTTCGTCGCCCTGCTGACCTTCTCCCTCGCCTCGCTCTCGTACGCGCTGGCGATGAAGGTGAACACGCCGACGGAGTTCGGCCCGACGGTCAACGCGCTCACGCTGCCTGCGATGCTGCTGTCCGGGCTCATGCTGCCGATGGCGCTCGCGCCGACCTGGCTGAACGTGCTCTCGCACCTCATGCCGTTCCGCTATCTGGTGGACGCGGTACGGGACGTGTACGTCGGGCAGTACGCGACGGCGACCGTGCTGTACGGCGTCCTGGTGGCCGTCGGGTTCACGCTGGTCTCCGTGACGGTGGGCACACGGACCTTCCTGCGGGCCGGAGCGTAACTACGCTGGACCCATGGTCAATCTGACGCGCATCTACACCCGTACCGGCGACCAGGGCACCACCGCCCTGGGCGACATGAGCCGGACCGCCAAGACCGATCTGCGGATCTCGGCGTACGCCGACGCCAACGAGGCCAATGCCGTCGTCGGTACGGCCATCGCCCTCGGGCAGCTGGACGAGGAGGTCGTGACGGTCCTCGTCCGGGTCCAGAACGACCTGTTCGACGTGGGCGCGGACCTCTCGACGCCGGTGGTCGAGGACCCGAAGTACCCGCCGCTGCGGGTCGAGCAGTCCTACGTCGACAAGCTGGAGGCGGACTGCGACCGCTTCCTGGAGCGGCTCGACAAGCTGCGCTCCTTCATCCTGCCGGGCGGCACTCCCGGTGCGGCCCTGCTGCACCAGGCGTGCACGGTGGTCCGCCGCGCGGAGCGCTCCACCTGGGCGGCCATCGAGGTCCACGGCGAGACCATGAACCCCCTGACGGCGACCTACCTCAACCGTCTGTCGGACCTGCTCTTCATTCTGGCCCGGACGGCGAACAAGGACGTCGGCGACGTGCTCTGGGTCCCGGGCGGGGACCGCTAGACGCGGTCCCGGTCCCGGCTGGGCAGGGAGGTCTCCGGCTCCTCCTTCGGAGCCTTCCTCGGCCAGATCGCGTAGCTCAGCGCGATCAGACCGTGGATGCCGGCCGCCCGCCAGGCGACGCCGATCCAGCCCTTCAGCGACTGCGTGTCGCCCGCGTCGCCGACGTACCAGATCGCCAGCAGGAGCAGTCCGGACGCGACCGCCGCCGCCGTCACCGAGCCCAGCCAGACCTTGCCCTCGTGGCGGGCGCGCGCCATGCCGTACTGGGGCGGCTTCACCGGCGGCGGCCCGCCGCCGAGGCGGTGGGCGGCGTGGCCGTCGAGCCACTTCACGGTGCGGTGGCCGTGGCCGACGGTGTAGCCGATGTAGACGGCGGCGAGCCCGTGGCGCCAGCTCGGCTCGGCCCCGTTCTCGAGGTCGATCGCGGTGACGGCGAGCAGCAGGACTTCCAGGAGCGGCTCGCACAGCAGCAGCGCGAGACCCGCCCGGGGCATCTTCAGCAGATAGCGGGTGGCGAGACCGGCGGCGAGCAGGACCCAGAACCCGACCTCGCAGATCACGATCAGCGTGACGATCACGGCGGTTCTCCTTTTCGTACGTCCCTCTCAGCGTCGCCCGGCTCCGGGCGCGGATCGTCGTCGCCAGTGACGAAGTGCGACTACATCCTTCGACGGAGGGGCGGATCGGCCCGGACGCCGAGGCCCGGGGTCCGCCCGCCGTGTTGGATGGGAACGTGAGATTCCCCCGACCGAACCGCATCGATCTGCTCATCGCCTTCGGCGGCCTCGCCATCGGCCTGTTGATGTGGTCCTTCGGACTGCACACCCAGACGGACCGGCTGATCACCGCGCGGTGGGCGACCCTGATCCCGCTCGTCGTCATGGCCTCGATGGCGACCCTGCGCCGCTCGCTGCCGCAGACCGCGCTGATCGTCGGCACGGTCGCGCTCGTGGCGGACCAGTTCACCTACGGCACCCTCGTCACCGCGCTGATGTTCACGGACCTGGTCTACGCGGCCGTCGTGTACGGGCCGCCCTCCGCGGCCCGGCGCGTCCCGTACACGACCGGGCTGATCACGATCGGGGTGACGATCGGCTTCCTCGTCTGGTGGCAGAACGCGGCCGCCCTGGCGGTCGGCCTGATCACCGGCATGGTGTCGTTCCTGCCCGCCGTCACCGGAGCCGTCGTCCGCAACCACCGCCAGGCCGCCGAGGCCGCCCGCCTCCGGGCGGAACAGACCGCGCTGCTCGCCGAGATGGACCGCAGTCAGGCCGTGGTGGCCGAGCGGGCCCGGATGGCGCGGGAGCTGCACGACATGGTGGCCAACCACCTCTCGGCGATCGCGATCCACTCCACGGCCGCGTTGTCGCTCGACGATCCGGGGACCACCCGGCAGGCGCTGACCGTGATCCGGGAGAACAGCGTGGAGGGCCTCGCGGAGATGCGACGGCTGATCGGGCTGCTCCGGGACAGCAGCGGGGACGTGGAGCCCGCGGCCGCGCCCACCCTGGGCGGCCTGGACGCGCTGGTGGCCCAGGCAGCGGTGAACGGGCGGAGCAGCGGGCTGACGTTCACGATCGACGACTCCCGGCCCCAGGACGACGAGACGCCGCCGGCCCCGGTCGGGCTCGCCGCGTACCGGATCGTGCAGGAGTCGCTGACGAACGCCCTCAAGCACGCGGCGCCGGGCGAGGTACGGGTGGAGCTCGGCCGCCGCCCGGACGGCGCCCTCACGGTGGGCGTGACCAGTGCGCTCGGCGGGCAGCCGGGGCCGCGCGCGCCCGGCTCGGGGGCGGGTCTGGTGGGGATGAAGGAGCGGGTGGCGCTGCTCGACGGGGAGTTCGAGGCCGGGCCGGTGACGGACGGCACCGGCCGGAAAGAATGGCGGGTGCGGGCAGTCCTGCCCGTCGGGACGAACGACAAGGAGCCGACGGCATGGTACGGGTGATCGTGGCCGAGGATCAGAGCGCGGTCCGGGCGGGACTCGTCCTGATCCTGGGCAGCGCGCCGGACATCGAGGTCGTCGGGGAGGCGGCGGACGGCGAGCGCGCGGTGGAACTGGCGCGCGAGCTGCGGCCCGACCTGGTCCTGATGGACGTGCAGATGCCCCGGATGGACGGGGTGACGGCGACCCGGCACGTCGTGTCCGAGGGGCTCGCCGACGTGCTCGTGCTGACCACCTTCGACCTGGACGAGTACGTCTTCGGGGCCCTGCGGGCGGGGGCCGCGGGCTTCCTGTTGAAGAACACCGAGGCGAAGGACCTGATCGAGGCGGTACGGACGGTGGCGCGCGGCGAGGGCCTGATCGCCCCCGCGGTGACCCGGCGGCTGATCGCCGAGTTCGCGTCCCCGCGCGGCCCGGAACGCACACCGGGCGGTGCGGACCCCTCCGTACTGGACGCGCTGACGCCCCGGGAGCGGGAGGTGCTCGGGGCGCTTGCGCAGGGGTTGTCGAACGCGGAGATCGCGACGCGCCTGGACATGGCGGAGGCGACGGTCAAGACCCACGTCTCCAAGGTGCTGGGGAAACTGGAGGTACGGAGCAGGGCTCAAGCGGCTGTTCTTGCACGGGAGTTGGGTGTCTGAACCACCCATTGCCAACGTTGGTCTGGACCTCTTGACGATTGGTCCAGACCTTCCTACGCTCGCGGAGCGCGCACCTTCACGGACCACCCCCATCTCTCGTTCGTCCGTCCGCAACTTGAGGAGCACCGTTGAGCACTCAAGCACCGACGCGCAGAACAGGGTTCAGACACCGGGCCGCCGCCGGACTGACCGCCCTGATCCTGCCCCTGGCCGCCATGGTCGGCCTCGCAGCACCCGCAGAGGCCGCGGCCGCGGCCACCGCCACGTACACCAAGGTCCAGGACTGGGGCACCGGCTTCGAGGGCAAGTGGACGGTGAAGAACACCGGAGACACCACGCTCTCCTCCTGGCAGGTCGAGTGGGACTACCCCGCCGGCACCGCCGTCACCTCCGCCTGGGACGCCACCGTCACCAGCTCCGGCACCCACTGGACCGCCAAGAACGTCGGCTGGAACGGCACCCTCGCCCCCGGCGCCTCCATCTCCTTCGGCTTCAACGGCACGGGCTCCGGCGCCCCGAGCGGCTGCAAGGTCAACGGCGGCTCCTGCGACGGGACCACCCAGCCCGGCGACAACGCGCCCTCCGCCCCCGGCACCCCGGTCGCCTCGGACATCACCAACACCTCGGTCAAGCTGACCTGGACCGCGGCGACCGACGACAAGGGCATCAAGAACTACGACGTCAAGCGCGACGGCACCACCGTCGCCACGGTCACCGGACTCACGTACACCAACACCGGTCTGACCGCGGGCACCAACTACAGCTACACGGTCGTCGCCCGCGACACCATCGACCAGACCGGCCCGGCCAGCGGCGCGGCGAACGTCCGCACCACGGGCGGCGGCGACCCGCCGGTCGGCAACACGGTGAAGCTCGGCTACTTCACCAACTGGGGCGTCTACGGCCGGAACTACCACGTCAAGAACATCGCGACGTCGGGCTCCGCGTCCAAGATCACCCACATCAACTACGCCTTCGGCAACGTCCAGGGCGGCCGGTGCACCATCGGTGACGCCTACGCCGACTACGACAAGGCCTACACCGCCGACCAGTCCGTCGACGGCAAGGCCGACACCTGGGACCAGCCGCTGCGCGGCAACTTCAACCAGCTGCGCAAGCTGAAGGCCCAGTACCCGCACATCAAGGTGCTGTGGTCGTTCGGCGGCTGGACCTGGTCCGGCGGCTTCGGCCAGGCCGTGCAGAACCCGACCGCCTTCGCGCAGTCCTGCTACGACCTGGTGGAGGACCCGCGCTGGGCCGATGTCTTCGACGGCATCGACCTGGACTGGGAGTACCCGAACGCCTGCGGTCTCAGCTGCGACACCAGCGGCCCGGCCTCCTTCAAGAACATGATGCAGGCCATGCGCGCCAAGTTCGGCACCGGCAACCTGGTCACGGCGGCCGTCACGGCCGACGCCTCCTCCGGCGGCAAGATCGACGCCGCCGACTACGCGGGCGCCGCGCAGTACATGAACTGGTTCAACGTGATGACGTACGACTTCTTCGGCGCCTGGGCAGCGCAGGGCCCGACGGCCCCGCACTCCCCGCTCACCTCGTACGCCGGCATCCCGCAGGCGGGCTTCAACTCCGCCGAGGCAATCGCCAAGTTCAAGGCGAAGGGCGTCCCGGCCAACAAGCTGCTGCTCGGCATCGGCTTCTACGGCCGCGGCTGGACCGGCGTCACCCAGTCCGCCCCGGGCGGCTCGGCGACGGGTGCGGCACCCGGCACGTACGAGGCGGGCATCGAGGACTACAAGGTCCTGAAGAACTCCTGCCCGGCCAACGGCACGGTCGCGGGTACGGCGTACGCGCACTGCGGATCCAACTGGTGGAGCTACGACACCCCGGCCACGGTGACGTCCAAGATGAGCTGGGCGAAGAACCAGGGTCTGGGCGGCGCGTTCTTCTGGGAGTTCAGCGGCGACACCAGCAACGGCGAGCTGGTCGGCGCCATCAACAACGGGCTGAACTAGCGGTCTGAGTCGGCCCACGAAGAACGCGGCGGGGACGGTGCAGCACACCGTCCCCGCCGTCGTATTTCCTACGTCACGCCACGTTGACCCGCCCCCAGACTTCGTCCGGGGGACCCCCATCCAGCGAGGGCCGATCAGGCCACATTCACTCGCTGCCCTGGGGGCGCCGCCTCGAGCCACGCGAGGAAGCCGGTGAGAGCGTCCTCGCTCATCGCCAGCTCCAGTCGGACCCCCCGGTGCATACAGCCCTGGATCACGGCGTCGGAGAGGAGCGCGAGCTCCTCCTCGCCCTCCGGCATCCGGCGCTCGAGGACCTCGATGGCCGAGCGCTCCAGGACGCGGCGGGGGCGGGGAGCGTACGAGAAGACCCGGAACCAGGCGATCTCGTCACCGCTGTAGCGGGCGACGCCGTACACCCAGCCCTTGCCGGACGGGTCCGGCTCCTCGGGCACGTTCCAGCGCAGGGAACAGTCGAAGGTGCCGCCGGCACGCTGGATCAGCCTGCGCCGCAAGCCGAAGACGAAGAGCCCGATCACCACCAGTGCGACGACCAGGCCGCTCAGGAGCAGAGCGAGGAACATCTTCACCGACCTCCTCGCTGCGTCCCGTGACCGGCTTCGCCGGCGTAACCGAATACAACCTGCATCTGCATCGCCTCAGCCGCGACACGGTCTGGATAATTCCAGCCGTGCCGCGGCTGAGGGCACAACTCTCGGCGCGGTCCGCTAGCGAACCGCTACCGCGCGCAACCGGACGTCGGCGCGACGCTCGGCGCCGGCGTCCGAATCCGACTTGGCGCGCTCCAGCGCACGCTCGGCGCGCTGGGCGTCGATCTCGTCCGCCAGTTCGGCGATCTCCGCGAGCAGAGACAGCTTGTCGTCGGCGAACGAGATGAATCCACCGTGGACGGCGGCGACGACGGTCGCGCCCTCACTGGTACGGATGGTCACCGGGCCCGACTCCAGCACACCGAGCAGCGGCTGGTGGCCGGGCATGACGCCGATGTCGCCGGAGGTGGTACGCGCGATGACCAGGGTGGCCTCGCCGGACCAGACACTCCGGTCCGCGGCGACCAGCTCGACGTGCAGCTCAGCAGCCAAGGGTGGCTCCTCGGGTCACCACCCGGCGGTACTGCCGGGTGTTGGGGTCAATTCTAATGGGCGTGGAGAGAGGGGCGGGACCGGCCCGCGCGGGGCGACCCGCCCCTCTCATGAGCACGGGGCTCAGGAGACGCCGAGCTCCTTGGCGTTCTTCTTGAGGTCCTCGAGACCACCACACATGAAGAAGGCCTGCTCCGGGAAGTGGTCGTACTCACCGTCGCAGATCGCGTTGAACGCGGCGATCGACTCGTCGAGCGGAACGTCCGAACCGTCCACACCGGTGAACTGCTTCGCCGCGTGGGTGTTCTGGGACAGGAAGCGCTCGACACGGCGGGCGCGGTGGACAACGAGCTTGTCCTCCTCGCTCAGCTCGTCGATACCGAGAATCGCGATGATGTCCTGGAGGTCCTTGTACTTCTGCAGGATTCCCTTGACGCGCGTGGCGGCGTCGTAGTGGTCCTGCGCGATGTAGCGCGGGTCCAGGATCCGGGACGTGGAGTCCAGCGGGTCCACGGCCGGGTAGATGCCCTTCTCGGAGATCGGACGGGAGAGAACCGTCGTCGCGTCGAGGTGGGCGAAGGTGGTGGCCGGGGCCGGGTCGGTCAGGTCGTCCGCGGGGACGTAGATCGCCTGCATCGAGGTGATCGAGTGACCACGGGTCGACGTGATGCGCTCCTGGAGGAGACCCATCTCGTCGGCCAGGTTCGGCTGGTAACCCACCGCGGAGGGCATACGGCCGAGCAGCGTGGAGACCTCGGAACCGGCCTGGGTGAAGCGGAAGATGTTGTCGATGAAGAACAGCACGTCCTGCTTCTGCACATCGCGGAAGTACTCCGCCATGGTCAGACCGGCCAGCGCGACACGGAGACGCGTGCCCGGGGGCTCGTCCATCTGGCCGAAGACCAGCGCGGTCTTGTCCAGAACGCCGGCCTCTTCCATCTCGACCATGAGGTCGTTGCCCTCACGGGTGCGCTCGCCGACGCCCGCGAAGACCGAAACACCGTCGTGCAGCTTGGCCACACGGACGATCATTTCCTGGATAAGAACGGTCTTGCCGACACCGGCGCCACCGAACAGACCGATCTTTCCACCCTTGACGTACGGGGTGAGAAGGTCGACGACCTTCAGGCCGGTCTCGAACATCTCGGTCTTCGACTCGAGCTGGTCGAACGCCGGGGCCTTGCGGTGGATGGTCCACCGCGGGGCGTCGGCGACGGTGGAGGCGTCGTCGTTCAGCACCTGACCCAGCGTGTTGAACACGCGGCCCTTGGTGACGTCACCGACGGGCACCGTGATGCCGGCGCCGGTGTCCACCACGGGGGCCTGGCGGACCAGGCCGTCGGTGGGCTGCATGGAGATGGTGCGGACGAGGCCGTCACCGAGGTGCTGGGCGACCTCGAGGGTCAGCGTCTTGGTCGCGCCCTCCTCGGCCGGGTCCGGAACCTCGACGTTCAGCGCGTTGTAGATCTCCGGCATCGCGTCGACGGGGAACTCCACGTCGACGACCGGGCCGATGACCCGGGCGACGCGGCCCGTGGCGGCGGCCGTCTCAACAGTGGTCGTCATTACTTGTCACTCCCCGCGGTCGCGTCGGCCAGGGCTGCGGTGCCACCGACGATCTCGCTGATTTCCTGGGTGATTTCGGCCTGGCGGGCCGCGTTGGCAAGTCGGGAGAGGTTGTTGATCAAGTCTCCCGCGTTGTCGGTCGCCGACTTCATCGCGCGGCGCGTGGCGGCGTGCTTGGAGGCAGCCGACTGGAGCAGCGCGTTGTAGATACGGCTCTCGACGTAGCGCGGCAGAAGGGCGTCGAGGACGTCCTCCGCCGACGGCTCGAAGTCGTACAGCGGACGGAGCGTGTCCTGCTCGCCCGCCTCCTTCGCCACCTCGTCGAGGCTGAGGGGCAGCAGCCGGGCCTCGACCGCCGTCTGCGTCATCATCGAGACGAACTCGGTGTAGACGATGTGGAGCTCGTCCACACCACCCTCGGCCGTGTCCTTCTCGATCGCCTCGATCAGCGGAGCCGCGATCTTCTTGGCGTCCGCGTACTCCGGCTGATCCGTGAAACCGGTCCACGAGTCGGCCAGCTTGCGCTCACGGAAGTTGAAGTGCGCGATGCCACGACGGCCGACGACATAGATGTCGACCTCGCGTCCCTCGCTCTCCAGCTTCTTCGTGAGCCGCTCCGCCGCCTTGATCGCGTTGGAGTTGAAGGCGCCGGCCAGACCGCGGTCGCTCGACAGGAGCAGGACCGCGGCGCGGGTCGGGTTCTCCACCTCGGTGGTCAGCGAGTGCTTGTCGTTCGCACCCGTGGCGACCGCGGTGACCGCGCGGGTCAGCTCGATCGCGTACGGGGTCGACGCCTGCACCTTGCGCTGCGCCTTGACGACGCGCGAGGCGGCGATCATCTCCATCGCCTTGGTGATCTTCTTCGTCGCGGTGACGGATTTGATGCGACGCTTGTAGACCCGGAGCTGCGCTCCCATGAGTCAGGTCCCTTCCGTCGTCACTTCGAGACGTTGACGGCAGCGGAAGCGTCGTCGCCCAGCAGCTTCCCGTCAGAGGTCTCGAACTGCTTCTTGAACTCCGAGATGGCGTCGGCCACGGACTGCAGGGTGTCGTCCGACATCTTGCCGCCCTCACGGATGGAGCTCATGAGACCGGAGTGGCTCTGGCGCAGGTACGCCAGCATCTCGGCCTCGAAGCGGCGGATGTCGGCCACCGGGACGTCGTCCATCTTGCCGGTGGTACCGGCCCAGACCGAGACGACCTGGTTCTCCGTGGGCATCGGCTGGTACTGAGCCTGCTTGAGCAGCTCGACCATGCGCTGACCACGCTCCAGCTGCGCCTTCGACGCGGCGTCCAGGTCGGAACCGAAGGCGGCGAACGCCTCCAGCTCACGGAACTGGGCCAGGTCCACACGGAGGCGACCGGAGATCTGCTTCATCGCCTTGTGCTGGGCGGAGCCACCGACACGCGAGACCGAGATACCGACGTTCAGGGCCGGACGCTGGCCGGCGTTGAACAGGTCGGACTCCAGGAAGCACTGGCCGTCGGTGATGGAGATGACGTTGGTCGGGATGAACGCCGAGACGTCGTTGGCCTTGGTCTCGACGATCGGCAGACCGGTCATCGAGCCCGCGCCCATCTCGTCCGAGAGCTTCGCGCAGCGCTCGAGGAGGCGGGAGTGCAGGTAGAAGACGTCACCCGGGTAGGCCTCACGGCCCGGCGGGCGGCGCAGCAGCAGCGACACGGCGCGGTAGGCGTCGGCCTGCTTCGACAGGTCGTCGAAGACGATCAGGACGTGCTTGCCCTGGTACATCCAGTGCTGACCGATGGCGGAGCCGGTGTACGGCGCCAGGTACTTGAAGCCGGCCGGGTCGGACGCCGGGGCGGCGACGATCGTCGTGTACTCGAGCGCACCGGCCTCCTCCAGCGCGCCGCGCACGGACGCGATGGTGGAGCCCTTCTGGCCGACGGCGACGTAGATGCAGCGGACCTGCTTGTTCACGTCGCCCGAGCGCCAGTTGTCACGCTGGTTGATGATCGTGTCGACGCACAGCGCGGTCTTGCCGGTCTGAC
This sequence comes from Streptomyces sp. NPDC026092, assembly GCF_040638605.1. Lineage (NCBI taxonomy): Bacteria > Bacillati > Actinomycetota > Actinomycetes > Kitasatosporales > Streptomycetaceae > Streptomyces > Streptomyces sp. NPDC026092. The sequence continues at coordinate 412,042 of NZ_JBEZYN010000002.1, forward strand.
GGTCGCCGATGATCAGCTGACGCTGGCCGCGGCCGACCGGGGTCATCGCGTCGACGGCCTTGTAGCCGGTCTCCATCGGCTCGTGGACCGACTTGCGCTGCATGACGCCGGGCGCCTGCAGCTCGAGGGCGCGGCGGCCCTCCGTCGCGATCTCGCCGAGGCCGTCGATCGGGTTGCCGAGCGGGTCGACAACGCGGCCGAGGTAGCCCTCGCCGACACCGACCGAGAGAACCTCACCGGTGCGCTGCACCGGCTGGCCCTCCTCGATGCCGCTGAACTCGCCGAGGACGATCGCACCGATCTCGCGCTCCTCGAGGTTGAGGGCGAGACCGAGGGTGCCGTCCTCGAACTTCAGCAGCTCGTTCGCCATGGCCGAGGGAAGACCCTCCACCTTGGCGATGCCGTCGCCGGCCAGGCTGACCGTTCCGACCTCCTCGCGCGAGGCCGCGTCCGGCTGGTACGACTGGACGAAGTTCTCCAGCGCGTCCCGGATCTCCTCCGGCCGGATCGTGAGCTCCGCCATCTGGGTTCCCTGCTCTCCTTGTTGGGCCCGAAGTTTTCTTGGGGGTCTGGGGGCCGACCCCCAGGAATCTTCTGCGATGTGCACGGCCCAACCGGGCCGCTGATCATGCTTTTTGTGTGGTGGCAGCTGTCGTCAGCCGGCCAGTCGCCGGGACGCCTCGTCGAGGCGCTCCGCGATGGTCCCGTTGATGACCTCGTCGCCGACCTGCACCGAGATCCCGCCGAGGACCGAGGGGTCCACGTCCAGGTTCAGGTGCATCTGGCGGCCGTACAGCTTGGCCAGAACGGCACCGAGGCGCTGCTTCTGCTGGTCGGACAGCGGCACCGCCGTGGTGACGACGGCGACCATCCGGTCCCGGCGCGCCGCGGCGAGCTTGGAGAGGGACTCCAGTCCCGATTCCAGGCTACGTCCCCGGGGCTGGGTGACGAGACGGATGATCAGGCGCTCGGTGACCACGTTGGCCTTGCCGCCGAGCAGGCTGCGCAGCAGCTCGCTCTTGGCGGCCGTCGTGGCGGCCTTGTCCGTCAGCGCCGAGCGGAGCTCGGTGCTGGAGGAGACGATCCGGCCGAACCGGAACAGCTCGTCCTCGACGTCGTCCAGTGCGCCGGCCTGCTGCGCCGCGGTGAGGTCGGCGGTGTTCGCCAGCTCCTCGGCGGAGTCGACCAGGTCGCGCGACTGCGACCAGCGGGACCGCACCATGCCCGAGACCAGGTCGACGGTCTCGCCGCCCACCTGACCGCCGAGCAGTCGCCCGGCGAGCTCGGCCTTGGCCTCGCCCGCCTGCGCCGGGTCGGTCAGGACCCGACGCAGCGAGACCTCGCGGTCGAGCAGCGCGGTGACGGAGGCCAGCTCGCCCGCGAGCTTCGCCGCGTCGACCGAGGTGTTGTCGGTCAGCGCGTCGAGGGACTCACGTGCGGCGGCCAGTGCCTCACGGCTCGCTCCGTTCATCGGACGGCCTCGGCCTTCTCCTCGAGCTCATCGAGGAAGCGGTCGATCGTGCGGCTCTGGCGGGCGTGGTCCTCGAGGGACTCGCCGACCAGCTTGCCGGCCAGGTCGGTGGCGAGCTTGCCCACGTCCTGGCGCAGCGAGGTCGCCGCGGCCTTGCGGTCGGCCTCGATCTGCGTGTGACCGGCCGCGATGATCTCCTCGCGCTGGCGCTGGCCTTCCGCCTTCATCTCCTGGATGATCGCGGTGCCCTGCTCCGTCGCCTCCTGGCGAAGACGCGCGGCCTCGTGGCGGGCCTCGGCGAGCTGGGCCTTGTACTGCTCCAGCACACTCTGGGCCTCGATCTGGGCCGCATCGGCCGCCTCGATGCCACCTTCGATGGCCGCCCGACGCTCGTCCAGAACCTTGTTGATGTTCGGGAGGAGCTTCTTGGCGAGAAAACCGAAGACGATGACGAAAGCGATCAGGCCGATGACGAGCTCGTCAAGATGCGGGATCAGAGGAGGCTGGGGCTCCTCCGCCGCCGCAAGAAGCAGAGCGTTCACATCAGTGCCTTCCGTAAAAAGGTGTGGGCTGTCGGTCCGGCTTACTGGTAGACGAAGCCCATGACGATGCCGATGAGGGCGAGCGCCTCACAGAAGGCGAAGCCCATGATCTGGTTGGTGCGGATCAGACCGGCGGCCTCGGGCTGGCGGGCGAGGGCCTGCGTACCGTTACCGAAGATGATGCCGACGCCGACGCCGGGGCCGATCGCGGCGAGGCCGTAACCGATCGAGGCGACGTTGCCGACGACGTTGGTCTTGGCGCTGCCACCTTCGGCGGCGAGGTTGATCATGTCGAGAGCAGCGGACATGCCGTTACTTCCTTCTCTTTCAATGACCCGATGGGGGTTGGCCACCGGACGACTGATGGATTGGGGGGTGCAGCTGAGCCCCTTGCGGGACGGGTGTCACTCAGTGGTGCTCGGCGAGCGCGCCCTGGATGTAGCTGCAGGCCAGGAGGACGAAGACGTACGCCTGGACGGCCTGGATGAAGAGCTCGAAGGCCGTCATCACGAGGACCATCACGAACGAGGCGCCGGCGTAGACGAAGCCCAGGCCGTTCATGAGGTACCAGGTGGCCAGCGAGAACATCACGATCAGCAGGTGACCGGCGAACATGTTCGCGAACAGTCGGACCGCGTGCGTGAAGGGCCGGATGATCAGGTTCGAGAAGAACTCGAGGACGACGACCATCGGGAGGATCGCACCGAGGGACTTGTCGTAGCCGACGATGTTCTTCCAGCCGCCGACGAAGCCGTGCTTCTTGAACGTCAGCGAGATCCACATGACGTACACGATCAGCGCGAGACCGGCCGGGAAGGCGATCAGCGAGGTGACCGGGAACTGGGCGAGCGGAATGATCGACCAGAGGTTCATGATCCAGACGAAGAAGAACAACGACACCATGAAGGGGACGTACTTCTCGCCGTCCTTCTTGCCGATGATCTCGTAGACGATGCCGCGGCGGACGAAGTCGTATCCGGCCTCGCCGACCATCTGCATCTTGCCGGGGATCAGCTTGGGCTTGTTGAAGGCGGCCCAGAAGAACCCGACGACCACGATGGAGCCGAGGACGGCGAGCAGCATCGGCTTGGTGATCTCGATGCCGCCCACCGTGGCGATGGGCTCGTACATGAACGTGTGCAGGCCCGGCGCCGGGAAGCCGCATCCACTGAAGATGTGGCAATCCGGGTCGAAGGCAAGCGTCTGGTCAGCACTCACCGCGGGCTCCTTCAGCGTGGCGCATAGGTACGGCAACCTCGTTGTGTCGGCGCGGCACGCAGCCGCGGGTCGGCACTGGACTGGTCTTACGGATAAGGGGGCGGCGGTTCGGCGTCGAGCCTCGCGCTGGGACAGGCGTCAGCTCGGATGCCCGCGCCCGCAGTGCCGCAGTTGGCACCGGACGATAGCAGGAAGCCGAACGCGCCTTTATCCCGGCCCTACCCCTCACTGCGACGACCCCTGCTTCTTGGGGTCGTCGATGTACATGATCTTGGCCTTCATGTACGCACGCGCCTGCGCGGCGATCCAGACGAGGGTCGACGCGAGCAGCGTGAAGGCGAAGGCCTTGAAGTCGAAGAACGTCGTGTTCTTGAGCATCAGCATCAGCACGAAGAGCAGCAGCAGCTGGGTCGTGTAGAGCAGGAGACCCATCGCCTGGAACAGGTGCGGGTACGACTTGGCCGTCCGCTGGAGCACGACGAGACCGATCCCCATGAAGGCGATCACGACCGCGCAGCCGATCACGGCGCCGATCGCGCCCTTTCCGCCGGCGACCACGCCGCTGATGACCGCGGCGATGGCGCCGGTGGCTGCAGCGGGAATGGCAGCTGACAGAAGGATGCGTGCGTCGCTGGACGGCATGGCGGTGTCTCCGCTGTTACTGGTGGGGGCGATGGTGTCGTCAGGGACGAGCGTAAGCCCGGTCCGAGGTGTGTCTCGGGGCCAACGGACCGTCGCACTACGGTCTTTCGGCGCTGTCGCCGGGTCTCGTGAACCGTATCACAAACTATTTGAATAGGTCTTTACCCTCAAGGTGTGCTGACTGTCACACATGAGAGTTACTGCGCGCGTGTGTGCAGGACACGAGGTGGTCTTGTCTGGTATTGCGAGCCGATGCGGCTTTCGTCAACTCGGCGTTCCGGCCTTCCGCCGGTCGGTGAAGCGCGAACGGTGGCCGATGGCGGTGGCTCCGTTGACCCCCGCCGGCACGGGGACGCGCTCCTCGACCGGCTCGGCGGGATCGGAGGGTCCGCCCACCGAGGCTGCGGCAGAGGCGGAGGTCCCCGGCAGGACGGTCTTCCGGCGGCGGTAGCGCGGCGGGACGAAGGACTCCGCCCAGCGGGGCGCCCGCGGCGTGAAGCGCGGCAGGAGGAGCAGCACCAGACCGATCGCGCTGAGGAAGACCACGACGAGCACGATCCACATCGACGTCGAGTGCACCGAGTACGCCAGCGTCCCGAACGCGATCAGCGCCGACCAGAAGTACATGATCAGGACGGCCCGGCTGTGCGAGTGCCCGATCTCCAGGAGCCGGTGGTGCAGGTGCCCGCGGTCCGCCGCGAACGGCGACTGGCCGTTCCAGGTGCGACGCAGGATCGCCAGGACCAGGTCCGCCATCGGGATCGCGATGATCGTCAGCGGCAGCAGCAGCGGGATGAAGACCGGCAGCGCGGCGTGGGTGGCCTCACGCCCCGAGCCCTCGAAGATCTTCAGCACGTCCGCGTCGACCTGGCCGGTGATCGAGATGGCCGAGGCGGCCAGGATCAGACCGATCAGCATCGAGCCGGAGTCGCCCATGAAGATTCTCGCCGGATGCATGTTGTGCGGCAGGAACCCCAGGCACATGCCCATGAGGATGGCGGCGAACAGCGTCGCGGGGGAAGCGGCCTCGATGCCGTAGCCGTACCAGAGCCGGTACGCGTACAGGAAGAACGCGGCGGCCGCGATGCAGACCATGCCGGCGGCGAGGCCGTCCAGGCCGTCGACGAAGTTGACCGCGTTGATGGTGAGGACCACGAGCGCCACGGTCAGCAGCGTGCCCTGGCCCTTGGTGAGCGCGACCACGCCGACACCGGGGATCGGCAGCCACAGGATCGTCAGACCCTGGATCACCATCACACCGGCCGAGATCATCTGCGCGCCCAGCTTGATCAGCGCGTCCAGCTCGAACTTGTCGTCCAGGACACCGATCAGCCAGATCAGCGCGGCGCCCGAGAGCAGCGCGCGGGGCTCGTTGGAGAGCTCGAAGACGCTGTTGAGGTTCTGCAGATGGTCCGCGACCAGGAGGCCCGTGCACAGGCCGAAGAACATGGCGATGCCACCGAGCCGCGGAGTCGGTTCTCGGTGTACGTCGCGGGCACGGATCTCCGGCATCGCCCCGGTCGCGATGGCGAACTTCCGCACCGGACCGGTCAGCAGATAGGTCACCGCGGCCGTGACACAGAGCGTCAGCAGGTAATCACGCACGGGCTGCCCCACAGGAATCGCTGGCCATCTCAGCCCCACACCCTAGCCGTGCTGTCCATGTGCTTGAGGACATACGGGCCGCCCGGATGGTTGCGGTCCGGCTTCTTCAGCGGCCGTACGGGGGAAATCGCCCGGCAAGATCACGTACTTCCGTGCGTACCCGGGCCGTCTCCTCGACGTCATCCCGTAGGGCGATCGTGAAGAGCGCGGCGATCCGCGCCATCTCCGCGGGACCCATCCCCTGGGTGGTCACGGCGGCGGTGCCGAGCCGGATGCCGCGCCCGTCCCCGTACGGCAGGGCGCAGGTGTCCAGGACGATCCCGGCGGCCGCGAGCCGGGTCCGCGCCGTGCGGCCGTCGATGCCGAGAGGAGCCGGATCGGCGGTGATCAGGTGGGTGTCGGTGCCGCCCGTGGTGACGGCGAAGCCCTCGGCGGCGAGCGCGTCGGCGAGGACCCGGGCGTGCGCGACCACCCGATGGGCGTACGTGCTGAAGGCCGGCGTCGCCGCCTCGCCGAACGCGACGGCCTTGGCGGCGATCGTGTGCATCTGGGCGCCGCCCTGGGTGAACGGGAAGACCGCCCGGTCGACGCGGCCCGCGAGGTCCGCGCCGCAGAGGATCATCCCGCCGCGCGGTCCGCGCAGCACCTTGTGCGTGGTGGCGCAGACCACATCGGCGTACGGGACGGGGTTCGGGGCCGCTCCCCCGGCGACGAGGCCGATGGGGTGCGCGGCGTCGGCGATCAGATAGGCGCCCACCTCGTCGGCGATCTCGCGGAAGACCGCGTAGTCGAGGTGGCGGGGGTAGGAGATCGAGCCGCAGACGATCGCCTTCGGGCGGTGGTGCCGGGCGAGGGCGGCGACCTGCTCGTAGTCGACGAGTCCGGTCTCGGCGTCGACGCCGTACGGCACGAAGTCGAACCAGCGGCCGGAGAAGTTGGCGGGCGAGCCGTGCGTGAGGTGGCCGCCGTGGGCGAGGCCCATGGCCAGGACGGTGTCCCCGGGCCGCAGGAGCGCCGCGTACGCGGCCAGGACGGCCGAGGAACCGGAATGGGCCTGCACGTTCGCGTGCTCGGCTCCGAAGAGCGCGGTGGCCCGCTCCACGGCGATCCGTTCGGCGGCGTCGGCGAACTCGCAGCCGCCGTGGTGGCGGGCGCCGGGATAGCCCTCGGCGTACTTGTTGGCGAGCGGGGAGCCGAGCGCGGCCAGGACGGCGGACGAGGTGAAGTTCTCGGCGGCGATCAGCTGCAGGCTGTCGCTCTGCCGGCGCGCCTCGCCGAGCAGCACGTCGGCGATCTCCGGGTCCTGCCGGCGCAGGACGTCGAGTTCCGATTCGGGTGGAGCGGTGACCGGCATCTGTGGCTCCCGGCGCGAGGGGCGGGCCTTCAGCTCCAATGTAGGCGCGCGGGAAGCGGTTTGCCTGATGTTCATCCGCGCCCTGAGCCGTCTGGCCGTAGGGCGCTCCGCCCTCAACGGCGCGCGGGGACTCCCGTCAGGGCCGTCACGACGGGGTCGAGGGCTGTGTTGATCTCCTCGCCGATCGAGCGGAAGAACGTGATGGGGGCGCCGTACGGGTCGTTGACCTCGTCGGCCTCCGCGTTGGGGGCCAGGAGCCACCCGCGTAGAGCCGCCGCGGCGCGGACCAGCGCACGCGCGCGTTCCACCATGCCCTCGCCCAGCGGGTCCGGCAGCGTCGCGGGGTCTATGGCCCGCACGAGCCGGGTGAACTCCTTCAAGGTGAAGGTGCGCAGGCCCGCCGAGTGGCCCATCGAGATGACCTGCGCCCGGTGGTCGCGGGTCGCCGTCAGGACCAGGTCCGCGCGGATGACGTGCTCGTCGAGGAGCTCGCGGCCGACGAAGCCGCTGTAGTCCGCGCCGAAGTCGGCGAGGACCAGCTCCGCGTTGGCCTCCATCGGGGCGCCCTCGTGCCCCCAGGTGCCCGCGCTCTCCACGATCAGGCCGCCGCCCCGGGGGTCGCCCAGGCGGTCGCTCAGGGCATGGCGAGTCAGCCGCTCGGTGATCGGCGAGCGGCAGACGTTGCCGGTGCTGACGTGGAGGATGCGGAAGGAACTGCTCTCGTGCCCCGCTATGCCACGCCCCTCAGGGGCGGTCAATTGGCCACCTCGAGGTCGGGTACGACCTTCCGGAGCTCCTCCGGGGAGAGCGCGCCCTCACGCAGCAGGACCGGCACCTTGCCGGTGACGTCCACGATCGAGGACGGCACGATGCCGGGCGTCGGGCCGCCGTCGAGGTACACGGAGACGGAGTCGCCGAGCATGCCCTGGGCCGCGTCGCAGTCCTCCGGCGACGGGTGGCCGGTCAGGTTGGCGGAGGAGACCGCCATCGGGCCGACCTCGGTCAGCAGCTCGATCGCGACCGGGTGCAGCGGCATCCGGATCGCCACCGTGCCCCGGGTGTCCCCGAGGTCCCACTGGAGCGAGGGCTGGTGCTTGGCGACGAGCGTGAGCGCGCCCGGCCAGAAGGCGTCGACGAGCTCCCAGGCCTGCTCGGAGAAGTCCGTGACGAGCCCGTGCAGCGTGTTCGGGGAGCCGATGAGGACGGGCGTGGGCATGTTGCGGCCCCGGCCCTTGGCGTCGAGCAGGTCCGCGACCGCCTCCGCGCTGAAGGCGTCCGCACCGATCCCGTAGACGGTGTCGGTGGGCAGCACGACCAGCTCGCCGCGGCGCACGGCGGACGCGGCCTCGCGCAGACCGGTCACACGGTCGGTCGCCTCGTTGCAGTCGTATCGCCGAGCCATCAGCGGGCCTCCTCGTACACAGGGTTGGTCAGGGCAGCGGCGCGGATCACGGCATCGCCTTGCGGGCGGTCGCGAAGCGCGGTCGTTTGTTCAGGTCCGGGTGGTCGGCGGCGTCCGACCACCCGGCCTCCTCGTTGAAGATCCACGGCACCTGACCGCCCTGGGTGTCCGCGTGCTCGATCACGACGAGGCCGCCCGGGCGCAGGAGGCGGTGCGCGGTGCGCTCGATGCCACGGATGGTGTCGAGGCCGTCCTCGCCGGAGAAGAGCGCCATCTCCGGGTCGTGGTCGCGTGCCTCGGGCGCGACGTACTCCCACTCGGTCAGCGGGATGTACGGCGGGTTGGAGATGACCAGGTCGACCTGGCCGTCGAGCTCCGGGAGCGCGGTCAGCGCGTCGCCCTGGTGGACGGTGACCCGCGAGCCCTCCGCGTTCTTGCGGGTCCACACCAGCGCGTCGTCGGAGAGCTCGACCGCGTGCACGCGCGAGCGCGGCACCTCCTGCGCCATGGCGAGCGCGATCGCGCCCGAGCCGGTGCACAGGTCGACGATCAGCGGCTCGACGACGTCCATGGCCCGTACGGCGTCTATGGCCCAGCCGACCACGGACTCCGTCTCGGGCCGGGGCACGAAGACGCCGGGACCGACCTGGAGCTCCAGGTAGCGGAAGAACGCCCGCCCGGTGATGTGCTGGAGCGGCTCGCGGGCCTCGCGGCGGGCCACCGCCTCCCAGTAGCGGGCGTCGAAGTCCGCGTCCTTGACGTTGTGCAGCTCCCCCCGCTTGACGCCGTGCACGAACGCGGCGAGCTCCTCCGCGTCGAAACGCGGCGAGGGAACGCCGGCGTCGGCCAGCCGCTGGGTGGCCTGGGCCACCTCGGCAAGCAGCAGGTTCACGCTGGTCCTCCGTGGTACGGGGTGGGGCTACGGGGAACTTACGCCGCGGCGAGCTTGGCCGCCGAGTCGGCGTCGACACAGGCCTGGATCATCGCGTCCAGGTCGCCGTCGAGCACCTGGTCCAAGTTGTACGCCTTGAATCCGACGCGGTGGTCCGAGATCCGGTTTTCCGGGAAGTTGTACGTCCGGATCTTCTCGGACCGGTCGACGGTACGGACCTGGCTGCGACGGGCGTCGGCGGCCTTGGACTCGGCCTCCTCCTGCGCGGCGGCGAGCAGCCTGGACCGCAGGATACGCATCGCCTGCTCCTTGTTCTGGAGCTGGCTCTTCTCGTTCTGGCAGGAGGCGACGATGCCGGTCGGCAGGTGCGTGATGCGGACCGCGGAGTCGGTCGTGTTGACGGACTGGCCGCCGGGGCCCGAGGACCGGTACACGTCGATACGGAGGTCGTTGGCGTGGATCTCGACGTCGATCTCCTCGGCCTCGGGCGTCACGAGGACACCGGCGGCGGAGGTGTGGATCCGGCCGGCCGACTCGGTGGCGGGCACGCGCTGCACGCGGTGCACCCCGCCCTCGTACTTCAGCCGCGCCCAGACGCCCTGACCGGGCTCGGTCGCGCCGTTGCCGCCCTTGGTCTTCACGGCGACCTGGACGTCCTTGTAGCCGCCGAGCTCGGACTCGGTGGAGTCGATGATCTCGGTCTTCCAGCCGACCCGCTCGGCGTAGCGCAGGTACATCCGGAGCAGGTCGCCGGCGAACAGGGCGGACTCGTCGCCGCCCGCGCCGGCCTTGATCTCCAGGATGACGTCCTTGTCGTCGCTGGGGTCGCGCGGGACGAGCAGCAGCCGCAGCTTGTCGGTCAGCTCCTCGCGCTGCTTCTCCAGCTCCTTGACCTCGGCCGCGAAGTCGGGGTCGTCGTGCATCAGCTCGCGGGCGGTCTCGATGTCGTCACCGTTCTGCTTCCACGAACGGTAGACGGCGACGATCGGGGTCAGCTCGGCGTAACGCTTGTTCAGCTTGCGCGCGTTGGCCTGGTCCGAGTGGACCGAAGGGTCAGCGAGCTTCTTCTCGAGATCGGCGTGCTCGCCGATCAGTTCCTCGACCGCCTCGAACATCGATGGCTCCTGGTTTTCGTACGAAAGGACTGCGGGGACGGCAAAGCGCCGGTCCGGTGCTCCCGGCGGGAGCGACCAAGGACCGGCGCAGTGACGTGCTACTTCTTGGCCGCAGCCTTGCCGAAGCGGGCCTCGAAGCGGGCGACGCGGCCGCCGGTGTCGAGGATCTTCTGCTTGCCCGTGTAGAACGGGTGGCACTCGGAGCAGACCTCGGCACGGATGGTGCCCTCGGTCAGGGTGCTACGGGTGGTGAACGACGCGCCACAGGTGCAGCTGACCTGGGTCTCGACGTACTCGGGGTGGATCTCGCGCTTCAAGGTGTCTCCTAGTTTCGGGAGGGCGCCCGGGTCGCTGTGCGGGATGCACCTGCGTGAACCGGGGCCGACGTACCAGTCTGCCAGGACCGGCCGTATCTCCCAAAACCGGGTCCTGGGTGAAACTATTCCGGAACTGTTCCGGGCTGTTTCACCAGGCCGTCGGCCTTGCCCGTGGCGGTGTCCTTGGTCGCCGACGCGGGGATGGGCTTGTCGGCCTTGAGCGCCTGCCAGACCTGCCGGGACTGGGCTTCCAGGGGGATGACCCGGTTCAGGTCGGCGGGGTCGTACTCGACCGGCATGGTGACCATGTGGACGTCGTCGGCGCCGAGCCCGGCGAGCCCCTGGGCGAAGCCCATCAGCTCGTTGACCGAGTCGAGCTCGGAGTTGGGGGTGATGGCCTTGGTCGCGGTGTCGGCGATGTCGAGGAGCTTCTTCGGGTTCGAGAAGACACCGACGTCCTTGACCTGGTCGATGAAGGCCTTCATGAAGGCCTGCTGGAGCTGGATGCGGCCGAGGTCGCTGCCGTCGCCGACGCTCTTGCGGGTACGGACCAGGCCGAGGGACTGCTCGCCGTTCAGGGTGTGCGTGCCCGGGGCGAGGTTCAGGTGGCTCTTGGAGTCCTTGATGGCCTCGGTGGTGGTGATCTCGACGCCGCCGAGCTTGTCGATCAGCTTCTTGAAGCCGGTGAAGTCGACCTCGATGTAGTGGTCCATGCGGATGCCGGACATCGACTCGACGGTCTTCACGGCGCAGGCGGGCCCGCCGACCTCGTACGCGGTGTTGAACATGGCCCGCTTGGAGCCGGCGACGCGGGTGCCCCGCTCGTCGACGCACGCGGGGCGGTCGATCAGGGTGTCGCGGGGGATGGAGACGACGCTGGCCTTCTTGTGGCCCTCGTAGACGTGCACGACCATCGCCGTGTCGGAGCGGGCGCCGCCCTCGTCCTTGCCGTACGCGCCGTTGTCGCCGGAGCGGGAGTCGGAGCCGAGGACCAGGATGTCCATGGAGCCGTTGTCGACGTTCTTGGGGCGGTCGGTGCCGAGCTTGGCGTTGATGTCGACGCCCTGGAGGTTGCCGTCGAGCTTGAAGTACACGTATCCGAGTCCGGAGCCGCCGACCACGACGATCGCGGCGGCGCTCCAGGCGGCGACGGTCAGCGCGCGGCGGCCCTTGGCGGGCTGCTTGCGACGCCGGCCGTTGGGCCGTATTCGGCCGCTTTTGCTCTGCTCGGTCATTTCCTACCTCAGGTCCTAGTTTCACCTTCTGTGACGGACATGCGCCCGGAAGGGTTGCACGGGAACCTGTGAGGTTTCGCAGAGCGACGGCCCGCAACGCACCGCGCCCACCGTGCGGGGCACGGTGGGCGCGGTCGTCGATCCAGGTCACGGCGGGGTTACAACCCTGGGGCCGTCCCCCGTCGTGTGACGGAGGTCATGCCTCAGTCGTTGTTCCCGCCAGGCGTCGTCTTCTGGATCTGGAGCAGGAACTCGCCGTTCGACTTCGTCTGCTTGAGCTTGTCGAGCAGCAGCTCGATCGCCTGCTGCTGGTCGAGCGCGTGGAGCACGCGACGCAGCTTCCAGGTGACGGCCAGCTCGTCGCTGCCGAGCAGGATCTCTTCCTTACGCGTACCCGAGGCGTCGACGTCGACGGCCGGGAAGATGCGCTTGTCGGCGAGCTTCCGGTCGAGCTTGAGCTCCATGTTGCCGGTGCCCTTGAACTCCTCGAAGATCACCTCGTCCATGCGCGAGCCGGTGTCGACCAGCGCGGTGGCCAGGATGGTCAGCGAGCCGCCGTCCTCGATGTTGCGCGCGGCACCGAAGAAGCGCTTCGGCGGGTAGAGCGCGGTCGAGTCGACACCACCGGACAGGATGCGGCCGGAGGCCGGGGCGGCGAGGTTGTACGCACGTCCCAGACGGGTGATCGAGTCGAGCAGGACGACCACGTCGTGACCCAGCTCCACGAGGCGCTTGGCGCGCTCGATGGCCAGCTCGGCGACCGTGGTGTGGTCCTCGGCCGGGCGGTCGAAGGTCGAGGAGATGACCTCGCCCTTGACCGACCGCTGCATGTCGGTGACCTCTTCCGGACGCTCGTCGACCAGGACGACCATCAGGTGGCACTCGGGGTTGTTGTGGGTGATCGCGTTGGCGATCGCCTGCATGATCATGGTCTTGCCGGTCTTCGGCGGGGCCACGATCAGGCCTCGCTGGCCCTTGCCGATCGGCGACACGAGGTCGATGATCCGCGTGGTCAGCACGCCCGGGTCGGTCTCCAGACGGAGCCGGTCCTGCGGGTAGAGCGGGGTCAGCTTGTTGAACTCGGGGCGGCCCCGGCCGGAGTCGGCGGCCATGCCGTTCGAGGAGTCCAGGCGCACCAGCGCGTTGAACTTCTCGCGGCGCTCGCCCTCCTTCGGCTGACGCACGGCGCCGGTGACGTGGTCACCCTTGCGCAGGCCGTTCTTGCGGACCTGGGCGAGGGAGACGTACACGTCGTTCGGGCCGGGCAGGTAGCCGGAGGTCCGGATGAACGCGTAGTTGTCGAGGATGTCGAGGATGCCCGCGACGGGGATCAGGACGTCGTCGTCGGAGACCTGCGGCTCGCCGGTCTGGAACTCGTCACGGCCACGACGGCCACGACGGTCCCGGTAGCGGCCGCGACGGCCACGACGGCCGCCCTCGTCGTCGAAGTCGTCCTGCGGGCCGCTCTGCTGACCCTGCTGGCCGCCCTGACGCTGCTGGCGCTGGCCGCCCTGGCCACCGCCCTGCTGCTCGTCGGCCTTGCCCCCGCGGTCACGGCGGTCGCGCTGGCGGTCGCCGCGGTCACGACGCTCGCCACGCTCGCCGCGGTCGCGGCGGCCGCGGCCCTCGGCGGTGTCGGCGGCGGTCTCGGCCTTGGCCTCGGCGGACGCGTCCGTACGGGACTCGGTTCGGGAGTCCGTCCGGGTGTCGACCTTGGTCTCGGTCTTGACGGCCTGCGCGGACTCGGCCCTGGCCTCGCCCTCGGGGCTGCCGGCGGGCGCGGTGGCCCGACGACGGCGGCGCTCGCCGGCCGGCTGGTCGTCGGAGGCGGGCTGGCCCGGAATGTCGATCTGCTGCTGGGCGACGGCCTTCTCGGCCTTCTCCGCCTTGGGGGCGGCGGGCTCGTCGGCGCTCTCGGCCGTACGGGCCTTGGAGGTGGCGCGGCGCTTCGGCTTGGTCTCAGCCGTGTCGGCGGCGGCCTTGGCGGGGGCGGAAGAACCGCCACCGGCCTGCGCCTCCTTGATGACCTCGATCAGCTGGCTCTTGCGCATCCGCGCGGTGCCCCTGATGCCGAGGCCGGACGCGACCTGCTGCAGCTCGGCCAGGACCATGCCCTCAAGGCCGGTGCCGGAGCGGCGGCGCCGTGCGGTGGTGCCAGTGGCAGCACCTGCGGCGGGCGCGGAAGTGTCGACCGTGTTGTCGGCAGTCACGCCCATCAGATCGGTGGTGTCGCTCACGAAGGGTCCTTCCCTGGAGCGGACGTCGGCCATCTGGCTCGGCGACCGGTTGTGCTGTCCGACAACGGTCCTGGCTTGTGGACCGTGTCGGGGCGGTGGTCCCGCCGGGTACGGCGGAAGAGAAAAAACGTGCTGGGTCCGGCCCGAGGCCCCCTAGCTCGGCCCTCACACAGGTTGAGCGAGGGGTGTCGTGCCGGTTCCGGAGCGTGCTCGAAACTGCTCAGGCGGGCTGCTCAGGCAGTTGGGGAGGCTCCCGGAAGAATCGGTGGTCCCTGACAGGGACACTCAGCACCGCGCCACAAAGGCGCCGGGTGCTGACTTGAGGTTAACACTACCGGCTCCAACAAACATTCCCCCTCTCCATCACCGGCAATCACGTGTCCCTAGGGAGCGAGCGGCAGGACACTCGCTCCGGACACATCGAGGTCGAGCCGGTTCGCGGCCCATCCCTCGCCCGCCAGCCGGGCGACCTTGTCGGCCGACCCGTGTTCGGCCAGCGCGAGCACCGTGGGGCCCGCGCCGGAGATGACCGCGGGGACTCCGTCCGCCCGCAGCCGGTTCACAAGGGCGATGCTCTCCGGCATCGCGGGGGCCCGGTACTCCTGGTGCAGCCGGTCCTCGGTGGCCGAGAGCAGCAGTTCGGGGCGGCGGGTGAGCGCCTCGACGAGGAGCGCGGCGCGGCCGGCGTTGGCCGCGGCGTCGACGTGCGGGACGGTGCGCGGCAGCAGGCCGCGCGCGGTCTCGGTCAGTACGGGCTTTCCGGGGACGAAAACCACCGGAACGATGGAATCCGAGGGATCCATCCTGATCGCCCGCGCGGCACCGGACTCGGTCCAGGCGAGCGTGAAGCCGCCGAGCAGACAGGCGGCGACGTTGTCGGGGTGTCCCTCGATCTCGGTGGCGAGTTCGAGGAGGGCCGCCTCGTCGAGGCGGCTGTCGCCGCCTATGGTCACGGCGCGGGCGGCGACGATGCCGGCGCAGATGGCGGCGGAGGAGGAGCCGAGGCCGCGGCCGTGCGGGATGCGGTTGGCGCAGACGACCTCGAGGCCGCGCGGCTGTCCGCCGAGCAGATCGAAGGCGGTACGCAGGGAGCGTACGAGCAGGTGGCTCTCGTCGCGCGGGAGCGTGTCGGCGCCTTCGCCGGCGATGTCGATGTGCAGCCCGGAGTCGGCGACCCGGACGACGACGTCGTCGTAGAGACCCAGCGACAGGCCGAAGGCGTCGAAGCCGGGGCCGAGGTTGGCGCTGGTGGCGGGAACGCGCACCCGTACGGCGGCAGCGCGGAAGGCGGGACCGGCCATCGCTCGATGACTCTCCTTGACTTGCGACAACGGGTTTTCAAGAGAAGTACACGGAAACCCGGGGGCCGCTTCTGCCTCGGGGGCGACAACGGCAACGACACCGCGCATATGCAACGGGGCGGGTTCGGTACAGCCTATCGAAGGAAGGTTCTGTGGCGACATAGGGCGCACAGGAGGCGCACGATGCGTGTCGCAAGCCTTCCTGTGCGCCTATGTACGTTCCTGATCGGGTTTGCCTCTCCGGGACTCCCGGAGAGGCGTTTCCCGCCAGACTTCAGGGACTTACAGCGTTCTTACGCGAGACCGCGCGCGAGGCCCGCGCGCGGTGCGCGCAGGGTTACGCGAGGCCGAGGCGCTCGGCGGCCGCGGCGGCGTCGACCGGGACGGTGACCGGCTGGGGCGCGCCGGCGACGGCCCAGTCGGGGTCCTTCAGGCCGTTGCCGGTCACGGTGCAGACGATCCGCTGGCCCGGGTCGACCTTCCCCTGCTCGGCGGCCTTCAGCAGACCGGCGACGGACGCGGCGGAGGCGGGCTCGACGAAGACGCCCTCCTGCGAGGCCAACAGCCGGTAGGCGCGCAGGATCTCACGGTCCGTCACCTCGTCGATGAAGCCGCCGGACTCGTCGCGCGCGGCGATCGCGTACTCCCACGAGGCGGGGTTGCCGATCCGGATCGCGGTGGCGATCGTCGACGGGTCCTTGACGACCTCACCGCGCACGAGCGGCGCGGAGCCGGAGGCCTGGAAGCCCCACATGCGCGGGCGGTGGGTGGCGAGGCCGTCGGTGGCGTACTCGCGGTACCCCTTCCAGTACGCCGTGATGTTGCCGGCGTTGCCCACCGGCAGGACGTGGATGTCGGGGGCGTCGCCCAGCATGTCCACGATCTCGAAGGCGGCGGTCTTCTGCCCCTCGATACGGACCGGGTTGACGGAATTGACCAGCGCGACCGGGTAGTTGTCCGACAGCGCGCGGGCCAGGTCGAGGCAGTCGTCGAAGTTGCCGTCGACCTGGAGGATCTTCGCGCCGTGCACGAGGGCCTGGCCCATCTTGCCGAGCGCGATCTTGCCCTGCGGCACGAGGACGGCGGACACCATGCCGGCGCGTACCGCGTAAGCCGCCGCGGACGCCGAGGTGTTGCCGGTGGAGGCGCAGATGACGGCCTGCGCACCCTCCTCCTTGGCCTTCGAGATGGCCATGGTCATGCCGCGGTCCTTGAAGGAACCGGTGGGGTTGGCGCCCTCGACCTTGAGGTGCACCTCGCAGCCCGTGCGCTCGGAGAGGACCTGAGCGGGAACGAGCGGCGTACCGCCCTCACGGAGCGTGACGACCGGCGTCGTGTCCGTGACCGGAAGACGGTCCCGGTACTCCTCGATGATGCCGCGCCACTGGTGGGTGCCCTTGCTGGTCATGGGTCCTTACTCCCCTTCAACACGCATGATGCTGGCGACACCGCGCACGGTGTCGAGCTTGCGCAGCGCCTCGACCGTCCCCGAGAGGGCGGCGTCGGCGGCGCGGTGGGTGACGACGACGAGGGAGGCCTCGCCGCTGCCGTCCTGTCGTCCTTGCTGACGTACGGTGTCGATCGACACGCCGTGCTCGGCGAAGACCGTCGCGACCTGGGCGAGGACACCCGGCTTGTCGGCCACGTCGAGGCTGATGTGGTACCGCGTCACCACGTCGCCCATGGGGCTCACGGGCAGCTGGGTGTACGCGGACTCCCCGGGGCCGGTGGCCCCGTCGAGCTTGTTGCGGCACACGGCGACCAGGTCGCCGAGGACGGCCGAGGCGGTCGGAGCGCCGCCGGCGCCGGGGCCGTAGAACATGAGCCGCCCGGCGGCCTCGGCCTCGACGAAGACCGCGTTGTAGGCCTCGCGGACCGAGGCGAGCGGGTGGCTCAGCGGGATCATCGCCGGGTGCACGCGCGCGGTGACGGACTCGCCGTCGGCGGCCCGCTCGCAGATCGCGAGCAGCTTGATCGTGCAGCCCATCTGCTTGGCGGAGGCGAAGTCGGCGGCGGTGACCTCGGTCATGCCCTCGCGGTAGACGTCGTCGAGACGCACGCGCGTGTGGAAGGCGATCCCGGCGAGGATGGCGGCCTTGGCGGCGGCGTCGAAGCCCTCGACGTCGGCGGTGGGGTCGGCCTCGGCGTACCCGAGGGCGGTGGCCTCGTCGAGCGCCTCGCTGTAGCCGGCCCCCGACGTGTCCATCTTGTCGAGGATGAAGTTGGTCGTGCCGTTGACGATGCCCATGACGCGGTTGATCTTGTCGCCGGCGAGGGACTCGCGCAGCGGCCGGATCAGCGGGATGGCACCGGCGACGGCGGCCTCGTAGTACAGGTCCTCGCCGTGCTCCTCGGCCGAGGCGTACAGGCTCGCGCCGTCCTGGGCGAGGAGCGCCTTGTTGGCCGAGACGACGGAGGCGCCGTGCTCGAAGGCGGTGGTGATCAGCGTGCGGGCGGGCTCGACACCGCCGATGACCTCGACGACGACGTCGATGTCGCCCCGTTTGACCAGGGCGGTGGCGTCGGTGGTGATCAGCTCGGCGGGGATGCCGGCCCGGACCTTGTCGGGGCGGCGGACCGCGACGCCGGCGAGCTCGACCGGGGCGCCGATGCGCGCGGCGAGATCGTCGGCGTGCGTCGTCATGATGCGCGCCACCTCTGAGCCGACCACTCCACAGCCCAGCAGCGCCACCTTCAGCGGACGCGTACGCATCATCCGACCTCGTTTCCTTCGTACTACTTCGTATCTCTACGGTTGGACCAGTCTCACTCACCGGACGAGGGTTTCTGCCCCTCGTCCGGATCCTGAGACAGTTATTTCATCATCCGACGTCGAGGCGCAGGAGATCTTCCTCCGTCTCACGCCGAACGATCACGCGCGCCTCGCCGTCGCGGACGGCGACGACGGGCGGGCGGAGTGCGTGGTTGTAGTTGCTGGCCATGGACCGGCAGTAGGCGCCGGTGGCCGGCACGGCGAGGAGATCGCCGGGCGCGACGTCGGCGGGCAGGAAGGCGTCCCGTACGACGATGTCGCCGCTCTCGCAGTGCTTGCCGACGACACGGACGAGCATGGGCTCGGCGTCACTCGTCCGCGAGACGAGAGCGACGCTGTACTCGGCGTCGTACAGCGCGGTACGGATGTTGTCCGACATCCCACCGTCGACGCTCACATACGTCCGGAGCCCCTCGAGCGGCTTGACGGTCCCGACCTCGTACAGCGTGAAGGCGGTGGGCCCGACGATGGCGCGCCCGGGCTCGACGGAGATACGGGGCGTGGCGAGCCGGGCGGCCTCGCACTCCCTCGTGACGATCTCCTTGAGGGCCTTGGCGATGTCGTGCGGCTCACGGGGGTCGTCGTCGGAGGTGTAGGCGATGCCGAGGCCGCCGCCGAGGTCGATCTCGGGGAGCTCGACACCGTGCTCGTCGCGTACCGCGGCGAGGAGCTGGACGACGCGGCGGGCGGAGACCTCGAAACCGGCCATGTCGAAGATCTGGGACCCGATGTGGGAGTGGATCCCGATGAGCTCGAGCCCGTCGAGGGAGAGCGCACGCCGGACGGCTTCGGCGGCCTGTCCCCCGGCGAGGGCGATGCCGAACTTCTGGTCCTCGTGGGCGGTGGCGATGAACTCGTGGGTGTGCGCCTCGACGCCGACGGTCACCCGGATCTGGACGCGCTGCCGCTTGCCGAGGGCCTGGGCGATGTGGGCGACGCGCACGATCTCCTGGAAGGAGTCGAGCACGATCCGCCCGACACCGACGGAGACGGCGCGCTCGATCTCTTCTTCGCTCTTGTTGTTGCCGTGGAAGGCGATGCGCTCGGCGGGCATACCGGCGGAGAGGGCGGTGGAAAGCTCCCCTCCGGAGCACACGTCCAGGTTCAGCCCCTCCTCGGTGAGCCACCGGACGACGGCGCGGGAGAGGAAGGCCTTGCCGGCGTAGAAGACGTCGGCGTCGGGCCCGAAGGCGTCGGCCCAGGCGCGGCAGCGGGCGCGGAAGTCGGCCTCGTCGAGGAAGTAGGCGGGCGTCCCGAACTCCTCGGCGAGTTCGGTGACGGAGAGCCCGGCCACGGTGACCTGCCCTCGCTCGTCACGACTGACGGTCCGCGCCCACACCTTGGGGTCGAGGACGTTGAGGTCGGCGGCCGGGGCGCTGTAGTGCCCTTCGGGGAGGACGTCGGCGTGGCGGGGCCCGGCGGGGTGGGCGGAACGGCTCATGTCTGCATCTTTCAAATCTGGTCGGGTGCGCTGATGCCGAGCAGGGAGAGGCCACCGGCGAGCACCACCCCGGCGGCTTCGGCGAGCGCGAGCCGGGAGCGGTGGGCGGCCGAGGGTTTCTCGTCGCCGAGGGGCAGGACGGTGTGCTGGAAGTCGAGCAGCGCGTCGGCGACGACTTCGAGATGCCGGGCGACCCGATCGGGGGCGCGATGGCGGGCAGCGGCCGCGAGAACGGCGGGGTGGTCGCCGAGAACGCGGGGGAGGCTGCCTTCGATGCTGCTGTGCCCGGCCTCACTGTGAAACCCGAGCTGCTCGGCGTTCCTGGTCAGGGCGCGGGCACGGGAGTGGGAGTACTGGACGCGGAAGAGGGGGTTGTCCTCGTGCTGCCGGAGCAGCTCGTCACCGACGCGGGCGTGGTCATGCCCGGCGACGGAAAGAAGCCCCCACCGGGCGGCGTCGACACCGAGGGTGTGGACGAGCTCGCGGGGGCTTCGTCGGTGCACGGGAAGGGGAGCGATGTCGGTGGGCAGATGCCCCCGGGCCCCCTGGACCGCACTCGGAACCCCCAGCAGGGCCCACTCGGGGTCGACGGCGTCCTCGCAGGCGATACGGACGAGGTACCCCTGGGAGACGAGGATCCGCCGGACGGCGTCGGCGGTGACGGCGGCCCGGACGTCGGCACGGTGGACGGGCTGTGCGACCTGCCCGCTGGGCGCGAGGTGCCCGTACCGGGAACGGCGACGGAGGATCTCCCGTACGAGGTCCTGCTGGGCATTGGCGTCGAGGCTGAAGTTGAGGAAGCCGGGCCCGGTGATCTCGACGGCGGCGATGCCGGGGCTCCGATGGAGCCGGTCGCGGAGGATCGCGGCGACATCGAGGGGCGGGCGCTGGGCGGCGCGGGCGAGGGTGAGGGCGACGTTGCTGGCGTAGTCGCCACGCCCCCCGGGCCGGGGCCGCTCGACGGTGACGCGCTGGGGGACCTCCACGTGGAGCACACCGTCGTCGACCGCACGGCGCACGGCGTGCAGCACGGTGAGGGAGAGGTCCGCGGGGGTCACGGGACAAGCGTATGGGAGAAGGGGGGTCGGAACGCGAACCGGTTTCGCGATGCGGTCACCGGCTCCGCCGGGGAGCGCTGCGACCCGCCGCCTACAGGCGACGCGCACCGCCCCACTAGGGACAGTTACTACCGGCCCGCCCGACGCCGTGACGGCCACCTTCGGGGTGGTGGTCGGGGCGGTTGGCGTCATGGGCGTCGCCAGGGGGTCTTGCGTCGCCGCACCTGCTGTCGCTGTGCCGACTGTCGCTGAGCCTGGCGTCCCCGAGCCGGCCGTCGACGTGTCGACCGTCGCCCGGTCTACCGTCGCCCGGTCTGCCTTCCCCGTGCCTACCCTCGACCGGTCTTCCCTCTCCCGGTCTGCCCTCGCCGTGTCTTCCCTCGACCCCCGACGGCCCCTCCTGTCCGCCACGCCGCTGTCCGGGCTCCCGCCCGTCGCGGTGCATGAGCTTGCGTACGACGCGTACGAGCTCGGCGGGTTCGAAGGGCTTGGCGAGGAAGGCGTCGACGCCGACGGCGACACCGCTGTCCATCTCGTACTGGGTGCAGGCGCTGACGATGGCGACCGGCAGATGACTGGTACGCGGATCGGACCGCAGTCTCTCGGCGGTGCGCAGCCCGTCCAACCGGGGCATGACGACGTCGAGGGTGACGACATCAGGCTGCACCTGATGCACGACATCCAGACACTCGGCACCATCGGCCGCGGTCACGACCTCGAAGCCCTCAAGCTCGAGATTGACCCTGATCAACTGCCGGATCACCCGGTTGTCATCGACAACGAGCACCCGACCGGACATGCCTGACACACCACGAGAGTAGGTCGCCGCGAGTGGCTGCGTCCGGGTTTTGCCCACTTCCGACCCGTGAGGGGGAACGGGGGGTCGGTGACTCGACGGAAATACCTGTTCACAGGCACGGCTCGGATGCTGGTAGGGTTCTACCCGTCGCCGCCGAACGCGGCGGACGCCCCCGTAGCTCAGGGGATAGAGCAACGGCCTCCGGAGCCGTGTGCGCAGGTTCGAATCCTGCCGGGGGCACTTCGCAGGAAGTGCCTGAAGACCCCGCCACCAGCGCTAACGCTGAGGACGGGGTCTTTTGCGTTGCGCAAGGGTGTGGCGCTCGAAGCTGCCGGATGGCGGGTCTCCGTGGACTATTCGTGGACAGGATCTTGGGGCACCGATGCGGGTCAGTCCCGGGGAAAGGCGAAAGCCCTGGGACAGGTCCAGGGGCCGTGGGTGCGTTGGTTGTTCAGCCTCGGATCTCGCGTACAAGGACGTTGTCCTCGTCGTTGAGCTCCAGCTCGTACGGGAGCCCGAAGGAGTTCAGGAGACGAGCCAACTCGTCGAGCCGCGTTGGGTCGAGGACGCCATTGAGCAAGATCTTCGAACCGTCGATCGGATCGATCTCCACCTGGCACCAGCTGGTCTCCAGCTCGTAGCCGTTCCAGGACGACGAGCTGAAGCTCCAGCCGGCTCCGACGAAGCGGGCGGCCACAGCCGAGGCGTCGCGGCAACCATGCAGAACACCGCACACGTCGTTGCCCACCTCGATCCACTCGCGATCAAGCGTTGAGCCTTCATCGGATACGCGGTAGACGTACCTACCTGCTGGCGACCACGCCCTGGAGGGCGTCGAGTCGGCGACGGGCGGCGTTTGGGCCCTTGCCTGCCAAGCGGGCTCACGCTCCCAGCCATGAGCACCCCCACAAGCGCCCCGGTCGTGCATGTTCTGCCTTCCGTGCAGGGGGCGGACGCGGTCGAGGTGTCGTGCTGGCGGGTTGTTCTGTGGTTCGAGTTGATCCCAACAAGTTGGGGAGTTGGGATGAATTTGTCGCGGCGGCCGGGGGCCTTCGCCACCATGTGTGTATGGATGATGACTGGAAGCGACGGCGGCTCGAGCGGGTTCGCGAGGAGCTGGTTCGTGGTGGGGATCCTGTTGCTTGGGTGCGGGAGGCCGATGGGGTGGAGGCTTCGTTGCGGTTTCCGCATCTTGCGTTGCGGGGGCCGCTGTTCGGGGTGGCGGTCGAGCGGGAGCACGGGTGGGAGGTGGTCCGGGAAGTGGGGGCCGGGATGCCGCAGGAGGCGCGGGACAGTCTGAACTCGCTGCTGTGGTTCCGGGCCAAGGACGACACCGACGACCGGGACGTGCGGCGGGATCTCCTCGCGGCCGTGGCGATCCTGGAGCAGGAGCCCGTCGACGAGATCGTGGTCCTCGGGGAGCGGTACCGGATCGTGCGCGCCGACGAGTTCGCCCGGAGCGGGGAGACCGGGCTCGAGCCGCCCCGCGCCACCGATCCCGACGCCACCGAGCCCGTGTGGGACCACCGGAGCGCGCCGCCCTCGCCCGATCTCGGGTTCCTGCTCGCCCCCGAGCGGGCGGACGGGCTCACCCAGGAAGCCCTCAAGCTGGGGTTGCGTGACTTCTCGTACGCCGGCAAGCGGTTCCCCGACGACGTACGGGACGAGTCGCTGCGAGCCGTGGACACCCATCCCGACATCGTCCTGCTGCCCGTCGGGTTCGGCGTCGCCGAGCGGCGCGGTGCCGGGTGGCGGCCCGTCGGCGTCCTGCAGGCGACTCCGCATGAAGCCCGGCGCACGCTCTACTCGGGCCTGACCGAACTCTGGGCCATGATCTACGAGTTCGGCGAGCGAAAGGCCGAGCGCTACCGGCTGGCCGGAGAAGAATTCCGCGCCGCCGGGCGCGCCAACGAGGCGCGCATCGACGACCGGCTCTTCCGGATCTGCCGCATCGAGCGGCTCGTACGGTGCGGAGAGGACGGGCCCGAGCCTCCCCGCCCCTCCGACATCGACCAGTACGGGCCCATGAAGATGCATCCGACCATGGATCTGGATGGGGTTCTTCATCCTGAGAGGTGAGAGTCCCCTCTCAGCTGCGCTTGAAGAACTCGACCTCCGCCACCGCTATGTGGCGGCCCTCCGACACGCCCGCCGCGTCCCTGATCACCAGCTGGACCGCCACCACATCGCTGTAGCCCGTCTGGAAGGTCTGCGGGCCCGGTTTGTCCGCGAGAGTGATCGTCTTTGTTTTCGTCGTTCCGTCCGCGGCCGTGACCACCAGATCCGCTCGGATCGGGCGAGCCTGGTTGCGGTGGGCTTCCGCCTTCTTCGAGACGCCCGTGTGGACGACCACGTCCACCATCCGGAACGGGGTGCGGAACTCGAACGAGAGCGCGTCGTCGACCTTCGGTGCGCCCCAGTACGTGTTGCTCAGGCCGTCCGTCGCCAGCGTCGCCCCGTGCTTCGGGACCGACGCCGTCGCCTCGGTCGACGCGGGCGTGATCGGGACCGCCTTGCCCAGCTTGTCCCGTACGTCCTCGTACAGCCAACGGCCCGCCGGGATCAGGAAGTAGCCACCTACGACGACGCCGACCAGGACCAGTGCCATCACCGAGCGGCGTACCCACACACCCGATCCCGAACGTGCCCTGCGGCGGAACGGCCACACCGTCCGCCACCACGGCAGCGGCACCACCCGCGCCGTCGGGCGCAGCGGCGCCGCGCAGCGGCGGCAGAAGCGACGGCCCGTCGCGTTCGGCGTGCCGCACTGCGGGCAGGGCGGGCCCTGCTGCGTCTCCGACGTCGACTGTCGTACCTTCGGGCGTTGCGCTATCGGCTTGGCCGGTTTTACCGCCCCCACCGCCCCCGCCGGGCCCGTCTGGTTCGTCCGGTTCGTCTGGGGTTCCTTCGGCGGCGCTTCCGCCGGCCTGCGCGCAGGGATGGGTGGGGTGGGGGCGTGCGTTGGACGGGGAGGAATCGTGGGGGGCTGGCTCGTTGTCCGAGCCTGAGGGCTGCGCCTCTCCTCCTCCTCTTCCTCCGCCGGTTCCTCTTCTGACGTGTCCGACTGGATGTCCAGCGGGAGCTGCGTCGGGATCTCCACCGGGAGTTCCGACTGGAAGCCCCTCAGCAGGCCCCTGAAGAAGCCCGGCTCGGGTTGGGTTGGGATGTCCGCCGGGAGGCCTGCCGTCAGTTCCGTCGGCAATGCCGTCGGGACCACTTCCGGAGTCACTGCGGGGAGTTGGGGGAACTCTGGTTGCTGTTCCTCCTCCTCCCTCGTCCTCCGGCGGTCCCTGTCCCTGTCCCTGTCCCTGTCCCCGTCCCCGTCCTGCTTCCTCTCCCGCTCCTTCTCCTCATCCCTCGACCAGCCCACGTAACCCCCGCAGTTCCCGCAGAAGTCGTCCGTGTCGCCGTTCGCCGTGCCGCACTCCGGGCAGACGCGCATGTCAGTTGCCTCCCTCAGCCGGCTCGCCCGACTCGGCCGTCACGATCTCCACTCGGCACGTGAGGTGAACCGGGCAGGACGCCTGGACCACGTCCAGGACCTGGCGGGGGTCCACCGGGCCCCTGACGCGGACCAGGAGTTCGCCCGTGGGGGCCGGGGGCAGGGGGGTGTTCGGGGTCGTCGACCACGTCGCTCCGCCGCCGTCGACGATCTCGGCCTCCACGCCCAGGCACAGGCGCAGGCGCTCCTCCAGGCCGCGGCGCGTGCCGCGGCGGCGGTGGAGCTCCATCGCTCGGGCCACGACCGTTCTGCTCAGTTCCTCCGGCCAGTTCTCGTCCAGGTCCACGCCCAGCCAGGTCGCCAGCCACTGGAGGAAGTCCGGGGGCGTGAGCGCCGGGTCGAAGTACGACGGGAGGTTGTCCAGGGTGGAGAAGACCGGGGCCAGGACCGTGTCCAGGCCTGCCGTGAAGCGCTGCGCCAGGTCGTCGTCCGCGTACAGGGCCGGGAGCAGGGTGCCGATCGGGTGCGGGCTCGGCAGGCCGGGGATCGCGGCTCTGGTCATGCTCCGCCACCCAGGTCCCCGGGGGTCACGACCACCTGGTGCTGGTACGAGAAGACCAGGGCGTTGCGGGCGACGTCTATGCGCTCCACCGGGGAGCCCCTGCGTCCCGTCACCGGGTCCGCCGGGAACAGGCGGACCTCCTCCACCAGGGCGTTCTGGGCCGCCCGTTGGAGGACCGCGAAGACCTCGCCGTACTGGACCGGGCGGCCGAACGGCCAGCCCCTGCCGTCCGCTCCGCCGTGCAGCGGGTTCAAGTGCCGGAAGAGTGCGTCGAGCGCGGCCTCCCGCACCCGGTCCACGTCCTGGGGCTCGGCGACGAGGCGCGCGACCACCGTGACGCCCTGGTACGCGGGCGGTTCCACCACCAGGCGCGTACCGACCAGGCGGCGCTCGTCCAAGCGGGTCGTGATCGCCGACATGACCTGCTCCGAGGGGATCAGCTGCTCGAAGCGGAGGCGGTCGTCGCCCTCGTCCGCCACCGCGTCCGGCACGACCAGCACCCGTACCGCGCCGCCCTCCCCCGCCACGGCCGGCAGGCAGCGGACCCGCTTCACCGAGGGGGCCGCCTCGCGGGCGATGAACTCGTAGTCCTGGGCGGTGACCGCACGGTCCCGTATCCGCAGCACCTGCGGGGCGCGCACCTTGGCGTTGTCGACGCCCTCGCCGTCCACCCCGCCGCGCGCGGCCTCCCGGTTCTCGACCCGGTCGATGTACGGGACGGAGCTGCGCAGCACCGAGATCGCGCCGCGCGCCACGTTGCCGGCGGCGCCGCCGCCCGTGCGGTAGCGGGGGACCCGTACCTGGGCGCCCTGGTCGGGGACCGCGCCGTAGGTGCGCAGCGTGCCGTCGGGCTCCCGCAGCGCGGGCGGGAAGGTGAACTCGCCGGTCGTGGCGTCCACGACCACGTGGTGGTCGGTGGGTGTCGAGTCTCCGAAGTGGTCGACCGGGGTCCAGGTCTGCCAGCCGTCCGCCGAGGAAACCTCCACGACCGGCGGCTCGCCGTCCAGGAGCAACGGCGTGCGGGGCAGCCGGAACCGCTGTCCCGCCACGCCCTCGGAGGTGCCCAGCATCGTGTCGTGCACGACCTCCGCGTGCTCGACCGTCATCGTGCCGCCGACGGTGAACACCTCCGCCTCACGGACGGTCGGCGACTCGGAGTAGAACGGCTGCCCCTCCTCGGGAGCGACCACCCGGCAGCGCAGCCAGCCGGCGCGGGTGCCCGCGAGCACCGACGCCGTGTGGCTGGCCGGTACGAACACGATGATCTCGCCCGGCCGGTTGAGGCCGCCCGTGGTGTCCGAGTCGGTCTCGCACCGCACCCATCGCGCGCCGTCCCATGCCTCCCACACCAGGGGCGGCTGCCTCGGGTCGACACCGACGCCCTCGACGCGGCTGTCCAGCTGGACGGTGACGATGCAGCGCGGGACCGCGGTCGGCAGGCCGAACAGCATGGCGTCCCCCGGGGCCGGAGCGGCCTGGAAGCAGCGGATGTCCCTGCCCTCGGCGAGGGCGTTCGTACGGTCGGTCTGCTCGCCGCCCGCGGGGGCGGTGACCAGGCGGGTCAGGGAGCTGGGCAGGATCGGCAGATCCGCGGTGGTGCCGAAGACCACCTCGTCCTCCTCCGTCCCGCCGTCTTCGGTCGTCACCTCGGTGCCCGCCGGCAACGTCACGGTGTCGGGCTGGGGCGCGGACAGCCAGAAGTCGACCTCCGCGGTGGCCGCCGTCGGCGGGAAGAGCTTGATGCCCAACAGGTCGAGGAAGGCGAGGTAGTTCTTGTCCGGGACCCTGTTCAGCCGGTAGAGCAGCTGGTCGACCATGTACGCGAAGGTCTCGATCAGCGTGACTCCGGGGTCCGACACGTTGTGGTCGGTCCACTCCGGCGTCCGCTGCTGGACGTACCGCTTCGCCTCGTCGACCAGCTGCTGGAACCGCCGGTCGTCCAGGTGGGGTGAGGGCAGCGACATCAGCGCACTCCCGTCTCGTCGGAGCCCTCGGTGGAGGGGATGGAGTAGAACGGGAAGACCAGGTTCCGCAGGTCGTTGGTGGACCGGATCGTGTACCGGACGTCGATGTAGAAGACGCCCTCGTCCACGGCGTCGAACGCGACGACCACGTCGTCGACCTCGATTCGCGGCTCCCACCGCTCCAGCGCCGTCCGCACCTCGTGACCGATCTGGCCTGCCGTCTCGTCGTCGCCCGGCTCGAACACGTAGTCGTGGACCCCGCAGCCGAACTCGGGGCGCATCGGGCGCTCGCCCGGAGCCGTACCGAGGACGAGGCGGATGGCCTCCTCGATCTCCCGGTCGCGCTCCACCATCCCGATACCGCCGGTGGGGCTCACCCTGAGGGGGAAGCCCCAACCGCGTCCTATGAAGCGGTCGCTCACAGCGGCCCCCCGATGATGACGTTCGGCGCGCCCGCCATGATCTGCGCTCCGCACGTCGTCTGGTCCATCGCGCAGGCGGCGGGCAGTCCACCGATCAGTACGCGGCGGGTGGCGGCCCGCGGGCTCGGCATGACCAGGTTGGTGAGGGCCAGGTAGGCATGCGGCCCGCAGGCGTTCACGCTTCCGGTCACCGCGGCCGGCTTGCCGCCGATGAACACGGTGGCGACCCTGGCGGTGAAGGGCCCGGGCGGCGGGACGGCGACGACACCACCGTGGGCCGTCGGGTCTCCTACGCGCGCTGCGGGAGGCATTCGGTTACTCCTTGCTGACGATGCAGTCGAAGCGGTACTGGGGGGTGGGGAGCCCGGTGGGCGGTTCAGTTGATGTTGATCATCCCCGCCTTGAACGTGGCCGTGGTCCCGCCGCTGACCAAGAGCCCGGTCTTGGCGTCGATCTTCATCGCGGCCTTGGAGTCGATGTTCACCGCGGTGTTGGCGCTGATGTTCATCACTGTCTTGGCGTTGATGTTCACCGTGCCGCCGGTCAGGTCGAGTGTGCCCGTCGGCCCCGCGTCCAGCGTGATCCCCCTCGGGGTCAGCGTCATCGACGTCAGCGGCCTTCTGCCGGTCGGGTCGTAGACGGTGACGCCGATCTCGCTACGGCGTTCGTCGAGCTGCACCTCCAGCCGCCCGCGGCCGGTGGCGAAGCGCAGCCCGGACACGCCGGTCCTGGTGTCGAGCAGTTCGAGGCGGTGGCCCGAGCGGGACACCAGGGAGCGGCGCTGGACCTTGCCGGTCGCCTTTTCGATGAGCGGTACGTCGTGCTTCGACGGGATGTCGACGCCGTTGTAGAGGCCGCCGATCACGTACGGGCTGTCCAGCAGCCCCTGTTCGAACCCGACGAGGACCTCGTCGTTGACCTCGGGGCTGAAGACCCCGCCGCCGCCCTTGCCGCCCCACTGGACGGTCCGTACCCAGTCCGTCTCGTACTTTTCGTCGAGCCAGGGGAACTTCAGCTTCACCCAGCCGCGCTGCTGACGGCCCACCTCACGCACGTTGGTGACCACGCCGATGGCGAGACCCGGCATCCTCCCGGAGCGTGCGGGCGCTGGGGCGCCCGAGGCGAGGCCGAGGAGGGAGCGGTCGGGCGAGGCGCTGACCACGACCGTCGTACGGTATCCGCCCGACGGCTCCAGGACGTGGTGGACGGCGGTGGCCGTGTACCTGCCGGAGAAGTCCTTGCCCACGTTGCCGAGGGTGACCGGGGTGCCCGCGCGGAGCTTGGGGTTCCCCTCGACGACCGCCTCGAACTCGCCGAACCCGGCGCTCACCGACTCTGCCAGGGCCGTGGACACGGCCTTCGCCACACCCTTCGCACGGTACGGGGTGTCAGCGACGTTGATCAGCGCCTTCTTGCCGAACACGGCCGCCTTCGACGGGGCGAGCCCCGGGACGACGGTCTTGCTCTTGACGGCGGCCGTGACCCCCACCAGCGGCTTCTTGGTGTTGACGTTCCAGCCCCGCACCTTCACATTGCTCGCCCCGTCGGCGGCCGTCAGGACGGCACGGAGGGCGTACAGGTTGTCGCCGTACTCCAGGACCAGCGGGTTCACACTCGCCCGGGTGGATACGGCCGGCGCGGACGAGGCGGGCTTCGGCTTCACGAACTGGAGCGTGTCCTTCTCGTCGACCCGCACCTGGGCACCGCTCTCCGCCGCCAGGTACTGGAGGAACTCCCAGTCGGAAATGTTGGGTTGGGAGATCAGCTTGTGCACACCCGGTGCGGCCTGGACCTTGCCGACGAGCAGTCCGGCGCCTTGGGCGACCTGCTTGACGATTCTCGCAATCGTCATGTTGCGGAACGCGACGACCTTGCGGCCCCGCTGGAGGCGGTGCGCCTTGGAGTGCGCGCGGATCACCGTGAACGAGCCCGTGTCGTCGGTGTCCAGCTCCAGCGCCGTCACCTCGCCCGTGAAGAGCCGCACATTGGTCTGCCCGGCCAGGGAGGTCGCGACCGAGACCGTCAGCTTCGTGCCGATGGTGATCCCGGTCTCGGCGAGCATTTCGTGGTCCGGGTCGCGGTACGTCACCAGGGCTGTGTCCGGCAGTCCGACGTTCTCGTCGACCACGCAGCTGACCAACTGCTTGATCCAGGGGTCCGGCAGCTTTTTCGGGGCCATGACGATCGGGTCGGCCGCGAACGACCGGGCGCCTCGCTCCGCGCTCATTCTCCCTCCTCAGGGGTCTCGTCCTCGTTGCTGGGCACGACGAGTTCCGTGCCGGGCACGAGCACCATGGGGTCGTCGACGTCGTTGGCCTCGGCGATGACCCGCCAGGCGGTGGCGTCGCCGTACTCGCGCCAGGCGAGCAGCGGCAGGCTGTCGCCGGCGACGACACGGTGCGTACGGCGCGCGTCCCGCGAGCCCGACGTCGGGTTCTGGCCCGCCGGATCGACGCTCGCCTCCTCGATGGAGAGCGAGCAGGTGGCGCGCAGCGGCTTCCCGTCGACATCGAAGAGGCTGTAGCTGACGGAGAAGTTGGAGAGGACGCCGTCGAAGGAGGTCGTCTTCGACTTGCCCCACTCGAACCGCACCCAAGGGCTGGCCGGCGTCTTGCGCGCCAGGCTCGCTTTGGTGGGCACGAGGGCGATCATGATCTGCTGTACGGCCTTCTCGACGGAGTTGTCGTGCTTGGCGGTCCCGTCGAGGAAGACCTCAAGGGAGAGCGAGCGCGGGCCGCTGCCGACGAACTCGGGCAGGGCCGACTGGCCGGCCATCCGGGAGGGCGTACGCCGCCACTCGGTGGTCTTGCTCATCGACAGGGTCGACGGGTTGAACTGGAGCTTGACGCGGGCGAGGGTGCCGCCCGGCTTGGCGCCGACCTTCGCGGGCGGTTCCATGATCGTCAGTTGGGCTTGGGTGCGGTTGGCGCGGCCGCGTGCCATCGGGTACGTACCTCCTCTCGTCGGGTGGGGTCGCCGGGGTCAGGACGGGCGCAGGCCCTCGTGGGCGATCTCCAGGGTCTCGGTCGCCACCTGGGAGTTGGCCGGATCGAAGGACGGGCCCTGCCAGCGGACCGGGACGATGCCCATCACCTGCCAGCCCACGATGGGGGTGAGATCGGGCTTGAGCGCGACGATCTCGCCGTCCTTGGGCTCGACCCGCTGGATGATCTCGTCGAGCCAGCGAGCGATCTTGGCGCTGTCGGCGGTCACCGGGCGGGTCAGGGTGATGTTGGACCAGGTGATGCGGCCGGGGAGCTGCCAGGTGAACCCGTTGTTGCCGCCCTCCGCGTACTGCTCCATCTCCACCTGGGCCCCGAGACCGGAGCAGGTGTGGAAGGCGCCCAGGTCGTTGCCGCCGATCGCGAGCCGGAAGAACACGCTCGTGGCGACGATGCTGTCCGTCATCTTTCCTTCTCCTTGCCCGGTGGGCGCGTTCTGTGTTCGTTCGGGGTGGCGGGTCCGGCGGGGGGGGTGCTGCTTGCGCCTGGTGCGGGCTCGGGTCAGCGGCGGTTGTCGTGGGGGCGGCCGGTGCGTTCCCGGCCGCGGCGCATCTCGTTCCGGAGCAGCCGGGACACCGGGTCGATCAGCGCCCTCGCGAGCTCGTCGAGCTCCTTGCCGCGGGGGACGCTCGGGCCGGTCTGGGTGCCGGTCGAGGTCGACGTGGACGTGGACGTCGAGGTGGAGGTGGACGTGGAGGTGCCGGTCGACGTGCCGGTCGAGGTGGACGTGGGCGAGACGTCGCGGGCGACCGGGATCACCGGGACGCCGCTCAGCCCCGCCTCGGCCATCCGCTGAACGGCCTTGGCCTGGAGCTGCCGGCTCGCCGCCGGTGCCCGCACGACGGGCGTCGCGGGCGGCTCGGCCACGGCCCCGGCACCCCTCGTGTACGTCAACGGCTGGACGGCCTGGCGCTGCACGGGGGCGGGGCGGGGCGACGACGGGGTGGCCGGGTCGAGGCGTACGACGGGTGGGGCGGGGGTGGTGGCCCGGGCGGTGGTCGGGGTGGTGGTCGGGGCGGTGGTCGGGGTGGTGGTCGGGGCGGTGGTCGGGGTGGGCTTCGGTGCCGGTTCCGGGTGGGGCGCGTGGTGGGCCGGGTGGGCCGCGCGTTGGACCGGGTGGGCCGTCGGGGCGGTCGGCGAGCCGGTGCGCCCGCGCGGGCGTGCGGCGGCGCGCTGGACGGACGTCTCCCGCGCGGGAGCCGGCTCCGTCGGCGGCTCGGGTGCGGGGTCCCTGCGCCACGTGGCCGCGACCACGGGGCGGGAGGGGGCGGCGGCTGCCGAGGGAGCGGGCGCCGACGTGGAGAAGCCCTCGGCGGCGCGCGTACTGATGACCAGTGGCCGGTCGGGGAGCAGTCGGCGGGAGCGCTGGACGAAGGGGGCGACGGGGGTGGACCGGTTCGCCTTCGCGCGGTCGGCGGTCCGCTCGGCAGGGGCCGCCTTTCGTGCGACGGTCGGTCCGGACGGCGGGGTGCCGACCTGACCGGTCGTCGGCCGGGCCTCCGCGCCGGACTGCCTCTCCACCGCACGGGACACGGTCAGCTGCTCCGGTCGGGGTTCCGACGGCGAGTTCGCCCGGGTGGGCGCGCTCGAACGGCCCTCCGAGGCCCCGAGGATGGGGGCGTTGTCCGGGGCACTCGGCTTCTCGACCGCACGCGACACCGGGACCAGCGGCTCGGGCCGCGGCGCCGACGGGTCGGCGAGCGGGACCGCCGGGGTGGACGCCGGGGTGGATGCGCCGGAACGGCCTTCCGGCGCCCCGAGGATCGGGGCACTGTCCGGGCTGCTCGTCTTCTCGACCGCTCGGGACACGGTCAGCGACTCGGGCCGGGGCTCCGCCGGGTCTGCGAGCGGGACGACCGGGGTGGACGCCGACGAAGCGGTGTCCGAGGCGGGCGCCCTCTGCACCGCAGGCGCAGTCGAAGTCGGCCCGGTCGAGGGGGCCTTCGGCGCTCCGGGGGTCGGGCCGGTCGTCGCCGGTCGTACGAGAGCGTCCGGGCCCGCGGTCGGCTTGCCCGGGGGCGTGACGGCCGCCGGGCCTGACGGGCCTTCCACGGCACGGGACACCGGAACCACCGGAGGCACGGCCGGACCGCCCGAGGGCCTGACGGCAGGGCCTTCCGCCGGGCGGGGCACCCGGACCACCGGGGTGCCGGCCCCGGTGCGGGGCGGTGCCGGGGTGTTCGTGGGGGTGGTCTCAGGGTTCGGGAGCGTGCGGCGCTGGATCGGTGGCCCGCCGCCCAGCAGGGAGGCCGTCGGGGGGAGTTCGCGGAGCGGCGCCCCAAGGCCGGAGCGGGCCGGGCGGGGCGACGGCGTCGGAGTCGGGGTCGGGGTCTGGGTCGGGGTCTGGGTCGGGGTCTGGGTCGGGGTCGGGGTCTGGCTCGGGGTCGACGGGGCCTCGGGTTCGGCCATGCGGCGCATGACCGGCATCGCCGGGGCGTCGCCCGACGTGGTCGGTGCGGTCGGCGCGCTCGGAGTCGGGGGCGTCGTGCCCCCGTCGATCCGCCGTGCCGTGGCGGGCAGTTCACCGATCGGTGCGCCCAGGCCCGGGCGGGTCGCGGGGCGCGGGGACCGGTCCGCCGGGGCGGACGGGGCCGGCTCCTGCCGTACGTCGTTGGTCGCCCGGTCGGCGGCCGTGGCCGGTGCGCGCGGCGGAACCGCGGCGAGCACACGCGGTGCCATCGCCGGGCGCCTGGCCACGACCAACGGGGCGCCGACCGGGCGCGGCCGGACAGGGGAACCCGGCCGGGTCCGCCGGGGGGCGGCGGACGTCTCGGGGGTCCGGGGTGCCGGACCGGTGGTGCTCGGGTCGTTCGTACCGGAGGGCTGAGGCTCCCTGCCCACGACGGGCAGCGCGGCAGAGCCTCTCGCGTCGGGGCCGCTCGCCGCAGGGCCGTTCGTTTCAGGGCGCGGGGGCTCCCCCGGCGTACCGGAATCCGCGATCCGGCGGGACAGCACCGGAGCCTCGCCCAGTACGGGTGCGGTCGTCCCCGGGCCGGTCCGGTCCGCCGACGCCGACGGTACGGCCGCGCGCTGGATCGGGTGCTCCGACCCAGCGTCCGCCCCCTCGGCGGCCGGCGTCGTACGCCGGGACACCACGAGCGGGTCCGAAGCCTCGGGCCCCGAGGCCGCCCCAGGTACCGCTGCCCTCTGAATCGGGTGCTCCGGAACCGGGTTGGCCCCTTCGGGGGCCGACGTCGTACGCCGGGACACCACCAGCGGGTCCGAGGCCACCGGCCCCGAGCCACCCTCAGGTACCGCCGCGCGCTGGATCGAGTGCCCCGCCCCCGCTACCGCCGCCCTCTGAATCGGGCGCTCCGGCCCCAGGCCGGCCCCCAGTTCCTGGCCCTCCGGCTCCGGCTCGCCGCCCACCGCGCGGAGCAGCAGCGGGCCGCCGCCCGCGTACGGGGTCGGGCGCGAGGGTGTGGTCGGGCGGGCGACGCCGTGGATCAGGCCCGCGGGCGCGGACGGCAGGAGGCCGTGGCCCAGGTCCTTCGTGAGCGTGGGGTTCTGCCAGGAGGCGAGGCCCGAGCGGAACCGGAGGCCGTCGCTCACGCCCACGGTCGAGCGCGCGATGGTGAGCGGCGCCGGGGCCACCTCGCGCCAGCCGCCGTCCCAGTCCGGCAGTCCTGCCGGGACCTCGGGCGAGGCGGAGGCGGAGGCGGGCTCCTGTACGGAGCCGTCCGTCGGAGTCGACGCCGAAGCCGACGCGCTGCCGCCGCCCCTCCGCAACCTGTCCCAGAAGCCCATGCCCTCACCTCACCCGCCTTCGTTCACCCGTGTGTTGATCCGCGCTATCTCCCGCACCCACTCCTGCCGTTCGGCGTGGGTGAGGTCGAGGATGTCCTCGCGCTGCCAGTGGAAGTGGTAGGCGACGTACGCGATCTCCTCCCGCAACCGGGGAAGGGCGTACGTCACGATTCCCCCAGGCGCCCGCCGGAGAGGTCCACCTCGAAGGGGTTGTGGCAGTGCGGGCAGGTCACCGCCGCGTGCGTGTGCCCCTCGCTGTTGATCCGCCGGTAGAAGTCCTGGAGGAAGGCGACGTCCGTCGCGTACATGCGCTCCACGACGCCGGCGTGGATGTCGGTGATCGTGCCCAGGCTGGTGATCACCTGGCTGAGCAGGACCACGCTCAGGTACGCCGGGTTCTCCTTCACCCGCAGGTCGATCTGCGGGCGCAGCTCGTCCCGGGCGGTGGCGAGGCGCATGGAGCCCGTGCGGTGGACCGTGCCCTCGTCGTCGACGTAGCCGCGCGGCAGCTCGAAGGTGAACTCGTGTCGGAGCTGCTCGCGTTGCCGCGCCGCGGGCGGGGCCGCCGGGGCCGGGGCGGCCGCCTGATCGGCGGCCGCCGCGCGCTCGGCGGACGCGGCGGCTTCGAGGAGATCCTCGATGCCGCCGGAGGTGACCGTCCTGCGCCTCATTCGATCACGATCTCCTCGAAGGTGATGGTCACCGTCTCGGTGGCGGCGCTGGACTCGCCGGCCTTGAGCGAGGGGCCTTCCCACTTGCTCGCCCAGCCCTGCATGAGCTGGATGCGGCGCACGGTCTCGCCCGCGGCGTCCTTGACCTCGATCGTGAGGTTCTGCCGGGCCGAGTCGACCTGGCCGTTCTCCAGCGTCTCCTTGACCCACTTGGTGAACTCGGTGCTCTTGTCCATGCCGCGGGTGATCGTCACCTCGCCGGCCTGGCGTGCGCCCGGCTGCTTCTTGATGAGCAGCTTGCCGTCGGGGGTCACCTGACGGACCTCGACCACGTCCTCCTCGTAGGACAGGCCGCTGATCTCCTGGATCGACTCGACCATGTAGCCGCCCAGCTGGACCCCGAAGATATGGGTGGAAAGAGCGTCGCCCTCTGCCATTGCTGTCTTCACCTTTTCCTGTTACCCGTTGACGAGTTACTCGTTGACGAGGCTGGTGCTGTCGGAGTACTGCGAGAGCCGGAAGATCACGAACTCGGCGGGCTTGACCGGCGCGACACCGATCTCGCAGATCACCTGGCCGAGGTCGACCGACTCCGGCGGGTTGTTGTCGCGGTCGCACTTGACGTAGAACGCCTCCGCCGGGGTGCTCCCGAAGAGCGAGCCGCGACGCCATTCCTCGCTGAGGAAGGCGGTGACGTTCCGTCGGATGCTCGACCAGAGCCGCTCGTCGTTCGGCTCGAAGACCACCCACTGGGTGCCCAGGAGGATGGACTCCTCCAGGTAGTTGAAGAGCCGGCGGACGTTGAGGTAGCGCCAGGCCGGGTCCGAGGACAGGGTGCGGGCACCCCAGATGCGGATGCCGCGGCCCGGGAAGGCGCGTACGCAGTTCACGCCGATCGGGTTGAGCAGGTCCTGCTCGCCCTTGCTGAGGCGGATCTCCAGGTCGACCGCGCCGCGGATGACCTCGTTGGCCGGGGCCTTGTGCACCCCGCGCTCGCCGTCGCTGCGCGCCCAGACGCCCGCGACGTGGCCGCTGGGCGGGACGGTGGTGTTGCGGCCCGTGGCCGGGTCGAAGACCGAGATCCAGGGGTAGTACAGGGTGGCGTAGCGGGAGTCGTAGCCCGCCTCGTCCTGGCGCCAGGTACGGATGGCCTGCGCGTTCATGTTCGGCGGGGAGTCCAGGACCGCGACCCGGTCGCCCATCTGCTCGCAGTGCGAGATGACGGCGAGCTGGACGGTACGCAGGCCCTCGGCGTCGATCTCGCCGCGCTGGTGGGCGCTCATCAGGTCGGGTACGGCGACCATGGTGATCTCGTCGATGGCCTCGAGGCCGCCGAAGCCGGTGCGGGCGGCGGAGTCTCCGACGTACTCGTTCGGGTCGAGCCGCGCGACGCCGCCGGGGGCGGCGGTGGTGGCCGGGGTCGCGACGGGGGCGGCCGGCAGGGCGACGGTCTGCGCCTCGGGGCGGGTCTGGGTGGCGCCGGGCTGCTCGGCGACGTCGATGAGCTTCGAGCCGCGCACCTGGTTGAGCAGGTAGCCCTTGACGTTCTTGCGGACGGAGGCGTCGTACGTCTCCACCACCTTGTCGCCCTGGCGGACCAGCAGCTTGAAGCGGTCCTCCGGCGGGTTCTCGCCGTCGGCGGCGGCGATCTCGACGGAGACGTCCGGGCCGGAGCCGGTGCGCGCCGAGATCAGGAAGCCGCCGAGCGCGGTGGGCGCGGGGGCCTGGATCGCGGCGGGCTTGCCGCCGTCGGCCTGGTCGGCCGCCGGGCCGCCGACGCGGACGACGTACGCCGTGCCGCCGCCGTTGGCGAAGTAGCCGTAGACGGAGTGGGCGAGGTAGGTGCCCTCCGTGAAGCCACCGAACGTCTGGACGTACTGGTCCCAGTTGGTGACCAGCGTCGGACGGTGGAAGGGCCCCTGCTCCGCGAACCCGACGAAGGCGGCAACCGCGGTGCCCACGCCTTCGATCGGCCGTGCACCGGACTGCACCTCCTCCACGTACACGCCCGGGGTCAGGTACGACGGCATACTCGCTCCTTCAAGTGGCCACTGGGGTCACCACCGAGTCTCGCCGCCGCGATGTGCCTGGTCATAGGCCCTGGAGTCCCGCCGAAGGGGCAATGGTGCTGCCTGAACGGGCAGCTGGGGCGGGGCAACCCGGCACTTCGGATTCGCGTCGGCCGGGCACCGGAGCGCCGCCGCCCGGAGGCGTCCCCGGAGGCGGCCCTGGAGGCGGCCCTGGAGCGCCGCCCGCCCCCTACCGTCTCGGCTGACCCGAGGCGGCCGTCCGCTCGTTCTTCATCCACGGGCCGAACTCGCTCTCCAGGACCAGGCGTCCGAGCTTGCGGTACTCCTGGAGCACCGCGGAGACGAGCTGTCCCATCCCGAGCGGACGGCCCGCCTCGGCCGCGAGGTAGGCCGCGGTGACCGCGCAGGCGCGGATCGAGCCGCCCGCGAGCTCGAAGCGGTCGGCGCAGAACCGCAGGTCGAGGTCTTCGTCCCGGGGCAGTGCGGGGCCGAGGCAGCGGTCCCACAGGGCGAGGCGCTGGCGCGCGTCGGGCATGGGGAAGTCGGCGATCACGTCGATGCGGCGGGTGAACGCCTCGTCCAGGTTGGCCCGGAGGTTGGTGGTGAGGACCGCGATCCCGTCGAAGGACTCCATCCGCTGGAGGAGGTACGCCGATTCGAGGTTGGCGTTCTTGTCGTGCGCGTCCTTCACCTCGGAGCGCTTGCCGAAGATCGCGTCCGCCTCGTCGAAGAGCAGGACGCCGTTGACCTCCGACGCCTCGACGAAGATGCGCTCCAGGTTCTTCTCCGTCTCGCCGATGTACTTGTCGACGACGGTGGAGAGGTCCACCACGTAGAGCTCCATGCCGAGTTCGGCGGCGACGACCTCCGCCGACATCGTCTTGCCCGTGCCGGACTCGCCCGCGAAGAGGGCGATCACGCCGCGGCCCCGGCCGCCGCCGGGGCGCATCCGCCACTGGCCGAGGACCTGGTCGCGGTGGTGGGCGCGGAGGGCGAGTTCGCCGAGCTGGCGGCGGGTGGGCGGGGGCAGCACGAGGTCGTCCCAGCCGACGGCGGGTTCGATGCGGCGGGCCAGGCGTTCGAGCCCCGCGCCGTTCTGTCCGCGTACGGCGGCCCGCAGGTCCCCCGTGTCGAGGGGGCGGCGCTCGGCCGCCGCCGCGCGGACGGCGACCGTGGCGGCCTTGCGCACCTGCTCGGCGTCGAGGCGGTACGAGACGACGGCCGGGCCCAGTTCGTCGTCGCCGGGCACGGTGACGGGCGCGTCGACCGTCCCGACCGCCGCGTCGAGCGCCTGGCGCCACCGGGTGACCGTGCTACCGGTGGTGGGCGGGCCGACGGTGAAGGGGACGGGGCTCTGGCGGGACCACAGGGGGTCCCAGTTCTTCGTCCCGTAGGTGATCAGCGGGACGCCGCTGGTCGTGGCGCACAGTTCGCGCAACCACCGGGCCCGCTCCGGGCGTTCGGGTTCGAGCGCCTCGATCGGGCCGACGACGATGCCGCCGCCGCACAGCCGGGCCTCGGTCGCCAGGAGGTGCGGCACCCGGGCGATCTCGGCGTCGGTGGTGAGTGCCGCGACGTCGAGGACCAGGGCCCGGCGGCCTGCGGCCGTGAGCGCCTCGACGGCGACCCGGCCGGCGTCGCCGCCCCTGGCCCGCACGTGGACCGGGCCGCCGCCGGTGAGGGCGGCCTCCGCGACGCGCGGCACGGGCTGCTCGTACGGCCCGGGGCCGCCGTGGTCCGTGGAGACGAGACCGGCGAGCCGTGCGTCGGGCTCGTCGTCGCCGAGCAGATGGGCGGCGACCCGGTCGGGGACCCGGAGGGTCCGGGAGAGGAACGGGCGGTCGGGCTCGGTGATGTCCAGGAGCCCGCCCCTGACGAGGGGCGCGGTGGCGGAGAACCGGAACCGCGCCGGGCCCGCGACGGGCTGACCGCACAGGTCGAGGGCGAGGCCGATCGTCGGGCGCCGCCGGGTGAGGTCGTCGTTGAGGTACCCGTACAGCGCCTCGAAGCGGGCGTCGATGTCGGGCGCGAGGGCGACGAGCAGCAACTCCTCGTCCAGCGGGAGGAGTCCGAAGGCCTCGGCGAGCCGCCGCAGCCGCGAGCCGTCGGGGCCCTCCGGCGCGTCCGGGACACCTCCGGCGGGCCCCGGGTGGAAGGCCGCCGGGGCGCGCAGGATGCGCTCGGCCCCCTCCGGGGTGAGGTACTGGCCCCGGTAGGGGTCGTCGGGGGTGGGGTCGGTCGCGTGGCGCGCCCCGACCGCGTCGCGCACCCGCAGTTCGACCCGGGCCAGCCGCTCCCAGAGGTGGGCGAGCCCGGCCGGGTCCTCCTGCGCCTCGGGGGACACGTCCACGTACGTCCGTACGTCGTCCTTGATCACCGCACCGGCCCCCGGTGGCGGCGGGTCGGCGCCGGCATCTCGCGCGCGGCGGCGAAGCCCCGCCCGCCCGGGTCGCCCGCACCGTCGTAGCGCAGGCGGCGGCCCGTGCCGGAGTCCTCCGGGGCGTCGTCGCCCGCGGCCGGGCCGACCCGGACCTCCAGGCCCTCGGTGACCGGCGGCGCGGCGTCGATGCGCTCGCCCGCCAGCGGGGCGAGGACCCTGAGGTCGATCGCGGCCTTCAGCTCGCCGCCGAGGGCCGACCACACGTCGCCGGCCGAGCGGCCCTGCTGGGCGCCGCCGGCCACCTCCAGGGGGACGGCGAGGCCCAGTTCGGCCAGGGTGCCGGTGCGTAGCCGGCCGGGCAGGACGTCCGTACGGGCCATGCAGCGCAGCACCTCGGAGAGCAGCCGGTGTTCGTCCTGCGGCCGGTTGGTCCAGGCCGTGACCAGGTAGGTCAGGTCGAACCAGCGGGGCGGGGTGCGGTAGGCGACGATCCGCCCGTTGTCGTCGTACTCCTCCAGCCTGCCGGTCCGCCGCCGTTCGATGTCCTCCCTGATGTCGTACAGGAAGACGCTGATGGTCGGGGCGTTGCGGCGGGCCGCCCATTCCCGGGTGGGCGGGTCGAAGACCAGGTCGACGCCGCTGTCGGTCAGGCCGGACTCGGTGAGGAGCATGCGCAGCCCCTCGTCGACTTCGTGGATCACCGGCGGGCCACCTCGTCGGGCGGGGCGACGTTGCCGGTGACGACCAGGAAGTCGGTGGTGACCGGGGAGAATCCGGCGCCCCTGGCGGTGATGATGCGCGGCCCGGTCTGGTCCTTGGCGAGGATCAGGAGCTGGGCGATGAACGTGCCGTCGGCCTTCGGGACGGTGGGTACGGCGGCGGCCGTGATGCCGGGCTTCCAGGTCAGCGTGACGGGGGTGCCGGGCGGGAAGTCCTTGCCGCGGACGGAGGTCACGAAGCCGGGCTTGCCGATGGCGGGGACGGCCACGATCTTCGGCTGGAGGATCCTGATCCGCTGCCGGTCGGTGTTGTCGCGCGGGTCGGCATCGGTGCCGGAGGTGGTGAGCCGGCCGGTGGCGGTGGACGTCAGCGCCTTGTTCGGGGACAGCACGATCGTGACGACGGTGGACGCGCCGGGGGCGAGGTCACCGAGGGCGCACACGTTCTTGACGCACCCGGCCGGGGCCTTCCCGGCGGGGATGCCGGGCGGCAGGCCGAGGCGCAGGGTCAGTCCGGTGGCGAGGGCCTCGCGGCCGTTGCGGACGGTGTACGTGAGGACCACCTTGCCGCCGACGTACCCCGGTTCGGGCTGGGCGGCGATGGTGAGTGCGGGGCCGGCCTTCGGCGCGGGCGGCGGGGTGGGCTTCGGCGGGGTCGGGGTCGGGGTGGGCGTCGTCGGCGTCGGGGTCGGCGTCGGCGGCTCGGGGGCCTGCTCCACGGGGACGAGGGTCGAGCTGGTGTTGTCGGTCGGGCTGCGGTCGATGACCGCTCCGGTGACGGACCAGTCGACGACCCGGTCGCCGGGGGTCACGCCGGTCAGCCGCACGGTGACGGTGACGCTCTCGCCGGGGGTGAGGACGCCGAGTTCGCACTGCGGGGACCCGGGCTCGCACCGCCCCTTCGACGGGGTCAGTTCGTCGATCCGGACGCCCGGGGGCGCGACGGCCGTGAAGACGGTGCCGGGCGAGGCGGACGGGCCCTGGTTGGTGACGGTCACGGTGACCGTGACGGTCTCGCCCTCGGTCACCGGGTCGGCGGTGGGCGGCGCGGTCACGGTCAGGTCGACGGACTGCTGGTACGCGGGCTCCTTCTGGCGGCCCGCGAGGGCGCCGGTCAGGGACGTGACGGCGCCGGTGGCGATCTCGACGGTGGACAGGGCCTCCGGCGAGTTGGCCGCGAGCTCCCGGCGGGAGCTGAACACGAGCCGGCTCGCGTCCGGCGACCAGGCCACGTCACGCGCCTGGAAGGGGCCGGTGGCGGAGGTGTCGGGGACGTCCCGGCGGCAGCCGTCCGGGTCGCCGGAGCGGCCGGTCGGCAGGAGGACCTGGCAGCCGCCCGAGGTCAGGTCGGTCATCAGGACGCTGTTGCGCTGGTTGACCCGGCCGCCGCCGTCCTTGCGGTTGAAGGCGAGGCGCTTGCCGTCGGGCGAGAACGCGGGGCTGTCGTCGATGACCTGGCAGGTGCCCGGGCAGAGTTCGGTGCTCAGGTTCCGCTGCCGGTCGAGGGCGTCCGCGGGCACGGTCCAGATGTGCTTGTTGCCGCCCGCGCCGTCGACGACGGCGTTACGGGTGAAGGCGAGGGTCTTGCCGTCCGAGGACCAGGTCGGCTGGGCGTCGCCGCCGGTCTGGCCCGCGGGCGGGCGCACCTGGCCGACGAGCGCGCCGGTCCTGGCGTCGGCGACGAGGATGCGGCTGGGGCCCGAGGCCGAGCCGACGCCGCCGGGCGAGGTGCGGGCGAAGGCGAGGAACCTGCCGTCGGGCGAGAAGGCCGGGTCGGTGTCCCAGTCCTTGTCGCCGCGGCCGGCGAGCGGGACGAGGGTGGGGTTCGAGCCGTCGGCGTCGGTCAGCCAGATCTGCTCGATCCGGCCGGTCTCGGGGTCGCCCTGGAAGCGGGAGACGACGATGCGCCGGCCGTCCGGGGTGTAGCTCTGCCGCTCGGTCCACGGGTCGTACTTGCCGGGCGGGTTGAAGAGCGGGTCGACGGCCGGGTCGGTGTTGGTCCTGGCGGTGGGATCCTCCCGGAGGATCTTGACGCCGAGGTCGCGGGGGTCGGAGCCGTCGGGCCGTACGTCCTGGAGGTACGCGTGGATGCGGGCCTCGGCGGTGGTGCGGGTGACGAGGACGGTGCCGCCGTTCTGCGGGCCGAGCCAGGTCGGCGAGTCGACGACCCGGTCCTCGTAGAGGAGGCTCTGGGCGGTCTCCGCGGAGTGGGCGACGGCCCGGTAGACGGTCTCGTACGGGTTCGTGCAGCCGCAGGGCCCGTTGATGCTGAGGAAGAGGATGGTGTCGCCGTCGGGCTGCCAGGCGGCCTGGCGGGTGTTCCAGCCGGCCTGT
This sequence comes from Streptomyces sp. NPDC026092, assembly GCF_040638605.1. NCBI lineage: Bacteria > Bacillati > Actinomycetota > Actinomycetes > Kitasatosporales > Streptomycetaceae > Streptomyces > Streptomyces sp. NPDC026092. The sequence continues at coordinate 454,717 of NZ_JBEZYN010000002.1, forward strand.
TCGCCGGAGAGCAGCGGGCCGTCGGCGCCCGGTCCCGAGGTCACCCGAAGGCGGGGGCCGCTCGGGTCGGTGCCGGGCGCGGCGGTGTGCGTGTAGGCGACGAGGTCGCGGTTGACGGTGTCGTCGACGGGGTTCCAGGCGGGGTCGTCGGCGGTCCCGGCGGGCGCGTCGCTGATCCTCTCGTACGCGCCGCCGTCCAGGGCCCGGCGGTAGATCTGCTTGCCGCGCAGGGGGTCGGCGTCGCTGACGTACGCGATCCTGGCGCCCTCGGGCGAGACGGTGGGCGCGGTCTCGTTCCTGCGGGGCGAGTCGGTGAGGCGGCGCTCGCCGGTTCCGTCCGTCCCCACGATCCACAGGTCGCGCTGGGTACCGCCGATGCCGGGTTCGGCGGAGTCGAACACCACGAACCGGCCGTCCGGGGTGAGTTCGGGGTTGGCCGCGTCGCGCTCCGAGGTCAGCTTGCGGATGCCCCCGCCGGCGTCCCGCAGGTACACCTGGGGGCGCGTGCCGTCGCGCAGGCTGGTGAAGACGACCTGGCCGCCTCGGGCGTAGGCCTCGGTGTCGTAGTGCGCCGGGCCGGGGCCGAGCAGCGGGTCGGCGGTGGCCGGGTTTCCCGTCACGCGCCCGATGGAGCGGTGCTCGGTGCCCGCGTAGACGATGCGGCCGGTGTCGGCCGCGGCCGCCGCCGCGCGGACGGGCGCGGCGGCGGGGGTGGCGGCCTGCGGTGAACTCACCGCGAGGAGGGGCACGATCACCGTCACGGCGACGGCCAGTCTGCCCACCCTGGTACGGCCCGCGGGGCCTGGGGTGCCGGTCACGTCCACCTCGCAGTATGAGAACAGTTCACCGTGGTCGAGCGTCACAGCCCCGGGCGGGTCGCGACAGGCCGCGAGGTCCCGCACCGGGGGAAACCTCCGCTGCTCTTTCGGGCACCCAGGGGCTGTCCGAGGGACCCCGAGGCGGTCATATGAGTCCGTGCCGCATCGCGTAGCCCACCGCGTGGGCGCGGTTGCGCAGGTTCAGCCGGGTGGTGACCTCGTGCAGCACGTTCTTGACGGTCCGTTCGGAGTACGAGGTCTTCTGCGCGATCTCCACGGTGTCGAAGCCCTCGGACACCAGGCGGAGCATGTCGGCCTCGCGGGTCGTGAGCGTGGAGAGGGTCAGGCCGCGCGGGTCGAGCACGGTCCGCTGCAGGCTGCTGACATGGGCCAGGAGCTTGCCGAGCAGGTCGCCGGGGAGCACGCCCTCGCCCTTCGCGAGCGCGGTGACCAGGTGGACGAGCCGGTCCTGGTCGGCCTCGGAGCGGCGCAGTACGGCCGCGACCGAGCATTCGATCATCGTCTGCAGCGCCCCCGCCTCGAACCGGCCGACGACCAGACCGGTGCTGGTGGCGGTGTTGCGCTGGAGGCGGCGCAGCAGTTGCACGGTCGAGTCGTCGACCGTGTCCACGACCACCAGGGTCGCCCTCGCCTTGTCGGCGTCGGATTCGGGCAGCAGCTCCACCTCGGGCCGCCGCCGCAGTTGCTCGATGATTCCCGCCTGCAGGATCAGGTCCTCGGCGTAGACCGAGACGGAGACCCTGGAATCGCACTGCTCACTGTTCATGATGTATTCCCACCGTTTCTCGTCGTCCGCCGACCGGTACTCGGTCGGCCGGCGGCTGGTTCTGATGTGGCGCGCGTCCGCGCGCCGATGGTCCGTGGGGGCAGTCGCGCTGCCCGGTCGTTGGCCCTCACGCCCCTGTGAGAAGGACCAGTTGGCGGCCTAGGTTCCCGGCGTGACCACTTCTGCCGAACTCGATATGCCGACCGTGACGGTCTCGCCCGGCGGCGAGGCGACGACCACCCTGAACGTCCGCAACGACAGCGACATCGTCGAGGCGTACACGTTCACGGTGGTCGGCGAATGCGCCGCCTGGACCACCGTCGAACCGGCCCGCGTCTCGCTGTATCCCGGCACGTCGGAGACGGTGACGGTCAGGCTCGCTCCGCCGCGCTCCCCCGATGTCCGCGCCGGGGAGAAGCCGCTCGGTGTGCGCGTCCTGCCCGTGGAGCACCCCGAGAACGTGGTGGTCCCGGAGACCACGGTGCGCGTGGAGGCGTTCCGGGAGATCCAGCAGGAGCTGAAGCCCCGTCGTCGGCGCGGCTGGCGTGGCGGCCGGTACCAGATCGCCCTGCGCAACCAGGGCAACACCCCCGTGTCGCTGGTGCTCGCCGGCCGGCAGGCCGGGGAGGAGCTGAGCCTCAAGGCCACCCCGCAGCAGCGGCGCCTGGAACCGGGCGAGACCGCGGAAGTCGGCCTGAAGGCCCGGGTCCGCTCGCTGATCTGGTTCGGCGAGCCGGTGCACTGGCCCTTCGAGATCGAGGCCGCCGACGCCGTGACGGAGGCCGGTGATTCGCCGAAGACCGACGGTGACCCGGGCGAGGTGCACGCGCCGCCGGCCGATCGACCCACCGTCGTGGAGGGCGAGTTCGTCCAGCTGCCGATCCTGCCGAAGTGGCTGCTGATCCTGCTGGCGATCCTGATGGCGCTGCTGGTCGCCTGGTTCGCGCTGGTCCGGCCGGCGGTGCGCAGCGCCGCGAAGGAGGCCGCGACCGCCGCGCAGAAGGAGGAGACCGCCAGGCAGCAGGAGGCCGAGAAGGCCAAGCCCAAGCCGGCCCCGGCCCCCGGCGGGGAGCAGGGTTCCGGCGGGCAGGGCGACGGCGGCGGCACCGGCGGTACGGGCTCGGGCGGCTCGGGTGGCGGTCAGCAGAGTTCGGCCACCATCGACATCAAGACAGGCGCGGGCGCCAAGAAGGTGGGCACGTACCAGGTGCCGGCCGGCAAGGTCTTCGGGATCACCGACGTCGTGGTGGCGAACTTCCAGGGCGACGAGGGCATCATCACGTTCTCGTTCGGAGAGCGGAAGATCACCACGATCGCGCTCGAGACGTTCCGCAACCAGGACTACCACTGGGTCACCCCCATCGAAATCCCCGAGAACGCGACCGTCACCGCCGAAGTGACCTGCGCGAAGCCGGGTACGCCGGCCACCGGGAAGCAGGCATCGGACTGCCACGAGGTCCTGAACGTCAGCGGTGTGCTCCGCGACCTTCGCCCGTAGAAACGGAAGCGAGGGAAGTTTTGTTCGAGGTTCGGGCGACGAAAAGGCCTGGACCTTGGACTCGACCGGAAACCGTCGCTCGGATCGGTACTCCGGTGGGCGCAGCGGAGATCGTCGTGGCGCGATCTCGTCGGTGGCCACGGCACGTGCGTCCTGCTTCCCTGGTCGGATCGGGGCCAGCAGCGTAGGCAGGGCGCAGTGCCGAAAAAGTGACGTCCCTGGGGAAGTCCCGTACGTCATCGGCCGGTTCCGGTGCGTCATCGGCGGCCGCCGGGAACGTCGTCGGCGGATTCCGGCGCCGCGAGGCGCGCGAGCCGGTCGCGCACCTGCCGGGCGTCGGGGTGACCCAAGTGCATGAAGAGCTCGGCGGCTTCGCGCCAGGCCGCCGTGGCGGCCGCCGGGTCCCCGGCTCCCTCGTGGCTGTCGCCGATGTGCGTGAGGGTGTCGGCCTGGAGGCTGAGGTCGCCGACGGCGCGGTAGAGGGCGAGCGCCTTGTCGTAGGCGGCGAGGGCCTCGGGGAACTCGCCGCGGTGGTGCCGGGCGTAGCCGACGCTGTCCCAGGCGGCCGCCTCGCCGTTGCGGTTCCCGTTCTCCCGGTGCAGGAGCACGGCCTTCCCGCAGTCGTCCAGGGCCTGTTCGTAGGCGCCGGTGAGGATGTGGGTCCAGCCGATCTCGTTGAGCACGGCCGCCGCGCCCGTGCGGTGTCCCGACCTGTCGTAGAGCGCGGACGCCAGCCGGTAGTGCTCCAGCGCCCGCGTGTGGTCCCGCAGGCCGTTGCCGAGGAACGCCAGGCTGCGGTGCGCGGCCGCCTGGCCGTGCGGGTCGCTCGCGTCGGCGAAGCGGTCGAGGGCCCGGGTCAGCGTCTCGTGGGACTCCGCGTTCCGGCCGAGCCGGTGGTACGCGAACCCCAGCGCGCGCAGCGCGTACGCCTCGCCCGTGGTGTCGCCGTCCCGTCGCGCGGCGCTCAACGCCAGCTCCTGGATGCCGCGTTGTTCGTCCCAGCGGCCGGCCCGGTCGAGGAAGAGCTCCAGGGTGGCGGCGAGCCGCCAGCAGAGCCCGTCGCCCGCGCCGCCGTCCACGGCCGCCCCCTCCACGGCGGCCAGCAGCACCTGGCGCTGCCGGTGCAGCCACTGGGCCGCCTGCCGCTCCCCGGTCAGCGCCTCCGGCAGGACGCCCTCGCCCGGCGGCCGCACGGGAACGCGGTCGCGGTACGGGGCGAGCAGGGCGTCGGCCGCGTGGGCGGTGTGCAGATAGTGCTCGAACAGGCGGCGCCGGGCCCGGACCCGTATCCCCTCGTCGTCGCGGTCGAAGCTCAGCTCCCGCGCGAAGGCCCGCAGCAGCTCGTGGCAGGAGAAGCGGCCCGGCGCGTCCTCCGTCAGCAGGCCGCTGTCGAGGAGTTCACCGAGCAGGCGGCGCGCGTCCCCGGCCGGCACCCCCGCCAGGCTGGCGGCGGCGGCCACGGAGAGCTCGGGGCCCGAGTGCGCGCCGCCGATCAGCCGGAACAGCTGCTTGGCGCCCGCACTGAGGCCACGGCAGGACCAGGAGAAGACGCTACGCGCGTCAACCTGGGCGTCGCTGCTGGTGAAGGCGTCCAAGCTGCCCCGGGCGGCGCGCAGTTCGTCGGCGACCGTCTCCAGGGCGAACCGGGGGTTGAGCAGGGCGCGGGTGGCGACGATGGCGAGGGCGAGCGGCAGGTGTCCGCACAGCTCGACGATGGCCTCGGCGGCCGCCGGCTCCGCCGCGATCCGCTCCGCGCCGAGGCGCCGGGTCAGGAACTCGACGCCCTCGGCGAGGGAGAGCCCCTCCAGGCCGATGAAGCGCACGGTGTGGGTGACGACGAGCCCGTCGAGGCGGTGCCGGCTCGTGATGAGCGTCAGCGAGCCGGGGGCGCCCGGAAGCAGCGGCCGCACCTGCTCGGAGTCGCGGGCGTTGTCGAGCAGGATCAGGAGCCTGCGGGGGGCGAGCAGGCTGCGGTAGAAGGCCGGGAGGGCCTCGGGGTCGTCGGGCACCCGCTGGGGCGGGACCCCGAGCGCGGAGACGACCTCGCGCATGACGTCGGGGGCGGCCAGCGGCTCCATCGTGGGGTGGAAGCCGCGGAGGTTCACGAAGAGCTGGCCGTCGGGGAAGCGGTGCGCCACCTCGTGGGCCCAGTGGACGGCGAGCGTGGTCTTGCCGACGCCGGCCATGCCGCTGATCGCGGCGACGGCGGGGGCGGTCTTCCCGGGATCGGATTCGGGGCGCGCGTCCAGCAGCCCGCCGGAGAGCGCCAGTTCGGCCCGTCTCCCGGCGAAGGTGGCGATGTCGGAGGGAAGTTGAGCGGGGAGAAGTTGGGGAGCGGGCCGGTCGGCCGTCGCCTCGGGGTCCTGCTCCCCAGCGGCCGCGACGGGCACGGGTGCGGGTACGGGCACGGGTGCGGGTACGGGGACGGTCACGGGGACCGCCTGTCTGAGGACGCGTTCGTGCGCCGCGCGGAGCTCGGGGCCCGGGTCGACGCCGAGCTCCCCCGCGAGCCGCGCGCGGACCGACTCGTGGACGGCCAGGGCCTCGGCCTGCCGGCCGAGCGCGGCGAGCACGGTGACGAGCCGGGCGTGCAGGGCCTCGTCGAACGGGTAGTGGTGGACCGCCTGGTGGAGCAGGGCGAGGACCCGCTCGCCGTGGGCGTGGTCCGTCACCAGGGCCGCGTCGGCGGCCTCCTTCACGGTGGCCAGGTACTCCTGGTTGAGCGCGGTGAAGAGCGGGTGCGCGGCGACCCTCGGGGCAAGGCCGGTCCCGGCGGGGCCGCCCCACATCCCGAGCGCGTCGACGAGGAGGTCCACGCTCCGTGCGCCGTCCCCGGCCGCCGTGGCCCGGCGGGCGTCCTGGCGCACGGACCGGAAGTGCAGCAGGTCGAGCTCGCCGGGGCCGACCGGCAGCCGGTAGCCGCCCGCGCCCCGGAGCAGGCGCCGGGCGTCCGCCCGGCTGGGCAGCTCGGGCTCCAGGAGCCTGCGGAGCGCGCCGACATGGCGGTGGACCACGTTGACGGCGCTGCCCGGCGGCTCCTCCCACAGGGCGTCGATCACCTCCTGCGGGGTCAGGAGCTGTCCGGCCCTCGCCAACAGCAGAGCCAGCAGGGCCTGTTGTTTCGGGGGCCCCAGGGTCAGCTCGGTGTCCCCCCGCCATACCCGCACCGGCCCCAGGATCCGGTAGTGCATGCTGTCGCCTCACCTCTCGGCGGTGCCGACGGCTCGTGCCCCCACCGCGCACCGATCGCGCCCGGTGGTCGTCTCGGGCCGCTGAAAACGCTCTCACACACCGGCGTTCGCACCGGTGTTCGTACACGCTATGCGGCGGAGCAGGGTGATCCGCAAGCTGGGAGCCTCGGCGTTTCCGTCACGTAATCTTTGGCGATCCGGCCAACCGGGAGCAGACGGGACAACGCATGGCAACACTTCTCTACGTCACCGACCTCGGCTATCAGGCGCGCGGGCGCCGGTACTGCGACGAGGACATCTGGCTCTCGGGGCGGCTGCGCGAGGAGTTCACGGTCGCGCTCTGCCATCCGCTGGACGCGGCCGGACTCATGGACCGCTTCGACGCGCTGGTCGTCCGCAACAGCGGGCCCGTCCTGCACTACCAGGAGGCGTACGACGCGTTCACGCGCGCGGCCCGCGCGAGCGGGGTGCGGGTGTTCAACTCCCTGACGGGAAAGGGAGACATGGCCGGAAAGGACTACCTCCTGCGGCTGTCGAGGGAGGGATTTCCGGTCATTCCGACGGCGGGCCGCCGCGACGAGTTCGACCGGCTCCCGGAGGCCGCGGAGTACGTCGTGAAGCCGCTGCTCGGGGCGGACTCGGTGGGCCTGCGGTTCGTGGACCGGGACCGGCTCGGGGAGGTGGACCCGGCCGGGATGCTCGTACAGCCGCGCATCCCGTTCACGTACGAGGTCTCCTTCTACTTCGTCGGGCCGGCCTTCCAGTACGCGCTGTACGCGCCCGATCCGGAGGCCCGCTGGGTCCTCCAGCGGTACGAACCGACCGCCGCCGACCTGGAGTTCGCGCAGCGGTTCGTGGACTGGAACGACCTGGCGCACGGGATCCAGCGGGTGGACGCCTGCCGGGCGCCGGACGGGGAGCTGCTGCTCGTGGAGCTGGAGGACCTCAATCCGTACCTCTCGCTCGACCTGACCGGCGAGGCCGAGCGGGAGGCCTTCGTCGCGGCGATGAAGGCCTCCCTGCGGGAGCTGGTCACGTCCTAGCAGCCAGGAAGGCGGCCGTCGCTCAGGCCGAGCGCTTGCGCGGCGCCGCCTTCTTGGCGGGCGTCGAGGCCTTCTTCGCGGCCGCCTTCTCCGTGGTCCTGGCCGTGGTCTTCTTCGCGGTGGACTTCGCCGTCGCCTTGGCGGTGGACTTCGCGGTGGACTTCTTCGCCGTGGACTTGCGGGCCGGGGCGGCCGTCTTCTTGGCCGCCGTCTTCGCCGTGGACTTCCGCGCCCCCGTCTCCTTCGGGGTGCGCGGCGCGCTCTTGCGGGGCGCCAGCTCGGTGACGTCGGCGACGCCGCCGCTCTCGCCGCGCGCCTCCTTCGCCGCCCGGACGCTGTTCTCCAGGGCCGCCATCAGGTCGATGACCTGACCGCCGCCCTCCGCCTCGGGCTCCGGTGGCGCGACCGCCGCGCCGCCCTCCGCCTTGGCGGCGATCATCCGCTCGACCGCCTCGCGGTAGTCGTCGTGCAGGGTGCCGATGTCGACCTCGCCGAGCGTGGCCATCAGGGCGTCCGCCAGGTCGAGTTCGGCGTCCCGCACCTGGACCGGGGTCTCCGGGGCCACCCCCTCGGGCGCCCGGATCTCGTCCGGCCAGAGCAGCCCGTGCATGGCGATCACGTCGTCCACGACCCGGAGCATCCCGAGCCGCTCCCGCCCGCGCAGCGCGTACTTGGCGACCGCCACCTTCTCGCTCCGCTTCAGCGCCTCGCGGAGCAGGATGTACGGCTTGGCGGCCGGCACCCCGCTCGCGGAGAGGTAGTACGCGGCGTCCATCTGGAGCGGGTCGATCTCCCCGGCCGGCACGAAGGCCACGATCTCGATCGTCTTGGCCGTCGGCAGCGGCAGCGCCGCCAGGTCCTCGTCCGTGATCGGGATCATGGTCCCGTCGGACTCCTCGTAGGCCTTGCCGATCTCCGCCTGCGAGACCTCCTCGCCGTCCAGCTCGCACACCTTGCGGTAGCGGATGCGGCCGCCGTCGGCCGCGTGGATCTGGCGGAAGGACACGGACCGGCTCTCGGTGGCGTTGACCAGCTTGATCGGGATGCTGACCAGGCCGAAGGAAATGGCGCCGTTCCATATGGATCGCACGTTTCATCCCTTTCGCACGATACTTCCGGATTCGTGGGATTCTCATCGTATGACGCCGATCACGGAGGTGGAGGGGCGTCGCCTCCCGCTGAGCAATCTGGACAAGGTCCTCCACCCGGCCACCGGCACCACCAAGGGCGAGCTGCTGCACTACTACGCGACCGTGGGGGCCGCGATCCTGCCCCATCTGCGCGACCGCCCGGTGTCCTTCCTGCGCTATCCGGACGGCCCGGAAGGGCAGCTCTTCTTCACCAAGAACCCGCCGCCCGGCACGCCCGCCTGGGTGAAGACCACCCCGGTCCCCCGCTCCGACGAGCCGCGCGCCCGGCAGGTCATGATCCAGGACCTCGCCTCGCTGATGTGGGCGGCGAACCTGGTCGTGGAGTTCCACACCCCGCAGTGGCGGGCCGACTCCCCCGCCGTCGCCGACCGCCTCGTCCTCGACCTGGACCCGGGGCCGCCCGCGACCGTCGTGGAGTGCTGCCGGGTGGCCCTCTGGCTGCGCGAGCGGCTCGCGGCGGACGGCCTCGAGGCTTTCGCCAAGACCTCCGGCGCCAAGGGGCTGCACCTGCTCGTGCCGCTGGAGCCGACCCCGTCCGACGCGGTCTCGGCGTACGCGAAGGAGCTGGCCGTGCGCGCCGAGGCGGACCACCCGGCGCTCGTCGTCCACCGGATGGCGAAGGCCCTGCGGCCCGGCAAGGTCTTCGTCGACTTCAGCCAGAACGCGGCCGCCAAGACCACCGCGACCCCCTACACCCTGCGCGCCCGCCCACTGCCCGCCGTCTCCGCCCCCGTGACCTGGGAGGAGGTCGAGGCGTGCGACGCGCCCGAACGGCTCGTACTTCTGATGGACGACATCGCGCCACGTCTGGAGCGGTACGGGGAGCTGCTCGCCCCGCTCCTCGACCCGGACCGGGCCGGGGCCCTGCCATGACCCCGGCGCCCGCGACCGGCCCCGTCCTGCGGCCGCCCGTCGACGTGATGCGCCCCCGCCCGGCCGACGAGATCCCGGCGCAGGGGAGCACGCCCGGGGGGTTCCAGTACTCCCTCAAGCTGGACGGATTCCGCGCCCTCGCCTTCGTCCTGGAGGAGCGCAGGGTGGTCCTCCAGTCGCGCTCGCACCGGGACCTCGCCCCGGAGTTCCCCGAGATCGCGGCGCATCTGGGCGAGGCGCTGCCGGCCGGGCTCGTCCTGGACGGGGAGCTGTGCGCGTACCGGGACGGGCGGCTGAGCTTCACCGATCTGCTCCGCTCGCCCGGCGACCGCAGGCGGTCGGGCGTCCCGGTCTCGTACATCGCCTTCGACGTCCTCGCCGTCCCCGGCCGGGACGTCCGGCCCCTGCCGCTCGCCGAGCGCTGGCGGCTGCTCGGGACGGCCCTGGAGGAGATCGGCCCGCCCGTGCAGCGGGTCCTCGCGACGGTGGACGAGGAGACCGCGCGGGACTGGTTCCGCGAGCTGCGGGCGGCGGGCGTCGAGGGGGTCGTGGCGAAGGCGCTGCGCTCGCCGTACCGGGCGGGCGAGACGTGGTCCTGGCGGAAGGTGCGGCACGCGGACACCCTCGACGGCCTGCTCCTCGGCCTGGTCGGCCCGGTGGACCGGCCCCGGGCGCTGGTCGTCCGCCTCCCCGACGACCGTACGGTGACGACCTCGCCCAAGCTCACTCCGACGCAGGCCCGCGAGGTCGGGGCGCTGGCGGCGGGGCGGCTCGGGGCGGCCGTGGTCGACCCGGAGCACGGTCCCGTGACACCGCTCGCGGAGCCGCTTCCGGTGGAGCTGCGGCAGCTGTCCGGGCGGCAGGAGACCGCCCGCTTCGTACGCGTACGGTCCGACGGATAGCCGTTGCCGCGGGCAACTCCGGGGGCCGTCGCCGCGGATGGCGCGATTCGAGCGGCCCGAGGGCGCTTCCGAGACCGCGTCCGGTCAGCGGGTCCTGGTTCACGGTGTGGTGGTGCACACTTGCGTCCTGGTACAGCTCACGGGGAAGGCGGCGGCCGCATGCTGACGGGGATCGAGGAGGTCGACTGGGCCTCATTGGGGCATGCTTACGGCCCTGCCGACGATGTACCGGGGATGCTGCGCGGACTCGCCGCGTCCGACCCCTCCGAACGGGAACTGGCCCTCGACGGGATGTACGGCGCGGTCCACCACCAGGGCGACGTGTACGACTCGACGCTCGCCTGCATCCCCTTCCTGCTCGAACTCGTCGCCGATCCCAAGGTCCAGGACCGGGGCGGCATCGTGGAGTTGCTCACCAGCATCGGCGGGATCGATCTGAGCGGCGAGGAGGAACTGGACGAACTCGACGCGGACGACGAGGAGTTCATCCCCGCCGCGAACTACGCCATGGCGGCGGCCGCCGTCGCGGCGGGCGCCGACGTCTTCCTCGGCCTGGTCGGCGACCCGGACCCCGAGGTCCGGCTCGCGGCGCCGTGCGCGCTCGCCTCGCTCCACCCCGACCCGGCCCGCGTGCTGACCCTGCTGCGGGAGCGGCTGACGGTCGAGCGCGACACGGAGGTGCGGCTCGCCCTGGTGGAGGCCGTGGGGCGGATCGCCCGGCGGCACGAGTCGCTGCGGGAGGAGACCGTCGACTGGCTGGGCTGGTTGACCCGCGCGGCCCAGGCGCCCGGCCTCCGGCTCGCGGCCCTCGCCCAGGTGGCCCGGTGCGCGCCGGCCGAGGTCCCGGACGACGTGGTGGAGCGGGTGACGCGGCTCCTGGACGAGGTGCGGACCGCGCCGCCGGAGCCGGACGCCCGGCCGGGCGGGTCGGCCGGGCAGGTCCGTGAGCTGTTCGAGGAGCGCTCGACCGGCCGCCCGACCCCGTGGACCGACGAGCTGATGCGGACCCTGCACACCGCGCTCGACGACCGGGTCGAGGAGCGGACCGCGCTGATCCTCGCCCAGCTCCGCAGCCCCGACCGCTGCCAGCGCCTGGACGCGATCTGGCTGTGCGGGGGTCTGATACGGGTCTGGCGCGGCCGGTACGAAGAGGTCGTACGGCTCGTCGGGGAGCAGCTCGCCGACCCCGAGCCGAGGCTGCGCGACGCGGCCACCTCGTTCCTCGAAGGCCTCTTCGAACTGACCGGACCCGCGACGGACGCCCTCGCGGCCCGGCTCGCCCGCCGCCCCGACAGACCGGAGCGGCCGGAGTGGGCCGAGCGGCTCGAAGGCCCGCCCGGCGGGCCGGACGGGCGCGCCAGGGCGCTGCTCGCCCTCGCCCGCTCCGGGGACGCCCGCGCCGTGCCCCCGCTCGCCCGCGCCCTGGTGGAGCCGGACGTACGCCGGGACCTGCTGTACGCCGTGCCCACGCTCGGACCGGCCGCCGCGCCGCTCGCGCCGCTGCTGCGCCGCAGGCTGGCCCGGGTCGACCTCGACGACCGGCTGTACGAGCACGCGGCGCCGCTGCTCTTCGCCCTGGCCTCGGTCCGGGGTGTGCAGGCGGTGCCGGAGGTGCTGCGGGTGCTGCGCGGGGCGCCGCCGAACCGGCGGGACTGGGTGCAGGAGGCGGCGCTCACGGCTCTGGCGGCCTTCGGTCCCGCCGCGCGGGCGGTGATCCCGGACGCACGCGAGCTCCTGGAGAGCGAGGCGGCGGCGGTCTCGGCGCAGGCGGCGCTCACGCTCTGGTCGGTGGAGGGCGACCGCGAGGCCGTCCTGCCGACCCTCGCGGGCTGGCTGGGCCCCGACGCGCCGGCGCCGGACCGGTGCGCGGCGGCCCGGGCGCTCGGCGTGATCGGCCCGGCGGCGGCGCGCAGCGCGCCGGCCCTGCTCCCCGGCCTCGACTGCCGTGACCTGTGGGTACGGGTGCGCAGCGCGGCGGCCCTGTGGCGGGTGTCCGGGGACGCGGAGGCGGCGCTTCCGGTGCTGCTCGACGCCTGGGAGGAGAACCGGCACGCGCGCGTGGACATCGCGGAGTGCCTGGCCGAGATGGGGCCCGCGGCGGGGGAGTCGGCGCGCTGGGTGATCCGCGCGGAGCTGGACCGGCGGCGGCGTCACAACGTGCGCGAGAGCGGTGGACACAGCAGCCATGACGTCCACGAGGACGAGAAGCTGCTGACCTTCTGCCGGGCGGCGCTCGACCGGATGGACCGGTAGGGCGGAGCCCGGGACGGCCGTGGCGGCTTCGTCGCGGGGCCTACGGCCCACTGTTACAAGGCCGCAATAGCGGACATTTAGCTTCGAATCCATCAGCTGTCACCGCCGAGGATCCGGAGCCGCCCATGCCGTCCGCGCCGCCCGTGCCACCCATGCCGTCCGTGCCGTACCAGAGCGAGGACACCACCCGAGCGCCCCGTCGCGGTCGGCGGCTGGTCGTCGGCTCCGCGCTCGCGCTCGCCCTCGGTGGCGGCCTGCTCGCCTGCTCGACCGTGGCGGGCGCCGCCCCGGGGCCCGTCGCCCCCGACGTCTCCGTGCGGAACGTCACAGCGGCCCCGTCGCGGCACGAGGCCCCGCCGATGACGGCCTCGGAGCCGACGCGGCTCGTCGTCCCGGCGGCGGGCGTGGACACCTCCCCCGTGCTCCGGCTCGGTCTGGACGCCGAGGGCGGCCTCCAGGTGCCCTCCGTCGACGAGGCCGAACAGGCGGGCTGGTACACAGGAGGGGTGACGCCGGGCGAGAAGGGGCCCGCCGTCCTGGTCGCGCACTACGACACGGCGAAGGGCCCGGCGCTCCTCCGCGACGTGGCGAAGGTGCGCACCGGGGACCTGATCCGGGTCGGCCGGGCGGACGGCTCCACGGCCGTCTTCGAGGTCCGCGAGATCCAGCAGGTCGACAAAAAGGACTTCCCTACGAATAAGGTCTATGGGAAGACCGACCGTCCCGAGCTGCGGCTGATCACCTGCGGCGGACCGATCGCGGACGGCCATCGGACCGACAACATCATCCTCTTCGCCGGCCTCGTGAAGTGACGGGTCGCGGGGAGCGGACCCACCGAGGAGCAGAGTGAGAAGGCGCGGACTGCCGCTCGTCGCCGCCGTGGCCCTGGCCGTGGCGGCGCCGTTCGTGCTGTCCGGCTGCGGCACCGAGGGCGAGCTGAAGAGCGCCGGGGTCACCCCCACTGCCATCGGCCCCGTCCGCCTCTGGCCCGAGGTGCCGCCGGCCACCGAGCCGCCGCTCGACTACGGCGAGACCGACACCCAGTCCGTCCCCGGCATACGCGTGCCCGACAACGACGTCCGCCGGGTCGACGCCGTCGCGGTCGTCCGGGCCGAGGTGAACGCCCACCCGGACACGTACTCCGGCGCGGACGGCATGTACGAGGAGACGGCCCGGCAGATCGGCCGGTGCACCGCGGAGCCCGCGAAGTGCCCGGTCATGCGGGCGTACTACCGGGATCTGACCGGCAACGGCCGCGACGAGCTGATCGTCGGCATCCGGATGCCCGACCAGCAGATGGGCGTGCGGGTCTACACCGCCGAGAACAACGGACTCACCCGGATCATGGCCACCGTCGACCAGGTGATCAGCGTGGAGCTGGCCGGCCGCGACCTGATCGTGCGGGCCGCTTCGGCCGGCATCCCGGGGTACGAGTACCGCACGGCCTGGTCCTGGGACGAGCAGCAGCGCGCGATGCTGCCGACCCGGGACGAGATCGTCCGCGTCAAGCCCCGGGGGCCGTCCGCCTCGCCGGCGCCCGAGCCCCGGCTCGTCGAGCCCTCGCCGTCCACGTCGACGGCCGGCTCCTCGCGCGGGCCCGAGCCCTCGGCCTCCCCCGCGGCCCCGGGCTCGTCCTCCGCGTCCGGCTCCGACGACCCGTTCGTGGAGCCCTCGTGACGGCGCGCCGCGGGCGGCGGCGGCCGCGCCTTCCGGCCTGGACCGCGACGCTGACGTGGAAGTCCGCGGTCTTCATCACCGTCATGTGCTGCGCCCTGGCGGCGCTGCTCGGCGCCCTCGTCCATGTGTCGGTGGCGGGCCAGACCGAGGACGACTTCCGCGAGCGGGCGCTGGCCCGGCTCACCACCGCCTCCCGCGCGTACGAGGCGGGCGACCCGCTCCCCCGGGCCGCCGGGATCGACCCCGAGGGCCTGCCCGAGGAGCTGCGGGCGCTCGCCGTGCGCGGCGAGCGGGGCACGGTGGTCGAGGAGCACGAGGGCCGGCCGACGATGTGGGCGGCGGGACCGGCCGACGGCCGCGCCCTCGCCGTGCGGATCGACTACTCCCCCGGCCGGGAGATCATCGAGGGCCTCGACCGGTCGATCCTGGGCTCCTCGGTCCTCGCGATCGGGGCGACCCTGCTCGTCGGCGCGTTCGCGGTCACCCGGGTCACCCGGCGGCTGCACCTGACCGCGCAGGTGGCTCGGCGGATCAGCGCGGGCGACCTCGACGCGCGCGTGGACGACCCGCGCACGAAGGACCCGGCGCGCCCGCAGGACGAGGTGGCCACGGTCTCCGGCGCGCTGGACACGATGGCCTCCTCGCTCCAGCGCAAGCTGCAGACCGAGCAGCGCTTCACGGCGGACGTGGCGCACGAGCTGCGCACCCCGCTGACCGGCCTCTCCGCGGCGGCCGAACTCCTGCCGGAGGGGCGGCCGTCGGAGCTGGTCAGGGACCGGGTCCAGGCGATGCGCTCGCTGACCGAGGACCTCCTGGAGATCTCCCGGCTCGACGCCCGCAACGAGACCGTGGACCTGGCAATGCACGATCTCGCCACGGTCGCCCGGGGCGTGGTGCGGGCGTCCGGCACCGAGACCGAGGTGCGGGTCCTGCGCGACGCGACGGTCGAGACGGACCGGCGGCGCCTGGAGCGGGTCCTCGGCAACCTCGTCGCCAACGCGCACCGGCACGGCGCCCCGCCGGTCGTCCTGACCGTGGACGGCGCCGTCGTGACCGTACGGGACCACGGTCCTGGATACCCGGAGTACCTGCCGGCGACCGGGCCGCAGCGGTTCCGTACCGAGAGCGGCGGCAAGGGGCACGGGCTCGGGCTCACGATCGCGGCCGGGCAGGCCGAAGTGATCGGCGCGAAGCTGGTCTTCGCCGACGCCCCGGACGGCGGCGCCCTGGCGCGGCTGACGCTGCCGGAGTACGTGCGGCTGGCCGAGCCGGACGAGGATCCGGAGCCCTGACGCCCGTGACGGCACACCGTCACACATAAGGGATATAAGCCATATCGCTTGCTACGTTGCGGTTCATGACCGCAACGACGGCGGACGCTCCCCCGCCCGGGCTACGCATCCCGAAGCGCCGCGGCGTGGAACTCTCCCTCCTCGTCTGCGCCGTCCTCATCTCCGTCCTGGGGTATGTGGACGTCGGCCTGGCCCACAACGGCGCGGTGCCTCCGGACGCGCTGCGCTACGGGGCCGGTCTCGGCGGACTCGCGCTCCTCGCCCATCTCGCCGTACGGTTGCGGGCGCCGTACGCCGATCCGCTGCTGCTGCCGATCGCGGTCCTGCTCAACGGCCTCGGCCTGGTCCTGATCTACCGGCTCGACCTGGAGACCCCGAAGGACCAGGCGGCCTTCGCGCAGCTGGTCTGGTCGGCGCTCGGGGTGGCGCTCTTCGGCGCGGTCGTGGTGCTGCTGCGCGACCACCGGGTGCTCCAGCGGTACGCGTACCTCTCGATGGCCAGCGCCCTGGTCCTGATGCTCGTGCCGATCTTCTTCCCGGCGGTCAACGGGGCGAAGATCTGGATCCGGATCGGCGGACTCTCCTTCCAGCCGGGCGAGTTCGCCAAGATCCTGCTCGCCGTCTTCTTCGCCGCCTACCTGGCGGCCAACCGCAACGCGCTCGCGTACACAGGACGCAGGATCTGGCGGCTCCAGCTGCCCACCGGCCGGGTGCTCGGGCCGATCGCGGCGATCTGGCTGCTGAGCGTGGGCGTGCTGATCCTGGAGCGGGACCTCGGCACCTCGCTGCTCTTCTTCGGCCTCTTCGTGATCATGCTGTACGTGGCCACGGGCCGGACCGGCTGGATCGCGGTCGGGCTGCTCCTGGCGGGCGTCGGGGCGTTCGCGGTCGGCTCGGTCGAACCGCATGTGCACAGCCGCGTCGAGGACTGGCTGAGCCCCTACGCCTCGATCGAGGCGGGCGACGGGCCGGGCCAGCTCGCGCAGTCGCTGTTCGCCTTCGCGGCGGGCGGGATGTTCGGCACCGGCCTCGGCCTCGGCCACTCGATCCTGATCGGCTTCGCCGCCAAGTCCGACTTCATCCTGGCGACGGCCGGCGAGGAGTTGGGCCTGGTCGGCCTCACCGCCCTGTTCCTGCTGTACGCGCTGCTCGTCGCGCGCGGGTACCGCGCCGGGCTCGCCCTGCGCGACCCCTTCGGGCGGCTGCTCGCGATCGGCCTCGCCTCGATCCTGGCCCTCCAGGTCTTCGTGATCGCCGGCGGGGTGATGGGCCTGATCCCGCTGACCGGCATGGCGATGCCGTTCCTCGCGCAGGGCGGCTCGTCCGTCGTGACCAACTGGATCATCGTGGCGCTCCTCATCCGGGTCAGCGACTCGGCCCGCGCGCCCCGCCCGGAGCTGGTCGAGACCGGGGTCATCGCGCCGATCGTGGAGGACGCCCGGTGATCCCGTACATCCGGCGCGCGGCGGCGCTCTGTCTGGTCCTGCTCGTGGCGCTGCTCGTCAACGCGGCGCGGGTGATGGTCGTGCAGTCCGACGCGCTGGACGAGAACCCGGCCAACCGGCGGGTGGCGATCTCCCGTTGGGGCGAGCCGCGCGGCGAGATCGTGGTCGACGGGCGGCCGGTGACCGGCTCGCGCGACAGCGGCCAGCAGCTGCGCTACGAACGCACCTACAAGCAGGGCCCGTTGTACGCGCCGGTGACCGGCTTCGCCTCGCAGACGTACGGCACGACGTTCGTGGAGCACGCGGAGGACGGCATCCTGGCGGGTACGGACCCGCTGCTCGCGCCGTTCCCGTTCTGGAACGACCTCAGCCGGGGCCGGCAGGCGGGCGGCGACGTGGTGACGACGATCCGGGCGTCCATGCAGCAGGCCGCGTACCGGGGGCTCGGCGGGAAGCGGGGCGCGGTGGCGGCCGTCGAGCCGTCGAGCGGCCGGATCCTGGCGCTCGTCTCCTCCCCCTCGTACGAACCGGGCGAACTGTCCGGTACGGGCGACGGGGTCAAGGGGGCCTGGGCCCGGCTCACCACCTCGCCGAACCAGCCGATGCTGAACCGGGCGATCCGGCAGACGTATCCGCCCGGCTCCACGTTCAAAATCGTGACGGCGGCGGCCGCACTCGACGCGGGCACGGTGACGGACGTCGAGGCGCCGACGGACACCCCGGACCCGTTCATCCTGCCGGGGACCCGGCAGGTGCTGCCGAACGCGGCCACCGGCTGCGGCAACGCGTCCCTGGCGTACGCGCTCCAGTGGTCCTGCAACACGGTGATGGCGGGGCTCGGGGTGGACGTGGGGCTCAGCGGGATGGTGGAGGCGGTCGAGAAGTTCGGCTTCAACGACGTCGGTCTGACGATCCCGTCGTGGGTGGCCAAGTCCAACTTCGACCGCGCGATGAGCGACGACCAGCTGGCGCTCTCCTCCATCGGCCAGTTCGACACGACGGCGACGCCGCTGCAGATGGCGCTCGTGGCGGCGGCGGTCGCCAACAACGGGGAGATCGCCCACCCGTACCTGGTCGAGCGGACGACCACGGCGCGCGGCACGACGGTCGACACGACCGGCCGGCGCAGCTACCGGCAGGCGATGCGCCCCTCGACCGCGACCCAGCTGCAGCGGCTGATGGTCAGGGCGGTCGAGGAGGGCACGGGCAGCAACGCCGCGATCCCGGGGGCCACGGTCGGCGGCAAGACGGGCACGGCCCAGCACGGCCTGGGCAACACCGGCACTCCGTACGCCTGGTTCATCGCCTGGGCCCAGGCCGCGGACGCGGCCCAGCCCGCGGTGGCGGTCGCGGTCGTCGTCGAGGACGCCGAGGCCAGGCGTACGGAGATCAGCGGCGGCGGCAGCGCGGCGCCGATCGCCCGCGCGGTGATGGAGGAGGCGCTGCGCGCCAAAGCCAACCGCTAGGTCGTTACTTGATCGGCTTCCGCATCTCGGCGCGGACCTTCGCCGTGGTCTCGGCGAGCTCCGCCAGGTCGACGTCGTACGGGTCGGCGGTGGCCGACTCGGTGGTGACGACGGCGACGAAGGAGGCCGTGTTCTCGTCGCCCCAGGCGCACATGGGGAGGGTCGCGGTCCCGGTGGCGTCCTTCGTGGTCGTGACCTGGCAGCTGATGGTCACGTCGTGACCGGCCGGCCTGAAGTCCTTGGGCTTGATCACGAGCGTGCTGCCCTTGTCCTTCGCCGCGCCGGAGAGGATCGAGGCGCGGGTGAGGGCCGGGTTCTTGATCCTGCCGTGGAAGCCGGAGACGACGAGAACGGAGCTCTCCTTGCCCGTGTACTGGGCGATGGCCGCCTTGGGGTCCTTGACCGTGGGGTCGTAGGTGTCCTCGACCTCCTTGCCCTCGGTCTCGGAGGCGTCGTTGGTGAGCGTGAACTGCCCGTCCAGGAGGGTCTTGGGCACGACCAGCTCGTGCGTCGCCTCCGGGAAGTCGCCGGTGACCCCGGCCCCGTCGAGGACGAGCTTGCCCGCGTAGCCGAGGCCGGCCACGACGGCCAGGGAGCCGACGGCGATGCCGACGATCAGGCCGGTGCGCTTCTTCTTCGGCGGCGGCCCCATCGGCGGCTGCCCCCAGCCGCCGGCGCCGGGCCCGGGGTACTGCTGGGGGATGCCGGGCTGCTGCGGGTAGCCCTGGTGCGGCGGGCCGTACGGCCCGGGCTGGGGCATCCCCTGCGGCGGACCGTACGGCCCCGGCTGCTGCGGGGGCGGCACGGGACCGCCGTAGGGGTTGTGCGGCGGCTGGTTCGGCGGTGGCGGCATGCTCATGGCGGGCACGGTACGTCACCGGCGTGAACACGGGGAATCCCGGGTGCCGGTCGTGTCGGGGAGGGCCGAGCGGGCGACCTACCCCTCCGCCCCGCCCTGCGCGATCGCCTCCGCGACCTCCGCGACCCGCTCCCGCTCCTCCACCTCGAAGCGTTCGCGGTCGAGGGCCTCCGCGATCTCCTCGTCCTGGCTCATCAGCAGGTCCAGGTTCGAGTCGCCGAGGTCGAAGACGCCCATGTCCAGATAGGCCTTCTGGAGCCGTTCGCCCCACAGGCCGATGTCCTTGACGCACGGGACGATCCGGCTGAAGAGCAGCTTGCGGAAGAGGTGCAGGAACTCGTTCTGCTCGCTGTACTCCTCCGCCTCCTTGCGCCCGATGCCGAAGTTCTCCAGGACCTCGATCCCGCGCAGCCGGTCCCGCATCAGGTAGCAGCCCTCGATCACGAACTCCTCGCGCTCGCGCAGTTCCGCGTCCGACAGCTGCTTGTAGTAGTCGCGCAGCGCCATCCGGCCGAAGGCCACGTGCCGGGCCTCGTCCTGCATCACGTACGCCAGGATCTGCTTGGGCAGCGGCTTGTCGGTGGTGTCGCGGATCATGCCGAAGGCGGCGAGCGCCAGACCCTCGATCAGGACCTGCATGCCGAGGTAGGGCATGTCCCAGCGGGAGTCGCGCAGGGTGTCGCCGAGCAGGCTCTGGAGGTTGTCGTTGATCGGGTAGAGCATCCCGATCTTCTCGTGCAGGAAGCGGCTGTAGACCTCCGCGTGCCGCGCCTCGTCCATCGTCTGCGTCGCGGAGTAGAACTTGGCGTCGAGGTCGGGGACGGACTCGACGATCCGCGCGGCGCAGACCATCGCGCCCTGCTCGCCGTGGAGGAACTGGCTGAACTGCCAGGAGGCGTAGTGCCGGCGCAGCTCGCCCTTGTCCTTCTCGGTCATCTTCGCCCAGTGGCGGGTGCCGTGGAGGGTCAGGACGTCGTCGGGGGTGCCGAGCGGGTCGTAGGGATCGACCTCCAGCTCCCAGGCGATGCGTTTGTTGCCGTCCCACTGCTTGTCCTTGCCCTTCTGGTAGAGGGCGAGGAGGCGTTCCCTTCCGTCGTCGTAGTCCCAGCTGAAGCGGGCCGAACCGGTCGCGGGGACCTGCCAGATGGGGTCCCCGGGGGCTTTCGTGTAGAGGTCGCGCGTCGACACTGACGACTCCTTGCTCTCGACTCGACTGCTCGCCGGACGTGGTCCTCCCGGCAGGCTGACACCTTGGTAGACACCGGGTCAACAAGTCGTGCGCAAGGGATTGACGCACTTGCTGACGAGCAGTCTCATAAAGGCGACCGCCGGTAACCCGACCGCGAGCACAGCGAGGTGTCGTACCGTCATGACCACCCGTACCGAGCTGGACTTCACCCTCCTGCGGGACGCCCTCGGCCCGCTCCGCGACCGTGAGCAGGTAGCGGCGCGACTCCTCGAGTCCTCCCTGAAGCACTCCTTCGACCCGGAGACCGAACTCGACTGGGCCGCGCCCCTCGAGGACGGCAAGTGGTTCTGGCCGCCCGAGCTGGTCTCCCTCTACG
The DNA here is from genome assembly GCF_040638605.1 of Streptomyces sp. NPDC026092. Classification (NCBI taxonomy): domain Bacteria; kingdom Bacillati; phylum Actinomycetota; class Actinomycetes; order Kitasatosporales; family Streptomycetaceae; genus Streptomyces; species Streptomyces sp. NPDC026092. The sequence continues at coordinate 475,537 of NZ_JBEZYN010000002.1, forward strand.
ACACCCCGATGTGGCGGCGGATGTCCGAGGAGCAGCGGATGGACCTCGCCCGGCACGAGGCCGCCTCGATCGCCTCGCTCGGAATCTGGTTCGAGATCATCCTGATGCAGCTGCTCGTCCGGCACATCTACGACAAGTCCCTGACCAGCGACCATGTGCGCTACGCCCTCACCGAGATCGCCGACGAGTGCCGGCACTCGATGATGTTCGCCCGGATGATCCAGAAGGGCGGCACGCCCGCCTACCCGGTGCCGCGGGTCTACCACAACCTGGGCCGCGTCCTGAAGACCGTCTCCACCACCCCCGGCTCCTTCGCCGCCACCCTCCTCGGCGAGGAGATCCTGGACTGGATGCAGCGGCTGACCTTCCCGGACGAGCGGGTCCAGACCCTGGTACGCGGCGTCACCCGCATCCACGTCGTCGAGGAGGCGCGACACGTCCGGTACGCCCGCGAGGAGCTGCGGCGCCAGATGATCACCGCGCCGCGCTGGGAGCAGGAGTTCACCCGACTCAGCTGCGGCGAGGCTGCCCGGGTCTTCTCCACCTGCTTCATCAACCCCCAGGTGTACGACAACGTGGGCCTGGACCGCCGCCAGGCCGTCGCCCAGGTCCGGGCGAGCGGCCACCGCCGAGAGGTCATGCAGTCCGGCGCCAAGCGGCTCACGGACTTCCTGGACGACATCGGCGTGCTCCGGGGCCCGGGGCGCCGGCTCTGGAAGGCCTCCGGACTACTGGCCTGAGACCGGCACCCCTCCTTGTCGCCACGCGGAGCTACCCTGCGAGGCATGACCAGTGCCGCCTCGCCCGCGTACCGCCGGCTCAGCGTCGAGGAGCGCCGGGGGCAGCTCCTCGCCGCCGCCCTGACACTCTTCGCGCACCGCGCGCCCGACGAGGTCTCCCTCGACGACGTCGCCGAGGCGGCGGGCGTCTCGCGGCCGCTGGTCTACCGCTACTTCCCCGGCGGCAAGCAGCAGCTGTACGAGGCGGCCCTGCGCTCCTCCGCCGACGCGCTGGAGCGCTGCTTCGCCGAGCCGCCGTCCGGGCCGCCCACCGAGCGGCTCGGCCGGGTCCTCGACCGGTACCTGGCCTTCGTGGACGGGCACGACGCCGGCTTCAGCGCCCTCCTCCAGGGCGGCAGCGTCGCCGAGACCTCCCGGACCACAGCGATCGTGGACGAGGTCCGGCGGGCCGCGGCGGAGCAGATCCTCGTCCACCTGGGGGTGGACCAGCCGGGACCCCGGATGCGGATGATGGTCCGCACCTGGATCGCGGCCGTGGAGGCCGCCTCGCTGATCTGGCTGGACGAGGAGAAGCGGCCATCGGCGCGCGAGCTGCGGGACTGGCTGGTCGACCACCTCGTCGCGCTGCTCGCGGCCACGGCCGCGACCGACGAGGAGACGGCCTCGGTCGTCAAGAAGCTCCTCGCACAGGAGAGACCCGACGGGCCGGTCGGGACCCTGGCGCGACGGGTGACACCCGTCGTGAGCGAGGCCGCTCACCTGCTGTGAGGCCGGTGTGTACGAGACTGGTCCCGTGAGAAGCGAGAACACCCCCTTCCGAGGCGGGCCCCTGGACGGCGAGATCCTGCCGATCCTGGTCGGCCCGACCGGGCACCCCCCGAAGTGGTACGACGTGCCCGTACCGGACGCGGACGGCGGCCCGGCCACCGTCCACACCTATCGCCGCGAACCGGCCGGCCACACGAAGCGGCTCGGCCTTCCGCGCGGCTGGATCTACGAGTACGTCCCCGAGGGCCGCGAACCGTTCCGGCCGAAGTGGCCCTGGACCAAGCCGAACGGGTGAGGCCGTTGGGCCGATTCGCCCCTTTGTGAGCTCATCCGACCGCACGCTCCCGCCATCATCGCGGTGGAGGTGATGACGTGTCAGGAAGGCTGCTGCGCACGGTCTGCACGGGGGTGCTCGCCGCGTCGACGGCGCTCGCGGGCGCCCCGACGGCCACGGCGGACGACCCGGTGGACCCCCCGGTGGAGGCACCGGTGGAGGCACCGGTGGACCCCACGGTGGAGGCACCGGCGACGGTCGAGGGCCAGGAACCGACGGACGGCCCGGCGGAGGACGCCAGCGGCACCCCCGTCGACGACGCGGCCGAACTCCCGCCCCCCGGCGGGGACTCCGTCGTCGCGCTCCTCGGCCGGCTCAGGACCCTGTACCGTCAGGCCGAGCAGGCCGCCGAGGCCTTCAACGCCACCGACGAGGCCCTGCGCCTCCAGACCGCCGACACCAAGAAGGTCGCCGACGCCCTCGCCCGGGCCCGCGAGCGCCTCGCCCAGGGCCGGAACGCGGCCGGGCGGCTGGCCAGGGAGCAGTACCAGGGGCGGGCCGCGACCTCGGCGTTCTCCCCGTATCTGCGCCTGCTCCTCGCCCCCGACCCCCAGCAGGCCCTGGACCAGAGCCACCTGATGGACCGTGCCACCCGCGAACGGGCCGGAACCGTCGCCCGGCTCACGGCGGACGAGAAGAAGGCCGGCGAGCTGGCGAGCGCCTCCCGCAAGGCCCTGGACCGGAAGCAGAGCCTCGCCACGCGGCAGAAGAAGCAGCGCGACGACGTCCAGAAGAAGCTCGGGGAGGTCCAGAAGCTGCTCGCCTCGCTCCCGGACGACCAGCTCGCCCGGCTGACCGAACTGGAACGGGCCCAGACCGCCGGCGCCCAGCGCGAGCTGCTCGACTCCGGCGTCCTGGACGTCGACCGGACCCCGTCACAACAGGGTGGCGACGCGCTGACGTACGCGGTACGGCAGATCGGCAAGCCGTACGAGTGGGGCGCCGAGGGACCGGAGTCGTACGACTGCTCCGGGCTGACCTCGCAGGCCTGGGCGAACGCGGGCCGGGAGATCCCGCGCACGAGCCAGGAGCAGTGGCGCACCCTGCCGAGGGTGGAGCTGCGCGACCTGCGCCCCGGCGACCTGGTGGTCTATTTCCCCGAGGCCACCCATGTGGCGATCTATCTCGGCCACGGCCTGGTCGTCCAGGCCCCCCGCCCGGGCGCCAAGGTGAAGGTCTCCCCGATCGCCGCCAACCCGCTGCTCGGGGCCGTCCGCCCCGACCCGACCGCCGTGGCCCTGACGACGTACACGCCGCCCGAGCTCCCTGCCGGGGCCACGGACGGCTCGGACGAGGGGTTCGATCAGGGCGGGGCCTGAGCACTCTTCGCACGGAGACGACGACGCACCGAAGCAGAAGAACGGAAGGAGGCAATCCGATTCACGGCATCAACTGACGTTGAGAAAGGATCATTTAAGGCTGATAATTATGCGATCATGACAATGATTTCCGGCCACGGGCCGGAACCTTCTTGATTGCAGAGGACCATGAAGTTCAACCCGTTCACCCGCGCCCGCCGCGGACTGCTCGTGCTCGCCGCATCCCTCGGTCTCGCCCTCGGCGTCGCGGCCGTTCCGGCCCAGGCCGCGCCGTCCCTCGTCTACCTGGCCACCGTCGAGATCAAGGCGGAGCACTCCGGCCAGTGTCTTGAGGTGGCGGACTGGAGCAAGGCGAACGGCGCGGCCGTCCGTCAGTGGCCCTGTACCGGTGGCGACAACCAGAAGTGGCACCGCTACTCCCAGCAGAATGACAACGGGGCGTTCTACTACGTGAACGTGAACAGTGGTAAGTGCCTGGAGATCGGCGGCTGGGGGCGCAACAACGGTGCGACCGCCAACCAGTGGGACTGCCACTGGGGCCTCAACCAGGTCTTCCGCGGCCAGTACAACCTGTCCATGGACCACGCGTACGTCTATGGCAAGTGCCTGGAGATAGCCGACTGGAGCACGCAGCCGGGCGCCCCCGCGCGGCTGTGGTCGTGCACCTACCAGCCCAACCAGAGCTTCAGCATCAAGGCCGTGGACTGGTAAACCCCTGGGCGGGCGCCGGGCACCTGCCCGGCGCCCGCCCGCCCTCTCCCCGACCGTCAGGCCCCGGTGACCGACGCCAGGTAGGCCTCGGTCTTCTCCGGCTCGTAGAAGAAGTTCTCGAAGTCGGCCGGGTCGTTGAAGCCGTTCGCGAAGCGGTCGGCGACCGGCTGGAGCTGGCCGGCCGCGCCGATCAGGTTCAGGACGTGCTCCGGGGGGACGCCCAGCATCGCGTTCGTCCACTTGGTGACGTGCTGCGCGGTGTTCCAGTAGCGGTCGAACGTGGACCGCATCCAGTCCTCGTCGAAGGGCTTGTCGCCGTGCTCGACGATCGCGGCGAGGTAGGCGGCCGCGCACTTGGAGGCCGAGTTCGAGCCCTGGCCGGTGATCGGGTCGTTGGCGACGACGACGTCCGCGACGCCGAGCGCCAGGCCCCCGCCGGGGAGGCGGCCGATCGGGTTGCGGACGGTCGGGGCGTAGCGGCCCGCCAGGGTGCCGCCCGCGTCGGTCAGTTCGACCTTGGTGGCCCGCGCGTACTCCCAGGGCGTGAACTTCTCCATCAGCTCCAGCGTGAGCGAGAGGTGCTCCGCCGGGTCCTTGATCCCCTGGAAGACATCGAGCGGACCGCCGGGTATGCCCTCCCAGAAGAGGATGTCGGCACGCCCTGAGGTGGTCAGGGTCGGCATGACGAAGAGCTCGCCGACGCCCGGGACCAGGTTGCAGCGGACCGCGTCGAAGTCGGGGTGCTCGGGGCGGGGGCCGAGGCCGTGGACGTACGCGACGGCCAGGGCGCGCTGCGGCTCGCCGTACGGGGAACGGGCGGCGTCGCGGCCGAACATGGAGACCAGCTCGCCCTTGCCGGCGGAGACGAGCACCAGGTCGTACGTACGGGAGAAGTAGTCCAGGTCGGAGACGGCAGCGCCGTGGATGACGAGCTGGCCGCCGCGCTGGGCGAAGGTCTCCATCCAGCCGGCCATCTTCACGCGCTGGTCCACGGACTGCGCGTGCCCGTCGAGCTTGCCGACCCAGTCGATCACGCGCTGGGCTGTGTTTGTTTCACCTGCGAGGGGGCCCGCGACCGAGACGCCGAGGCCCTCGATCCGCGGGGCCTGGGACTCCCAGAAGTTGATGCCGAGGTCGCGCTCGTGCTGGAGCGCGGTGTCGAACATGCACTGGGTGGACATGACCCGGCCGGACCGGATCTCGTCCGCCGTGCGGTTGGACATGAGGGTGACTTCGTACCCCTGCGACTGCAGTCCGAGGGCGAGCTGGAGACCGGACTGACCGGCCCCGACGATGAGTATCTTCCGCATGGCGGGTGTTCCTAACGACTTACGGCGGCTGACGGATCGATCCGACTATTCGGGGGCGGCTTCGAGCGCGTGCCCGACCATCGCGAGCAGGGTCTCCACGACGCTGTACCGCTTGCGCGCGTCCATGATCACGACGGGTACGTGCGGGGGCACGGTGAGGGCGTCGCGGACGTCCTCGGGCTCGAACCGCTCGGTGCCCTCGAAGTGGTTGACGGCGACGATGTACGGCAGCCCGCAGCTCTCGAAGTAGTCGAGGGCGGGGAAGCAGTCCGTCAGCCGGCGGGTGTCGGCGAGCACGATCGCGCCGATCGCGCCGCGCACCAGGTCGTCCCACATGAACCAGAAGCGCTGTTGGCCGGGGGTGCCGAAGACGTACAGGACGAGGTCCTCGTCCAGGGTGATCCGGCCGAAGTCCATCGCGACGGTCGTCGTCAGCTTGTCGGGCGTCGCCGTGAGGTCGTCGGTGTCCTGACTGGCCTGCGTCATCAGGGCCTCGGTCTGGAGCGGGGTGATCTCCGAGACGGCGCGCACGAAGGTCGTCTTGCCGACGCCGAAGCCGCCCGCGACGACGACCTTGGTGGCTATGGGAGCCCGGGTGTGGTCGAGCTGCCAGTCCTGCGCGCCCTCCTCCGTGCCCGCGTCCCGCGGTGCGGACGGGGCTTCGGGCTGGGCGGGGATTCCGGCGAGGGCCGGGGCAGCGGCTTCAGAGACGGCGGAGTCCACTCAGCACCCTTTCGAGGAGCGCGCGGTCGGGCTGCCCGGTGCCGTGACCGGTCCCGTACACACGGATCTTTCCCTGGTCGGCCAGGTCGCTGAGCAGCACCCGGACGACACCCAACGGCATCTTCAGGAGCGCCGAGATCTCCGCGACGGTACGCATCCGGCGGCAGATCTCGACGATGGCCCGCATCTCGGGCATCAGGCCGCGGGCGGGCCCGCCGTCCGTCAGGACCTTCCGCTCGGGCACCGCTTCGAGGGCCGCGACGAAGGTCTCGACGAGCAGGATGTGGCCGAACCGGGTGCGGCCGCCGGTGAGCGAGTACGGGCGGACGCGCGCGGGGCGGCGCCCGTCCCCTCGTACCGGCAGTCGGTGCGTCGCGGTCACTGGGGGCCCTCCATCGATTTGCGCAGCTCGCTGCGGAGTTCGGGGGTGAGGACGTGTCCGGCGCGGCCGACGAAGAGGGCCATGTGGTACGCGACGACGCTCATGTCGCAGTCCGGTTCCGCGTGCACGCCGAGCAGCGAGCCGTCGCTGATGGACATGACGAAGACGCTGCCCTCCTCCATGGCCACCATCGTCTGCTTGACCCCGCCGCCGTCCATGAGGCGGGCGGCGCCGACGGTGAGGCTGCCGATGCCCGAGACGATCGTGGCGAGGTCGGCGCTGGAGCCGCGCGGCCCGCTCGGGCGGTCCGCCGGTGCGGGCGCGGTGTCCTGCGCCGCCGGGTCGGACGAGAGCAGCAGCAGTCCGTCGGAGGAGACGACGGCGACCGAGCGGACCCCGGGCACCTCCTCGACGAGGTTGCCCAGCAGCCAGTGCAGGTTGCGGGCCTCCGTGCTCAGTCCGAACGTTCCGGTCGCAGGTGTGCCGGTCTCAGATGTTCCGGTCGCGGTCAACCGCGTGCCTCCTCGACTGTGTCCCCCGTCTTCTCCTCGGTACGTGCTTCGATCTCGGCCTCTACGTCCCTACGGCCCTCCTCGGCCCCTCGGTGGAAACCGCCCAGCCTGCGGCGCAGTGCCTCCGGGTCCACGCCACCGGGGCGCGGGGCCGGGGCGGTGCCGGCCTGCGGAACGATCTTCGGCGTGCGCTTGGGGAGCCCCTTGTCGGTGACGCGGGGTGCGGCGGCCGCCGGCTCGGTCTCCTCCGGGGCGCGCTCGTGCGTGTCGGGCTCGGCGGGCGGGTCGGGCAGCCGCACCTGGAGCGTGGTCTCCGCGAGCGAGGGCTGGGGAGCTTCGGGCTCCTGCTCGTGCTCCGGCTCCTGCTCCGGTTCCGACTCCGCGGGGGACACGTGCTCCGCCTGGGTCTCGGGCTCCGCCGGGGCCTCGGGCTCCGCAGAGGCCTTCTCGACAGGGGTCTCCTGCGCGAGGGACTCCTCCGCCTCTGCCGCCTCGATGGCACGCTCCGCCGCCTCCACGAGCGGGTCGCGGGTGCGGGAGGGCAGAGTGTTGGAGTTGGCCTCGGCGACCGAGCCGGGCAGGTTCAGGGTGGGCGCGCCGCCCATGACCGGGACGGCCGGCGGGCCGGCGGTCGGCGGGGCCGTCGGCAGCAGCGTCTGCGGCAGGACGACGACCGCCGCGATGCCGCCCTGCTTCTGCTCGCGCAGCTGCACGCGGACGCCGTGGCGGGCGGCGAGCAGCGCGGTGACGCGGATGCCGAGCCCCTCCCCCGCGATGTCGGCCGGGTCCGCCTCGGCGAGCCGCGCGTTGAGCTCGGCGAGCCGGGACTCGGTCATGCCGATGCCCTCGTCCTGGACGGAGAGCATGACCTCGCCGCTCTCCAGGAGCCAGCCGGAGAGCTGGACCTGCGCGTCGGGCGGCGAGAACGAGGTCGCGTTCTCCAGGAGTTCGGCGATCAGGTGGGACAGGTCGTCCGCGGCGAAGCCGGCGACCTGGGCGTGCGGCGGCAGGGACTGCAGGGTGACCCGCTCGTACCGCTCGATCTCGCTGACGGCGGCGCGCAGCACGTCCACCAGCGGGACGGGCCCGGGGTGGCCGTGGACGTGCTCGTGGCCTGCGAGGACGAGGAGGTTCTCGCTGTGGCGGCGCATGACGGTCGCCATGTGGTCGAGCTTGAAGAGGGTGGCGAGCCGGTCGGGGTCCTGCTCGCGCTCCTCCAGCATCTCGATGACGCCGAGCTGCCGCTCCACGAGCCCGAGGCTGCGCAGCGAGAGGTTGACGAAGGTGTGCTGGACGGTGTGCCGGAGCCGGGCGAGCTCGGCGGTGAGGAGGGCGGTCTGGCCCTGGAGTTCGGCGCGCTGGGCGGCCAGCTCGGTGCCGAGCGCCTCGCGGGCGCCCGTCAGGTCGGCGCGCTCGCTGTCGAGGGCCGCGGCCCGCCGGCCGAGGTCGGCCAGCTTGCCGTGGAGGGTGTTGAGGGACCGTACGACCTGGGCGAACTCGTCGTTGCGGCCGGTGAAGCGGACCGGCTCCTCGGTCTCGGGCTCCGGGGCGGCGGCGAGCCGCGCGGCGCCGATGCGCACCACCGCGAGGGGGCGGGTGAGGCTGCGGGCGACGAACGTGGAGATGCCGATGGCGACGAGCAGACAGCCGCCGAGGAAGGCGATGCGCACTTCGAGGGCGGTGACGTCGTCGTCGCGGAGTTCGGCGAGGCGGTCCACGCGGGTGGCGGAGAGCGCGGACTCGACGCCGCGCATCTGCTCGATGCGGGCGGAGAGCGCGGACTCCAGCTGCTCGGGGTCGGTCCTGCGCTCGGACTTGGTGAGTTCGGGCTGGTCGGTGAGGCGGGCGAGGAGACCCTCCGCCTTCTTGACGTCCGGGCCCGTGACCGTGGCGGCGAGGGAGTTCCGCCCGGTGGAGGCGGCGGACTGGTCGAAGTCGGCGAGCGTGGCCAGTTCGCGGACACGGGCCTGCTGAGCGGCGGCCGTGAGGGCGTTGCGGGTCCTGTCCGCCTCGTCGGCGCCCTCCGCCTTCTTGGGCACGTAGGTGCCGGTGACGGGGTCGTACTCGACACCGTCGGACTCGGGCTGGGGTACGGCGAGGGCGGCGAGGAGCAGGCCGCGGGCGGCCGAGGCCTGTTCGACGGCGCGGCCCAGGGCGGCGGGGGCGCGGGTGGCGTCGGCGGCGCGGGCGGGGGTCTTCTCGGCCAGCTCGTCGGCGAGGGCCTGGAGCTTGGCGATGACGTCTGAGTACGCCTTGTGGGCTTCGAGGGCGGTGCCCTTGCCGGTGAGCGCGGTACGGCGGAGGGAGGGCAGGCCCGCGAGGTCGCGGCGGAGCTCCTCGGAGGCGGCGGGCCGGATCTCGTCGATCTGGCGGTCGACGCGGGTGGAGCGCGTGCTGGTGACCTGCCGCCTCTTGGCGCTGTCGCCCTGCTGCTCGTCGCGGCCCGCGGCGATGTAGGCGACGACCTCGTCGCGCTCGTCGGCGAGGGAGTGGGCGAGGGTGACGGCCTGGCGGTCCAGCTCGGCGAGGGTGACCAGGCGCTGGGAGTCGGTCAGTTCGCCGGAGGCGGTGAGGATCGCGGGCGCGCCGGCGGCGAGCACGGTGACGCCGACGAGGGCGACACCGGCGACGAGCCGGTTGCGGACGCGCTTGGAGCGTCCGACGGGCGCGGGTACGACGGGGGGTGTCGTGCTTCCGGGCGTGGGGCTCCCGGGTACGGCGCCGGAGCCCGTGGCGTCGCCCGTGCTCAGCGGGTCACCGGGGGCCTGGCTCCGCGTGCCGTTCTTGCTCCGAGGCCGCTTCTTCTGCACCGGTGCTGCTCGCATTCTCGACTCGTCCGCCCATGAAGCAGAGGTGACGACCGGTCACGTAAGTAGAGCGCCCCCACCCCTGGTACGGCTTCCGACCATTCCAGCGCTTCTGGGAAGGGGACGCGCATCGGCCGCTCCGCCACCCGAACGAGTGAACAACACTCCTGAGTTGGCGAACAACTCCACGCGACACTTCCGCGGGGCCGCACGGAGCGCCGGTTGGATCTTCCGCGCGGGCTTTGGCAGGATGCCCGCCCGCAGCTCGTCGGAGCCTCCGCTTCCGCCTCTCGGGCGCACCTCGAAGGCTTGGTACAGGCCAGATTCGGCCGTTTGGAGACGCTGTGAAGGTCCGTCGCGGCCTCCGGTCGCCACAGGGGCAGACTGGGCATCATGCGCACCGAGGTCGTCACCCTTCCCGGCAGTCCCGAACGCCCCAACGAGGACTGGTCGGCCACGGCTCTACCCGCGTCCGGCGGGGGCGGGACGGTGGTGGTGCTCGACGGGGTGACGCCGCCGGCCGGTGATGACGGTTGTGTGCACGACGTGCCCTGGTTCACCGCGCGCCTCGGCGGCGCGCTGACCGAACTGTCCGCTTCGCGACGCGATATGACGCTGTCCGAGATTCTGGCGGAGGCTATTCGGCGCACGGCAAACGCCCACCGCGCCACATGTGACCTTTCTCACGTACGTACGCCCCAGGCAACCGTCGCGATGGCGCGCTGGGACGAGGCCCTCGTGGAGCACCTCGTCCTCTCGGACTCCGTCCTGCTCCTGGAGGCGCCGGACGGCGCGGTGCGGGTGGTACTCGACGACCGTCTCGACCGGATCCCGGACGAGGTCCGCCGTTCGCTCGCGGCGACGGACCGGCTGCGGAACCGGGAGGGCGGCTTCTTCACGGCCGCGGCCGACCCGGACGTGGCACGGCGGGCGGTGACCGGGACGACGCCCCGCGCGGAGGTACGGGCGCTCGCGGCGCTCACGGACGGGGCGTCGCGCTGGGTGGAGCTGTTCGGCGAGGGCGACTGGGCGGACTGCTTCGCCGTCCTGCGGAAGGAGGGCGCGCACGGGCTGCTGACGCGGGTCCGCGCGCTGGAGGAGTCGGGCGCCGCCGCGCACCGCTGGAAGGTGCACGACGACGCGACGGCGGTGTACGCGGTGTTGTGAGTCGGCCCACCACCCGCGGGCCCCCTGGTGGGCTCGCCTCAGCTCTCCGCGCGGGCGTTCAGCTGGTGGAGCAGCCGGGCCAGTTCGGCGACCTCGGCGCGGTCCCAGTCGGCGAGCTTGCGGACGTACCGTCCGCGCCGTGCGTCCCGCACCCGGCGGAAGCGGCGCCGCCCCTCCTCCGTGAGCCGGACGAGCGAGGCGCGCCCGTCGGCCGGGTCGGGGTCGCGGGCGACCAGCCCGAGGTCCTCCAGGACGCGCAGCTGGCGGCTCATGGTCGCCTTGCCGACGCCGAAGTAGCCGGCGAGTTCGGTGGCGCGCTGCGGGCCGGTGTCGTCGAGCCGGACGAAGAGTCCGTACGCGGAGGACTCCAGCTCCGGGTGGACCTCGCGGGCCATCTCGCCGGACTGGGCGCGGGCTCGGCGCAGAAAGACCGCCAATTCCCGCTCCAGAGCCAGGAATTCCTGGTCCACACCACTCCCCCCGGTCGCCCCGCCGGTCGGTTCGGCTTCACTCCCCGTACCGCTTCCGTGCACGTCAGCACCCCTCGCGCGCTTTCCGGTCGCTGAAAGTTTCTTGTCGCCGCGGCCATCGCCGCAGCTCTCTCAGTATTTCGTAGGCGTAGACCAACGGCGGCACCCGGGCCCTCTTCCGCCGGGCGGGTCTACGTGCGTAGCGTCGTTGGTGACATGTCCATTCCAGGACTGTCCGACTCGCTCCCCCACCGAGCCTTTCGGAGGCACGCAATGCCCGTGCACAGATCCGGAAAGACCCTCGCCGGCGCCGCGTTCGCGGCCCTGGCCCTGCTCCTGCCCCTCACCCTCTCCGGCCCCGCCAACGCCGCCGGCGCCGGTACCGACGCCGAGGCCGTTCCCCCACGCGGCTCCGCCCACATGGGCATGGGCGTCCTCGCGCACGACGGCTCGGCCGGCACGCCCGGCTCGCCGCGCGCCGTCCAGACCGAGGGCGTGGACGTCTCCAGCCACCAGGGGAACGTGGCCTGGTCGACCCTGTGGAACAGCGGGGTGAAGTGGGCCTACGTCAAGGCGACGGAGGGCACCTACTACAAGAACCCCTACTTCGCGCAGCAGTACAACGGCTCCTACAACGTGGGCATGATCCGCGGCGCGTACCACTTCGCGACCCCGGACACGACGACGGGCGCGGCCCAGGCCGACTACTTCGTGAACAACGGCGGCGGCTGGTCCAAGGACGGCAGGACGCTGCCGGGCGCCCTCGACATCGAGTGGAACCCGTACGGGGCGACCTGCTACGGCAAGTCGCAGTCGGCGATGGTCGCGTGGATCCGCGACTTCCTGAACCGGTACAAGGCGCGGACGGGCCGTGACGCGGTGATCTACACCGCGACGAGCTGGTGGACGCAGTGCACCGGCAACTACGCGGGCTTCGGCTCGACCAACCCGCTGTGGGTCGCGCGGTACGCGGCGGCGGTGGGCGAACTCCCGGCGGGCTGGGGGTACTACACGATGTGGCAGTACACCTCGACCGGCCCGACGGTCGGCGACCACAACCGCTTCAACGGGGACCTCTCGCGGGTGCAGGCACTGGCCAACGGCTGAGGACGGCCGGGCGAGGCCCTTCAGACACACGGCGGTCTTCCGGGCGCGCGGCGGCGCGTGCGGAAGGCCGCTTCCGGCTTTCTCGTCCCACCCCCTTGCCCATTGGTATGGACCAATGCGAACCTCGGGTGGGCGCGTACGGCCCCTCCCCAACTCCCGTACGCGTGCCGCTCGTTGCTCGTCCCGTCCTCCCCCACGCACGAGAGAGAGCCCCGCATGCCGCCGATCCGCCGCACCGCCGCCGCAGCCGCCACCCTGTCCGCCGCCGCCCTGATCCCGCTGACCCCGTCCACCGCCGCCGCGCACGGCGCGGTCTTCAACCCGGTGAGCCGGGTCGCGGCCTGTTACGCGGAGGGCCCGGAGACGCCGAGGTCGCAGGTGTGCAAGGACCTGGTCGCCGACTCCGGCACCCAGCCGCTCTACGACTGGAACGAGGTCAACATCGCCAACGCCGACGGGCAGCACCAGGTGGTGATCCCGGACGGCAAGCTCTGCTCGGCCAACCGCGAGAAGTACCGGGCGCTCGACTGGGCCCGGACGGACTGGCCGTCGACGGCGGTGTCGGCGGGGTCCTTCGACTTCAAGGTCCGGGTGACCGCGCCGCACCAGGGCACGATGACGGTCTACATCACCAAGCAGGGCTTCGACCCGACGAAGCCGCTGAAGTGGTCGGACCTGGACGCGACCCCGGTGGCGACCTACCCCACGGCGCGCACCGCGACAGACGGCCACTACAACTTCACCGGCACCCTGCCCGCCCGTACGGGCCGCCACATCGTCTACAAGGTCTGGCAGCGCAGCGACAGCCCGGAGGCGTTCTACAGCTGCTCGGACGTCACCTTCGGCGGTACGGCGGCGGCTTCGGCGGCCTCCGCCCCGAGCGAGGCGAAGATCGCCGCGGGCGCCGACCGGTCCACGGTGAGCCACGCGGGCCACGGCGGCGACGAGCACGCCCCGGCGCTCTCCTCCGACGCGGACCGGAGCAGCCCCTCCCCGCTCCCCCTGGCCCTCGGAGGCGCGGCCGCCCTGACGGCGTTCGGCGCGGGCAGCCTGCTCCTGACGCGGCGCCGGAACGCGTCGTCGTAACGGCGTGAGCCAGGGCCTGTCGTTCTACGACAGGCCCTGGGCGCTGCGCCCCGTGGTCGAGCCGAAGCCGAGCCAGGTGTGGCGGTTGCCCCACCAGCACCAGCCGACCTTCGGGGCGTCGCGCCGCTCGCGGCCGTCGCGCCCGGTGCCGTTGCTGATCCAGATGGCCGGGGTACGGGCGTCGAACGCGCCGTTCGCCTTGCGCAGCCGGGAGCCGATGGTCATGAAGCAGCGGTTGCGCTCCAGGGCCGCCGGCTCCTGGAGCACCCAGTGGATGCCCTCGGTGAGCAGCAGCGGGGTGCGCTCCTCCTTGGTGAGCGCGGGGAGCGCCTCCTCCGGGCTCCAGTTGGACAGGTGGTCGCCGCGGTCGATCCCGGCGACCAGGTAGAGCGGCGCGTCGGGCACGTCGATCCCGGTGGGCGCGAAGTCGTCGACGTCGGGCATGTCGACCACGACGAACCCGGCCTTGTCCTCCCGCCGCAGCAGCGGCGCGAGCACGGAGGCGGGCGCCCGGTCGGGGTGCACGGCGAGCAGCACGTCGTCCCGCTCGCCCCCGGCCTCCCGCACGAACTCCCGCACCTCCTCGGCGGTTGTCCCGGCGTGGTCATGCACCCCGAGCTCGACGAGACGCTCCGCCTGGGCGGCGAGGGAAGGCAGTGGGGGCATGGCGGGTTCTCCTTGGTTCACGGTGTGCGGCGGAGCGGGTGGTTCACAGCAGGTGCTTCACAGCGGGCTGATCTCGTCGGCGTGGGCGGCGGTGATCTCGCCCACGTAGATCTCCTGGGCCACCAGGTCCGGGTCCTCGACCTGGACGTCTCCGGTGAAGGAGTTGCCGCCCACGAAGAGGGCGTTGCCCCTGATGATGATCCTCCGCGCCGTGAACGCGTTGCCGTGGTAGACGCCGCCGGTGAGGTCGATCGTTCCCCGGACGCGGAACGTGTTGCCGACGTACAGGTTGTCGTGCTCGGGTTCGACGGGCCCCGCGCCCGTGCCGCCGCCCCGGAAGTGGCCCGCGTTGAAGATGTTCCCGAGGAACATGCTCGCGTTCTCGATGCGGAAGTCCCCGTCGAAGGTCAGCGTCGTCGACTGCGCCCGCGGTGCCGGGGAGCGCCCCTCGCTCCTGTCGCTCCCGTCGCTCTCGTCGTCGGACCGGTCGCTGTCGTTGGCGATATTGAACACGTTCCCCGCGAACATGTTCCCGCCGACCCCTGGAGGGAGCCCGCGAGTTCGGGCGTCAGCCGCCCACCGGAGCTCAGGGCCTCCGCCTCCCTGACGGCCGGCGCGGCACGCCGAGGAAGCTCCTGCTCGTCGTCCGACCCGGTCCGTCGGCGCTTCCTGTCGGCGACCACGGCACCTCCCTCTCACGCGCGTACGGGCATGGTGCGAGCCCGCCCGGCCCCGTTCAAGGGCGACGAGGGCACCCCGTCATGAACCCGGGCTGCCCGAACGCACGCGAACGAGCGGAGCGGGGCGCCCCGCGAAAGGGACGCCCCGCTCCAGATCGGGACTCACGACCTACCGGCTCACGCCGCCGCGCTCACCGACACCGTCGCCGGGGCCAGGGCGATCTCCAGGACCTGGCGGACGTCCGTCACCGGGTGGACCTCCAGCTTCTCCAGGATCTCGGCCGGGACGTCGTCCAGGTCCGCCTCGTTCCGCTTCGGGATCACGACCGTCGTGATGCCCGCCCGGTGCGCCGCGAGCAGCTTCTGCTTCAGGCCGCCGATCGGCAGGACGCGCCCGGTCAGCGACACTTCACCGGTCATCGCCACGTCCGTCCGGACCAGCCGGCCGGAGAGCAGCGAGGCGAGCGCCGTCGTCATCGTGATGCCCGCGCTCGGGCCGTCCTTCGGGACCGCGCCCGCCGGGAAGTGGATGTGCACGCCCCGGTCCTTCAGACCGCTCACGGACAGCTCCAGCTCCGCGCCGTGCGACCGCAGGAAGGAGAGCGCGATCTGCGCCGACTCCTTCATCACGTCGCCCAGCTGGCCCGTCAGGGTCAGCCCCGCCGCGCCCGTCTCCGGGTCGGCGAGCGACGCCTCCACGAAGAGCACGTCACCGCCCGCGCCCGTGACCGCGAGCCCGGTCGCCACGCCCGGTACGGACGTCCGGCGCTCGGCCGGGTCCTGCGCGGACTCCGGGATGTGGTGCGGCCGCCCGATCAACCCGCGCAGGTCGTCCACGCCGACCGCGAACGGCAGCTCCCGGTCGCCCAGTTCGTGCTGGGCCGCGACCTTCCGCAGCAGCCGCGCGATGGACCGCTCCAGGTTCCGTACGCCCGCCTCACGGGTGTACTCGCCCGCCAGCTTCCGCAGCGACGCGTCCTCCAGGACCACCTCGCCGGGCTCCAGGCCCGCCCGCTCCAGCTGCCTCGGCAGCAGGTGGTCGCGGGCGATGACGACCTTCTCGTCCTCGGTGTACCCGTCGAGCCTGACCAGCTCCATCCGGTCGAGCAGCGCCTCCGGGATGGCCTCCAGGACGTTCGCCGTCGCCAGGAACACGACGTCGGAGAGGTCGAGTTCGACCTCCAGGTAGTGGTCGCGGAAGGTGTGGTTCTGCGCCGGGTCCAGGACCTCCAGGAGCGCGGCCGCCGGGTCGCCCCGGTAGTCCGAGCCGACCTTGTCGATCTCGTCGAGCAGGACCACCGGGTTCATCGACCCGGCCTCCTTGATCGCCCGTACGATCCGGCCCGGCAGGGCTCCGACGTACGTACGCCGGTGGCCGCGGATCTCCGCCTCGTCCCGTACGCCGCCGAGGGCGACCCGGACGAACTTCCGCCCCATCGCGTGTGCGACGGACTCGCCGAGGGAGGTCTTGCCGACACCGGGCGGGCCGACCAGGGCCAGGACCGCGCCGCCGCGCCGGCCGCCGACCACGCCGAGACCGCGCTCGGCGCGCCGCTTGCGCACCGCCAGGTACTCGGTGATCCGCTCCTTCACGTCCTCCAGGCCCGCGTGCTCGGCGTCGAGGACGGCCTTGGCGCCCTGGATGTCGTACTGGTCCTCGGTCCTTTCGTTCCACGGCAGTTCGAGGACGGTGTCGAGCCAGGTGCGGATCCAGGAGCCCTCGGGGGACTGGTCGCTGGACCGCTCCAGCTTCTCGACCTCCTTGAGTGCCGCCTCGCGGACGTTCTCGGGCAGGTCGGCGGCCTCGACGCGGGCCCGGTAGTCGTCGGACTCGTCGCCCTCCGTCTCGCCGTTGAGGTCGCGGAGCTCCTTGCGTACGGCGTCGAGCTGGCGCCGCAGCAGGAACTCGCGCTGCTGCTTGTCGACGCCCTCCTGGACGTCCTTGGCGATGGACTCGGCCACGTCCTGCTCGGCGAGGTGCTCGCGGAGCTGGGCGGTGGCGAGCTTGAGGCGGGCGACCGGGTCGGCGGTCTCCAGGAGCGCGACCTTCTGCTCGACGGTGAGGAAGGGCGAGTACCCGGAGTTGTCGGCGAGCGCGGAGACGCCGTCGATCTGCTGGACGCGGTCCACGACCTGCCAGGCGCCGCGCTTGCGCAGCCAGCTGGTGGCGAGCGCCTTGTACTCCTTGACCAGTTCGGTCACGGAGCCGGGCAGCGGGTCGGGCACGGTCTCCTCGACGACGCTGCCCTCGACCCAGAGGGCGGCGCCGGGACCGGTCGTCCCCGCGCCGATCTTCACGCGGCCCAGAGCCCGGATGAGGGCGCCGGGGTCGCCGTCGGACAGCCGGCCGACCTGCTCGACGGTGCCGAGCACACCGGTCCCGGCGTACGTGCCGTCGACCCGGGGCACGAGCAGCACCTTGGGCTTGCCGCTCCCGGAACGGGCGGCGGCCTGGGCGGCCTCGACCGCGGCGCGTACGTCGGTGTCGGACAGGTCCAGCGGCACCACCATTCCGGGCAGCACGACCTCGTCGTCGAGCGGCAGCACAGGCAGAGTGAGCGGTGAGGACGTCGAAGCCATGATCTCCCCTTCGGCAGTCAAGTTGAGCTATGTGGACTCAATGCGCGGCCGCCCGTGGATGTTCCCCGGGGGCCGTTCGCTCTGAGCGATCACTCTGGTGCGGGGAGGAGCGGCGACGCTGTAATGCCTCTATGGACACTGCGACTCTTACCTCCGCCTGGGTGGCGGGCTGGACCGTCTCGCGGGGCACTTCGCCCGCCGTCGTCGAGCCCTGGGGCTGGCGGATCGACGTCGGTCTGCCGACGCACGTCTTCCGGCACGTCCTGCCGGCGCCGGACGCGGTGTCCGTGGGGAAGCTCTGCCAGGAGATCACCGTGCCGGGCGCGTGGCTGAAGATCATGGCCGGCCCCGAGGAGTCGGCCGAGTGGATCACCCCGGGGTGGACGATCCCCGACGACCCCGGCTACATGATGAGCAAGACCCTGGACCTGGGGGCGCGCCCGCCGGCGCCGGAGGGGTACGCGCGGACGACGGAGACCCGGGACGGGGTGATCCGGGTCCGGATCGTGGCCCCGGACGGCACGCTCGCGGCGCGCGGCCAGATGGCCCCGACGGGCGTGACGGCGGTCGCCGACCAGATCGAGACCCACCCCGACCACCGCCGACGCGGCCTCGGCGCCAACGTGATGCGCACCCTGGAGGCGGCGGCCGCGCAGACCGGCGCGACCACGGGCATCCTCTCGGCCACCCGCGACGGCCTGGCCCTCTACGACAGCCTGGACTGGCGCTACGAGTGCCCGCTGACGGGGATCGTGCGGGAGGCGTAGGGAGCGGGGGACGGGGGCGCGGGCGTACGGGGCGCGGGGGTGGGGGAGTCTGCGCCCCCGGTGTGCGCCGGTGCTCCCCGGCGGGCGGCGAAAAAATGGGCGGAATGGCAACCTCCGTACCCCTCCCCCACGTTCAGAGGTCGTGACGACGAGCTTTCCCGGGTGCGGGCAGTGCACCGAAGACGGAGCCGCGCCCGGAGACGGGGCCGGGTCCGGGGCCTACGACGGTCCGTCCGGCGGTGGTCCGTCCGGCGTGGACGACGCGTGCGACGGGCACCTCGTCCACGCCGTCGCCGGTGGCGACAAGGACGCGCTGTCCCGGCTGTTCGCCCGGCACGCGGGCCCTCTCTTCGCCCATCTCCTCAACCGCGGCTTCCCCGCCCAGACCGTCGAGGACGCCGTCCAGGAGACCTTCCTGACGGTGTGGAAGAGCGCCTCCGGCTTCCACGAGGGCAGCGTCCCCGCCTGGCTGCGGCGAATAGCGCACTGCCGCGCCGTCGATCTCGAACGCGCCGCCGGACGTCAGCGGGCCCTCGCCGACCGGGCCCGCGACCACACCCCGGCCTCCGCCGGTACGGCACCCTCCGCCGAGGACTGCCTGCTCGCCTCCTCGCCCCGCTACGCGGCCATAGCCTTCGCGCTCGCCGGGCTCCCCGCCCCGCAGCGCGAGGTCATCGAGCTGCGCTACCTCCAGCACTACAGCGTCCGCGAGACCGCGGAACGCCTCGCCGTCCCCGAGGGCACGGTCAAGGCCCGCGCCGCCCGGGGCTGCGCCCGGCTGCGCGAGTGGCTCGTGGCCCAGGACGCGGCCGAGGCCGCGGACGGCGTCCCGCGCGCGACCGGCGGAGGAGGTGCCCATGACTGCGACCGGGTCCCCCGCCCCCGCCCGTAACCCCCACTCCCCCACCCCCGCCCCCAGCTCCGAAAGCAGCCCTCGCATGGCCGAGCTCTCTCCCCCCACGACAGCCACCACAGCCACGACGCCCGAGCCTCCCGTGACCTCCGCGCCCCCCGCCCCCACCCGGCACCTCCCGGCGCACTGGGTGGACGCGTACGCCCGCGGGCAGCTCTCCGGCGAGCTCCTCGGCCATGCCGAGGCCCATCTCGAACGGTGCCGGGGGTGCGTCGACGCCGTCGACCTGGCGGTACGCCGCGGGCCGCACGGCCCCCGCCTGGACGCCCTGCACGCGACCCTGGTCAACCGGATCGGGTGAGGGCATGCTCGGGACCATGGTGACGAAGGTGCGCGCGAGAACGGTGTGGGTCGCGTCGGCGGTACTGGTCCCGTGGCTGGCCGTGTCCGGCTGCGGCGAGCAGGACACCCCGTCGGCACCCACCGTGACCCAGCAGGGCTCGCCGGCCGCCACCCCCACGACCGTCCCCGCGCCCCCGGTCCCCACCGGGTCGGACGGCACGGTCAAGAACGACCACGAGCCCGGCCCCCGCGAGGTCCTCGTCGAGGTGAACGTCAACGGCGGCCTGGCCGGGGTCCGCAACCAGCTGATCGTCCACTACGACGGCACCTACTCCACCCGGTCGGGCACCGAGCCCCCGCGCACCGGCCGCATGACCGCCGCCGAAGTGGCCGGACTGCGCGCGGCGTTGGAGGACCCGGCGTACGCGAAGGTGCCCACGCGCCCGACGGGAGAGCCGGTGGCGGACGGGTTCCAGTACGTGTTCACGCACCGGTACCGCGTCGTGGTCGCCGGTGAGGGCGAGCGCCCGCCCGCCCTCCAGCGTGTCTTCGAGGCCCTCCCCGACGGCGGCCCGCCGACCGGCCCCTGAGGTCAGGCGGCCGGTAGCCCCTCGCCGGTCACCGACAGGTCGCTGAACTGACGGTCCAGGAAAGCCCGTACCCGTGCGGGCATGTCCATCGCCCCCGGGTCGAGGGCCCATTGGAGCTGGAGGCCGTCCATGACGGCGAGCTGCTCCTGCCCGGCGGCCAGGCAGTCGATGCCCTCGCGCAGCTCCCCGCGCCGTACGGCCGCCTCCATCAGGTCGACGGTGTGGCCGAGCACGCGCGCGTACCGCTCCTTGAAGTAGTCGTGCGCGGGGTGGCCGACGTTGCCGGACTCCCCGGCCAGGACGTTGAACATCCGCACGATGCCGGGGCGCCGGGTGTTGTCCTCGACGAGGGCGACGACGGTCTCCAGATACGCGGCGTACGACTGCGGCTCGTCGGCGAAGAGGCGCTCGACGTCGTGCTGCTCGCTCTGCGCGAGGACCGAGAGCAGGAGGTCCTCCTTGCCGCGGAAGTGGTGCAGCAGCCCGCCCTGGGTGATGCCGCAGTCGTTGGCGATCCGGGCGAGGGAGGAGGCGTGGAAGCCCCACCGCCCGAAGTGCTCGACGGCGGTGTCGAGGATCTTCCGGCGGCGCTCGTCCCCCACCGCATAGCTGCCCCTGCCTGCGCTCTTACGGGTCGTTGGGCCCTTGTTCTCCGACATGGGGCCCAGCTTAGGTGGTGACCGAGATGGGGCTTTCGTCCCGTGATCCAGGACACAGAACCAAAACCTAGTACCCACTCGGTTTTCACGCTTAGCCTGAGGGCGCCAAGGCCGACGACGCGGTCGGCCCGAACGACGGAGTCCTCATGGCGCTCACCCACGAACCGACACGGACCACCGCACCCGATGCGGCTGACGCGGCCGACGCCCGAGGAGTCCGCCAAGGACATGGGCGTCCTGAACATCGGCAACGCCCTGCCCCAGTCGCTCGTCCCGATCACGGCGCCCGCCCTGCTGGCGATCGGGGGCGGCGGCAACTACGGCGCGCTGTTCCTCTTCGGCGGCGTGGCCTGCGTCCTCGGCGCCCTCGCCGTCCAGTTCATCCGCTCGGTCAAGTAGCCCGGTCCAGCCGCCGCCCGGCCCCGCACCCCGGTCACGTCACCCCAGGAGACCCGCCATGCACCCGTACCAGGACGCCACCCGACCCGTCGACGAGCGCGTCGAGGACCTGCTCGCCCGGATGACCCTGGAGGAGAAGGCCGGCCAGCTCTTCCACTCCATGCTGATGACGAACGCGGACGGCACCCCGGTCACCGAGACCGACGGCTCGATGCTGCCGTTCACCACGCCCGAGCTGCTCGAGGACCGCCACCTCACCCACTTCAACCTGCTCGGCACCTACGGCGCCCGCGAGATGGCCCTCTGGCACAACGCGGTCCAGGAGATGGCCGCGAACACCCGGCTCGGCATCCCGGTCTCGCTCTCCACCGACCCGCGCCACGCCTTCACCGACAACATCGGCGCCTCCTTCAACGCCGGCGCGTTCTCCGCCTGGCCCGAGGCGCTCGGACTCGCGGCGACAGCCGACCCCGAACTGGTCTTCCACTTCGCCGACACCGTCCGCCGCGAGTACCTCTCCGTCGGCTTCCGCACCGCCCTCCATCCGCAGATCGACCTCGCCACCGAGCCGCGCTGGGCCCGCCAGACCGGCACCTTCGGCTCGGACGCCAAGCTGACCGGCGAACTCGTCCAGGCGTACGTCCGCGGCCTCCAGGGCGAGGAGCTCGGTCCGGACTCGGTCGCGGCCATGGTCAAGCACTTCCCCGGCGGCGGCCCGCAGAAGGACGGCGAGGACCCGCACTTCCCGCACGGCAAGGAGCAGATCTACCCGGGCGGGATGCGGGAGCACCACCTGGAGCCCTTCAAGGCCGCCATCGCCGCGGGCTGCTCGCAGATGATGCCGTACTACGGCCAGCCGATCGGCACCGACTGGGAGGAGGTCGGCTTCGGCTTCAACAAGGGCGTGGTCACCGGGCTGCTGCGGGAGGAGCTCGGCTTCCAAGGCATCGTCTGCACCGACTGGGGGCTGCTCACCGACTCGGTGATCTTCGGCGAGCCGCACGCGGCGCGGGCCTGGGGCGTGGAGCACCTGAGCGTCGCGGAGCGGACGGCGAAGGCGCTGGACGCGGGCTCGGACCAGTTCGGCGGCGAGCAGTGCCCCGAGGTGATCGTGGAGCTGGTCGAGTCCGGCCGGATCTCCGAGGAGCGCGTCGACGTCTCCGTACGGCGGCTGCTGCGCGAGAAGTTCGTGCTCGGGCTCTTCGACGAGCGCCGGTACGTGGACCCGGAGGAGGCCGCCGAGACGGTCGGCCGCGCCGACTTCAAGGCGGCGGGCGCGGCGGCCCAGCGCCGCTCGCTGACCGTCCTCACGGCCGGCCCGCTGCCGCTGGCCGGCCGCCCGAAGCTGTACGTCGAGAACGTCGACGCGGCCGTCGCGGCGGGCTACGGCGACGTCGTCACCGACCCGGCCGAGGCGGACCTCGCCGTGCTGCGGCTGCGCACCCCGTACGAGGAGCGGCCGAACCTCTTCGAGGCCTTCTTCCACTCCGGCTCGCTCGCCTTCGCGGAGCCCGAGCTGAGCCGGATCCTCGCGCTGCTCGGGACCGTCCCGACGGTCGTCTGCGTCAACCTGGAGCGTCCCGCCGTCCTGCCGGAGATCGCCGAGCGGGCGGCGGCCCTGATCGCCGACTTCGGCGCGAGCGACGAGGCCCTCCTCGACGTGGCCTTCGGCCGGGCGAAGGCGGAGGGGCGACTCCCCTTCGAGCTGCCCCGCTCGATGGCGGCGGTGGAGGCGGCCCGCCCGGACGTCCCGAACGACACGGTGGATCCGGTCTTCCCGCACGGCCACGGCCTGACCATCTGAGAACCACGGATCGGATCCAAGACATCGGATATCGGATATCGGATCCAAGATCCAAAATATTGGATCCGATCCCCCTGAACCGCGGGGTACCTGATCGACCCCGCACCCGGTCCGGGGCCGGCCCGTGGGGGCCCGGCCCCGGACCGTTTTCCGCCGATTCCCATTTGTCCCGGCCCTCCCCGCCCCGCGAGGATGGCCGGGACAGTCGTCTGCCCAGACCGGGAGTGCGCGCACATGTCAAGACCCGTCACCCTCGACCGCCACGAAGGACCGTACGGAGAAGTCGTACTGCGGCGGCGCGGCGAGCATTTGGAGATCATCGCCAACGGCACGTTCCTGATGGACACCTCCGACGGACGTTCGGAGCGACGGCTGATCGACGCCGCGTACCTCGCGCTCGACCCGCCGCCCGGCGGCCCCCTCCCCTCGGTCCTCATCGGCGGTCTCGGCGTCGGCTTCTCCCTCGCCCACGCCGCCGCGGACCCCCGCTGGGGCCGGATCGCAGTGGTCGAGCGCGAGCAGGCGATCATCGACTGGCACCGCGCGGGCCCCCTCGCCGCGATCTCGGGCCCGGCGCTCGCCGATCCGCGGAACGTGATCCTGCACACGGACCTCGTGGCGTACGTCCACGACTCCCCCGACACGTACGACGCACTCTGCCTGGACATCGACAACGGACCCGACTGGACCGTCACCGAGGACAACCAAAACCTGTACTCCGCCGAGGGGTTGGCGGCCTGCGCGAGGCGCCTGAAACCGGGCGGAATCCTCGCCGTCTGGTCGGCCCGGCCCTCCGCCGATTTCGAAGCGTCCTTGCGGAATGCCGGATTCAACGGGGTACGGACGGAAGAGATCCCCGTTGCCCGGGGCGTCCCTGACGTGGTGCACCTCGCCGTACGGCCTGGATAGCCGGGACGCTGTCAGTGCCTCTAGGCTGCTGGCCGATACCAGCGATGCGAGGCGGGGCGATGGAGCAGACACACACCACTCACCACGGTGCGGCGGCCACTCCGGGCGCCCAGCGGCGAGTGCTGGTCGTCGAGGACGACACGACGATCGTGGATGCGATCTCCGCGCGCCTGCGGGCGGAAGGATTCCTCGTCCAGACGGCGACGGACGGACCCGCGGCGGTCGACGCGGCCGAGGCCTGGCAGCCCGACCTGATGGTCCTCGACGTGATGCTGCCCGGTTTCGACGGCCTGGAGGTCTGCCGCCGCGTCCAGGCGCAGCGCCCGGTGCCGGTCCTGATGCTGACCGCGCGGGACGACGAGACGGACATGCTGGTCGGGCTCGGCGTCGGCGCCGACGACTACATGACCAAGCCGTTCTCCATGCGCGAGCTGGCCGCCCGCGTGCACGTCCTGCTGCGCCGGGTGGAGCGGGCCGCGCTCGCGGCCGTCACCCCGCGGAGCGGGATCCTGCGCCTCGGCGAGCTGGAGATCGACCACGCGCAGCGCCGGGTCCGGGTCCGCAACGACGACGTGCACCTGACGCCGACCGAGTTCGACCTGCTGGTCTGCCTGGCGAACACCCCGCGCGCGGTCCTCTCCCGCGAGCAGCTGCTCGCGGAGGTCTGGGACTGGGCGGACGCCTCCGGTACGCGGACGGTGGACAGCCACATCAAGGCGCTGCGCCGGAAGATCGGGGCCGAGCGGATCCGTACCGTCCACGGCGTCGGGTACGCGCTGGAGACGCCGGCGTCATGAACCGCCGGGGGCGGCGCCCCGAGCGCCCGAGGAGGCGCCGGATCGTGATCTCGATCAAGACCAAGCTGGGCACGCTGGTCGTCGGGGCGGTCCTGCTGACCTCGGGGCTCGCGCTGGTGGCGATACGGACCTCCACGGAGTTCCGGTACATCACGATCTTCGCGATGATCGCGACGCTCTTGATCACCCAATTCGTGGCGCAGTCCCTGACGGCGCCGCTCGACGAGATGAACACCGTGGCCGGGTCGATCTCGCGCGGGGACTTCAGCCGACGGGTGCGGGGCGCGGACCGCCGCGACGAGCTGGGCGACCTGGCCTCGACGATCAACCGCATGGCGGACGACCTGGAGTCCGTGGACCGGCACCGCAAGGAGCTGGTCGCCAACGTCTCGCACGAGCTGCGCACCCCCATCGCCGCGCTCCGCGCGGTCCTGGAGAACGTCGTCGACGGCGTCTCGGAGGCCGATCCGGAGACGATGCGTACGGCTCTGAAGCAGACGGAGCGGCTCGGCCGGCTGGTGGAGACCCTGCTGGACCTGTCACGTCTTGACAACGGTGTCGTCACGCTCAAGGCACGCCGTTTCGAGGTCTGGCCGTATCTGTCGGGTGTGCTCCGTGAGGCCAATCTGGCCGCGTCCCAGCGCGGCCTGTCCTCCACGTCCGGCCTGCACAACCGTACGGACGTCCATCTGCACCTCGACGTCTCGCCGCCCGAGCTGACCGCCCACGCGGACGCGGAGCGGCTGCACCAGGTGATGGCGAACCTGATCGACAACGCGGTGAAGCACTCGCCGCCGCACGGCCGGGTGACCGTACGGGCGCGGCGCGGGGACTGGCCGGACTCGCTGGCCCTGGAGGTCGAGGACGAGGGCCCGGGCATCCCGGAGGCGCTGCGGCACACGGTCTTCGAGCGATTCAACCGGGGACAGGTGCCGGGCAAGGCCGGTCCGGGCAGCGACGGCGGTACCGGTCTGGGGCTCGCGATCGCCCGCTGGGCCGTGGATCTGCACGGCGGCGAGATCGGCGTGGCCGAATCGTCACGTGGCTGCCGAATCCAGGTCACTCTCCCGGGCAGCCTTCCGTCCCGAGGTTGACGTAGGGTCGAACGGGAAGCGCGTCTTCTGCGTGGTCTTTTACAGGACACGATCAGGACGTGGTCAGGGATGCATGCCTCAGGGGCGGCAACCCAGGTCGCTCGTACCCGCGCGAGGGCAGAACCACGCTTGTTTCCCGCCAATCCCTGCCCCGAAACGCCTCGTCAAGTGTGACTTACGCGACGTTGGTAGTGCCCGGCCTGCACCTGTCGGCCAGGGAGGCGTAGCCTTTATTTCCGCTGTCCATCACCTTGTGAAGCGGAAGAGGGCGGTTACCGCCGTGTCGTCTCAGTCCCCCAGTTCCCCGAGTACCTCCACCGGCCAAGACGGGCAGGGTAAGAACCCTGCGACCGCCTTCGGCGCCAATGAGTGGCTCGTCGACGAGATCTACCAGCAGTACCTCCAGGACCCGAATTCAGTCGATCGTGCCTGGTGGGACTTCTTCGCCGACTACAAGCCCGGTGCCACGGAGACCCCGGCCTCCGCGCCGCAGGTGAGCCCCGCACAGGCCGCACCTGCCGCTCCGGCCCCGGTCAAGGCCGCCCCCGCCGCGGCCGCTCCGGCTCAGGCTGCCGCTCCGGCCGCCGCCGCCCCGGCCCCCGCGAAGCCCGCCGCCGCCCCGGCTCCGGCCGCCGCGGCCCCGGCGCCGGCGAAGGCCGCTCCGGCCGCCGCGAAGCCCGCCCCCGCCGCCCCCGCGGCCGAGGCGCCCGCGGGCCCCGAGCTGGTCACGCTGCGCGGCCCCGCCGCCGCCGTCGCGAAGAACATGAACGCCTCGCTGGAGGTGCCGACGGCCACGTCCGTCCGCGCCGTCCCGGTGAAGCTGCTCTTCGACAACCGGATCGTGATCAACAACCACCTGAAGCGCGCCCGGGGCGGGAAGATCTCCTTCACGCACCTGATCGGCTACGCGATGGTGCAGGCGATCAAGGCCATGCCGTCGATGAACTACTCCTTCGCGGAGAAGGACGGCAAGCCGACCCTGGTCAAGCCGGACCACGTGAACTTCGGCCTCGCGATCGACCTGGTCAAGCCCAACGGCGACCGCCAGCTCGTCGTCGCGGGCATCAAGAAGGCCGAGACGCTGAACTTCTTCGAGTTCTGGCAGGCCTACGAGGACATCGTCAAGCGCGCCCGTGTCGGCAAGCTCACGATGGAGGACTTCACCGGCGTCACGGTCTCCCTGACCAACCCCGGCGGCCTCGGCACGGTCCACTCGGTCCCCCGCCTGATGCCCGGACAGTCGGTCATCATGGGCGTCGGCTCCATGGACTACCCGGCCGAGTTCCAGGGCACCTCCCAGGACACCCTGAACAAGCTGGGCATCTCCAAGGTCATGACGCTGACCTCGACGTACGACCACCGCGTCATCCAGGGCGCCGCCTCCGGCGAGTTCCTGCGCGTCGTCGCGAACTACCTCCTCGGCGAGGAGGGCTTCTACGACGACATCTTCAAGGCCCTGCGCATCCCCTACGAGCCGGTCCGCTGGCTCAAGGACATCGACGCCTCGCACGACGACGACGTCACCAAGGCCGCGCGCGTCTTCGAGCTGATCCACTCCTACCGGGTCCGCGGCCACGTCATGGCCGACACCGACCCGCTGGAGTACCGCCAGCGCAAGCACCCCGACCTGGACATCACCGAGCACGGACTGACGCTCTGGGACCTGGAGCGCGAGTTCGCGGTCGGTGGGTTCGCGGGCAAGTCGATGATGAAGCTCCGCGACATCCTCGGCGTGCTGCGCGACTCGTACTGCCGCACCACCGGCGTCGAGTTCATGCACATCCAGGACCCGAAGCAGCGCAAGTGGATCCAGGACCGGGTCGAGCGTTCGCACTCCAAGCCGGAGCGCGAGGAGCAGCTGCGGATCCTGCGCCGCCTGAACGCGGCGGAGGCCTTCGAGACCTTCCTGCAGACCAAGTACGTCGGTCAGAAGCGGTTCTCCCTGGAGGGCGGCGAGTCCGTCATCCCGCTGCTCGACGCGGTCATCGACTCCGCCGCCGAGTCCCGCCTGGACGAGGTCGTCATCGGCATGGCCCACCGCGGCCGGCTGAACGTCCTCGCGAACATCGTGGGCAAGTCGTACGCGCAGATCTTCCGCGAGTTCGAGGGCAACCTCGACCCGAAGTCGATGCACGGCTCCGGCGACGTGAAGTACCACCTGGGCGCCGAGGGCACCTTCACCGGCCTGGACGGAGAGCAGATCAAGGTCTCGCTCGCCGCCAACCCCTCGCACCTGGAGGCGGTCGACCCGGTCCTGGAGGGTGTCGTCCGCGCCAAGCAGGACGTCATCAACAAGGGCGGTACGGACTTCACCGTCCTCCCCGTCGCCCTGCACGGTGACGCGGCCTTCGCCGGCCAGGGTGTCGTCGCCGAGACGCTGAACATGTCGCAGCTGCGCGGCTACCGCACCGGCGGCACGGTCCACATCGTCATCAACAACCAGGTCGGCTTCACGGCGGCTCCCGAGTCGTCCCGCTCCTCCATGTACGCCACGGACGTGGCCCGCATGATCGAGGCGCCGATCTTCCACGTGAACGGCGACGACCCGGAGGCCGTGGTCCGCGTCGCGCGGCTCGCCTTCGAGTTCCGCCAGACGTTCAACAAGGACGTCGTGATCGACCTCATCTGCTACCGCCGCCGCGGTCACAACGAGGGCGACAACCCGCAGTTCACCAATCCGCAGATGTACAACCTGATCGACAAGAAGCGTTCGGTGCGCAAGCTGTACACCGAGTCGCTCATCGGTCGCGGCGACATCACGCTGGAAGAGGCGGAGCAGGCGCTCCAGGACTTCCAGGGCCAGCTGGAGAAGGTCTTCGCGGAGGTCCGCGAGGCCACCTCCGCCCCGGCCCCGGCGCACATCCCGGACCCGCAGCCGGAGTTCCCGGTCGCCGTCACCACCGCGGTCTCCCAGGAGGTCGTGAAGCGGATCGCCGAGTCGCAGGTGAACATCCCGGAGCGGATCACGGTCCACCCGCGTCTGATGCCGCAGATGCAGCGCCGCGCGGCCTCCATCGACGACGGCACGATCGACTGGGGCTTCGGCGAGACCCTCGCCATCGGCTCGCTGCTGATGGAGGGCACCCCGGTCCGGCTGTCCGGCCAGGACTCCCGCCGCGGCACCTTCGGTCAGCGGCACGCGGTCCTGGTGGACCAGGAGACCGGCGAGGACTACACCCCGCTGCTCTACCTGGCCGAGGACCAGGCCCACTACAACGTCTACGACTCGCTGCTCAGCGAGTACGCGGCGATGGGCTTCGAGTACGGCTACTCGCTGGCCCGCCCGGACTCCCTGGTCATCTGGGAGGCCCAGTTCGGTGACTTCGTCAACGGCGCGCAGACCGTCGTCGACGAGTTCATCTCCTCGGCCGAGCAGAAGTGGGGCCAGACCTCCGGCGTCACGCTGCTCCTGCCGCACGGCTACGAGGGCCAGGGCCCGGACCACTCGTCCGCGCGCCCGGAGCGCTTCCTCCAGATGTGCGCGCAGGACAACATGACGATCGCCATGCCGACCCTGCCGTCGAACTACTTCCACCTGCTGCGCTGGCAGGTCCACAACCCGCACCACAAGCCGCTGATCGTCTTCACCCCGAAGTCGATGCTGCGTCTGAAGGCCGCGGCGTCGAAGGCGGAGGAGTTCACCACCGGCGGCTTCCGCCCGGTGATCGGCGACTCCACGGTGAACGCGGCCGACGTCCGCAAGGTCGTCTTCTGCGCCGGCAAGGTCTACTACGACCTGGAGGCCGAGCGTCAGAAGCGCGGTGTCACGGACACGGCGATCATCCGTCTGGAGCGCCTGTACCCGCTGCCGGGTGCCGAGCTGCAGGCCGAGATCGCCAAGTACCCGAACGCCGAGAAGTACCTGTGGGCCCAGGAGGAGCCGGCGAACCAGGGTGCCTGGCCGTTCATCGCGCTCAACCTGATCGACCACCTGGACCTGGCGGTCGGCGCCGACATCCCGCACGGCGAGCGCCTGCGCCGGATCTCGCGCCCGCACTCCTCGTCCCCGGCGGTCGGCTCGGCCAAGCGCCACCAGGCCGAGCAGCAGCAGCTGGTCAACGAGGTCTTCGACGCCTGACCCCGCCGTACGGACAGCCCAGAGGCCCGGCTCCCCGCGAGGGGGGCCGGGCCTCCGGCGTTGTCCCGGGGCCGCGCCGGGCCTCAGCCGAGGTAAGCCTCGAAGTCCCAGTACGGCCGGTTGCGCTGCCGTGCGGACAGGGTGTGCGGATGCTGGGCGCCGAGCGTCCGCGTCAGCGTGAGCAGGGCGTCCTCCTCGACCTTCCCGGCCTCCTCCACCTCGCGCAGCCCCCGCAGGTCGGCCGCGAGGGCGATCTGGCAGGAGAGCGTGAGCGGGTGGTCGTTGCCGAGGATCGAGCGGGCCCGCCGGAGCGTCTCCCGGCTCAGCTCGGTCGCGTCGCCGACCCGCCCGTTGAAGTTCCGCGCGGCGGCGGCGTTGAGCGCGCAGCCGAGGACCCACGGATGGTCGGCCCCGAGCGAGGCGGTGAGCCCGGCGAGCGCGGACTCCAGCATGGCCATGGCGTCCGCGCGTTCACCGGAGGCCTGCATGACGAGGCCGGTGTTGGCGAGCATCCCGGTGGCGACCGGATGGGCGGGGCCGAGGAGGCTGCGGTAGGCGGCCTCGGCCTCCTGCGTCAGTTCGCGCGCGTGGCTGAGATCGCCGTGTTCGCGCAGGAAGTTGGCGTAGTTGTTGATGAAGGAGAGCGTCAGGTAGTGGGTGCGCCCGTGCACCTGCTCGATCTGCTCCAGCAGGCTCGCCATCTGGCTGCCGATGTCCTGCTGCGAGCTGCCCTCGCGGCGTCGGCACAGGGCCAGTTGGGCGCGGGCGGACAGGGTCTGCGGGTGCTGCGCCCCCAGGACCTGGACGTGCAGGCGGACGTTGGCCTCCTGGCGGACCAGCGCGTCGCGGTAGCGGCCGAGCAGCCGCAGGTCGTGGGCGAGCGCGTTTCCGGAGTTGAGGGTGTTCACGTGCCGGGCGCGCAGGACGTTCTCCCGGCGGGCGAGGGTGTCGACGTCGTACTCGTACGCCTCCTGGAAGCGGCCGAGCAGACGGAGCGCCACTCCGAGGTTGTGGCGGGCGACGAGGGTGACGAACTCGCCCTCGCCGAGGAGGCGTTGGGAGACTTCGAGCACCTCGCGCTGGAGCTCCTCGGCTTCGACGTACTGGCCCAGGTGCCGGAGGTTGGTCGCGATGGCGCTGTCGCAGAAGAGTTCGCCCAGCGCGTTGCGGGGAGTGGCGCGGGTGAGCCGTTCCTTGAGCGCGCGGTCGAGTTCGTGGGCCTCCCGGAACCGGCCGCTGGCGCGCAGGATGTTGCCCTCCTGCGTGGTGAGGTCGAGCATCGGCTGGGCGAGCGGGTCCATGAAGTCGGTCCAGCTCTCCCGGATCCGCTCGGCGAGCCGCGTACCCGCCTTGAACTCGCCGCTGCGGTAGCAGTAGCGCAGACAGTTCAGGACGGCGGTCTGGGTGCGGGGGTTGCGGCTGACGAGGGCGCCCGAGGGTTCCAGGTGCGGGAGCAGTTCGGCGTACTGGGGCCAGTGCCGGCTGTCCATGGGGTCGCCGGGGTCCGCTTCGGCGAGCAGGGTGCGGACGGCCTTGCGGTGGGCCTCCCGGTGGGGGCCGTCGGTGAGCCGGGAGATGATGTCGTGCACGAGCCGGTGCATGTGGACCGACTCCTGGTGCGGCCCCATCTCGGTGCTGAGGGTCCCGCGGCTGTCCCGGGTGAGGACGGAGTAGTTGACCAGGGTGTCCAGGGCCCGGGTCCACGCGGCGAGGTCGGTGGCCATCCAGTGCAGGTCCTCGGGGAGTTCCGCCTGGGGGTAGGAGCGGACGATGCCGAGGGGGATGCGGCCGGCCGCGAAGGAGGCGCAGAGGCTGAGGATCTCGACGGCCTGCGGCTGGGAGCGTCGGAGCCGGTTGATCAGTATCGACCAGGACGTGAGCGAGGCGTTCGGGAAGCCGTCGCCGGTGGAGGGCTCGTCGACGGTGGTGAGGTGTCCCTCGCGGACCATGCGCAGGTACTCGGGGACTTCCATGCGGGACTCGCCGAGCCAGGCGGCCGCCTGGACGAGCGGCAGGGGCACGTCGCCGAACTCGGCCGCGACCTCGTCGGCCTCGACGCCGCTGATGTGCGGGGCCCGGCGCATCAGATAGGCGGTGGACTCGGCCCGGTCGAAGCCCTGGACCTCGAGGACGTCGGTGTGCTCGGCCCATTCGCGGTTGCGGGAGGTGATGAGGACGTGCCCGGGTCCCTGGGGGAGCATCACGTTGATGCCCTCGATGTCGTCCCAGCCGTCGAAGACCACCAGCCAGCGGGAGTGCGGATCGCCCCGGCGCAGCGCTTCGCGCACGGCGCGGATGCGCTCGCCGGGTTCGCTGCCGACGGGCAGGTCGAGCGCGGAGGCCAGTCCGCCGAAGCGGTCGCGCTGGATGTTGCGGTCGTCGGAGTTGACCCACCAGATGACGTCGTAGTCGGGGCTGAAGCGGTGGGCGTACTCGGCGGCGATCTGCGTCTTGCCGATGCCGGACATGCCGAGCAGGGTGCAGGCGGCGTTGCCGCGCTCGGCGTCCATGAGGCGCTGCTGGAGGTCGGTCAGCAGGTCGTCGCGGCCGGTGAAGCGTCGGTTCCGGCGAGGAACCTCTCCCCAGATGTCGGGGGGCGTGTCCGGGTAGCGGGTGGTCGGCAGGGGGATGCGGCGGCCGCCCTGCCGGCGCGGCTCGATGCCGAGTCTGGAGAGCAGACGCGCCTCGGCCTCCTCCTCGCCGACGCCCCAGAGGCTCACGGGTTCGAGGACCGCGGTGGCGGGGAGCAGTGAGCGGTTGGTCAGGTTGACGGCGGCGAAGCGTTCGGCGTTGGCGGCGACGAAGCCGCGCAGCACGTCGTTCCACTCGCCCGCCGGGCGCGGGCCGAGTTCGAAGAACCAGTCGTTGAGGACGAGGAGGACCGGCCCCCTGGAGAGCAGCAGGTCCGCGAGGGAGTCCTCCAGGGGCACCTCGCGGGGCGGGTCCCAGCGTTGCAGGGTGGACCGGACGTCGTGCCTCGCGAGGCGCTGCGCGATCCAGGTGGCCCAAGGGCGGTGATAGCCCGGGAAGACGACCAGGACGTGCTCCGGCCCACCTGTTCCTCCTCGGTCCGCCGTCCCGGAGCCGCTCGACCGCCCCTGTTCCGCCATGTGCTTCTCCCTACTCCACTCACGCGCCACGCAGTGTCATGTCCCGTGGGCACAGTGTTACTCAACGGCGCCTCGGGTCGCGCCGAGGCTCGCATGATGCCTGTGCATTCGGTGGGCGAACTCCCGCCCCGCGCTTGTCAGTTCATCGGATTCAAGCAGGATCTCCAGCGCTCCGCCCACCTGATCGTGGAAGCGCTCGAACTGCTGCCCGGCACGGGAGCGCCAGGGTGTCGGCAGTCCTCCCCCGCTCGCGGCCCTGCGCCACAGGTCGGTGAGGGCGAGATGGGCGTAGGCGCCTTGGAGCACGCCCGAGATGGGGCGGGGGTCGGACCGCCAGCCGACCCGGTGCACGGCGCCGTGCGCGGGGTCGTAGAGCGGTACGAGTTCGTGGAGCGCGGCCAGTTTGCCGTGGTGCGCCTCGTGGACGAGGGTCTCGGCCAGCTCCTGGGCCGTGCCGGGCAGCGTGGTCAGCACGGCTCCCGGCGCGGAGCGCAGCGTGGCGCCGATCGGGCCCGAGTCGCCCGCCGCCAGGGGGACGACGATCCGGACGGCCCGGGCGGTCTCGGCGGCCCGGCCGGGGTCCGTACGGGAGAGCAGGGCATGGGCCGCCCGCCATCGCGCGGCCCAGAGGGGGAAGTCGCCGACGGTCCGCTCGGAGGCGCGCCGCGGCGGGTTGCCGACCCCTCCGGGCGGTACGCGGTAGGGGTCGAGGTCGTCGAGGAGGGCGGTGCCCCCGGGCAGGGCGCGCACGGCTTCCCAGCGGCGTCCCGGGCCCACCGCGTGGGTGTGCCGCCCCTTCGTCACCAGGACGGCGCCCCGAACCCGGGCGCCGCCGACGCCGATCAGGGCGGTCCGGCCCCGTACGCGGACACGGGCCCGCTCGGCGCCCGCCCCCTCGGCGGCCGGACCCGCGGCACCCGACCCTTCGGCGGCCGGCCCCTCGGCGCCGGTCCCGAGGCGCCCGACGCCGGTGAGCGAGAGCGCGCCGCGCGGGGCCGCGACGTACCGGTCGAGGGGGCAGCCGGCCCGCAGGGCAGCCGTGGCGGCGATGGCCTCCCAGCGCGCCAGGTGCTCCGCGAGCAGGGCGACGGTCGGCGCGGCCAGCGCGGTGGCCAGCCAGGTGCCGGTCGTGGGGTAGTCGAGGACGTCCCGGACGATCGCGGGCCGCTGCCGTTCGATCCTCTCCAGGAGCCGCCAGGCGTCCACGAAGCGCTCGTACGAGGCCGGGTCCAGGTCGTCGTGCCCGCGCTGGACCCTGATCCGCAGGGCCTTGAGGAGCAGCAGGCGCCGGGAGCGCAGGGCGGAGTGGAGCTGCGGCGCCTCCGTGACGGCAGGGCGGGTGCTCGCCAGTTGGGTGAGGACGGCCGGGGAGAGGGGCACGACGCTCACGGCCCGTTCCCCGCTCGGGCCCGCGCCCGGGGAGCACATCTGACCGGAAACGGTCGGTCGGTCGTCAGGGACGGGCCATCAGGGCAGGCCATCGCTGTTCGACGCCCAGGACTCGCCGAGCTCCAAGGACTGCACGAGTACGCGCTCGACCGCGGCGACCAGTTCCGGATGGTCCATGACCCGCAAGGTCCGCAGGTCGACGGCGGTGAGATCGGGCAAGGACGGAGCCTGACCGGCGTCCCGGTCTGCACCGGTCGCCCACTCCTTGTGCTCCGACACCCTCGGCTCCTCCCCACCGACGTCTGTCCCCCACGGTCGTAGCGGCGGAGCGGTTCTTCCCGACGCCAGGAAGACGGAAACCCGTTCGACTCAACTGCGCCCATTCACGCCCCCGTTATCCAGCCGTTCTCCGTATCGCCCCTCGGGCGGCCGCCTACTCGACCGCCTCGCGCCAGGCCCACCACGGCGGCGAGATCCTGTGCCGGTCCTCGACGGAGAGCGGTGCCCGGTACGGGTTCAGAGCCCCGCGTACCTCCGCGAGCAGGCCCCTGGTCCGGTCCACGTCGTTCCAGTCCACCTCCACGACCGCGGCGTCGAGGCGCCGCCACTGCTCGGCGGCCGCCCTCAACGCCGTCTCGGCACGCCCCTTGCGGCCCATCAGGAACAGCACGGCCCCCTGGGCGTGCAGGGCACGGGCGCCGGTGATCGTGCCCGGGGTGTCGCCGTGGGCCGAGCGGGCGTCCTCCCAGGCGCGTTCGTACGCCGTGAGCGCGTCGCCCAGGACGCCGTCCCGGGCCGTCTCGCTCAACTCCAGTCTCACCCGTCCCAGTTGCAGCCACACCTCGGAGCGCAGTCCGATGTCCCGCGTCGTGCGCGCGGCCTGTTCCAGGAGGTGGCGGCTCTCGAAGAGGTCGGGGAGGAAACCGGCCCGGTGGAAGCGCAGGGCCAGCACGGTGCCGATGAGGATGCCGGCGCGGGAGCGCTCCGGGGCGCCGGCCGGGAGGCTGGTGAGGGCCTCGCGCAGGACGCTCTCGGCGCGGTCCACGGCGGCCTGGTCGGGGGTGGTCGCGGCACGGCGCATCAGGGACTCGCCCCAGGCCATCAGGGTCCGGCCACGCTGTCCACTGTCGGCGGGGGCGAGCAGGCTGGCCTCCTCGTACGCGGTGTCGGCGGCCGGGCCGTCGCCGGCACGGTCGTACAGCCGGGCGCGCGCCGTCGCCCAGCGCAGCCGCAGGGCGACGCGGTCGTCGAGCAGCTCCCCGGCCCGGTCGAGGACGGGCAGGATCTCGGCCGGGGCGGCGCCGGACAGGTGCAGGGCGTCGGCGAGGTCGAGGAGCGCCGCCACGCTCTCCCGGAGGGAGAGCGCCGTGGTGAGCTCGGTCGCCGCGGCCGCGCCGTCACCGCGCGCGAGGAGCAGCCGCCCCCGGCGCAGGTGCAGCGTGTGGTGGTGGGCCTCGGGCCAGTCCGGTACGTCGCCGAAGAGCGCGTCCAGGGCGTCGTCCAGGTGCCGCCGGTCGGCGGTGTGGCGCCACAACCCGTGGTGCGCGACGGCCTGTTCGAGCCGTGCCTCGGCCCACTCCGCGCCGCCCGGCTCGGCCAGGTCGCCGGCCCGCTCCAGTTCGGTCAGGGCGCGGCTCAGGAGCTCCCGGCGGCGCTCGGTGCCCTGGACGGCGGCGGTGCCGGACTCCGCGTACAGCACGCGCCCCAGCAGGATCCCGGCCTCGACGGGGTGGTCGGGCAGTGCCACCTCGGCCTGGCGGCGGGCCCGGACGAGCAGCGAGGAGTCGGACTGGCCGAGCCACTGCTCGAAGAGGCGCCGGGCGGCGGCCAGCGGATCGGGGGTGATCAGGTCGGGGTGGTAGAAGCGGAGCACGCGCGCGGGGATACGGGCGAACAGTTCGGGTTCCGTGCCGACCGGGCCCGTGGGCTCGTCGGTCCCCTCGACCGTGCCGGGCGCCGCCGCCGGGTCCTCGCCGGTGCCGTGACCGGCGAGCCGGGCGGCCGCGAGCGCCGGGAAGTTGCGCATGCCCTGGCCGAAATTGCGCTCCACGTACTCGGAGCAGTGTTTGAGCACGAGCGCGGCCGCGCCCCGGTCCAGGGAGCCGAGGAGGTGCTGCTGCACGCGCGGGGAGTAGCTGAAGCACGGGTACGGAGCAGGGCCCGGCAGTTGTCGCAGGAGCCCGCTGAGCAGGACCTCGGCGAGCTCCATGGGTCCGGTGTCGGGCAGCATCGCGCGCTGGACGAGCTGCATGACGGGCAGGGCGAGCGGGGCGGCCGCGAGATGGACGGCGAGCCGCAACGCGCCGGGCGAGGCGCCCGCGGTGAACGCCCGCAGCAACTCCTCGTCGCTGCGCGGGGTCCGGGGCGGCGCGGGTGCGGCGGTGGGGGCGGGTGAGGCGGCGGGCGCGGGTGAGGCGGCCGGCGCGGTGGGGGCGGGAGTCGCGGCGGCGATCGGGCCGGATGTCGCCGCCGTGCGGAGCGGCTCGGGGGCGATCAGGGCCGCCCAGCCGCGCACCCCGCCCGAGCCGTGCCCCGCGTGCAGCCGCGCCCAGGAGGCGAACGCCTCGGGCGTGGGCGTGAGCACGGGCACCGCGCGCGTGTCGGGGGCGGACGGCTCCCAGGGCTCCTCGTCGGGCTGGAAACCGGTGTGTCCGCCGGGGGACGACGGACGGAGCAACAGGCCCGGCTCCACGGACAGCGCGGTCCGGGGCCAGAGCCGCGGCGGCAGCGGCTGGACGAGGGCGAGCGGGGACTGCCGGGGCCACTGGTGGATCAGCCGCTGGGCCGCGCCGCGCTGCCAGAGCGGGCCGACGCAGTCGCTGACGATCAGGGTGAGGCGACGGCCGGTCGGGTCGTGCAGCTGGTCGCCGGGGCGCAGCCGCGGCCGGCCGTCGGCTCCGGAGGTCGTGGTGACCAGCGGCGCGCCCTCGCCCGTGTCGTACAGCCGGTGCACCTGGACGTCGCGGAAGGCGCCGGACTGCTGGCAGGCCTGGCGGAGTTCCTCGACCATGCGGGTCCAGACGACCATGGCGGGGCCGGTGTCCATGAGCAGCTGGATGTCGGGGCGCCGGCCTGCCGCCGGACGCATGACAGGCATGAGCATGCCCGCCGCCGCGCTGCGTTCGGCGGTCGCCTCCTCGTCCAGGAGCCCTTCGCCGGGCCGGAGCGGGAAGTGGGCGTAGTGGCGCAGCGGGCGGAGCGCCTTCTGCAGGCCGAGGAGACCGGGCAGCGCGTTGGCGCCGGGCGCGCGGACGGGCAGGGCCCGGCTTCCTCCCGCCGTCCGGAGGGCGGTGCCGCCTGCCCCGCCGAGGAACGGCCGGATGTCGACGGTGTCGGTGGCGCGGGCGGGCCGGTCCGGGTCGTCGTCGGAGCCAGTGCCGTCGCCGGGGGCGGCGCCGTCGCCGGGCGGTCGGCCTCCGTCGGTTCCGGTGCCTGGGCTCGTACCCGTACCCGTACGGGAATGCGCGTCGCCGCCGTCGCCCTGCTCGCCGCCCGTGCCGGTGGCCGAATCTCGTCCCTCTCCCGGGAGTTCGGTGCCGTCCGGGTCCTCCTGGTGGTCCGCCGCCGGGTCGTCCCCCGCGTCGCCCGCCGGGTCCGGGACAGGCGTCGGGAGCCACTGGGCGAGCCAGACGGCGTCCGCGACCTCCTCGGCCGTGGGCTCCTGGCCCCCGGCCCGCAGTCTGCGGGTGAGCTCTTCCAGATGCATCCGGTGCATCCGGCCATCACCTCGGTTGATCGAGCGGCTGCATGAGCATGTCCGCGATGCGTTCCCGGGTCACCCGCTCGGTGCGCGGGGCGTGCTGGGTCAGATAGATCGCGTTCAGGAGCTGATCGGTGGCGATGACCTCGCCGGGCTCGCGGTTCAGGAAGCGGCTGACCAGGCCCTCTTCGCCGGCCGCCGCGTCGGGGCCGAGGTGCGCCTCGATCATGGCGCCGAGCTGTTCCTCGCCCGGCGGCTCCAGCTCCAGGCGGATGCAGCGGCGCAACAGGGCGGCGGGGAAGTCCCGTTCGCCGTTGGAGGTGAGCACGATGAACGGGAACGTGGAGCAACGGATCCGCCCGCCCTGGACGGGGACCTTCCGGCCGTCGTCCGTGAGGACCTGGACCACGGGCTCCCGGTCGGCGAGCCGCTCCAGCTCCGGGATGGCGAACTCGCCCTCCTCCAACGCGTTCAGCAGGTCGTTCGGCAGGTCCAGGTCGCTCTTGTCGAGCTCGTCGATGAGCAGGACCCGGGGCTGCTCGGAGGGGAGCAGCGCGGTGCCGAGCGGTCCGAGCCGGATGTACGAGCCGATCCCCGCCGGCGTCGCGGCGGGCACCGTCGACCCGGCCTGGGCGCGCTCCAGCTGCACGTCCTGGAGACGGCCGATGGCGTCGTAGCGGTAGAGCCCGTCCTGGAGGGTCGACCGGGAGACGATCGGCCACCGAAGAACCCGGCCCAGGCCCAGTTCGTGGGCGACGGCGTGGGCGAGCGTGGACTTTCCGGTGCCGGGATTGCCGGTCACGAGGAGCGGACGGCGCAGGTAGAGGGCCGCGTTGACGGCGTCGGTCTCGGCGGGCCTGGGGTGGTGGTTCTGGACCAGCCGGCGGCGCACGCCGAGGCGCCGGTCGGAGCCGGCCAGGGTGTCGTCGGCGCCGCCCGACGAGAAGTCCCGCCACGGCGGCGGAGCCGGCAACCGCCCTATCTCGTCGTGCGGGTGGCCGGCACCACGGTAGATCCGCCAATCGTTCACGATGAACTCCTCCTGGCTGCTGCGGTGTCGTGGCCCGGCCTTTCGAACGTACCGCCGAACCCCGGCCCTCTGCGATGCACGAACCGGACCTTTTGTCCGCGTGGCGGCGGGGTCACCAGTCCTCCTCTCCGAGCATCGAAGGGCCCTGGAGCGGGTCTTCGTGCGGAGGGCGGTCCGGGGGGTCGAACAGCACGGCGAGGTTCCCGGCCCAGGCGTGCTCGGAACGGACGGGGGCGGGCGGACCACTGCCGCTCACGGCCGGGTCGAGGGAGGGGGCCGGATCCAGGCCTGGAGTCAGGGCGGGATCGGCGTCCAGGTCCGCGTACGTGTCCCTGTCCGCATCCAGGTCCGGATCCGGGTCCATGTCCAGATACAGGTCCTCGTCCGCGAACACCCGCCTGCGCAGGGAGATGACCGGTCCGTGCAGGCCCTCGGCCCCGCCCGCTTCGGCGATCAGCAGGCCGGCCCGCTCGTGGAACTCGGCACAGGACGTGCGGTCGTGGTCATGGGCGCCGTGGCGCCACAGGGCGATGGGGTGGCCTGCGGCGAGCGCGGCGGCCATGGCCTTGAGTCCGTCACCGCTGCTCACGGGGCCGCAGTACACCGGAACCGAGCCGTCCGCGGCCTCCGAGAGCCGTACCCAGGCCTGGCGGGGCGACTCGCGGCGGATCCGGTGCGCGGCGTGGACGTCCCGCGCCGCCGCGAGCGTGTCGGCGCGCAGCGGTACCGCCCGGAGCGGTCCGAGCCCGGACGTGCGCCACCGTCTGCGCCACTCGGGCGCCGGCGGCCGCCCGGCGCGGCCGCGGTCCCGGATGACGACGATCCGGCGGTGGCCGAGGGGTAACGAGCGTTCGTCGAAGAACTCGTCGTCGGGCGAGAGGCGCCAGGTGTCCAGGGGCTCGTCGAAGAGCTCGCGCGGCAACAGCGCCTCGACGGCCGCCAGATGCTCGCCCCGGTCGCCGCGGGCCAGCGCCTCCGCGAGGGGCTCCCGCAGGGTGTCCCGGAGCCGTTCGCGCTCGACGCCCTCGTCGTCCCCGTACAGCGGGGTGATGGTGTGGCCGTCGAAGAGCAGCTTCACCCGCCAGGGGAACTTCCGGCCGTAGGGCGGGGGGTCGATCTCGACGAGGACGTCGGCGCGGGCCCCGGGCTCCCGGGCCGAACGGCCGCCGGTGGGGCGGCCGTTCGCGAGGACGGCGGCGATGGTCTTGCGCGTGCGGAGCGGCGTCTCGGTGGCGGCGTCGGTGACCCAGGCGGCCAGGTCCGCGACGGCGGCGCCCTCGCCGTGCCGCTCCCTGACGTGCCGGGCGACCTTGGCCGCGTACACGAGCACGGCGTTCGGGCCGATGTCGGTGGCGGACTCCTGGTTCGGTTCGTGGAGTTCGTGGAGGAGTCCGACGCCCTCGCGCCAGGTCTGCGGGGCGACTTCGAGCACCGGGCGCAGGTCGTGGCCGACGGTCTGCCGCCGGGCCTCGTCGACGAGGTGGAGCACGTCTCCGGGTCCGGTCGGCGGGTGCAGCTCGGCGAGCCGACCGTACAGATGGATACGGCGCCCGGGGTCGAGGCCCGGGGTGCCGGGTGGACGGTGCCGGAGCTGCGCCCTGGTCCAGTCGCCGTCCTCGTTGTCGAGCGAGCGGAAGCGGGCGAGGTGGTACCGGTCGTGGTCCCGCATGACCTCGGAGAGCACCTCGCCGCCGCGCTCGCGGTGGAGCCTGCGCAGGGAGGTGATGGGGACGGCGGCGCCCTCGTCCGCGCCGCGCCCCTTGTTGAGGCCGATGACGACCGCGCGGTTCAGGTCGACGACCGGGCCGCCGGAGAGCCCCTCCACGGGCTGGGTGCCGCTCAGCAGGAGGGCCTCGCCGTCGACGCCGTGGACCCTGCCGACGGCGTCGCGGATCGCGAGCCGGCCGGTCACCCGTGACCAGCCGTACAGCGCGACCGGGATGGGGTCGGCGATGACGGGCGGGCGCTCACTGAGCCGTACGCAGCTGGCGTCCTGGGCGTCGGGGACGCGGACGAGCGCGAGGTCCGGGAAGTCCCAGCGGTCCAGCACCTGTTCGGGATCGGCGGGGCGCGGGCTCGCGAGGACGACCTCGCCGGTCGTCACTCCGCCGTCCCGGACGATGCCGACGGCCCGTTTTCCTCTCCACACCTCGCTCCCCCCTTTGGCCACGACGTGGGCGCAGGTCAGCACCCAGCCGGGGGCGATGAAGAAGCCGGTGCCCCAGTACCGGTCGCCGTGCGGGTCATACCCGTCACCGGGAGCCGCGATGCGTACCAGCGCGGGGCGCACGAGGGATTCGAAGGCGCTCATACGGCGCCGTCGGCCGCCGGCCGCTGCGGCGCCCCCGCATCGGGCGCCGGCGCGGGCCCGGGGACGGGGGCGGGCGCGCGCACGGAGCCGGGTGCGGGGGCCGGCTCGGCCACCGAATCGGCTGCCTCGTCGGCCGCGGTCGCCGGGCCCGGTTCGGTCCAGGTGAGGGAGACCGCGATCGAGGCCGTGCCGCCGCCCTCGGCGAGGACGCTGATCACCTTCCCCGCCTGCGCGGTGAGTTCGATGCCGAAGCTGACGGAGACCTCGACCGGCGCCTGCGGGTCGAGCCCGCCCCGCAGCGAGCCGACGACCCCGCGCACGACGTCGGTGAGCCCCTCCGTCATGGAGAGGACCCGGTCGCCGATGCCGGTGTCCGTGAAGCCGCCGCCCCGGCGTAGTTCCTCGGGCTCGCTGACGCGGGCCCAGACGGGCGTGCCGTCGTCCAGTCGAATCCGAGCGATCCCGTGCGTCACAGCGGCCCCCCGCTCCCCGAAACGATGATGAAGAAGGCTAGTCCCTGCCGCTGACAAGCGCGATAGGCCGCGCGGAGCACGGCCTATCCTGATCGCATGTACTTCACTGACCGTGGCATCGAGGAACTGGAAAAGAGGCGCGGCACGGAGGAGGTGTCCTTCGAGTGGCTCGCCGAGCAGCTGCGTACGTTCGTCGATCTCAACCCCGACTTCGAGGTGCCCGTCGAGCGCCTCGCGACCTGGCTGGCCCGCCTCGACGACGAGGACGAGGACGACGAGTAGCCAGTACGTCTCCGGTGACCCCCTTCGGGGGTCACGGACCGCGCAGCCGGTCGTACACGAGCCCCAGCGCGCCGTGTACGACGAGCAGCGCCCCGGCCGTCGTCCAGCCTCCGCTGCGGCGGCCGATGCCCCAGGCGAGCAGCGGCAGTCCCGCCCCCAGTTGCGCCGCGCCGAGCAGCCGGGCCCTGCGGCCGCGCAGATACGGGCCGAAGGGGCCGCCCTCCACCGCGTCGAGTTCGGCGCGCACGGCTTCGCGCCAGCCGGACCATTCGAGCTGTTCCGCCCCCTGGGCCAGGGCGACCGAGCGGAGCCGGTCGGCGCTCTCGCCGGGGGTGAGGCCGGTGGGCAGGGCGAGGCCCACGCGCGCGAGGACGGCGGCCAGGCCGACGAGCCGGGCGTGCGCGTCGGCGTCGGTGTCGGGCCGGGTGAGCGGCTCCAGGGCCTGGACGTCGAGGACGGGGTCGAGGGCGAGCCGGGCCGCGAAGGTGCGCATGGCCTCGTCCTCGCCGACCGGGGTGCCGTCCGCCAGCCAGGTGTAGCCGACGGTGCGGCGGAAGCCCGCGGCCAGGGTGAAGCCCGCCCGGTCCGCGT
This sequence comes from Streptomyces sp. NPDC026092, assembly GCF_040638605.1. Lineage (NCBI taxonomy): Bacteria > Bacillati > Actinomycetota > Actinomycetes > Kitasatosporales > Streptomycetaceae > Streptomyces > Streptomyces sp. NPDC026092. The sequence continues at coordinate 518,077 of NZ_JBEZYN010000002.1, forward strand.
CCCACCAGAGCGCGAGGACCGGCCAGGTGGCGGCGGAGACGGCCAGCGCGGTGGCCCAGCCCGTGACGACCCGCTCGACGGGCTCGCCGCCGTGGAGCCACGGCTTCCCCTCCGGGACGACGACGCACCATTCGGTGCCGGCCGGGGCGAGGAGCAGTTGTTCGCGCAGCAGCTGGGCCGGTGGGCGGACCGCCGCGGGCTCGGCGCGGCAGAGCAGCAGCGCCCCGGCGGGACGAGCGTCGGGGCTCGATCCGGATGTCGCGTTCATGAGGCCTTACGCTAGGCCAATTTGTCCCGTTACAAGAGTGAATGCCTGCTCGCGCCCTGACGGAAACGGGGGTTGACTTCCCCGTACCGCGATATATCGTGTCTATCGAGAGACGCGATATGTTGCGTCACCGAACGGGAGGTCAGCACGATGACAGAGTGGTCCGTGGCCGAGCCGACGAAACTCACGCTGACCGACCCCGTCACCTGCCTCCGGGTCCGCGTCGTCAACGGCACGGTGAACGTGGTGGGCACCGACGAGCGCACCGCCCGCCTGGAGATCGCCGAGATCAAGGGCCCGCCGCTCACCGTGACGCAGGAGGGCTCGACCCTGACCGTCTCCTACGACGACCTGCACTGGCAGGGCTTCCTCAAGTGGTTCGACCCCATGGGGCTCCGCCGCCGGGCCGTCGTCTCGGTGGCCGTCCCGGCCGGCGCGGACGTCGAGGTGGGCGTGGTCGGCGCCGGTGCGGTGATCTCCGGGATCAAGGGGCGTACGGACGTCCAGGGCGTCACCGGCGACACCACCCTCGTCGGGCTCTCCGGACCGGTCCACGCGGAGAGCGTCTCCGGCTCCTTCGAGGCCCACACGGTCACGGGCGCGCTGCGGGTCAACACCGTGACCGGCGACCTGACCGTGATCGACGGCTCGGGCGCCTCCGTGAAGGCCGACACGGTCAGCGGGGACCTGGTGATCGACCTGGACGCCGGCGAGCAGGCCGGGCCTCCCGCCGACATCCGCCTGACCAGCGTCTCCGGCGAGATCGCGCTCAGGATCCCGCACCCCTCGGACACCGAGGTCGAGGCCAGCACCACGAGCGGCTCCGTCTCCAACGCCTTCGAGGACCTCCGGGTGGGCGGGCAGTGGGGCACGAAGAGCATCACCGGCACGCTCGGCGACGGCCGCGGCAAGCTCAAGGCCACGACGGTGTCCGGCTCGATCGCCCTCCTGCGCCGCCCGGAGGCGGCGGGCCCCGAAGACCCCGACGGCTCCGAAGACACCGACAGCTCCGCCGACGCCGGCGCCGTACCCTCACCCTCCGCCACGCCCTCGTCCTCGCCCTCCGGAAAGGTGCTGTGACATGCCGCCCGTCTTCGCCCACGGCCGCCTGCGTCTCTACCTGCTCAAGCTCCTCGACGAGGCGCCCCGCCACGGCTACGAGGTGATCCGGCTCCTGGAGGAGCGGTTCCAGGGGCTCTACGCACCGTCGGCAGGCACGGTCTACCCCCGGCTCGCCAAGCTGGAGGCCGAGGGTCTGGTCACGCACGCCACCGAGGGCGGCCGCAAGGTGTACTCGATCACCGACGCGGGCCGCGCCGAGCTGGCCGGCCGCGTCGGCGAACTGGACGACCTGGAGCGGGAGATCCGCGAGTCGGTCTCCGAGCTCGCCGCCGAGATCCGCGACGACGTGCGCGGCGCGGCGGGCAAGCTGCGCAGCGAGATGCGCGCGGCGGCGAGCGAGAGCCGACAGAAGGGCTCCTCGTTCTCCGACGCCAAGGAGGAGCTGCGGCGCGCGAAGCAGGAGTGGCGGGAGCAGACCCGCCAGGCCCGCGAGGAGGCCCAGTCGGCGCGCCGGCAGGCCAAGGAGTTCCAGCGGATCGCCCAGCAGGTCCAGGACCAGGTCCAGGACCACTTCGCGCGCGGCGACTGGCCGAAGGGCGTCTGGGAGGGCATCTCGGACATCACCGCCCAGCTCGGCGGTCTGGTCACGGGCACGACGCACCCCAGGGCCTCGGGTCGCACGGCGACTCCGGGGAAGGCGGCCCAGGAGGAGACCGCGGCGGGGACGACCCCGGCAGCCACCCCGAAGGACGCCGTCACGGAGGAAGCCGGGGCCGTCTCGGAGGAGACCCTCTCCGACTGGGCCCGGACCGTCGAGTCCACCGGCGACCCGGCCCGCGACCTGGACCGGCTCCTCGACCGGTTCCGCGACGACATCCGTGACGCCGCGCGGGACCACGGGGTGACGGCGGCCCAGCTGACCGAGGCCCGCCGCCACCTGTCGACGGCGGCGGACCGCGTCACGTCGCTCCTCCGGCCGGCCCGCAAGGACGCCTAGGGCCTGTCCGGCGGATCAGGGTCGGATAGGCCGCGGCGTCTGGTGCATGGGGCCTCCCCAGGCCCTCTGGGCCTAGGGGACGCATCGCAAGGCGCCGGAGCGTCTCGATAGCGGAGCTGTCGGGGCGTTTCGGCAACGCGGCGAGGGGCCGTGCCAGGCGTCGCGACCCCGGCCATGATCCGCCGGACAGGCCCTAGCGCGGAGCCCGGGTGGCGGTCACCGTCACCCGGGCCCCCGGGGCCGCGAGGACCAGGGCGGAGCCGCCTGACGTGCCCGTGCGGACCACGATCGCCTTCCCCCGGGCCGTCACCTGCCAGGCGCCCGGGGGAAGGGAGAGCTCGGTGACCCGAGAGCCCCGGCGGGACGAGACGTACTCCAGCCGGTAGACCCCGGCCCCGGAGTCGTACGCGGCGGAGGTGACCGTGCCCGCGACGGCCTCCGCGTAGGGCTCGGCGGTCAGCTCCTTGTTCGTACGGAAGGTCCCGGCGCCGTCCACCGCGCAGTACCCGCCGCCGTAGCACCACACATAGCCGGCCCACCCGCTGCCGTACCGGCCGAGGGAGGCCATCGCCTCGCGGTAGAAGCGGTTCATGTTCGGCAGGGTGTTGTTGAGCGGGCCCCACTCCCCCACGACGACCGGGACCTTGTACTCCTTGGGGTACTGCGTCACGGCCTGTTCGTACGTCTCGATCCAGCGGGCGGCCGGGTCGTAGTCGGCGCCCGCCTCCATGGCGGCGTTGTAGAAGTGCGGGGCGTAGACGACCTTCGGGTCGTCGATCCGGCCGAGGCCGGTGGGCACGCCCTCGCCGACGATCGGGGTCGGCTCGACGAAGACCCAGGTGTCCCGGTCCACCGCGCGGACCGCGTCCGCGAGCCGGTTGTACATCGGGGTCAGCTGCTCGCGCTCGATCCGCCGGGCGGCGGTCGGCAGGTCCTCGCCCTCGCGCAGCTCGCCCATGGGCTCGTTGATCAGGTCGTAGCCGAGGACGGCCGGGTGGTCCTCGAACCGGTCGGCGAGCAGGCGCCACATCTCGGCCTGGGCGCGGCGCAGGTCCTCGTCCTCGTAGAGATGGGTGAAGGCGCGCTGCACGGCCGGCTCGAAGTACTCGGCGAACCAGTCGTCCGGGTGCGGGGTGAAGGGCAGCCCGTCGGTCCTGGTCGCCCAGGCGGGCACGCCCCGGTGGCCGAAGGCGGGACCGAAGACGTCCTGGTGGGCGTCGATGAGGACATGGACGTCGTACTTCTCCGCCCAGTCCAGGATGCGTTCGATCTTCCGCAGGTAGTCCTGGCTGTACTGGCCGCGGCGCGGCTCCAGGTCGTCCCAGAAGACGAGCAGCCGGGCGAAGTTGAAGCCCTTGGCGCGCATGTCGCGGAAGTGGCGCTCGGTGATGGCGGAGAGGGCCTTCTCGCCGCGGTTGGCCTTGTCCTCGACGTTCCACCCGCGCAGGGTGAGGACGCGCCCGTGGTCATCGGTGAGAGGAGGTAAAGCTCCTTGAGCGGGCGCTCCGCTCGGGGCGAGCAGCGCGGCGACAACGGCGCCTGTGGCAAGGGTCGTTCGCAACATGGGACCTCCGGCACGAGGGTGTGATCGCGTGCGATCGCGGTGCCGGAGATCCCATCAGCAGATCTGACGATCCATCAAGAGTTGGTCAGGACGATCTTTCCGAAGAGGTCGCCCGAGGCCATCTTCTCGAAGCCCTCACGCGCGCGGTCCAGCGGCAGCACCTGGTCGATCACCGGCCGGAGGCCCGTGGTGGCGCAGAAGGCGAGCAGGTCCTCCAGCTCGTCCTTGGTGCCCATGGTGGAGCCGACGACCTTGAGCTCAAGGAAGAAGATCCGGGTGAGCTCGGCGTGCGAGGGGCGGTCGCCGCTCGTGGCGCCCGAGATCACCAGGGTGCCGCCGGGGCGCAGCGACTTGACCGAGTGCGACCAGGTGGCGGCGCCGACGGTCTCGATGACGGCGTCGACCCGCTTCGGCAGCCGGGCGCCCGGCTCGTACGCCTCGAGGGCGCCGAGCTCGACGGCCCGCTTCCGCTTGGCCTCGTCGCGGCTGGTGGCGAAGACCCGCAGGCCGGCGGCGGCGCCGAGGGCGATGGCGGCGGTGGCGACCCCGCCGCCGGCGCCCTGGACCAGGACGGAGTCGCCGGGGCGGACGCCCCCGTTGGTGAAGAGCATGCGGTACGCGGTGAGCCAGGCGGTCGGGAGGCAGGCGGCCTCCTCGAAGGAGAGCTCCTTGGGCTTGGGGAGCACGTTCCAGGCGGGCACCGTGACGCGCTCGGCGAAGGTGCCCTGGTACCGCTCGGTCAGGATCGAGCGCGGTTCGTCGGGGCCGACCCCGTGGCCGGACTGGCCGATGACGGAGTGGAGGACGACCTCGTTCCCGTTCTCGTCGATGCCCGCGGCGTCGCAGCCGAGGATCATCGGCAGCCTCTCCTCGGGCAGGCCCACCCCGCGCAGCGACCAGAGGTCGTGGTGGTTGAGCGAGGCGGCCTTGACGGTGACGGTGGTCCACCCGGGACGCACCTCGGGCTCGGGCCGCTCGCCCAGCTCAAGGCCGTTCAGCGGCTGGTCACGGTCGATTCGGGCGGCGTAGGCAGCGAACATGGCCATGAGCGTAGGGTCACCGGGCCTGCGGCGGAACCGCACATCGCTGTGACGCGCGTCCCTGCCGCCCGGGCCACGAGGGGCATGCGGAAGGGCCCCGCCCTGAGACCAGGACGGGGCCCTTCACGGGTGCGCGAGGCGTCAGCGGCGGGCGACGCCCTCGGCGCGGGCGGCGGCGGCGACGGCGTTCGCGACCGCCGGGGCGACGCGCTCGTCGAAGGGCGACGGGATCACGCAGTCGGCGGCGAGCTGGTCACCGACCACGTCCGCGATGGCGTTCGCCGCGGCGATCTTCATGCCCTCGGTGATCCGGGAGGCCCGGACCTGGAGGGCGCCCGCGAAGATGCCGGGGAAGGCGAGCACGTTGTTGATCTGGTTCGGGTAGTCCGAACGGCCGGTCGCCACGACGGCCGCGTACTTGTGCGCGACGTCGGGGTGGACCTCGGGGTTCGGGTTGGCCATGGCGAACACGAACGCGTTCGGCGCCATGGACGCGACCGCGGCCTCCGGGACCGTACCGCCGGAGACGCCGATGAAGACGTCCGCGCCGGCCAGGGCGTCCTCGAGGGAGCCGGTGAGGCCCGCCTTGTTCGTGATCTCGGCGAGCTCGCGCTTGACCGGGTTCAGGTCGTCCCGGTCACGGCTGACGATGCCCTTGCGGTCCGTGACGGCCACGTCACCGAGCCCCGCCTCGAGGAGGAACTTGGCGATGGCGACGCCCGCCGCACCGGCGCCGGAGATGACCGCGCGCAGGTCGCCGAGGCCCCGGTCGGTCAGCTTCGCCGCGTTGCGGAGCGCGGCGAGGGTGACGACGGCGGTGCCGTGCTGGTCGTCGTGGAAGACGGGGATGTCCAGGCGCTCCTGGAGCTTGCGCTCGATCTCGAAGCACCGGGGCGCCGAGATGTCCTCCAGGTTCACGCCGCCGAAGGAGGGGGCGAGCCGGACGACGGTCTCCACGATCTCGTCGGTGTCGGTGGTGGCGAGCGCGATCGGCACCGCGTCCACGCCGCCGAACTGCTTGAAGAGGATGGCCTTCCCCTCCATCACCGGAAGCGACGCCTCCGGGCCGATGTCGCCGAGTCCGAGCACCGCCGTACCGTCGGTCACGACCGCGACGACCTGGGACTTCCAGGTGTAGTCGTGGACCAGCTCCGGCTGCTCGGCAATCGCGGTGCACACCTTGGCGACGCCGGGCGTGTACGCGAGGGACAGGTCGTCCTTGTCGCGCAACGGCACCGTGGCCGAGATGGCCATCTTGCCGCCGCGGTGCAGCGCGAAGGCCGGATCGAAGGGCTCCTGAGCCCCTTCCGTACCGCTCTCGCTGCGAGGATTGACGATCTCCGCTGCCATTGGGTTGACCCCTTAAGTCTTCTTCATTTGAGGGTGGCCACTCCTTCTTGAGGAGGGGTGGGCGGGTCCCGCGGTCGCCGTGTCTGGCAACCGCGCGGGCGCGCCGCACAACGCGCCCTGAGCCCCGGATGAGGGGTGTAAGGATCCTTCTTACCGGACGTACATCACCGTAGACGAGTCCATTGCGGAGCGGTGACGCGGCTCATACGGACGCAAAGGCACCTTGCGAAGAGCAGGCGCGTCGCCTCATGTCCGGAAACGTTCTCGTGTAGACCGGATGGTGGCCTTCGTGTAGTCCGGATGGCGAGATCAACCGGAGATTTTCCGGCCTCGGGGAACATTCCCCGGAAGAGGTCCGGCCAGTGTCCACCGGGCCTCCGGAGTTCGGGGGTCACCCGTTATCCGATTTTGACATGCGTGGCCGTCCGATTGACGCAGTCCGAATGGCAAGATGCGCGTAATCACACGAGGTCGCGACACCCGAAGGTGCGTGCACGCGGCCTATGGCAACGCCTCACACGCCGGAGGAACCCGACCATGACCGCACGCTCCACGCGCCGCACGACCGCCAAGACCCGCACCTCCCGTCTTGCCGCGGTCGCCGCCATCGCGGTCGCCGGCTCCATGCTGCTGACCGCCTGCGGCGACCAGACCAACGGTGGCTCGACCCCCACGGGCGACAAGACCTCCGGCGCCGTCTCCGACGCCCCGCTCTTCGCCAAGCTCCCCGCCGACATCCAGAAGGCCGGCGTCATCAAGGTGGGTACGGACGCCACGTACGCCCCGATGGAGTTCAAGGAGGGCGACAAGATCGTCGGTGTCGACCCCGACATCGCCGCCGCCCTGGGCAAGCAGCTCGGTGTGAAGTTCGAGTTCGCCAGCGGCACGTTCGACACCCTGCTCACCGCGCTCCCGACCGGTCGTACGGACGTCGTGATGTCCTCGATGACCGACACCAAGGCCCGCCAGGAGGGTCTGGACGACAAGGGCCAGAAGGTCGGCACGGGTGTCGACTTCGTCGACTACTTCACCGCCTCCACCGGCATCCTGGTGAAGAAGGGCAACCCGGAGAACATCAAGTCCCTCGACGACCTGTGCGGCAAGAAGCTCGCCGTCCAGCGGGGCACGACGTACGAGCAGGCCGCCAAGGACCAGGCCGAGAAGTGCAAGAAGGACGGCAAGCCCGCCCTCACCTTCGAGTCCTTCCCGACCGACGCCGAGGCCCAGACCCGCGTCAAGGCGGGCGGCGCCGTCGCCGACCTGAACGACTCCCCGGTCGCCGCGTACATCGCGAAGACCGCGGGCGGCGGCAACGACTTCGAGGCCATCGCCAACAAGTCGGACGCCGGCTTCTTCGGCATCGCCGTCGACAAGAAGGACACGCAGCTGCGTGACGCGATCAAGGAAGCCCTCGACGCGATCATCAAGGACGGCACGTACAAGGCTGCGCTGGACAAGTGGAACGCCGGGGACGGCGCGATTCCCGCGGCCCAGATCAACGGCGGCTCCTGATCCCCACGTACCACTGAAGGGCAGTCGTTGTGACTGACAAGCTCGACAAGGTTCCCGACGGGGCGTCGCCCGCCCCGTCGGACCTCCCCCCGGAGGCCATCAAG